>DATFSM010000134.1:0-61756 GCA_035262625.1 Bryobacteraceae bacterium
TCGCGCGCCGGCGTTTCCGCGGAAGATATTGACGCAATCATCGTATGCACCGTCACTCCCGACATGCTGTTCCCTTCCACCGTATGTCTGGTTCAGAAGAACATCGGCGCGACTCGCGCATGGGGATTCGATTTAATCGCCGCATGCAGCGGATTCGTGTATGGACTCACTACCGGCGCCAGTTTCGTGGGCTCCGGCCTTCATCGGCGCGTGCTCGTGATCGGGGCGGACACAATGAGCCGCATCATGAATTACGAGGACCGCTCGACCTGTATCCTGTTCGGCGATGGCGCGGGCGCATTTCTTCTCGAGCCAGCGGAGAACGGATCCGGCGAAGGCTTCATAGATTTCATGGGAGAGGTGGATGGTTCGGGCGCGCCGTTCCTCAATATGCCCGCGGGCGGCAGCCGCCGCCCAGCGAGCATCGAGACGGTTCAGAACAAAATGCACTACGTGCACCAGGAAGGCCAGCAGGTTTTCAAGTACGCCGTCACGAAGATGGGAGAGTACTGCACTGCTCTGCTCGAGCGTAACGGTCTGACGCCGAATGATGTCAGTCTTCTCATCCCTCACCAGGCGAACAGACGGATCATCACCGCGACGGCCGACCGGCTGGGACTGTCGGAAGAGAAAGTTCTGATCAACATCGGCGGTTACGGGAACACGACTGCCGGCACGATTCCCCTCGCGACGGCGGACGCGATCGCGCAGGGACGGCTCAGGAAAGGCGATCTGGTGCTTTACGCGGCGGTCGGCGCCGGTTATACGGTCGGCGCCAGTCTCTGGCGTTGGGCTTACTGAGAGCCCTTCCCGTTACTGGGCGTCGCGTAAGCGAAAGGCGTCGCGGGAGCGATCGGGGATCCAGATCCTATCGCGAAATATAAAGGCTGGGTCCTATACAGAATCGCCGGAAATCGCCGGCGCGGTCCTTCCGCCGCGCAACCTCATTGCGGCTCCGTTCCAATCCGCAGCGTAAAACTGAAGCGTCAGACCGATAAAGCCCCCACCGGGCTACGTGAAGGAGGCTGCGACATCACCTATCCCGGTCCCGGAATCCACGTAGGCCAGCAGACGAAATTGAGCAAAAATATCCGTCGGATCAAAGGGAAATTCCTAGCAGACTGTTTCACTTTCTGAGCGCAGAACTCAACGTGCAAGTGCGACTATCAATACGGAAAAGATCGCGAGATCAGCGCTCAAAGATTAAGTATTTCTAACGCAATTCGCCGCGGTAAAAGAGCGGTGGCAAGCAAGTAAAGCGCCGACTGCGCGTTATATTGGTTACTACCTTTCCAGCCGGTAATGTCAGATAATCCGCTCCTTAAAATAGAGTTCGAAATTCCTTTCGACCGCGTCCGTCCTGAGCACGTCGAACCCGCAATTCGCGAACTGATCGCCTCATCGCAGCGAGGGATCGACGCTCTGGTGGCCGATGAGTCCGAACGCACCTTCGATAACACGATGCTGGCGCTCGAGAGCGCGACCGAGAACCTCGACTATGCGCTCGGCGTCGTGCGGCATCTGGAATCGGTGGCGACGACGCCGGACCTGCGGGCCGCGTGGAATGCGGTCGAGCCCGAAGCGAGCGCGTTCTATTCGCGTATTCCGCTGAACGACGGGCTGTGGAAGCAACTCAAGCAGTTCGCCGAAACCGATGACGCAAAGAGTCTGACGGGCGCGCGGAAGCGCTTTCTGGAGAAGACGCTCGACTCTTTCCGCCGTCATGGGGCGGATCTTGACGAGGCGGGTAAGAAGCGTCTGGCGGAGATCGACGTCGAACTGACGCGGCAGACGACTAAGTTCTCAGAAAACGTGCTTGATTCGACCAATGCCTTCGAGCTCGTGGTAACGGATGAATCCGCGCTTGCAGGTCTGCCGCCGAGCGCTATCGACGCGGCGAAGCTGAGCGCGGAGTCAAAGGGGCTGAAAGGCTGGCGCTTTACATTGCAGGCGCCCAGCTATATTCCCGTCCTCACTTATCTCGACGACGCGGGAATTCGCGAGAAGATGTACCGGGTTTATTCCGCCCGAGCAACGGAATCTCAGTACGACAACCGGCCGATTATCGTCCAGGTTCTGGCATTGCGCCGCGAGAAAGCCCGACTACTGGGCTTCGGGGATTTTGCGGATTTCATCCTGCACGACCGCATGGCGCACAGCGGGACGCGCGCAATGGATTTTCTCGAAGATCTGAAAGCCAAGACAGATCCTTTCTACGAAAAGGAGAATGCCGCGCTCGAAAAGTTCGCCGGCCGGGCAGTGCAGCCGTGGGACATCTCTTATTACGCTGAGAAGCAAAGGCGGGCGCTCTACGCGTTCGATGAAGAACAGCTTCGGCCCTACTTTCCCGCCGAGCGCGTCGTAGAAGGAATGTTCCAGATCGCGGAGCGGCTCTACGGCATTCAGGTGTCGCAGCGCGACAACGTTTCTGTGTGGCATCCGGACGTCCGTTATTACCAGGTGCGGGAGCGCGGCGGGCGCACGATTGGCGCGTTCTATGCCGACTGGTTTCCGCGCGAGACGAAGCGCGACGGCGCGTGGATGGAAGGATTCATCACCGGAGTAGACGCGCCGGGGCGGTTTGAGCCGCACGCGGGATGCGTCTGCGGAAATCTCACGCCGCCTTTGGGAGATAAGCCGGCGCTGCTCACGCATCGGGAAGTCGAAACAATTTTTCACGAGTTCGGCCATCTGTTGCACCATGTGCTGAGCCGGGTTGAAGTGAAGAGCCTCGCGGGGACCGCGGTGGCCTGGGATTTTGTGGAACTTCCCAGCCAGATCATGGAGAACTGGTGCTGGGAGCGTAAGGCGCTCGACCTCTTCGCGCGCCATTACCAGACGGGCGAGACTATCCCGGAAGATCTCTTTCAGAAAATGGTTCGCGCGCGCGCGTATCGCGGCGCGAACGTGCAGATGAGACAACTGGGATTTGGTTTTGTCGATCTCAAACTGCACCGCGAATACGATCCCGCCAAGGATGGCGACGTGATGGCTTATACGCGGCGAATGCTGCAGCCATTTACTCCCGCCCCGCTGCCCGACAACTACGCGATGATCGCCGGCTTTACGCATCTGTTTGCGAGCCCGGTGGGATACGGAGCCGCCTATTATTCCTATAAGTGGGCGGAGGTTCTGGACGCCGATGCCTTTACGCGTTTTCGCGACGAAGGCATTTTCAGCGAGCAGGTGGGCTCGGAATTCCGGGAGCACATTCTCTCGAAGGGCGACAGCGAGGATCCCGCCGAGTTGTACAAGAGGTTCATGGGCCGCGATCCGGACCCCAACGCCCTCCTCGTCCGTTCAGGCCTGATCTGAACGAGTTGTATCCTGAATATTTGCGATGTTTCTGAAGATCCTTTCGCATCCGATCTTCGTCAACCTGAATTTCCACATGCCCATGATTGTGGATCTCTCACATCCGCTGACGATGCTGACCGGCGAGAACGGTTCGGGTAAGTCCACACTGCTTCACTCGATTCATTACGCGTTGAGAGGCGAACAGGCTGACGGCTATGTTTATCGGCTCGATCGGGGCGGAGTCAGATCGGGCAAGGTCTTTCTGTTCGACGCGGAACGACACAATCCGCGCATGCAGATGGAACTCTTCAAAGATCAGCCGGAGATGATCGAGTTCCTGCAGCTTGCCAGCCACGGGCAGGTGATGCTCGCGCTGTTTCAGCAGAACTTCCCATCGCTCGAAAAGGGCACTACGCTGCTGCTCGATGAGCCGGAGATGGCGCTTTCCGTTTCGAACCAGAGACGCATGCTGAAGATGCTGAAAGAACTCGTGGATCAGCGGGGCTTTCGGGTCATATGCGCGACCCATTCCACGGTTCTGGTGGATGACCGCGACACGTGCGTAATCGACCTCGACAAGCATGTCAACCGGAACATCCCGAACGGCTCATTCGGGCGCGAAAACGTCAGCACCATCCAATAGTTGGCGGTAGCCAGGCGCCCATTTGTTAAAATAACTTTGTTATGGCAATTCCCAACGTAAAGCGGTTCCGGCCTTACTGCCCGACCTGCAACGACAACTTCACGTTGATGGCCGTACTGCCGCGCGAGGCGAATGTCGATTCATTCCTCACCGACGCCGTGGCTCGTCACGACCACAAAGCCTTTTCAGAGGCGAAAGCAGCGATGAGTAAGGTCCGCGTCGGTCAGCAGAAACAAGTCAAGAAGAAGTAGTTCAGACTTTCAGCCGGGCTCTGAGCGATCTCAGGGCCCGGAGACCCTCCTGCGCAACCTCGCTGTCCTGGTCTCTGCTCAGTTTCTCCAGATAAGGAATCGAAGCGCCATCGCCGCTCGCGGCGAAGACGCGAGAGAGTCCGATCTTTTCGTCGCGCGTTCCCTGCGCCATAGGCGCATACAGGGCGCTCCGCACGTTCGCGTTCCTTGCGGCTTCGACCAGGTAGGCGGACGCGACGTCTTTGTAAGCCGATGAGTTCAGCGTATCGATCAGGTAGCGAAGCGGCGCTTCCTCGCCGACACTCAGATCTCCCTCATTGACCAAGGCAAAGGCGGACGCCAGCCGGGGGGCGATTTTGCCTTCTTCTTTCCACGTTTGCTCGAGCAAGGATTTGTCCGAGGGGTCGTTCAGCCGACCCAGACCTTCCGCAGCGGCGGCGCGCAGTTTGTCGTCCTTCGAAGTCAGATAGCCGCGGAAGAGGGAGTGGTCGACTGGCTCTGGCATCAGCGCAATCGCGTTGAGCGCGGAGCGTTCCGCTTTGCTGTTGCGTGGACTCTTCACGATATCGCGCAGTGCCGGCAATGCGTCCGCCGCTCGCAGGATGCCGACGGTTTCAATCGCCGCGGACTGTACCTTGTCGTCGAGGTCCCGCACCAGATAGGCGACGCGGGGTCCCGCCGAGGGATTACGGATCTTCTGCAGCGCGATAAGCGCTTCATACATGACGCGATTGTCCTTCGTGCGCAGCGCTTCGAGGAGATCGGGAAGCGCCGCATCGCCGCGCAGTATTCCTACGGCGCGGCATGCGTTAGCGCGGGAATCGAGGCTTGATCCGCCGCGCGCCAGCTGCCCGAGGGCGACGATCACGTCCGGGTTGACGATGATGTAGTCCGGGATGACCTGATCGTTGGTGTCGCTGAATTTGGCTCGGATGGAGGAACCCGCGCGAACCAGAGAGGATGTCATTCCCTGCTTCACATAGCCCGGCAGGTAATAATTCACTAATCCGTCGGTGGCGCGAATCTGGACTTCCGGGTCGTTATCGCGGGTCGCGCGAATCAGCGGGTCAATGATGTCGCGTCCGCCGAGGGCGATCAGTTGCTTCACCGCTTCGACGCGCGTATCGACGCTGGCGCTGTTCAGATACTGCGCCACGGTAGGAATCGACTGGGGCCCCTGCTTCGCGACGGCGCGGACATCTTTCGGAGCCTGCGCAAGCGCAGACACGCCCGCAACGACGAGAATCACACCCGAACGAATCATCTAAAGACGATTATGCCGCGAATCTCGTTTTCGTTCCGAGAAACGCCAGTGGCCGGAGCCCTCAGCTTCAGCGGACGAATTCGACGTGTACGCGATTCGGAATCAGGCCGACCTCGTGTCCTTTGTCGAGGAGCAACTGGACCGCTTTGGGAATCGTGTCGCCCGCATCGACCGTATAGTGATTCACGTACATTCCGACGAATTTTTCGGCCAGGCGGGGTTCCATATCGCGGGCGAACTGCATGGCGTATTCGAGCGCTTCGGCGTGATTGTCGAGCGCGTACTGAATGCTCTCGCGCATCATGCGGCAGCACTCGGTTTTCACGTCATTCGGCAGGGATCTAAGGAGCACGTTCCCGCCGAGAGGGAGGGGCAGCCCGTACGTGTCTTTCCACCATTTGCCCATGTCGATGGCGCGGTGGAAGCCGACTTTGTTGTACGTGAGCTGGGCTTCGTGGATGATGAGCCCGGCATCGGCGGCTCCGTTCTGAACGGCGTCGAGTATTTTGTCGAACGGCGTTACTACCGGGATGAAGTCCGGCTCGAAGATTTTCAGCGCGAGATATGCGCTGGTGAGCGTGCCCGGAATCGCGATCTTTTTCCCCTTGATGTCCTCCGGTTCCATTGGGTGGTTCGCGACAACCATGGGACCGTACCCGTCGCCAATGCTCGAACCACTGGCCATGAGGACGTACTTGTCGACAACGTACGGGTACGCGTGGTATGAGATGGCGCTGAGGTCGTACACGCCCTCCATCGCCTTGCGATTCAGGGTTTCGATATCCGAGAGAACGTGACGAAAACTGACGCGATTCGAACGAATCTTTTTGGTGGCGAGGCCATAGAACATGAACGCGTCATCTGAGTCGGGACTATGCGCGCTCACAATTTCAACGGGAGTCTGATCCGGCATACGGGATAAACGGCGGAATCGCTTAGTATCTCACGCCGTTATACCGCGCCGAAATGGGAAGGGCGGCGCCGCCCCGGGTTGTGAACTAAGAAGCTGGATTCTCCGATACATTTGGCGCCAGAGCGCAAGCGCAAATACAGCACACGCTACCTCGGAGTACTCCAGAATCCGTGATGCCTGCCCACGAAGTCCGGTTAGCCGCCGCCCTCTTCGTTGTCCGGTTCTATAAGTCACCTCCCGCCGCCCAAACGACAAGCGGCTTAGGACGCGCAATTTCCACCAGACTTCGCACGGAATTGCGCCTTATCGACCAGGGAGCGGAATCTCCTAACCGCTCCTGCCCACATGTTCGCTCCGGTAAATGTATATGTCAACCGCATTAATATTTGGTCTGTATGGATTTTCCGCGTGATTGCTCTCACTGCCGCGGATGGTCACGGTAGTACTCTGGTTGAGCCCGTTCGTTAGGATAAGTCGCTAACGATTTCCAGCATCCTCCAATCTTTTTCACCGAATTCCCCGGTCACGCGAGCGCCTGCATTCCGTAATGCGGCGTTAACGGCGGCGACGTCGACCGCTTCGAAACCGCTGAGAATGCCAGTGCCCCCGGGCTTAAGGATTCGAATCCACTCATGAGCAAGGTCCGCAATCCATGCCGGGCTGATATTGGCCACGATGATGTCCGCGATCCCGGAGCGCAAGGCGTCAGCGGAACCGATGAAAACACCTACGGAGACGCCGGCGCGGTCGGCGTTTTCGCGCGCCACGAGCACCGCGTCGCGATCAGTGTCGCATGCGAGGGCGCGTGAGGCGCCCAGCTTCAGGGCCGCTTCGGAGAGGATTCCCGAACCTGTGCCCACGTCCACAACGGTCATGCCCGGTTTCACGCGTCGTTCGATCGCTTCGAGGCACATTCGCGTCGTCTCATGAGCGCCTGTGCCGAACGCAAGGCCGGCATTTACGACGATACGTATACGTCCCTGCGGCGTCTGCTCGTCGCGCCACTCGGGAACGACGAAGATTCTCTCGCCGATTTCCATTGGCTTGAGATGCTCGCGCGCGAAGGCCACCCAATCGCGCGTATCCGCCGGGGCGGCTTCACCGCCGAAACGACTCAGTAGTTCCGCCTGCCGCGCGTCATCGTCGAAAAATACGCGAAGGCGGGCGGCTTCATCGCGGTCCTCAAGCTCGATGATTCCGGAGCATCCCGCTTCCCAGAGATCCGCGATGGTTGTTTCCTTTGCGCTCTGCCGGCATTCCAGGTCGATTGAGAACATAGTAGGTTCAGATGAAATTACAGGGAATGTTCGCCGCGGCGGCGACGCCGTTCGATCACACCGGCGCTGTCTATCGCGCCAAAGTCCAGCATAACTTCGATAAGTTGCGCCGGACCTCACTGACGGGTTTCGTGCTCTGCGGACCGGCGGGCGAAGGGCCTCTGTTGGACGCTCACGAGAAAATCGAAGTGCTGCGCCTCGCGGTTCCAGTCGTGCCCGCGGGGCGCACCCTGATATTAGACGTCAGCTCCGAGGGCGTGCAATGCGCCGCGGATCTGGCGTTGAGGGCGGCCGATGCGGGCGCTCACGCCGTGATCAGCCTCGCGCCCTACGCGTACCGGAACCTGAGCGGCGCGTGCGAGGCGCGGCTGCAGTATTTCCGGGCACTGGCCGACCGCTCTTCTCTTCCCGTAATGGTTCACAACGCGCCGCGGATCACGGGCGTGGATCTTGAACCCGAAGAGGTGGCGCAACTGGCGGAACATCCGAACATTCAGGCCCTGGTGGAAGAAAGCAGCGGATCAGGACGAATCGCGCAATTGCGCGCCGCGCTTCCGAAGGAGTTCGGCGTATTGAGCGGAACCGAATCGCAGGTTTGGGATGCGCTGAAGGCGGGCGCGAACGGAGCAGTATTGCCCTTCGCGAGCGCGGCTCCTTATTCCACGATTGCGATCTGGGAGGCTTTTCGCACACGCGAGGAAGAGGCGGGAATCGACTGGCAGGCCCGGATCGCGCATCCTTCGCTGCTGGTTACGGAGTTTTACGGCGTTCCTGGCCTGAAGCATGCGATGGATCTCAACGGCTACTACGGAGGACCGCCGCGTTTGCCGTTTACAGCGCCTTCGATGGCAGCTCAGGAAGAAATTGCGGATGCGTTCCGGGATCTGAAAGGCTGACGATTTACCACACGTGCCAGGCGACGAGGTCGGGCTGGGCGGGCGTATTTCCAATGACCTTCATGTGCAGCAGAATCTGAACATTGTTGTCCTCCCAGCCCTTGGGAAGCTTGCTCAGAATCAGGCCCAACTCGGCTGGATCCGCGAGTAATCGGCCCGCGGCGTCTGTGCCGAACTGTTTGATGCCCGCCGAAACGATCACGAGCGCGCCGGTGGGCGATTTGCGCAGGCGGCAGATCAGGCTGTAGTCCTCCGGAGTCGATCCGTCGTCCTCAGAGGGAATCGACCATTCGCGCGGCGGGTTTACCTGTGTGTCCACGAAAACGGGATAGTGTTGTGCATTCCAGCGGAACTGGAATCGCCAGGTATGACTCAGTTCCGAGGTCCACTGGTTGCTGAAGGACCCGATCAAATACGCATGCGACTGCCGGAGATCGGCGAACGGGATGCTGCTGGCCATCATGATCCGAACATCGCGGGAACGCTTCGCCAGCATGCGGCTCACTTCGTTGGCGGCCACCATGTCACCGAAACCTACGAACTGATTCATCGCGGGCACCATGTCGTCGCCGTTGAGCGCATCCGGAGGCAACTCGATTTTCCGCTGGACGGGCCATGGCGACTGCGGCTGCCGCTGCGCGTTCAGGATCGAAATCCGATGCGAAGGCAGGTAAACGATCGGATGTCCGACGCCAATCAGCAGCGGCTCGCCCGAATTAAAAACAGGAGCCCAGAATTTCTGGAAATCGGCCGCTCTGCTGTCGAACATCGGCCGGCGCGCGAGGGCTAATCCCGCGATCACGACCACCGTGAGACTGGCGGCCGCGATAATCATGCCTCTCGATCGGGCGGGTCTGCGGTAGTCTTTTTGCGCCGGCGGCGCCGCAGATTGGATCTCGACGGGGGCAACCGGGTGCGGCTGAGGCGGGGCAGCGTAGCGGAACTCGGGGACATAGGACCCCGGAGCAAGATCGATTATGACGGGACTGGATGCGCCCTCCGGCGTCACATAGTATTGCGCCAAGCGTTTTCGAACTTCTCGTGCACCCACACGGACGATGGTGTCCTCTCCGAGTCCGGCGGTCTCCGGCCGGCGGCCAAAGACATCGATCGCGATCGATCTTTCCTTAAGAGCGCCAGCCTCGCCCGACAGAGATTTTTCGCAAACATACTCCAGAAACTGCTGGCACCTTCTGCTGCCATGAAAGACAGGGCTAGTGAGAATCACTCGAAGCTGACCGGCAATTTCATCGGGCGCGGGTCTGATTCCGCGGCGCGCTTCCTCGTCGGCAGGCGTGGCCGTTCTTGTCATCTTTCCCCGAAGAGCAGTGAATTCATTTTGCTACCTGGGCGTTACAAAACGCAAGTTACTGCAAATAAGGCCTTATTATTCTGCGGAATACACCGTGTAACACCGTGTATTCCGTTTCGCTCCGGCCTTCAAAGAGATAAGGTCAGCTTACTCAGGGGCATCAAAGCCCTTCAATTCAACCACAACCGCAGTCTCAAATCTGAAGGAGAGTTCGATGAAACGATGTCTGGCCCTTGTCGCCGCCCTACTCGTTATGGCTATGTACGGCTTTGCACAGAACGCCACGGGCACAATCGACGGCCGTGTCACCGACGCGTCGGGCGCCGCCGTTCCCGGCGCCACAGTGACGATTGAGAACACCGCCACCAATGTAAAGCTCACGACGCCGACGAATGCCGAGGGGCGCTTTTATCAGCGCTACCTCCTGCCGGGCGTTTACAGCGTGTCGGTTGAAAAAGTGGGGTTTGACCGCTATGTCCAGTCAGGGGTTCAGCTCGACATCGAACAGACTATTACGCTCGCCATTCCGATGAAGGTGGGCGACGTCGCGACGGCGATCGAGATCACTGCGAACACGGCGCAGCTTTCGACGGAGAGTTCTACCGTCACGACCACCATCGGCTCGAAATCCGTCGTCGATCTGCCGATTCAGGGCCGCAGCCCGATGTCGCTGGTCACTCTGGTCCCAGGCGTAATCCCCAGCGGCGGGTCTAACAGCCCGTGGATCAGCGGAGGACGCAACGACTACAACGATGTCACGATCGACGGCACCTCGGTGATCGTGCCGGAGAACAACGTGAGCCACCTTCAGATCGGATACCTGCCTATTCAGGACAGCGTGTCCGAGCTTTCGGTGGTGACGAACTCGCTCGCGCCCGAATACGGACGCACCGGCGGCGGCACCATCAACATGTCGACCAAGAGCGGAACGAACGACTTCCACTTCACGCTCTTCGAGTTCAACCGCAACAACATCTTCAATGCGAACAGCAATACGAATATCCGCGCCAACGCCCCGCGCAACGTAGTCCGGTACAACCAGTTCGGCGGAACAGTGGGCGGGCCGGTGGTCATCCCCCACGTCTACAACGGCAAGTCGAAGACATTCTTCTTTTTCGCCGAGCAGAGCACGCGACAGCCGGGAACGTCGACCCCGACGTTCAGCGTGCCGACTGACGCATGGCGTCAGGGCAATTTCGCGGGAGTCACCAACGGCGCGGGCGGCGGCGCGGGTGCGGCCGTGACGATCTACGATCCGATGAACGTTGCGGCGAACGCGGCCTGCCCTGCTTCGCAGCCGGTCTGCTGGCGCGCGCCTTTCGCCAATAATTCGATTCCGGTAAGCCGCATCGACCCGGTCGCGGCGAAGCTTCTGACCTTCTTCCCGGAACCCAACAGCCCCGGAACGATCACCAATGCGGCGCTGCAGACGAATAACTGGCACACGATCGGCTCTTCGACGAGCCCGGCGGATCAGATCGACGCGCGCATCGACCACAACTTCTCCGATAAGTTCCGCATGTTCGCGCGCGGCTCGAACGCGTCGAACTTCAATTCCCAGTTCAATGCGTTCGGGAATCCCGGAACTCCGACAGGTACCGGCGATGGCCCCACGAACGGTTGGAGCCGCAACATCACGGCGAACGCGATTTATACCTTCAGCCCGACCACGATTCTGAACGTCAATTACGGATTCGCGCGGGATTATTCGGTGCGCACGCCGTTTTCGCAGGGGACCTGCCCGTCAGCCATCGGCCTGCCCGCAAGCCTGGATGGCGTGGTGGACAACTGCGAGTTTCCGCAGGTTTCGATCAGCGGCAACACGTCCTCTTACTCCCTGGGGCAGGCATCCTACACGACCCTCTACGACTTCCCGTACTCGCATATCTTCCGCGGCGACATCACCAAGATCCTCGGGAAACACACGCTGAAAATGGGCGGCACGTGGGAGAAGCTCTTCGTTAATTTCACCCAGCTGGGCAGCCCCGACGGGCAATTCAGCTTCGGCAGCGGCTACACGCAGCAGAACGCCTCCGCGGGCACTTCGACGACGCAGGGCCTCGGCCTTGCGACGTTCCTCCTCGGCCTTCCCAGCAACAACGGCAGTGACATTCAGTTCAGCTTTTCCGCCGCTACGGCCAGCACTTATTCCGGCGGCTACTTTCAGGACGACTGGAAATTGTCACCGAAGCTGACGCTGAATCTGGGCGTTCGCTATGACGTGGACACGCCGCGCACGGAGCGCTACAACCGGCTGAGCTACTTCGATATCAACGCGCCATCGCCGCTGCAGGGGATGGTTCAGTCAAGCGCCACATGCCCCAACTGCGGCAATCTGAAGGGCGCCATGATGTTCGTCGGCACTCAGAACTCCGCCTATGGACGCCACCAGACGCCGACCGATCTGAACAACTGGGCGCCGCGCGTTGGTTTCGCGTACAACGTCCTGAAGAACACGGTCATTCGCGGGGCGTACGGAATCCTCTATGCGCCGTCCATGCTCCAGGCGGCCGGCACATCGGGCAGTTCCGGCACCGAAGGCTTTACGGGCGGGACCGCGCTGAACACTTCGCTCGACAATGGAACGACGTTCATTGCGTCGCTGAGCAACCCCTTCCCGAGCGGCATCATTAAGCCACTGGGGGCGCAAAACGGACCGATCAGCGGAACGCTCACCGATATCGGCGGATCGATCGGCGACAGCTTCTTCATCGATTACGTGAATCCGGTCGTTCAGCAATGGAACCTGAATATCCAGCAGCAGATTACCGGAAGCTGGATTGTGCAGGGCGGATATTTGGGGAGCAAGGGGCAACACCTTCCGGACGGAGAGAGCAGCATGACCTACAATCAGCTCCCCGATTCGTATCTTGCGCTGGGCAGCAACCTTCTGGCGAACGTGGCCAATCCGTTCTACGGAGTCATCAAGAACCCCACCTCGGTCTATGGAAGCCCGACGATTCAGGCGCGCTATCTGCTTGCGCAATACCCGCAGTACGCGGGCGTAAACGCCTTCCGCAAGCCGCAGGCGAACTCGAATTACCAATCGTTCTTCGTCTCTGCGGAACATCGTTACCGTGGCGGCTTCACCACGCTGGTCAGCTTCACCGGCGGCAAACTGCTCGATGACGCTTCTCAGGTGGTGAGCTATATCGGGCCCGCCGGGACCAAGCAGGACTTTTATTGCCGCAAATGCGAGAAATCGGTGTCCTCTCAGGACGTCTCACGCCGCCTGGTGGCGAATGCGACATGGGAGCTGCCGATCGGCCGCAACCGGCACTATTTCGGATCCATGCCCAAGGCGGCGGATCTTGTCCTCGGCGGATGGCAGGTGAACAGCATCGTCACCTTCCAGAACGGAACGCCTATCGCCATCGGTAACGGTGGTAACAGCGCCAACATCGGAGCGCCGGGAATCCGGCCGACCACCAACGGGCAGAATCCGTATGTCGGGGGAGACATCGGAGATCGCCTGAACCAATACTTCCTCCAGTCGGCGTTTTCGCAGACACCGAATTATGCCTTCGGAAACGTGGGACGCTTCCTTCCGAACGTGCGGAATCCCGGAACCCACAACTGGGACTTCTCGTTGTTCAAGAATTTCAAGCCAGTGGAGAAGGCGACCTTGCAGATTCGGGCGGAGGCCTACAACTTTACGAACTCGCCCACATGGAACGCTCCCGGCACAACCGTGAACGCTCCTTCGACGTTTGGTATCGTCAGCAACCGCAGCGGAAGCCGGACGATGCAGTTGGCGGGTAAGTTTATCTTCTGATTGTCCTGGAAAGGTCCCGACGCGCCTTTCACCGGGCGCGCCGGGAACTGTTATCCCGCGAAATAGTCGGGAAGGCCCTTTTTCGTGGCTCTCAGGATTTCGAGAATCGCCTTGCGGTCTTCGCCCGAGAGGTTCGCGAATTTCGGGCTGGTGTCCTTGCCGCTGAGTACATCCCACAGCCGGTGGTAAACGCGATCCTTGACCACGGCCGGCATCGAATCGAACGCCTCCGAATAAATCATGTAGCTGCAGGGATAGCGGAACATGCGCGTGTGGAGATCGTAGTCGCGCAGGGAACGCCCTTTCGGGTCTCGCACGCCGGACTTCTGGAACTCCTCGGCGAAACCCGAAAAGCCTTTTATCGGATCGGTCAACTTCGTTTCGCCGCTGAAAAGCATATATTCGACGAGATCTTCGGTTGCGGTATCGATGCGGTGCTGGGTGGCTTCGCGAACTCCCGGCGGTTCACCCAAAGACTTGTTTATGGCATCGTTTTCGAACATTGCGATGCGCGCTTCCCATCCCACGCGAATCATCAGATTCGTCATCTGAGTCTGGTGCTCCAGCGTCATGAGCGAAACGATGTCGCTGTGCGGGGTGAGGTACGCCGCGGCGTCTACCAGGTGATTCAGACTGGTGAGGTTGACGGTATCTTCCGAGGCCGCGAGTTTCTCATCGCCGCCCGCGATGGCATTGCCCATGTGCGTCTGAGAGCCGGAGGTCCCTTCGACATACCAGCCACCCCAGCGGTCCTTCAGTGGGCTACGGTGATCGGTAATGAACCCGCCCGCGCTCATAATCGGCATCCCGGAGCGATCCGGCGTCACCGAACGAACCAGGATTCCCGGGACGCCCATCGTTGCGCCCGTCTGATGGCACTGAAGACAGACATCGCGGCGGTCGAAATGTGGCTTTGAGGACTGTCCCTGATCGAGCGTGTAGAAGACAACGCCCTGGGTTGGATCCAGCGCGGCGAATTCCAGGACGTCTCCCGTGCGCACAAACCCGACGGTGACGTTGTCGCGGAAGTACAACGCGCGAGGCGTGCGGGGTCCGATTTTCGGCGCCTGAAAACTGGTTTTCGAAAAAACCAGCACCTGCGACGACTGCGGAATTTGTAGTTCCTTCAGAACGGACCGCAGATATCCGAACTCATCCTCATATTTCAGCTTCACCGCGCCCGAATCGAGGCGCTTCTGGAGCCGCGATACAGGGTCGTCCACGGCGCCTTTCGAATACTGGATGGCATCGTGATCGGCCGGAACAATCCAGGAACTGCTGAGCCCCGCGGCTATGGCCGCGGCAGGCAGGGCGAACGTGGCGAATTTACGCAGCCGCATCGCACCCGTGCCCTTCGCAGAATGACTCGCCGAGCAGCGAATGAATAGAGGTGGCAGCGAATGTCTCCTCAAGCGACCGCGCAGTATCGTCCAGCTTGCGGTGCAGCGGACAGAGATTCTCACCGTGCGCCTTCAGGCCGAGCGGGCAGGTCTTAATCCGCTTGATAGGGTCCACGGCGGAAACCACCTGAAGGACAGTGAGCTGGGTAGGCGGATGGACGGGGTGGAAGCCGCCTCCCCTTCCGCGCTGGCTGGTTACAATGCCAGCACGCGTGAGCAGATTGAGGATTTTGGAGAGGTAGTCGAGGGGAACTTTCGAATCTGCTGCGAGTTCGTGCGCAGTACGAGCATCGCCTCCGCGCTCGGCCAGGGCAACCATCGCCCGGAGCGCATACTCGGCGGTTTGCGAGAGCATACGGAATTCAGTATAGCCTATATCCGGATAAAATTATCCAAATATCTAATTCTCTTCGGGAATCCGATTGGCGTGATCGATGATTAGGTAGTTGACTAATTCCTTCGCAGGCCGGAGTTGCAGACCAAGCTGTTCCTGAAGCGCGGTATAGATCGAGGGACCGTTCGGAAGCGAAGGCTGGTCGGTCTGAGGTTCGTCCGGCGCCCACGTCAGGCGGATATCGAATCTGCCCTGAAGGCTGGTACGGTCGACTACGGGGCGTCCTGTCTGCCGGGAAAGAGTTTGAGCGAGCGCTTCCATCGACAACTGAGGACCGACGATGCGGCCCTTCAGGATGTAGTTGGACCCGGCGCCGTCTTCGGAGGCTCGCTTCAGTTTCGGACCGCCGTTCGCGACCACAAGATCGTATGCGGACATCAGGCGGGGCTCATCGTGGACCTGCAGTTTGGATCTTTCGGCGAGCAACGCCTGGAGCATCGCCGGAACGTCGCTTTTGGTCGCGTTCGCGGGAAGGCGGGCGCTTATGTCGTAGGGTTGGGATTCCGTCCACGCTTCACCGCCGCTGATCCGGTCCTCTGAGATGTCGTAGGCGACAGACAGGAGCAGTTTGAACGTAACGTTCCGATAAGAAATCTGCGCGTTATCAGCGTTGAATCGCACGTACGCGTCGTCGCCCTGGCGTGGCGGCGATTGCCGCAGCGAAGCGACATCAAAGCGAAGCGCCTGATGCGAAGACTGAGAGAAAGCGAGCGAACAACCGAGAACGGCGAACTGGGCCGGTCTGAACCCATGCAACCGGAACAGGCGAACTTTCTTCTCCATCCGTTCTGTCTCCCGGGGATACGCAACGAGCAGCGTATCAAGTCGATTATTGAAGCGATCCCGCTGGACAAAGGCGATTATCGTCCGGATGAGATCTCAAAGAGCGCTGTCAATCTGGCGTGGCACATTGCAGTGTCCGAAATGATGTTTGTAGCCTATATCCGAATAAAATTATCCGAATATCGTAAACCTCTTCGGGAATTCGATTGGCGTGATCAATAACCAGACGGTTCGCTACCTCGGCGTCTTCCGACGCGCCACAAACCCGACTTGCGCCGCTGATCCCGCGTACTTGCCGCTTGCAACCTTGTCGCGGACGCTTTCGACGGTGAAGTCTCCGACTTTCGTGAGGGTTCTGTCGATCACCTCCTTGGTATCCGGGTCCTTGATTTCGCGGTCAACGCTGAAGATCTCGAACACATCGCCGACGGCAACGCCTTCGTCAAAACCCGCGTTAATTATCATGGTCAACCCGGAGACGTCGGCCACCGTCGCGTCGACCTCGCGAATGGCCGGCTTCATGCCCTCGACTCCCTGAACGACTGCAGCCGCAAGCTTATTGACGCAGTCCTGTACAGCCTCGCCGATGATCGTTTCAGAGAAATTTGAGCTGCCCATATCGAAATGGCCCGGAGTCTTGAGGTTCGCGGACGATCCAAGCAAGTTGGAACCAGTCCGGTGGGATTCCCCGCGCGCCTCTCCGGTGGCAATCACCTCGCCGGTATCCGCATCGACGAACCGATAGTTGACGGACACCACCGCTTTCACGGGTTTGGCTGTCCCACCGAGCCCGCGAATGCCCCCTCCAAACGTGCCGCCAACCGCGCCACCGATCTTGGCCGTATTGGCATCGTCCCTCCCGAAGACGACGATGTCACCTGCCACCAGCGCATCAGCGCCCGTTATGCGACCAATACGGGCGTCGGTACCCTGCTTTACGCGATTGGTGGCGCCGAGATCCTGCTCGGCCATCAGTGTCTTGACCCTTTCACGCTCCAAAAGAACGATGTCGCTTTGGTGCGATAGCTTTTCAATCAACATTGCGCGCAGCCCTTGACCGATGTCCGCGTCAGTCCCGAAGATCGCCTTAACGGAGTTTCTGACCGTCGAAAAATCGAAGGCTTCGATGACAACGCGCCTTTTGGGACCGCTCGGCAGCGCTGCCGGGGCTGGACTTGACGGGGCGTCTGACCGCGGATCCATAAGCACCGCGATTATGCGTTCGGAGACGCCCGCTTCCTTCAGCCTGACCATGTCATCAGGGGTGAGATCGACCGCTTTGTTATCGGCCCGAAGCTGCCCGATAATCAGCGCCTCCGAGTCGCCGCGCTTTTCCTGACCGATGACCGTATCAACCGCCATTGGCGCCACTTTGCTGATCCGTCCGGCCTCCCGTCCGGGAGCCTCGCCGCTGAAAATCCTGGTGCCCGTTACTGCGTGTTGCGCTGGAGCGGACATAGCCGGAACCGGTGCGCTCGCATCCTGGATTGAAGAAACGGCGATGACTCGGTTGGTCAGCCGCCCGGAAACAAGAATCCTCCCCTTCAGGTACTGCTGGATATCCGGGATACCGGTGAGCTGATAAACGTTGCCCTCGACAACGAATAAGGGTACCTGCGATTTCTTTCGCAGCGACTCCGCCACACAGGTTGCGCGATCGGATTCGCTAACCTTCCGGCACTGCTTTGTTGAGATTACGCCCACCCAGCTGACGTTCTGCGCCTGCCCCACAATCGAAAAGATGGCGAAGAGCCCGCTGCCAATTGCCCGATTGCATCGCATTCTGATTTACTCTCAAACCGAGACTCTTTATGCCGTCAATTGTGCCACAAATGTCGGAAAATCAGGGGCTGACGGAAGCCCCCTCCGTTGCTCGAGTCAGGTACGGCTTCGCCCAGTCCTGAATAATTCGCAGTCCGATCGCCAGGGCGCTCGGAGGCCACAGGTCGAGATAGTAGCCAAAATTGTGAACCGCCACGTAGCACACGATAAGGAAAAAGACTGAGACTGTAATGCAACAAACGGTCACATGCCGGCCCGAACCGTCCTTCCAGAACTGATATTCGATCAGCGCGAACCAGAAGAGGCTGACAGCAATCTGCAGCCAGGGACTGACCGACTTTAAGAGATGCGGGGCCGACAGGGCCTCGACGAAGTTGGCCTGAAGAAAGACGCCCGGCAACTCGCCTGCGGGCGTATTGTGTATGTCCTTCGGGTCGTCCGTCCACCCAATCAAGACGACTGGCCGCAGCAAGTCCTTGATGGCGTTCGCCATGGACGGCGAACCAGCGGGACGCGTGCCAACGCGATACGCGCAATCGCTCCCGTTCCAATCGAACCCGGCATTCTCCGCCTGCATCACGCAAATAGCCGGCACATCGACAAACTCCTCCCGCTTTTGCTGGACCGAAAGCGGATGAAAATCCCAATCATCAATCGTTCTGAGATACGCAGAGTCGTTATTTGCGAGGGCTGCCTCAAACGACAGGGAACGCAGGATCTTCGGTTTGGGATCAATCGTCCCGGCATTTCCGTGGACCTCCCGCACCGGCCAGCCCAAAGGTACTTTTCTGAGGTCCGCGTTAAGGCGCAGCAGGCCGGAACGAATGCGATTGTCCGAAGTCCCGGCTGTAAAATCCTCGTGCTCGTATAACAGGAGTTCGTTAGAGTGAAGGCCCAGCATTCGAGCCTGGGCTGCAGTGAGGTTATCCGTCTGGCGCGCTTCATCAACCGTCAACGACGCGAGCCCGACCACGATTTTTGATGTCAACGCGGCGCGACGCACTGCGTCCGCGAGGTCTGCCGTCGATACAGAGGGAAGGTCGCATCCTCCCTTCACGAACGCGAGATCGAGCGCGATAACTCTGGGTGCGAGCGCCGCCACTCTGGGCAGCAATTCGGCAAGGTATTCGCGCGCGACGCAAGCATTCTCAAATGCGGAGGATGGCAGATCAGGTTGCCGAAGGCTGATAACGGACGCAAACTCCACAGGGTTCGCGAAAGGCGTGAAGGTTACGAGCTTCTGGTAGAAAAATTGAGCATCCAAAAGCTTCTTTAACGGCTCCGACCCGCCCCCCGGCTCATCAAGCATCTCCGGGCCGCGATCAAAGGCAAAGAACAGCACAAAAAAGAACAAGGCTACCGCCGCTCGTCTCACCGTTGACTTAATCTCGGCGGCGCTCGGCGGGCGCATTAAATCGGCCCCATTATAGCCATCGCCCGGATTAGTCCGAAATCAAGCGGTAAGGCGACTGTCTGCATGAAACCTGGGTATCGCGATAAGCCCAGCGGAATTGGCGATCAATGGACCTCAACCAAATGCCCGTATGCAGTCGTGAGTTGACTGTGGCTTGCGTTTCATGCGCTGGAAACCCGGCGCCGTTTGAGGGCCAGTCTGCCGAACAACCGAAAGCGCGAACTGGGCTATTCTGAACCCATGCAACCGGAACAGGCAAATTTCCTTCTGCATCAGTTCTACCTTCCGGGGGTACGCAACGAGCAGCGTATCACCAAGTCCATAATCGAAGCGATTCCGTTGGATAAAGGCGATTATCGACCCGATGAAATCTCAAAGAGCGCTGTCGATCTGGCGTGGCACATCGCGGTGTCCGAAATGATGTTTCTGGACGCTGTGTGCAACGCGAAGTTCGAATTTCCTTCGAATACCCGCCCTGACGCAGTGAAGAATTCAGCCGATGTCGCCAGGTGGTACGAGGAGAATTTCGCGGCGCGCGTGGCGAGACTCGAGCAGACTCCTACCGAAACGCTGACCACCGACGTGGATTTCGGTGGATTCATGCGCCAACCCGGCCTTCTGTATCTCAGCTTCCTGCTGCACCACTCCGTTCATCACCGGGGACAGCTTTCAATGTACCTGCGTCCGATGGGCGCGAAGGTTCCCTCGATCTACGGGCCCAGCTACGACACTCAGCAGGCCGCGAAGCAGAACGCTTAAGAGGCGAAATGCGCGTTGCAGCAGCGCTTGTCGTCGCGCTGGGCGTAGCTCTTGCATTTGCGCAGGCCCAGACGACTCCGGCGCCTCGGTTTGAAGTCGCATCGCTCAAACCGAGCCCGCCGGGCGGCCGATTCGGCGGGGTTCGTCCCGCGCCGGGAGGCGAGCGTTACGTCGCCACAAATGCCACGCTCACGCTGCTCCTGATGGTGGCGTACCGGGTCAAGCCCGATCAGATCACAGGCGGACCGGCGTGGATCGCGACCGACACATACGACATGAACGCGAAAGCCGCGGGGCCTTCGACGGTCGAAGATCTTCACCTGATGCTGCAGGACCTCATCGCGGAGCGCTTCAAGCTCAAGTTTCATTACGAGAACAAGGATCTTCCGATGTACGCGCTCACGGTGGACTCCTCGGGCCCGAAGATGAAGCGGCACGATGCGGAGAACTCCGGCGAACCGTGGATCGATCAATCGGTGACGCAGGTGGTTCAGGTGAAAATGAGCGCGAAGTTCTCGCCGATGGATTACTTTGCGTGGCGGTTGGGGCAGTCGCTGGACCGGCCCGTGGTCGATCAGACCGGACTCAAAGGCGGTTACGACTTCGATTTGAACTTCACGCGCGATCTGCCGCAGGGCATTCCGGAAGGCGCGCTGATCAACGGCGCTCCAGTCGATACATCCGGACCAACGGTATTCGAGGCCCTGAAGCGTCAGCTTGGCTTAAAGCTGACCGCGCAGAAGGGCCCGGTACCCGTGATCGTGATCGACCACGTCGAAAAACCGGCGGTTGAATAAAGACGTCCGTGTCCGGATTAATCGGCGCCGGAGATGCTGTGAAGCACCTGGTCCGCCTGCTCGGCGGTGAAGCCTTCCACCTTCGATGAATGGTTCATCGAGCAGAACTTCGGCCCGCACATCGAACAGAATGCGGCTTCCTTGAAGCCTTCCTCCGGAAGCGTCTCGTCGTGCATGGAACGCGCGGTTTCAGGATCGAGGGATAGGTCGAACTGTTTGTTCCAGTCGAAACGATAGCGAGCGCGTGAGAGTTCATCGTCGCGATCACGGGCGCCGGGGCGATGCCGCGCAACATCGGCAGCATGAGCCGCGATCTTATAGGCGATGATGCCGGCCTTCACGTCTTCGCGATTGGGCAATCCCAGGTGCTCCTTGGGCGTCACGTAGCAGAGCATCGAGGCGCCGTGCCACCCGATCATTGCCGCGCCGATCGCCGAAGTGATGTGATCGTAGCCGGGCGCGATGTCGGTGACGAGCGGTCCCAACGTGTAGAACGGCGCTTCGTAGCACATCTCACGCTCCTTCACGACCTGCATCTCGATCTGGTCGAGCGGAATGTGGCCGGGGCCTTCGATCATCACCTGGACGTCGTATTCCCAGGCCTTCTTCGTGAGTTCACCCAGCGTCTTCAGTTCCGCGAACTGCGCCTCATCGCTCGCGTCGGCGATGCAGCCCGGCCGGAGACCGTCTCCCAACGAGAAGCTCACATCGTACTTCTGGAAAATTTTGCAGATTTGATCGAAGTGTTCGTAGAGCAGATTCTGGCGATGGTTCTTGACCATCCATTCGGCCAAGATCGCTCCGCCACGGCTCACGATGCCGGTGATGCGCTTTGAGGCGAGCGGCACATACTGCACCAGCACGCCCGCATGGATCGTCATGTAATCCACGCCCTGTTCGGCCTGCTCCTCGATCACCTCGAGCATCACGTTAATGTTCAGGTCTTCCACGCGCCGGACGCGGGAGAGTGCCTCGTAAATCGGCACTGTGCCGATCGGCACGGGGGACTCCGCGATGATGGCTCTACGAATTTCCGGGATGTCGCCGCCCGTGGACAGATCCATCACCGTATCGGCGCCGAAACGGACCGCGTATTCCAGTTTGTCGAGCTCGTCCTGAATGTGAGATGTCGTGGCGGAATTTCCGATATTCGCGTTGATTTTGCACTTCGATGCCACGCCGATGCACATCGGCTCCAGCCGTGAGTGATTGATGTTGGCAGGTATGATCATCCGGCCGCGCGCGACTTCGTCCCGAATGAGCTCCGGGGTCAGCTTCTCGCGGCGGGCGACATACTCCATTTCGCCCGTGACAATGCCCCTCCGGGCATAATGCATCTGGGTCCGTACCGGATCGGACCAACGTTCCTCAACCCACTCGCTGCGCACCATGAAGCCAGTGTACTGCGTCGGGTTCGCAGCGTTACTCGCAGCGCAGGGCTTCCATGGGGTGCACCAGAGTGGCCCTTCTGCCCGGCGCGTACCCCGCGAGGGCGGCCACCGCGGCAATCCCCAAGACCGCTGCGACCATGGTCAGCGGATCATGCGCCCCGACGCCATAGAGCTGGGTTTGGACCAGCCGGGTCAGGAGATACGAGGCGGGCACACCGATCGCGATTCCAACCAGCATCAGGATCAGGACCTCACGCATCACGAGCCAGAGGACATCGCCGCGCTTCGCGCCAAGCGCCATCCGGATTCCAATCTCCCGCGTTCTGCGGGTCACCATAAACGCCATGACGCCATAGAGGCCAATGGCGGCCAGGAAAGTCGCGAGCGCGCCAAAGACCGCCGAAAGGCTCGCAACGAGGCGTTCGATGCTGAGTGACCGGTCCATCTGAACGTTGAGCGTGCGAATGTCGTAAATCGGGAGATTCGCGTCCATGCCGCGGACGATCGAACGGATCTCGCCCATAGCCTGATCAGCGGGACGGCTTGTTCGCACATAGGCGGTCATATCGACGACGAACTCGCTTTGCCGTGCCGGAAGATAGAGTTCCACAGGTACGTCGGCCCGCATGTCCTCATACTTCGTGTTGCGCACAACCCCGACGATGGTGATGTCGGTCTTCGTTCCCGGATTGCCGCCCATTCCGAGGTGATGCCCGATCGGATTCATGCCTTTCAGGTAGCGCTGAACGAATTTCGCGTTCACGATGGCGACTTTCGGCCCCTTCATCTCGTCGTTGTCGTTGAAATCGCGACCCAACAGGATCGGCACGCCGAGGGTGGCGAAGAGCCCCGGTTCCGGATAATTCATATGCGGATTCATGTCCTCGCCCGGCTTAGTGTTGTAGCCCTCAACCGTGATCGTGGAATCCCATTCGTCTCCATCCAGAAGCGGAACGACCGTCATGCTGGCATGGGTGACGCCCGGCGCGCCGCTCAGGCGCTCCGTGAGGTCACGGTAGAACTGCCGGGCCCGTGGTTCGGAATAACCATTGCGCGGCGGGTCCACTTTGAACGTAATCAGGTTATCGACTCGGAAACCCGGATCCGTATCGCGCAGATTCCTCAGTGTCTTCACGAAAAGCCCGGCACCGATCAGCAGGAGGAGTGAAAGCGCGACCTGCGCGGCGACGAGAACCTTGCGCAATCCCACCGAACCTCCGCCTACAACAGCGCCTGCCTGATCCTTCAGAGTTGTGACGATATCCGGGCGCGAGGCATGCAGCGCGGGAACGAAGCCGAACAGAATTCCAGTCAGGAACGAAATACCGATATTGAATCCGAAGACGCGCCAGTCCGGGCTGGCCGAAAGAGCGAGCGGCGTCGTGCCGGTCGGGACAAAGCTCATCAGCGCGCGGTTCATGCCGACGGCAAGCAGCAGACCGAGAACACCGCCAGCCAACGCAAGCACGAGGCTCTCCACCAGAAGTTGGCGAACCACGCGAAATCGGCTGGCGCCGAGCGCCACGCGCATCGCCATTTCTTTGCCGCGGGAAGCGGCGCGGGCGATCAGCAGGTTCGCGAGATTGGCGCATGCGATGAGAAGAACAAATCCCACGACCGCCATGAGCACCAACAAAGGATTGGAGTACTGATCGCGGAAGTTGGAGCGGCCTTTCGATGCGGGAAGTACGTTCACCCATCCCTTGAGGAACGTCTGCCGCGTGTAGGCGCTCGCTTTGTCGAACTCTTTTTCGCGGACTTCCTTTTCGAGAATCGAATGATAGAGAGGTTGCAGGCCGGCCTTCGCCTGCTGAAGCGAGACACCCGGTTTGAGCCGCCCGAACACCTGCGCGAACCGGCTCCGGCGATCGTTCAGGCTGTACCACGGTCCGGGCGTCATTTGCGCCTTCATGCTCATCGGAATCCGGATCTCCGGCGACACGCTGGGATCGATTCCGTAAAAGCCGCGCTGGCTCACCCCGATGATCGTGAGGGGATAGCCGTTCACCAGAACCTTGCGCCCTATGGCGTCGGGCTCACCTCCGAAGTGCGACTGCCAGAAATCGTAGCTGATGACCGCGACGGGATGTCCGCCCTGAAGCTGGTCGTCGGCCGCGGTGAAGACGCGACCCGCAGCCGCCCCGACGCCCAGAACGGGAAAGTAATTGCCGGAAACCAGTTCGCCCGAAATCCGTTCAGTGCGTCCTTCTGAGCTAAAGCTCAATGGCTGCCCGTAACGGCAGAACATTCCGCTGAAGACCCGATTCTGGTCGCGGAGATCCGTGTACATTAGGTACGAGAACGAATTCATCCCGGTGTTGTTGCCGTAATGGTCGCCGCGCTCATCGAGCATCACGAGCGCCTGCGGATCCTTCACGGGCAGCAGCTTCAGCAGAAGCTGGTTGATCAGCGTGAATATCGCCGTGTTTGCGCCGATGCCGAGCGCCAGCGATGCTACCGCGACGGCGCAGAAGAGTGGGGACCGCGCCAGCGTTCTCAGCGCATAGCGGACATCCTGCGTTAAGGTTCCCATAACTGTCTTAACTGAGATACGAATCAGACGTTACCCGGTTCGCGGGCATATACTCTCTCCATGCATTTTCGCAGCATGCATTCTCACGGTATGGATCGAAGGTTATTTCTGGGTTCGGCGCTCAGCGCGGGCGCGGCGGCGTGGGCGCAGCAAGGAGGCAAGCCGCGCCGGGTAGGTCTTATCGGAACCGGCTGGTACGGGAAAATCGATCTGCTGCGCCTGATTCAGGTCGCGCCGGTCGAAGTCGTATCTCTGTGCGACGTGGATTCGAAGCAGCTTTCGCAGGCTGCGGATATTGTCGCGTCGCGCCAGAAATCCGGCAAGAAGCCGCAGACCTATCACGACTACCGGGACATGCTGAAGCAAAGCGGACTCGACATTTGTCTGATCGCCACGCCGGATCATTGGCACGCCTTGGCGATGATCGAAGCGTGCAAGGCGGGCGCGGACATCTACTGCCAGAAACCAATCAGCGTAGACGTAACCGAAGGCGAGGCGATGGTCGCGGCGGCGCGGAAATACAATCGCGTCGTGCAGGTGGGAACGCAGCGGCGCAGCACTCCGCATCTCGTGGAAGCGAAGGAGCGCTTTATCGACACCGGACGGCTCGGTCATATCGCGCACGTCGATATCCATTGCTACTACCACATGCGCGCCACAGGCAACCCGCCGGACACCGCCCCGCCCGCGAATCTCGATTATGAATTCTGGACCGGTCCCGCCCCCATGCGCCCTTACTGCGCGCTTACGCATCCGCGAAGCTGGCGCGCGTTTATGGAATATGGGAACGGCATCGTCGGCGACATGGCGATCCACATGTTCGACATGACGCGCTGGATGCTGAAGTTGGGGTGGCCCACGCGAATTTCGTCCGCCGGCGGCATTTTCGTGGATAAAGCGAGCAAGGCGAACATCACGGATACCCAGACCTGTACCTGGGAGTACCCGGGCATGGATATCGTCTGGGAGCACCGCACCTGGGGCGACGCGCCGGATCCGGATCAGAAGTACAGTTGGGGCGCGACGTTCTTCGGGGACAAGGGAACATTGAAACTTAGCGTCTACGCGTACGACTTCATTCCGTCAGGCAAAGGTGAGCAACCAGTTCACAAAGACGTCACGTACGAGTTCGAGCAGTACCCGGAAGACAAGACGGAAAAAGATCTCGAGACGCACGTGGCGCCGGCCGTGCGTCACCATATGCTCGATCTTCTGGCGGCGATCGATAAGCGCGGGAAGCCTGTCGCCGATATCGAAGAAGGACACATCTCGACCGCTTCCTGCATCCTTGCGAATCTCGCGATGAAAACAGGCCGCAAGTTCACCTGGGACCCGCAGCAGCAAAAAGTCGTCAACGACGCGGAAGCGAACGCGCTGTTAGCGCGGCCTTATCGCAAACCGTGGGTTCACCCGGCCGCGATTTAATTCGAAATCGATGCCGCGATGACCTGCCAGCGATCGTTCTTTCTGAGCCAGACCCGCATAAACTTCAGCGTGAACCGGCCCTGGTCGTTTTCATAGGTCCACCGCGATGTAACCACCGCCGCGCCAGGGTGATCGACGATTTGCGTCTCGTTGACCTCGACGCGGATGAATTTCGGCGCTTTACCGGGCCGATGCGCCTCCACCACCTGCGCCTTCGCAAAGGCTGCTCGCCCATCCTGCGACACAATCACTGCGTCATCGGCAAGCGCTTCCTCAAAGAAGCTCGGGTCCGGACCCAGTTCGGCCAGCCGCAGACGTTCCTCCATCTGCGCGATTTCTGTTTGCGTCGAGCTCATGATTCTATGGGTCAGGCCTTCAGTCGTTCGCGATTCTTGCGGACGAAATCCGTGTCCTGAACCGGTTCGCCCTCGCACTCAACAACGAGCGTGGTGACGGGCGAATCGGGCGGACTCACGGGCAGACCCGTGAATTTGGTCTGGAACTCGGTTTGCGTGAACTTCACAGGGGTCCCGAGCCGTAAGAGGGATGCGCTCTTCACCTTCGTGCGAAGGCCTGCGATATTCAGCTCCGAGCCGGGCCAGAAGTACGCGTGGATGTAAAGCGTGTTTCCCTTGCGCGTGAAATTGGCGAAAGCCGAGCGGCGGACCTTGCAGACATCCGCCTGGTAGATGGACTTGCCATTGCCGTCGATCCACTTTCCGACCGTCTGAAGTATGCGTACGGATTCGTCGGGAATCGACCCGTCGCCGCGTGGACCAATATTGAGGAGATAGTTTCCGCCATCACGCGAGCACGTGATGAGGTTTCGGATGACAGTCTTGGGCGACTTCCAGTCGTCGTCGGTGGTCTGGTAGCCCCAGCTATCGTTCATCGTCATGCAGGATTCCCACGCGCGGCCGCCGGTCTCCGCCTGAATGCGCTGCTCTGGCGTTGAGAAGTCGCCCGGAAGCTGGTTCCGGTTGTTGACGATGATGTCGGGCTGAAGCTCGAACACCATCTTGTTCATCTTTTCGGACTCCCATCCCTTCGCGTCAAGCGGCCAAGGCACGTCGTACCAGAGAACGCCGACTTTTCCGTAGTTCGTCATGAGCTCACGAACCTGGCCGTGGATGTAATCAACGAAGCGCCGGCGCGCGGCCTCATCGGTGGCGCAGCGCGCGCCGTCCGGATGATGCCAGTCCATGAGCGAGTAGTAAAAGCCCGGAGTCAGGCCTTCCGCACGCACCGCATCCACGAACTCCTTCACGAGGTCGCGGCCCGCGGCTTGTTTGGGCGCGCAATACTCCGTGTATTTCGAATTGAAAAGACAGAAGCCCTCGTGGTGTTTGGTGGTCATCACCATGTATTTCTGGCCGGCCTGCTTCGCAAGACGCGCCCAGTCCCGGGCCGCATTCGGTTTCGGATTGAATCTCTTAGCGAGCTGCTGGTATTCGCTGACCGGAATGGCTTCGTTCTCCATCGCCCATTCGTGACGGCCCAACACGCTGTAGAGACCGAAGTGGATGAACATGCCGAACCGCGCATCGTGCCACCATTGCATGCGCCGCGCGCGCGTGGCGTCCTGCGGAGAACTGGCGGTCTGAGCGCTGAGTTGGAAGGCAACAGGGATGGTTGCGAGAGCTTCGCGACGGGTGGGTTTCATAGGCTGCCGAATACAGATTACACCCGCGCGGCGGAGTTTCGTCAGAACTTTATCGATAACTCAGAACAGGACGTCGAAGTCGGCGGTATATCGCCTCCGGTACTCGCCGAAGAACACGCCGTAGACGGGATCGGCGATGTTGGAGTGGATGCTGACGGGGTTGAAATGGTTCGTGAGATTCGAACCTGAGATGGCAAACCGCACGCTGTATTTGTCGTTTACCTTGAAGTCCTTCGAAATCCTCGCGTCGAGAGACAAATAGTTGGGGAATCGCTGCGAATTCGGCGCGCCCGCATAGTTCTGCATCACATCAAGCGAGGAATAGGGCATCCCGGTGTGGTACTCCGCCTTAGGCATGATGCGGAATTTATCCGGCAGCGAGATCGTGCCCCACGCCAGAAAACGATTGGGCGTGTCGCCCGGGAGGGAGCCGCGGGCATCCGGCAGAATGACCGCAGGCGGAAAGTCCGCGAGGTAGTTGCCGAATTCGTTCAGGTTGCCGGTAGAACGGCTGCGGACGTAAGAGAAAAACAATTCCGATTCGCGGCCCGCCCGCGCCGCCGCGGTCACGTCGAACTGCTTCACGTTCGCGTAGCCGGATCCGTTGAGCACAAGAGCGGGTACCGGAGTCGTGTGCGAAGTAAGGACGATCAGGCCGTCGGATCGGCTCTGGAGGTAACCGGCGCGCAGCCGCAGGTTGGGCGTGAGGATCTCCTCCACCTGAAGATTCGCGTTGGTGCTGTACGGCGCAAAATTACCCGGCAGAAGCGCGTTGCGATAAATCAGCGGAAGATCCGAATGCGCCGCCTGCTCAGTGACGTTATAGAAGAGCGTCGGACCGGAAACAATAGAGCCATCGGGCCCATAGGTGGTTATAATCCGCTGCGGATACGACGAGAAGCCGTACACGTTGAGAGGAACGCGGTCATAGAAAACCCCGGCCCCTCCCCGAATCACGGTGCGCGCGTTATGCAGGGGCGTCCAGACAAAGCCCAGTCGCGGCGCTACGCGAAATGTTTTGGTGATTTCCTGCTGATCGGCGCGAATACCGGACGAAAGCGCGAAGCGCGTACCAATCGCCCACTGATCCTGCCCGAACATGCCAAATTCAACATCCGACCGATGGATGGGCTGACCAGCCGTGAAAGAAATGTTCTCGAGCAGCGCGCCGAAAGGATCGACGATGTTGACGGGACTCTGCTGGATTTCTGCATGCTCCGCCGCGCCCGCGAGCGAAGTCCCGAACTTCAGATTGTGGACACCCGCAAGATTATGCGTGAGCGACCACGTTTCCCGCCACTCCTCGCGAGACGATACGCGCATCTGGTCGGTGAAGTAGTTTCCAGTGTTTCCACCCGGCGCAAGAGTCATCGGCAGGAGGCCCTGCGGCCACACGGACGAGTGAAAACGCGAGGCCGTAAGCGAGCTATCCAGTAATGTGCCGCCAATGACGGCGTGCTCTGCTACGTCGGCAGTGAACGACGACGACGAATCGTTTGGAGTGACCGGTTCCGGGTTGAAGAAATCCATGTTCGCGTACCGGACGTGGTTGTTCGCGACGTGGATCGACGCCGTCAGCGCGTTCGAAGAATTGATGACATAGTCAATTCCGGTTAACGAGTTGTAACCTTCCCTGCGCTGCTGATTGTCCGGAAACGACAGCGTAATCACAGGCACGCTGCGCATCTCGTACTGAGCCGATTCGATGATGTGCAGACGATTCTTAATCAGAGGACCGCTAAAGCTCACGCGCGGCGTGGAAGAGCGGAGGCCCACCATGTGCCAACTCCGCCACCGAAACTCAGGCAAGGGATCGTTGATTTCGAAATGCCACTTATCACCCGCGCGCCGCGTCTCGACCGAGACAACTGTCGAAGTGAATCGTCCGTACTCGGCAAGGAACGGGCTCGCCATTACGTTGACCGTCTGCACGCTGTCGATGGGAACGGTGGCGCCGAACTGACCGGTCGAGGGGTCGGTCGCGTCGGAGGAGTCCACCAGCAACGCGCTGCGGTGCTCGCCGCTGCCCGAAAGGCGCAGGCTTCCATCGGGCATCTGGATCACACCCGGAGAGAGAGGCAGCGCATCGGCCACCGTTGCCGGACGCCCCGGGAGATTTTTCACGCTCTCGCGCTTAAGTTCCACAGGAGGGCTTGGCCCGCGGTCGAGCGGTGCCGGTTCGGTGTCCTCCACCGTGACGCTTTGCGTGTGAGCCGCGGCCACTTTCAGGACCGCATTGAGTGAGGCGTCACCGTTACCAGCAATTTCGAGATTCGAAGAGAACGGCTCGAAACCATCGGCTTCGATTCGCACTGCATAAGTCCCGTTCGTCAGATCGTCGAAGCGGGCCGAGCCATCCTCCGTTTTCGCCGATCGGGTTATAGAACCATCCGATTTGACGATGGTGACGTCAGCACCTGCGATTGCCGCACTCTGCTCGTCACGCACTGTTACAGACGCAGCGGACTGCGCATTCTGCGCGGGCAGCATGGGAACCGTGCCACACACCAACAAAAATACGCGACTTAACCTGCGAACCATCATCAGACGTACGAATCCCGTCACCCTACGGGCGCTGCTACTGTTTACTTCGATTCGTCGCAAGGCCCTTCGGTTTCGGATTTACGGCAGGCTGGTACGTTGAAGGTCGTGGCTCCGACATATGTCTGAGGTGTTGAAAATCGAGAAGCTGGTCTACGGCGGCGAGGGACTGAGCCGGGCCGAAGGCGAAGTTGTATTTACTCCGTTTGTCCTTCCCGGCGAAACAGTCGAGGCGGAAAGGACCGGATCGCGCAAGCAGGCGCAGCGCGCCCGCGCGACTAAGATTGTCGAATCGTCTCCGGACAGAACCTCGGCGGTGTGCCCCTACTTCGAGCGTTGCGGCGGCTGCCAATATCAGCACATCGATTACGCTGCGCAACTCCGTTACAAGCGGAGCATTCTCGCCGAGACATTGCGGCGCGTGGGGAAGATCGATTACTCCGAAGACCTCATCGCAGTCTCCTCGGCAGAACCCTACGGATATCGCAATCGGGTGCAACTCCATTTCGAAAAGGGGCGCATGGGTTTCCGCGAGATGAACTCGCGAAAACTCGTCGCTATCGACCGCTGTCCGATCTCATCGCCGAAAATCAACGAAGCCATCGCGAAGGTGAGCCGAATGGCGCGCGACCGGCGCTGGCCACGGTTCCTTCGCGCGCTTGAAATCTTCACGGATGAAAGGCACGTGCAGTGGAATGTTCTTGAGACCGATCAGCCGGTGGCCAGGCATTTCTTCGAATGGCTGGCGGAGGAGATCCCGGGCAGCGTATTGGGGCCTCTCGAGTACGCTGTGAACGAAGACACCTTCACTGTCAGCGGCCAGGGATTTTTCCAGGTAAATCGGTTTCTGCTGCCGAAGCTGGCCGAGTTGGCGATTGGCGACGCGTCAGGCGAGCGCGCGTTCGACCTTTACGCGGGAGTGGGGCTGTTCTCACTACCGCTTGCGCGAAGATTCTCGCACGTGATTGCGGTCGAGAGTGGACGCGCCGCCGCAGCGGACCTTAAAGCGAACGCGCGGCGCGCGCGCGTGTCGGTGAAAGTCGAGCAGGGTCAGACGGACTCATTTCTGATCGAAACTTCGGAGACACCGGATTTCGTTCTCGCCGATCCGCCGCGTTCTGGACTGGAAAGAACCGCAATCACCCGATTAATTGAATTGAAACCTAAGACCGTCGCGCTTGTTTCATGCGACCCGGCGACGCTGGCGCGCGATCTCGCGGCGCTCAGCGATGCATATCGGATCGAGACCCTCCGTTTGGTGGATCTTTTCCCTCAGACGTTTCACGTGGAAACCATCGCGCGGCTCGTCAGCCGATCGTCACAAAGTTAATACCGCAGCGCTCCGCGCAGTTGCCTTGAGTGTCGGAGGATAGTACGGGAGAAGAAGGATGGCGCAAACGAACGCACTCATTGAAGCAAGGTCAATCGAGAAGTTCTATCCGGCGCCTGACGGGAACCGCATTCAGGTGATCGCGCCTCTGGATCTCGAGGTTCGGGCAGGGCAGATTCTCGCGCTGCTCGGGCCATCCGGCTCCGGCAAATCGACGCTGCTTCGAATGCTCGCCGGTTTGTCGAAGCCGTCCTCGGGAAAGGTTCGATGGAACGGCAAGGAAGACAATCCTTCCAATCTCGCGATCGTTTTTCAGAGCTTCGCGCTCTTCCCGTGGCTCACAGTTCAGCAGAATGTGGAAGCGCCCCTCGAGGCTCGGGGAGTACCGCCGGAGGAGCGGGCGGACCGTAGCTGGCGCGCGCTGGACACCGTCGGGTTAAGCGGTTTCGAAGGCGCATTTCCGAAAGAGCTATCGGGCGGAATGAGGCAGCGGGTGGGCTTCGCCAGAGCACTGGTTGTGGAGCCCGAAGTTCTGTTCATGGACGAACCGTTTTCCGCACTGGACGTGCTGACCGCGGAAAACCTGCGCAGCCAGGTGATTGAGTTGTGGATGGGGCGGAAGCTCTCCACGCAGGCCATCTTCATCGTCACCCACAACATCGAGGAGGCCGTGCTGCTGGCCGACCGAATCGTCGTGCTGGGCAAGAACCCGGCACGCATCCGCGCGGATTTCGAGGTCACCCTGCCGCACTGGCGCGATCGAAAGTCTTACGCATTCGTGCGGCACGTCGATTACATCTACCAGATTCTGACGCAGCCGCAACTCGAGCAGCCCATCCACATAGGCGGGCCTCTCGCCAAGGAGCCTCGCGCCGGCTACCAGATGCTGCCTCACGTGCGGCCCGGAGGGCTCGAGGGCCTGCTCGAGATGATGCCTCAGGACGGTTCACGAACGGATCTCTATAAACTCGCCGAGGATCTTGGGCTCGAGGTCGACGATATTCTTCCGATCATCGAGGCGGGATCTCTGCTGGGTTTCGTTTCCGTGACCGAAGGCGACGTCCAGCTTACCGAGACCGGAATGCGGTTCGCCGACACGGACATCCTGGGCCAGAAGGATATGTTCCGGGACGCCGCCCTCAGGAGCGTGCCCCTGATCGATCAGATCCGCCGGGCAGTGCTGGCGAAACCGAATCATCGCATTGCCGACGAATTCTTCCGGGATCTTCTCGACGAATCTTTTACCGAAGACGAATTGCAGCGGCAACTCGAGACGGCCATCAGCTGGGGCCGTTACGCCGAGCTTTTCGATTACGACGCGGCCCACAAGCGGTTCTTTCTCCCCGAGCCTGAAACGGAGGAGGAAGCGGACGAGGTTCGCGGGTGAAATTGCGTTATCCCGCGCTTGCGCAGTCGTTCGCCGATTCGGCGAAACGACCGGCGATCATTGACATTGCTTTGTTCGCAGCCTTCGCCGCGTGCGCCTATGGCTTCGCCGAACTGGCGCACTATTGGTGGGGCACGGCGGTTCCTGCAGCGACAATATCGCGCTCCTCGCGGGATCTTCCTGTTTACACGCTCTATTCGCTGGCGCGGATGTTCACGGCTTACCTTCTGAGCCTTGTATTCGCGGTCGGATACGGCTACCTTGCCGCAAGGCAGCCCCGCATCGAGCCGGTTCTGATCGCGATTCTGGATATTCTGCAGTCCATTCCGGTGCTGAGCTTTCTGCCTGGCGTAATGCTGGCGATGATTTCGTTGTTTCCGTCGCGGCAGCTCGGGATCGAGCTCGGATCGATCGTGCTCATCTTTACGGGCCAGGTCTGGAATATGGCATTCAGCTTTTATTCCTCGCTGAAATCGATCCCACGAGAGTTGCGTGAGGTGACTCAGGTTTACGGCTACAGCTCCTGGCAGCGTTTTTTTCAACTGGAGCTGCCCTATGGCGCGATCGGTCTTTTATGGAATTCGATGGTGTCCGTGGCGGGCGGCTGGTTTTTTCTGATGGCGTGCGAGATGTTCGTGCTGGGCGAACGGGATTTCCGCCTGCCCGGACTCGGCTCGTATCTTCAGACGGCGGCGAGCGCCGGCGACATGGGCGCGATCGGTTGGGGGCTCGGGACAATGATCGCGGTCATTATTCTGATCGATCAGTTTGTCTGGCGCCCTTTGATCGCCTGGTCCGACAAGTTCAAATTCGAGCAAGTCGAGACAATGGGCCACGGATCGAATGCCGTTCTGAAGGCGTTCCGGCGATCCCGACTTGCGTCCATACCCGGCGCTCTTTTCAACAGTCTTTCGTTGAGGATTGAAGCGCGAATTGCGAGGAAACCGAAGACCGTTCCGCGCCCGGGCTCGAGCGGGAGATCCGTCGCGGTCTTGTACATTCTTGCGGCGCCGGCGGCTGCGCTGACGGTCTTCGCGATTGTCCAGGCGATCCGGCTGTTGGGGGGCGTTTCTGCAGAGGAATGGCGGACGACTCTTCGAGACGCCGGGCTCACGTTTCTGCGCGTCAACGCGGCGCTGCTGATTGCTGCACTGTGGACGATTCCTGCGGGTGTGGCCATTGGCTTCAACCAAAAGCTATCGAGGATCGCGCAGCCTATGGCGCAGATCGCGGCGTCGGTTCCGGCGACCGCCCTGTTCCCGGTGCTGCTGCTGGGGCTGATTCAACTTGGCGGCGGGATCGGGATCGCCTCAATTCTTCTCATGCTGCTGGGCACTCAGTGGTACATCCTCTTCAACGTGATCGCGGGCGCGCTGGCGATACCCAGCGAGCTGAAAGAAGTCGGGCAGGTGTTCGGCTTTAGGTTAGTCCAGCGATGGCGGACGATCATCCTGCCGGGAATCTTTCCTTATCTGGTGACCGGCCTGATTACGGCTTCGGGCGGCGCGTGGAACGCCAGTATCGTCGCCGAGTATTTTCGTCTGAAAGGGCAACTCTTCACTACGAGCGGACTGGGCGCGCGGATCAGCAGCGCGACGGACGCGGGGCGATTTGACCTTTTGCTGCTCTCGACGGTGGTGATGGCCGCGATTGTCGTCTGTATCAACCGGCTGGTTTGGCGGCGTTTGTATCGAGTGGCCGAAAGCCGCTATCGATTGGAAGGATGATTCAGGGGTTTTTGCGCCTGCGGAGCGCTATCAGCATCCCGGAGATCACCAGACCCGACAAAACGGTAAACGAAGGTTCCGCTGTTCCGGCCACGATTGGCTCGAGATCGAATCCATAGTTGATCCCATCGTTGAAGACAGTCAGCGTTTTGGTTTGCGTATTCACTGCTGAGAGGAGAGCGATGCCGCGGAACGACGCGGGAATCGTGTACGCGTTGAAAGGCTCATCGGAAAAGGTGTTGATCCCGTTTTTTCGCTGGCTCTGGAAGGGGTACAGGGGATCGGCATACGCCTGCTGCGGCTTCGACGGGGCATTCGCCGGCACGGTGGAATAGGGCGCGTTTTTCGCGGTAGAGGGAATCGCCTGCGGCGCCAGACCGAACGCCCCCGCAGCGCCAGCCACGGCCATGCCTTTCCCGCCGGTATTAAACGTATAGTCATCCAGCGTGTTTGCCGGCTTCGCAGGAGTTGGAGCGCCATTGGCTGGAGCGCTCGGCTGCCAGTTCATGTATATGGCCTGCGTCCACACGAGTTGACTTGCAGTTGGCGCGGTGACTCCCTTTTTCAGATCAGGCTGATTCCTGGGATCGTATTTCGAGACGACCGCGTTGATCTTCATCCCACCGAACCGGTTGTTAACCAGGTTCGCGCTGAACGAGTCGATGTTGATGGTGAGATCGAGAGTGCCGCCGTTCACCAGGGTCCAGCCCTTCAGACTGGCTTGGGCTTTGAGAGCCAGGCCGAAGGTGCTCGTGAAGGTCTGATTGGTGGGAGCGGTCGTATTAAATGTGTCCGGCGAGGCGAATGTCGAGGTAGCGGTCGCAAGCTGGGTAGAGACGAAGGCTGTATCGACACACTTGGGGGCGACCAGCTTGGCGCCGGGCCCCAGGCAGTTGGTCTGTGTCTTCGCGCTTGATTGGAGCGGCGTGGCTGGCGGCATTTTGCCGAAGATCGTCAGGGTGGCAGCCGCCCACGCGGGCTGACACAGTAATAGCGCGGCGAGTGGCAGGCGCCACGCGCGCGGAGCGATCTTCAATATCGACATGACTCGATATCCTCCTTTCGAGCCGGGTTGGGCCCACCTGCTTGCTGACCAGATTGGCCCGGAACGTGTCGATGTTGATCGTCAGGTCCAGCGTTCCCCCGTTCATGATCGTCCAGCCGGCGAGACTAGGTTGGGTCATGACGGCACGGTTAAACGTGCTCGTGAAGGTCTGGTTTGTGGGCGCTGCCGTACTGAAATTGAACGTGTTCGGCGAGACAAATGTCGATGTAGTGGTTGCAAGCTGAGTCGAGATAAACGCCGTATCGACGCATCGGGCGGCGATGCGGACGGCGCCGGGTCCCAGGCAGTTGGTCTCGGTCATCACGCTGGTCTGAAGCGTCAACGGAGTCGGCGGCATTCTGCCGAAGAGGGTAAGAGTAGGGACCGCCAGAATCGGTTGCGCCAGAAACGCGGCGGCTAACGGCAGCAGCAGGGCGTGTGGAGCGCCTTTCAACATCCACATGGCTCGATAACCTCCTCCCGAACCAGGTTTGAGATATCTTAGCCGCGGCCAGGCGCGCGATCAAGCCTTTTGAAGGCGCGCGGATATACTGAAACGCAAATGAAAATCTACAGCGCATTGGCGATCGCAATGATCGCCCCCGCCGCGCACGCAGCCGCTACAGGCGGAGCCGCGGCGGATCACGTCAGGATCGCCAACGGCGTCCTCGAAGGGACTGGCCCGCAGGCTTCGGGTGTCCGCGAGTTTAAAGGCATTCCTTTCGCCGCGCCGCCGACTGGAGCGCTGCGCTGGAAGGCGCCCCAGCCGGTCGTCAACTGGACGGGCGTGCGCCGGGCCACCGCATTCGGGCCGCGCTGTACGCAGCAGGCTCTATTCGGAGACATGGGCTTCCGCTCGAACGGAATGAGCGAGGACTGCCTCTATTTAAACGTGTGGACGCCAGCGAAATCGGCGAGCGCAAAGCTGCCAGTTATGGTCTATTTCTACGGCGGCGGATTCGCGGCAGGTGACGGATCGGAGCCCCGCTACGACGGCGAGAGCATCGCCGCAAAGGGCATTGTCAGCGTCACAGTGAATTACCGGCTGGGCGTTTTCGGTTTCATGGCGCATCCGGAACTTACCGCTGAATCTCCGCATCATGCGTCAGGGAATTATGCCTTGCTCGATCAGAACGCCGCGCTGTTGTGGGTTCGCAAGAATATCGCGGCTTTCGGCGGCGATCCGCGCAAGATCACGATCGCCGGGGAATCGGCCGGATCGATTTCAGTGAGCGCGCAGATGGCTTCGCCCCTTTCACGCGATCTGATCGCCGGAGCGATCGGAGAGAGCGGATCGATCGTCGCCACTCTCGCGCCTGTGTCGCTCAAGGAAGGCGAAGAGATGGGCTCCAGGTTCGCTGCGAGCGCAGGCGCGGCAAACCTCGCAGCATTGCGCGCGATGAGCACGGATCAGGTTCTCGCGGCGGCGAGTAAACCCGGCGCAGGGCGCTTCAGCCCAGTGATTGACGGCTACTTTTTCCCCGAAACGCCGCTCGCCATCTTCTCCGCTGGAAAACAGGCGCACGTTCCGCTGCTGGCCGGTTGGAACTCCGAAGAGATGAATTCTCGCATGGTGCTGGGCAACGCCGAACCAACGGCCGAGAATTTCCAGAAGGCGGTCGACAAGCTGTACGGCGCGAACGCGAAAGAGGTGATGAGCGCCTACGATTCAAAGGTGAAAGCGAGCGTGGTTGACGCCGCCACTGATCTTTCGAGTGCGCGTTTCATCGCCTACGGCACATGGAAGTGGATCGATCTCTGCGCCAAAACGGGCGGGAAGCCGGTTTATCGCTATTACTATGCGCGGCCGCGTCCCGCAATGAGTAAGTCGATGGGCAACGCGACCGCCGGACTTGCGGGCGGCGTCACCCGTGGAGGCAACGGCGGAGCGCCGCCTCCTCCTCCGCGCGGGGCCGTGCATTCCGCGGAGATCGAGTACGCTTTGGGCAACCTCGCGAGCAACAAGGTCTACGACTGGACGCACGAAGACTATAAGGTCTCCGCGCTGATGGAAGATTATTTCGCGAATTTCGTCAAAACCGGCAATCCGAACGGCGCTGGTCTGCCTGAATGGCCGGCCGCGAATGCCGGGGGCTCGGCGCATGCGATGAGGATTGATGTCGACTCGCGCGCGGTGACCGAGGACGACACTCGCTTCCACGTGCTCGACCGTATTGGCGCTCAGCAATAATCGCCGTGTTATCCTGACGTCTTCTGGTAGAGGTGCGGCGGCCATGAACGGGCGCGCGCTTTTCCCGCCACCGCGGGATGCGCGTTCGAGAGGGGCCATCCGCCGAAATCGAGCGGCCGGTCGGGTCGTTTCGGTTGGGGGTTCGGGTTAAATCCCGACCACTGTCATCCGGGGCAACCCGGGTGGAGCGCTATCGGGACAGTGCACTCATCTCGCGTCACTTTCCTCGCGCGCTCTCCGGAACAGGCTTTTTTATGCATGTTTTTGAGCTGACGCGCCAACTAATCGATATCCCGTCCGTCACGCCGGAAGAAGAAAAGGTCGGCGATTATCTCTTCGCCCACGTCTCGCGCATCTGCGCAAAGTACGACGGGACGGCGGAGAAGATTCTCGTGGAACCCGGGCGCAATAACGTCTTCGCGGCGTTTGGCGAACCGCGCGTCACGCTTTCGACTCACATGGATACGGTCCCCCCCTTCTTCGGTTCGCGAGAGGACGACGAGTTCATCTGGGGGCGCGGCGCCTGCGATACCAAAGGCATTATCGCGTCGATGATCACGGCGGTGGAGAGACTGCTCGAAGACGGCGTGCGGAATTTTGCGCTGCTGTTTGTGGTGGGCGAGGAACGGAACAGCGCGGGCGCGCAGCATGCCGCCGAGAATCCCCGCGGATCTAAATACCTCATTAACGGCGAGCCCACGAGTAACAGGCTGGCCCTGGGATCAAAAGGCGCGCTGAGGTACGAGGTGGTCGCGACTGGCAAGATGGCCCACTCCGCTTATCCCGAATTGGGCGAATCCGCCATTGAAAAGCTGCTGGACGCGTTGAACGAGATCCGCAAGGTCCGTTTGCCGGTCGACGAGACGCTGGGGCCGTGCACGCTGAACATCGGTACGATTCGCGGTGGACGCGCGCCCAACGTTATTCCGGACGAAGCGCGGGCCGAAATTTTCGTTCGGCTGGTGGGTGACTCAGGACCGGTCCGAGAAGCGCTGGAGCGAGCTGTGGGAGATAAAGCGCGACTGGATTTTGTTCTCGAGATTCCCGCCGTGCGAATGAAAGCGGTCGATCGACTGGAGACAACAATCGTCGCGTACACCACCGACATTCCGGCGTTCGAAGGGAAGTGGGGGCAGCCGCTTCTGCTGGGCCCCGGCACGATTCACGTTGCGCACACCCTTGAGGAGCGCGTCCCCAAGAGAGAGTTACTCGAAGCAGTAGAGCTTTATCAAAAACTGGTCAGGCAGTTACTAACCCAATGAAGAAAATCGAAGTCGGCATTCTCGGCGCCACCGGGATGGTGGGCCAGCATTTCATCAAGTTTCTCGACGGTCATCCGTTGTTTGAGCTCACGTGGCTCGGCGCGTCCGAGCGCTCGGCAGGTAAGCGCTATACCGAAGCCGCGAAATGGCATCTGGGCGGCTCTGTGCCGGAAGCGGCGGCGAAGTTGGCGGTGGAAGAAGCCAAGCCGGGCAACGCGCCGGGACTTCTGTTCTCCGCAATGGACGCCTCTGTCGCAACGGAGATCGAGCGGGAATTCGCGCAGGCGGGCCATGCGGTGGTCTCGAATTCGAAGAACCACCGGATGGAGGCGGACGTTCCGCTGATCGTTCCGGAGATTAATGCCGATCACCTGAAACTGATTCCGGGACAGCGCCGCGCGCGCGGGTGGAAAGGGCAGATCGTGACCAATCCGAACTGCTCGACTGTCGTGTTGACGATGGCGCTCGGCCCGCTGAAGCAGTTCGGGATTAAGCGAGTGGTGGCGACGACGCTGCAGGCGATTTCGGGCGCGGGTTATCCCGGCGTCGCATCGATGGATATCACAGGGAACGTGATTCCGTTCATCGGCGGCGAAGAAGAAAAAATGCAGCAGGAGACCCAGAAGATCATGGGCGACTTCGCCGGCGATCGGATCGCGCCGTTGACCGCGGGCGTGAGTGCGCACTGCAACCGTGTGGCGGTGGTCGACGGGCACACCGTGTGCGTGTCGGTGGAGTTTTCCTCGAAGCCTTCGGAGTCCGATCTGATTAAGGCGTTCGAGAGCTTCCGCGGGGCTCCGCAGGATCTTGATCTTCCGAGCGCGCCGAAGCGGCCCGTTCAGTATCTGTCGGAGGCGGATCGTCCGCAGCCTCGCAAGGACGTGGAGCGCGAACGGGGTATGGCGGCGTTCGTGGGGCGCGTGCGTCCCTGCCCCGTGTTCGACTGGAAGTTCGTCGCGCTGGGCCACAACACCGTTCGCGGAGCCGCTGGCGCAGCCGTGCTCAACGCGGAATTGATGCGCGCGGAAGGCTATCTCGACTAGCATGATCGTGATGAAATTCGGCGGCACGTCCGTCGAATCAGCGGCGGCCATCGAGCGGGTGGCGTCAATCGTCAAAGCGCGGGCGGACCGGCATCCCATCGTTGTGGTATCGGCGATGGGTAAGACGACCAACAAATTGCTCGCGATAGCGAATGCGGCGATCACAGGGAAGCGCGAGGACTACATCCGGCAACTGCACGATCTTCGGGATTTCCATTCGCGTGAGGCGCGGCAGGTCGTGCCTCTCGCGCATCGCGCCGAACTGGACCGCACGCTGGACGAGCATTTTCAGGAGATGACGGAGTTGGTGAAGGGGCTCGCTGTTCTTGGCGAACTCACGCCACGATCTGTCGACGCGATCTCCAGTTACGGCGAACGGCTTTCGAGCTATATCGTTTCGCTGGCTTTCGAGCACTTCGGTCTGCCTGCCGCGCACGTAGACTCTCGCAAGGTCATCGTCACGGACCGGAGGCATACGCAGGCAGCTCCGCTGTTTCCGGAAACCTACGCGCGCCTGGCGGCCACGCTTCCGGCTCTGGCTAAGAACAAGGTCGTAGTGATGGGCGGTTTCATCGGCGCTACAGAAGATGGCGTAACATCGACGCTCGGGCGCGGCGGATCCGATTTCACAGCATCAATCGTGGGCGCCGGCGTGAGCGCGGAAGAGATTCAGATCTGGACCGACGTGGACGGCATGCTTACGGCCGACCCGACGGTAATGCCCGGCGGGCTGAGGGTGAAGACCATTTCGTTCGCGGAGGCCGCGGAGCTTGCTTACTTCGGCGCAAAGGTACTGCATCCGGCGACGGTAGTTCCGGCAATCGAGCGCGACATCCCTGTTCTGATCCTCAATTCGCGCCGGCCAGAGGTGAAAGGTACCGTAATCGTCTCGCGGACTGCGGCTTGTAAAAACCCGATCAAGTCCATCGCATGCAAACGCAACATCACGCTCGTGAACATTCACTCGAGCCGGATGTTGATGGCGCACGGATTCCTGAGGCGCATCTTCGAAGTGTTCGACCGCTACGAGACGCCCGTGGACATGATCGCCACAAGCGAGGTCAACGTGTCGCTCACGATCGATAACACTTCGCGGCTCGATCGAGTCGTAAAGGATCTGGGCGAATTCTCGGAGGTGTCGACGGAGCCCGGGCAGGCGATTGTGTGCCTGGTCGGCGAGAACATCCGATACACTCCGGGAGTGGCTTCGCAGATCTTCCAGGCGCTCAACGGGATCAATATACGTATGATTTCCCAGGGCGCGTCGCTGCTGAATCTGGGCGTCGTAGTCGCCGAGAAGGATCTGAAGTGCGCGGTGACGGCCCTGCATCAGCAGTTCTTCCGCGATCCCGATCCCGAGGTCTTTGAATGAAGATCGCGATCGTCGGTTACGGAAAGATGGGGAAGATGATCGAGCGAGCCGCCGAATCGCGCGGCCATCAGATCGCTCTGAAGCTCGACGAGTTCAACAACACAAATTTCGAAGGCATTACGCAGTCGAATTTCCGCGACGTCGATGTGGCGATCGATTTTTCTGTCCCTTCCGCCGCCGTTCCGAATATTCAGAAGATCGCGGCGTTGGGCACGAACCTCGTCGTCGGCACCACCGGGTGGCTGGATCATCTGGGCGAAGTGAAGAAAACGGTCGAGCGGCACGGCATTGGGCTGGTTTGGAGCCCTAATTTCTCGGTGGGAGTGAATGCGTTCTTTCGAATCGTTTCCGCTGCGGCCAAATTGCTGTCGAGTGAGCCGGAATACGAGGCCTGGGCGTGGGAAATCCATCACTCAGCCAAGAAGGATGCGCCGTCCGGCACGCTTCTCAAGCTGGTGAATGAGATGAAAAAAGCCGGATACGAGCGGCCCGTGGACACGGGTTCAAATCGCGCCGGGGTCATCGCGGGCACGCACGAGATCGGCTTCGATTCGCCCGCCGACACGATCACGCTGCGGCATACCGCGCGAAACCGCGAGGGCTTCGCCCTGGGCGCCGTAAAAGCCGCCGAGTGGATCGCGGGCAAGAAGGGTTTTCACGAGTTCGGCGAGATTCTGTTTTAGAGGAGGTGGTACATGTTCACGGGATGCGGAACGGCTCTGGTTACGCCGTTCCGGATGGATGGTTCGCTCGATGAATCGACGCTGCGGCGTCTGATCCGGCGCCAGATTGACGCTGGCATTGACTTTCTCGTGCCCTGCGGTACGACGGGCGAGAGCCCGACGCTTTCGCGCGAAGAGCATCTGCGCGTGGTTGCGATCACGATCGAGGAAGCGCGCGGCAAAAGGCCCGTACTCGCGGGCGCCGGCGGCTATAACACCCATGAGGTGATCGAGCTCGCGCGGGAATGCGAACGTCTGGGCGCCCAGGGAATTCTTTCGGTCACTCCGTACTACAACAAGCCGACGCAGGAAGGGCTGTACCAGCACTTTAAGAAGCTCGCCTCAGAAGTGCCCCTGCCGATCATCGTCTACAACATTCAGGGCCGCACGGGCGTGAATGTGGAGACTGCGACCCTGGCGCGCATGGCCGAAATCGAGAATATCGTCGGGGTCAAAGAAGCATCCGGCAATATTTCACAGATGGCCGATGTACTTCACACGCTCCCCGAACGGTTCACTGTGCTTTCCGGAGATGATGCGATTACGTTGCCGTTAATCGCGCTTGGTGGACGCGGGATCATCTCAGTCGCTTCGAACGAGATCCCGGCCGAGATGACGGAACTCGCGCGCCTGGGCAACACGGCCGATTTCGCGGCGGCGAGAAGAGTTCAGCGGCGTTACTTCCCGTTGATGCAGGTGAACTTTGTGGAAGCGAACCCTGGCCCTGTCAAATGGGCGATGCATCGAATGGGCCTCCTGGAGCCGGCGTATCGGCTTCCCATGGTTCCGCCATCTGACGCGAACAAGAAGAAGATCGAGCAGGCGCTCGAAACGGTCGGACTCGGCGCCACAGCGGGGGTGCGCTGATTGCAGCGGGAGATCGAGCAGCTTTTCGACAACAGACCTGAAGGATATCTACCGGAACACTTCGCGCTGTTCAATCGCTTCAAAGAGGCATTGAACGCGGGACAGATTCGCGCTGCGGAGCCGGACGCTTCAAGCGCCATCGGATGGCGCGTCAACGGCTGGGTGAAGAAAGGTATTCTGCTGGGATTCCGGCTTGGTTCGATCGTCGACATGTCGATCGACGCGGATCGGCAGCCTTTTCTCGATAAGTCTACCTACCCGGTGCGTCGGATTACGCCCGATGACCAAGTGCGAATTGTGCCAGGTGGATCGAGCATACGTGACGGCTGCTACATCGGTAAGGGTGTCACGTGCATGCCGCCGATGTACATCAACGCGGGCGCATATGTGAGCGACGGCACGATGGTGGATTCGCACGCGCTCGTCGGAAGTTGCGCTCAGGTGGGAAAGAACTGCCATATCTCGGCGGCTTCGCAGATCGGCGGAGTGCTTGAGCCCGTCGGCGCGCTACCGGTGATCATCGAGGATGATGTGCTGATCGGAGGCAATTGCGGCGTCTATGAGGGCACGGTCGTTAAGAAGGGCGCGGTTCTGGGAACCGGCACGATTCTGAATCGATCGACGCCGGTGTACGATCTCGTGCGCGGAGAAGTCTACCGCGCGACGGACGAGACGCCGCTTGTCGTGCCCGAGGGCGCGGTACTTGTGGCGGGCTCGCGCGCCGTTACGAGCGGCCCCGGCAAGGAATGGGGCATTTCGATCTATACGCCCGTCGTCGTGAAGTATCGTGACGAAAAAACGGGCGCGAAGATTCAACTCGAAGACCTGCTGCGATAGAGTCTGAGGGATGCTCATCCCCGCTCTGATGCTGCTGGCCGCGCAGATTCCGGCGACGGACGCGCGGCTGACCAATATTCCGAATACGGATACCCATTTCCCGCTGCCGAACTATAAGACTCTGGCCGAATGGGAGAAGCGCAAAGCAAAACTGCGGGGACAGATTCTGTTCGCTGCCGGGCTCGATCCGATGCCGGAGAAAACGCCGCTTCATCCGCAGATCTTCGGGCGCATCAAGACCAAGGACTGCACAATTGAGAAGGTCCTGCTCGAGACGATGCCCGGTTATTACCTGGGCGGGAATCTCTACCGGCCCTTGCAGGGCGCCGGCAAGCATCCGGCGGTACTGAACCCGCATGGCCACTGGGCGTACGGGCGGCTCGAAAATCAGCCGCTGTATTCCGGTCCGACGCTGGGCGCGAACCTTGCTCGCCAGGGATATGTCGTGTTCGCATGGGACATGGTCGGCTACAACGACACGATCCAGACGCCGCATGCATTCGGATCGGACATAGAGAAACTATGGGGATTCGGGCCGTATGGACTGCAGTTGTGGAACTCGATCCGCGCGGTTGATTTCATTCAGAGCCTTGAGGATGTTGATTCGACGCGCATTGCGATGACCGGCGCGTCCGGCGGCGCTACGCAGACGTTTTCGCTCGCGGCGGTGGATGACCGCGTCAGTTTTTTCGCCCCAGTGAACATGATTTCGGCGTACATGCAGGGTGGGGATTTTTGCGAGAACGCGCCCGGGCTGAGGTTGGGCACGAACAACGTGGAGATCGCGGCAATGATCGCCCCAAAGCCGCTGTTGATGGTTTCGGCGACGGGCGACTGGACGAAGAATACGCCAACCGAAGAATATCCGGCGATTCGGCGTATTTATGAGCTGTACGGGAAACCCGAGAACGTCGAAACCATCCAGCTTGACGCCCCGCACAACTTCAACAAGGAGAACCGCGAGGCGGTGTACCGATTCTTCGCGAAGCATATCCTGGGCGCGCGCGATTTGAGCGAATATGCGGAGAAAAACGCCGACATTCAGCAATTGACGAGCATGCTGGCGCTGGCGGGACGCGCGACGCCCTCGAACGCAGTCAGTTACGAACAGCTATTCGCGGAGTGGAAGCGGCGGCCGACAAGGCCTGCGAAGGAAGCGCTCCGCCATGCGCTGGCCGCGGAATGGCCGGAACAGGTGATTGATGATGGCCACGCATTGAGCCGCCCCAATGTGGGTGATCGGATCCCTTATGCTCGCGCGGAAGGCAAAGGAACGCCGGTTCTGCTTGTGGGAGGATCCCGGCAGGACATTCCGTCGGGCCGCCCCGGCGTCGCGATCGAGGTCTTTCGTACCCGCGATCACTCCGCGAAACACTTCGAGAGCTTCAACCTATCCGACGACCAACTTCGGGTGCAGGACATCCTCACGGCGCTGTCATGGCTGCACGGCAAGTACTCAGGGCCGATCGAACTGATTGCGGTGGGGACGGCGGCGGGAGTTCAGGCCACCTATGCAGCGGCCATCGCTCCCATCGACGTAACAGTAAAAGCGGACACAAGCTCATTCCACGGCACGGATGAAGACTTCGTGAAGTACTTCAATGTGCCGGGAATTCAAACGGCGGGAGGATGGGCCGTCGTGACATCCCAGGAGCGCTAGCCAGAAAGCCTACGGCAGGTTGCGAAGGAGTGTCGTTTCCCCTATGACGGCGGCTGCGACAAATGCCCGCTGGTCTGAAGCGCGGAACATATCTGCGCCTCCTGAAAGAAAACGCGATTCCGGCCACGACGAGCGGCCCCGCAAATTCAGGCCAAAGCGCTTCCTTACCGTCCACTCGATGACGTCGGCGCCAAATCAGAAATCACATTCAGATAAAAAGGAGAGCCCCATCGAAACGGGAACTTAGTGCTTCATGCCCCAGGCCAGGAACAACTTGCTGAAGGGCTTAAGCAGCGTTACGAACACAACCAATGACGCGCCGCGAATTACTGGCGCGCCACTCGGTTTTCGGCGTCATCATGTTCCCTGGGCTTGACGAAGTAGCTTTTGAGCGGATTCCCGCGAGGGGTCATCGGGAGTGAGGTCCGACGCAAGATATCGCTCGAGCAGTCTGCGAGCTTGACCGAGGTCCTGGTGGGTTTCAATCTGGATGGCAGCGCGCGCGTAAAGCAAGCGTGGGCTTCCCGGCGCCGCGGCGTCTCCTCGATCAAGAAGAGTCGTGGATTCGTTGATCCGCCCCTGGTGCGCAAGAAATCGGGCAAAAGCAATAACGTGTGCGATCGCTTTGGGCTTCAAGGCAACGGACGTTCGAAAGTGTTGCTCGGCTGTAGCCGTTTGACCCCGTTTCAGAGCGAGTCGCGCGAGATCAAACCGCCCCTCGGCCGGGTCGAGCGTTTCAATCCGGTGAGCCAGCGCCTCCGCCTTATCCAGACCGCCGCCGAGGAACACAGGCGCTTCTAAATAATATTCGAAGAGGTCGTCGAGGGCGTCGCCGTTTTTCGGATCGAGCGCCACGGCCTTTTCGAGCCATTCCCGAGCATGCGAGGCAGCCATTGGGGCTGTTAAAGGACTCGCGGCCTCCGCCTTGCGGCCCCACGCCCGCCCGAGCCAAAGCGCGTATTCGGAGCTGCGAGGTTCGAGCGCCACCGCCTTCTGGAAGTATTCGACGGCCGCTTTGAATTTGCCCTCCATCAAACTGCTCCGGCCCGCTATCGCATAGCCCGGAGCGCCCGGGTGCTCTTGCCGGAGCGCCACGCGCAGTGCTCCCGCGTAGTCAGTGCGCCGGAACAGGCCCTCAGCGAGAGAGAGATCCTCGGCAGCGACCGGTAGTGCGAGGCACAGCAGCGCGACCAGGAGGTTCCATCGCAGCGTTGTCGGAAGAGACTGCATCAATGTGGACCGGAGATGCTCGGTGAAACCAGCGGTTTCCCAGAGCGGTCAAAGAAATCGGTGCGCAAAGCCTTGCCCTACTGAGCCCGAACGGCCTCGGTATCGAGAACCGCAGCCGCGCCGTGGATCACGCTGGCGATGCGTACGGCAGCGAGGATCGTCTCCTCCGGAACGCCTTTTTCCCGCAACACCTTTTCGTGCGAAGCCACGCAGGATCCACATCCGTTAATGGCTGATACCGCTGTGCACCAAAGCTCGAAATCAATCGGATCGGACCCATGAGACCGGATCACCTGCATGCGCAGCCTCGCGGGAATCTGACTATAACGTTCGTTACCGGAGAGATGCTGAAACCGGTAGTACACGTTGTTCATGCCCATGACGGCGGCGGCCGCTTTCGCCGCATGAAACGCTTCCGCGGAGAGATGCTGGCCTGCTTCGGCCAGCACCTCCGCGATCAGTTGAGGATTACGCGCCGCGACGGCGGAAGCGACCGCCGTGCCCCACGCCTGCTGCTCCGTCAGTTCCGCCTGTTTCAGGACATTCTGAAGGTTCAGCTTGAGATCGCGCGCGTAATCCGGAAAAAGACCGTACAGCTTTTCCATTGAATTGCTAACCGTTAGACAGCGAGGACGGGTTCGCCCTTCTGCCAGTTGCACGGGCAGAGTTCGTCGGTCTGCAGGGCGTCAAGAACGCGCAGCACTTCCTCCGGATTCCGACCGACGGACAGGTCGTTCACAGAGACGAAACGGATGATGCCTTCCGGATCGACGACGTACGTCGCGCGCTGAGCTACGCCGGCGTTCGGATCGAGAATACCGAGCGCCTGAGTCAGTTCGCGCTTAATGTCGGCGAGCATCGGGAACGGCAGATCCTTCAGATCCGGATGATTGTTACGCCAGGCGAGATGAACGAATTCCGAATCCGTGCTGCCTCCGAGAATCTGCGCGTCGCGATCGGCGAATTCGCTGTTCAGTTTGCCGAAAGCGGCGATTTCAGTCGGGCAGACGAACGTGAAGTCCTTCGGCCAGAAGAAGTAGACCTTCCACTTTCCTTTGTAGTCTCGGTCTGTAATCTTCTTGAACGCGCTCTTCTGATCCGTCGACACGGTCGCGTCCAATTCAAACGCAGGGAACTTCTGTCCAACTCCAAGCATGCTTTCTTGTGGGTCTCCTTAGTGGTCTTTCTAGGTTTATTTGGGTTCGAAAAGACGATCGATTTTGGCCGCCAGAATGAAATCACTCTCGGTCAGCCCATCGATCTTGTGAGTAAAAATCGTGACCTCGACTCTGCCCCATGCGAGCAGAAGGTCAGGATGGTGGCCTTCCTCTTCGGCAACCGCGCCGGTGCGGTTCACAAAAGCCAAGGCTGTTTTGAAATCGGGAAATCGGTAGATCTTATGCAGATGATGCTCACTCACAATGTCCCAGCCCGGAACCTCGGGCTTGAGCGCATCGAGTTGAGCGCCTTTGAGAGCCGGAACACCGCCCCGGCAGGGAACACATTTCTTATCCGCTAACGGCATTTCTGGCATTCTCCTCTCAGGATCACTTCACAGGATCGGATGATTCGGCCCTTCGATTGGCTTCGCTTCAATGGCGGAGTTTCGAACCATTCAATGTCTTCCACCGCGCCGCATCTATCGCAGATGAAGTGGTGATGCTTCTCGAGGTTCGCATCGTAACGAACAGCTTTACCATCGAGCGCGAACTCCCGAATCAGCCCCGCTTCCACCAGCGCATGAAGCGTGTTGTACACGGTGGCCCGTGATGCGCGCGCATGCCGTCGGTTCAGAGCCAGCCAAAGATCCTCAGCCGTGGCGTGATCCGGCGTCGTCAGCAGATGCTCCATGATGAAAAATCGCTGGGGCGTGCGGCGGACGCCGAGGCGAAGAAACGCCGCTTCTATCGCTTTGGCGGCATCTGCATTTGACATAAATCTAAACTTAGAAACAATTCTAATTTAGCACAGGACTCCACTCAACGCTACACTTGCTTGCAGGATGAAAGTTGCGGCGGCCCGTGCGGCCGCTTTCGGGGCGCTGATGGCTGTGGAACGCGGAGCGTGGTCGGCTGAAGCGCTCTCTTCCAAATCAACGCATCTCGATTCACGCGACGCGGGGCTGGCCTCGGACATCGTTTTCGGTGTTCTGCGACGCCAGGGCGAAATCGACGCCGAGATTGAGGCGTATTCAAAACGCGCGCCGGAGAAGTTGGACGCCGCTGTACGCATCGCGATCCGGATGGCGATTTACCAGATCCGGTTTCTGGATCGCGTTCCCGCGCATGCGGCGGTAAACGATTCGGTGGAACTTGTGCGGCGCGCGGGTAAGTCTTCGGCGGCAGCGTTCGTGAACGCAGTTCTGAGACGGGCGCTGCGTGAGCCGATCCAGGTCGCTGAGATCAAATCGACGCCCCGCTGGCTGGTCGCGCGATGGATGAATCAATATGGCGAACACGCCGCAATGGCGATCGCGCGGGCAAGCCTTGCGCCGCCCGGGCGGTTCATCAGAGCAACCACAGCGCCGCCTGGAAATGCAGTGGCAACAGACGTTCCCGGGTGTTACCGGCTCGATGAGGGAAGTCCGGGCGAGTACCGCTTTCAGGACATCGGATCCCAGGCGGTTGTTCCTCTCCTGGACCTGAAGCCCGGCCAGAGATTTCTTGATCTATGCGCCGCCCCGGGAAACAAAACCGCCCAGGCGCTCGAAACGCCACTGGAGGCCATCGCCTGCGATCTTCACCTGAGCCGCGCCCGCGGGCTAACAACGCTGAACATTCCGGTGGCCGTCATCGACGCTACTCGACCCCTGCCATTCAACAGTCAGTTTGATCGAATTCTGGTCGATGCGCCCTGCACGGGTACCGGAACGCTGTCCCGCAATCCCGAAATCAAATGGCGACTCCAGGAAAGCGATGTCGCCGACCTTCAGCGTCGCCAGATCGCAATCCTCAAAAACGCGTTGGCCCTGCTCAAACCGGAAGGAATCCTGGTTTATTCCACCTGCTCTCTCGAACGCGAAGAGAATGAAGATGTCATCGCCGCTTCGGGAGCAAGCGTGCTGAGAATGATGCAGCGAATCCCCGGGCGCGACGAAGGCGACGGCTTTTTCGCGGCGGCGCTGGCCGCGCACCGCTAGCGTGATGTTTCTGAAATCTCTTTACCTATTGGCAGGAAGGTGGTCGAGCCAGACGATGGTGGCACAGGCTTCAGCCTGTGGGTTTTCGGCTGCCGGATTAGTACAGGCACTTCGGAATCAGGACGCTAGCGGTTTTCTATTAAGGACATGATCCGCTCGGCGGCAAGTTCCGCGCCCCCGGCCGTTCGAAATGATTCGGCAACGCGCTCACATGCGTGCCGGGCGTTGATGTCTTCGAACAGATGACCCACCCTACTGGCCAGGGTATCCACGCTGACCTCGGCTCTCGGGATGTGAACGGCGCAGCCGAGTTCATGCAGCCTTCGCGCAAATATATCCTGCTCCTCGGTCGAAGGAATGACAACCACAGGTACGCCATGCGAGAGGCTCTCGCAAACCGTGTTCATACCGGCGTTATTGATCACAACGGCAGCGCGCCGGAGAACCGCGGACTGGGCAACGAACGGCAGAATGCGCGCGTTCCCGGCTCGTGGAAAATCGGAAGCTTTATGCGATCCGCCTGTAGATGCGATCACCTCGCATTTCAGCCGTGACAACGCCTGGAAGCAGATGTCAAACAGTTCCCGGTCTCTATTGAAAACGGTTCCGAACGAAATGTAGACGAGCGGGGTATCTCTCAGGTCCTGTGCGACGACGTCCTCCTGCGGCGCTTCTCTCGGTAAAGCGGGTCCGACGAAAACATACCGTTCATCCAGGACTTCCGAATAATGCTGCAGCAATGCTGAGGTGAACACCAGATTCAGACGTTCTGAAGGAAAAGGCATCCCGCCGACATCGCGCAGTGCGAAGCCGAACTCAGATCTTATTTGCGTTATAACCTCTCCCGCTTCTGCTCGCGCATGACAGCCTGCCATCAAATCAACGATGTTCATAGGCGCGACGCGGCAGTTCCGGATCATCTCAACCACCGGCTCATGGCAGACGAAGTTGGCGACCAGGGAGACTGCCGGAACTTCAAGCGATTCCGCTACAGCGGAACCCCAGGGCAGCATTGCGTCATAGACGATCGCGGAAGCGCGATCTTCGCGCAGACGCGCCACTTCGTTTCGGAAGAGGAGTTGAGCGCAGCGCATCAGGCGCAGATACAAATCGGGCGCGTACCCTACGCCATCAAGCAGGGAGCAGGGATAGGGCCGCCAGATCGCCGAGGCATTTGTGAGCCGCTCCGCGAACGCCAGCGACGAGTAGCAGAGGACCCGGACACCTCGCGAAGACAGGGCGGAAGACAGTTGGAGGATCTGCTGCAGGTGGCCAAGCAGCGGCAGCGCGAAAAGAACGATCGTGCTTCCCTTGGACGCGCCTTCTATCCGTGGATTGTCCATCGGCCCCGGACGTATAGAACTCGGCGTCAAGAATATTGTATTGGTGGAACCGGTATGCTAGCATACCTACCTACAGCGCGCGGCGATATATGTTTCTCGCAGGCGACATCGCTGATCAGCCCTGAAGGAGAGATATGTCGCAGACCTCGGTTACCAATGAACAATGGGCCCGGATATTCGCGAACGCATGGCTGGACGAGTCTTTTGCGCACCTGCTCAGAACTGATCCTACGGCTGCAGTGCGTCAGTTTCTGAACATACCTGCCGGAACTCATATCGATATCTTCCTGGTACCTCCTAAACCCGCGGATCTCTCCGATGAGCAAATCCAGGCGGTCGCCGAGGGTCGAGGCATCATCGTGCCGGCTTATTGCTGTTGACCCGGGATACCCGCGAGGATGGCAGTCGAGATCGGGGAACGCAGAATACGTCTGCGGCCTTATCTCAGACATTATGAGGCTCCGGGCGCCGGGATTTTTCTTGTCTCGGAACACGAAAGCTGCCTCCTCAGGGAGCCAATATTCCGAAAGCTGATTCCGCTGCTGGATGCGCGAGCCGCCGTGTCCCGCGTGCACGATTTGCTGGGAACGGGGCTGGAGCCAATCGAGATATTCCGCGCACTCGATTTCCTGCGCCGCAATGAGTACGTCGAGGAACAGAGCGACGAACTTCCCTTGCCGCAGGCGTCGTTCTGGCAAACGATAGCCGCCGGCATCAACGCTTCGGAGCGCCTTTCGCAGAATCCGGTGCGGCTGATCGTAACAGGCCGTCTCGACCCTCAGCCTCTCAAGTCGCTTCTGACTGACTCCGGACTACGGGTCGATGACGAGTCCCGGCGCTGGCTGGTGGTGACGTCCGATTATCTTCACAGAGAAGTCAGACTCCTTGGGGAAGAAGCTCGCGGTCTGGGCGCGGAGTGGCTGCTTTGCAGGCCGGTGGGGACCGAGATCTGGATCGGTCCGGTTTTCGGGCTGAACTGCTGTTGGCATTGCATGGCGCATCGGCTGGAGGGACATCGAAAAGCGATGACCTACCTTTCCAGCCGGCTCGGGAATGTGCAGGCCGATGCTCCGGACGTTCCTCATTTAGCTGCGACGCTGCATCTCGGATACGCGATCGCCGCGACGCAGGCCGCGCATTGGGCTGTTCAGGGGCCGCACGGGGAAATGTCGGATTCGATACTCGCTGTGAACCCCATGACGCTTCAGCAGACCCGGCATCGGGTGACGCGGCGCCAGCAGTGCCCGGCTTGCGGCGATCCGGGATTAGTGGCTGCGCGCCAGTGGCAACCGGTCACTTTGAGCGAGCGGCTCATACCAATCGAGTTCGACAACGGACATCGCATCTGTCGGCTGGAAGACACAGAGCGCCGGCTGCAAACGCAGATCAGCCCGGTGACGGGCTTGGTCGGCGCACTCCGCGGAAGCGCACTGCACGGGAAGTCACCCGAATTCAGCCAGTCGTTCCTGGTGGAAGACCTTTGCGGACGACGAGACTTTACAGCGAGCCGAATGGGGCGGCAACGAGCCGCGGGCGGGAAGGGCATTACTGCTGTTCAGGCGCGTGTCAGCGCTCTATCCGAAGCCGTCGAACGCTACTCCGGCGAGTTTCAGGGCGATGAGGCGCGGGTCACAGGCTCTCTGCGATCACTCGGAAATCGAGCCATCCATCCGAATGCGTGCATGCTGTTCAGCGACCTGCAATATGCCGAGCGAGAGACATGGAATTCCAGTGATCTCGCCCGGGACACGATCCCGGAGCCGTTGCTGGAGGACGCCGAGATCGAGTGGTGTCCGGTATGGCCATTGAGTGGAGGAGACGCGAAATACCTGCCCACAGCCTATTGTTTCTACGACGCGGGCGGCGAGGGCTCTCGCTATGCGATTGCCGACTCCAACGGTTGCGCCGCCGGCAACTGTCGCGAAGAGGCTATTCTCCAGGGCTTTTTCGAGATCGTCGAGCGCGATGCGGTCGCGATCTGGTGGTACAACCGCCTGTCGCGGCCATCCGTCGATCTGCGCAGCTTCCAGGATGAGTTCTTCAATCGTGCGGCGGAGTATCATGCGTCGCTGCATCGCGAACTGTGGTTGCTGGATCTGACCACGGATCTCGGGATTCCGGTCTTTGCCGCCTTGTCCCGCCGCACCGACAAGGAAGCGGAAGATATTCTGCTCGGCTTTGGCGCGCATCTGGATGCGCGGATCGCCATTCAGCGGGCGCTGACCGAAGTCAACCAATCGCTGCCGGCGGTTGCATTCGTGGGGATCAACGGGGAGAGCTATCCCGGTGGCAACCGTGAAGCCATCGCCTGGTGGCAGGCGGCGTCGTTACGATCCGAGCCCTATCTCGCCGCCTCCTGCGATGACGGCCCGAAGACCCGCTCATCTTACCCTTATGCGGAACCGAGAGATCTCCGCGGGGAAGTGATGGAGTGCGTGAGGCGCGCAGCCGCGCGCGGATTGAGCGTTTTCCTCCTCGACCAGACCAGGCCGGATACGGGTTTGGATGTGATAAGAGTGATTGTCCCAGGCTTGCGGCACTTTCGCGCCCGTTTCGCGCCTGGCCGTCTGTACGATGTCCCCGTAAATGTGGGATGGCTGCCACGGGCTACCGATGAACGCGACCTCAACCGCCAATGCATCTATTTCTGACCCCGAGTTCCTGTTATCCCTCCGGGAAGACGTGGCTGGCTTGCCGCACAGCGGCGCGAAGGAGTTTCTTGACTTCCTTCGAGTCATGTGGAGCGAGGGAGCAACGGAAACCGGCCTTCGATCGCGCTTTGGGCCACGCGCGCCGATCTCGCAGTGGCTGAGCGAACTCGCGCGCAAAGGATGGATCTGCTATAGCGCCGTCTCGGACGGCCGCCGGCTCGCGACATTCATCCCAACCTCTTCGCAAACGGCATTCGATCCCTTAATACGGTTGAGTGGAGGGCCGCAGGCTCTGTCCCGCTTTGTCCTGATGCGGCGAGACGATCGGAATCTCGTCCTGGAATCGCCGCTGTCTGCTTCCAAAGTGCTGCTGCATGATGCTGATGCGATCGCGCTCGCTGTTGCCTTCATGACGCCAACATGCGCGGCGGATGTTCTGTCTCGGGCGCGATTGCGGAACGCCGACACGGAAATGGTTTTGTCGATTCTGGCGAACGCCGGCGCTATTGTCCCGGTGGACGTTGCGGGACGAGAGCAGGCGCCCGTGGGCTCGGATGACTGGGAGGTTCACGATCTGTTCTTCCACTCCCGAAGCAGGGCCGGGCGGCACGTAAATCGCTATGGGCGCAGGCGGCCATCGGGAGGCAAGCCAGAACACCTGGAGGCTCAGGGTGAACCGAGTAACGGGATTTCCCTTTACGCTCCCGACATTGACGTTCTGAAGACTACCGATCCTCCCTTCGCAAAAGTAGTTGAGGAACGCAGATCGATCCGGCCAGCGGCAAGCGCTGCGGCGCTGGGTCTCCGTCAATTGGGTGAATTCCTGTATCGCGCCGCCCGATGGAAGTCTGACGGCCGCCGACCGTATCCTGGCGCCGGCAGTTGTTACGAACTGGAACTGTACCTGGCGGTCCGGCAATGCATCGGACTCGAGCCCGGCTTTTATCGTTATGACGCCGCCGCTCATCGGCTATGCCGGCTGACTGAAGTCACGCCTGCGTCAGTCGAACTACTGGAAGAGGCCAGGCTCGCGGCGGGGGCGAGCGATCCGCCGCAGATACTGGTGCTCTACGCGGCCCGAATGCAGAGCCTCACGGCGCGTTACCAGAGCATCGCTTATGCCCTTGCTCTCAAAGACGCAGGCGTACTGCAGCAAACGATGTGTCTGACCGCAACCGCGATGGGACTCGCGGGCTGTGCGATCGGCGGCGGAAATTCGGATGTCTTCGCCCGCGCTTCGGGGAAAGATTATTACATCGAGACATCCGTGGGCGAGTTCCTGCTGGGTGGCCTTCCCGTCGCGGAGAACGCATGACCCCTGCCCAAACGGAATCTTTTCGGAAAGAGGGTTTCCTCCGGCTGGGCGCGATTGCCGCAGAGGTGGAATTGGATTTGTTGCGCCGCCTGTGTGATCGCGCGCTCGACAAGTGGCGCGCAGGCACGATGAAATTTTCATCGCTTTCGGGAAAGACTCCGGACTCGCTTGTGACCGTGGTTTCTCCCGAAGCAACCGAGCCGGAGTTGAAGCGCACCCGATTAGCCGAAACAGCCCGGCAAGCCGCCGCCGCTCTGTACAACTGCGCGCCGGACGCGATCCTCATGGGGTGGCGGATTTTTCTGAAACGACCCGGCGCGGACGGCACGCCATGGCATCAGGACGCCGCGTATCGGCCGCCTCCCCACATCGGCGCAAGTATGTTTGTGCCGCTGGATTCCGTGGACTCCGAAGTGAGTTGCATGCGCTACTCGCCCGGATCGCACCTGTTTGGTTTACGTCCACATGTCCTTGAGCACGGGCATTTTGCGGCGAAAGACCCGGATTCCGGCGCGACGGCCCTCTGCCCGCTGCGAGCCGGTGAGGCCGTCATCCACCATTGCCTGACGCTGCATGCAACGGGGCCGCATGAGGGTGCGCTGGCGCGCCGCGCTTTTGCAATTGTGTTTCAGCCGCAGATCGGGCAATCGAAGGAGGTCGTATGAGCAGCCCCACGTTCCCGGCCAACGGCGTGTTTGATGTTGTCGTGGTAGGAGGAGGGGCCGGCGGCTCATACGCAGCCTGGCGCCTGATTACCCAAGCCGCGAACAGCGCGAAACTGCGCGCTTTGCGGAACGGTGATGCTCCGCTGAGCCTCGCTCTGCTGGAGGGCAGCGGACGCATCGGCGGCCGGTTGTGGAGCTATGTCGATCGACGATTTCCGGACCTGACCATGGAATTGGGTGGGCAGGGTTTCAGCGAATTGCAGCAAAACGTTTTTGGGCTCTGCGCCCGGGAGCTGAAACTGGCGATCGAGCCGTGTTCCGCGTTCAATCTGGGGCCGCAGCTCCAATACCAGCGCAGTCACAGATTTCCTTATCAGGCGTACTCGCCTCTACCTCCCGATCCGGCAGCGATTGCCGGATTACCAAAGGCGCAGCGCGGAGCGAAGCTCGCCGAGTACCGGAAATTCGCCGTTGGGCTTAGTCCTTCCGTGCCTTCCTTCCCGATCGATCCGGGCCAGATGGATCCTGACGCAATCAAGTCGTGGTGTGTCGCTGCGCAGGCTGCAATTCAGCGAATCGGCGGTTACTATCCCGACGTGGTGCCGTATTTCCTTCGCGACGACGAGAAACGGAAGGACCCGGCCGAACTTCTGATGAATGTCATCCTGTCCGTCGGTCCGGACGTGCGCTCGGCATTTAACGAGATCTCGGACGAAGTAAGGAAGAATGGCGCGTCGCCGGGTGTTTTCTCCCGGATGAATGAACTGCAGGCGATGCTGCGGACCATTCCGGCGCCTGTCGGCGATGCGATCGAGGATCGCGGCTTCTGGAACGCCTGCGCCGCGCAACTGAGCACCGAAGCCTTCCAGATGGCTGGCGCTGCTTCTTTCGCGTCATCGTCAATCGGCAACTGGAATCTGTACGATTCGAGTCTGGGGGCCATCTGGGGCGCTCTCATGTACCAAATGCAAACGCCGTTTTACTCTGTTTCGTCGGGATATGACCGGTTGCCGAAGACGCTTGTGGAGCGATTCCAATCCGCCGGGGGACAGGTGCTCACCTCGGCGCGAGTGTTAAGGATCGACGTCGACGATTCAAACGGAGAGCGGCTGGTGCGGCTCACCGTCTGTTCCGCGGACAATCCTGCTTCACGCTCCATCGTGTCGGCGAAGTTTGTCATCGCGGCGCTTTCCAAGCGCGCGCTGGAGCTGATCCGAATCGGCGCTGACGATCCCATCAACCCGCAATTCCTCGCGGACGTCTCGAGCGTGGAACCGGTGCCCGCCAGCAAGGTATTCATGGTCTACCCCACGCCATGGTGGCAGCACACGCCTGTGATGAGTATCAAGGGTGGGTATTCCACGACAGATCTCCCGGTGCGGGCCTGTTACTACATGCAGACTGCGGCGAATGGATACTCGCTGGTACTCACCTCGCTGAACGATGAGGAGGCGGATACCTTCTGGTCGGGATACGCGCGGGATCCGCTGTTGCAGCAGGAAAATCTCAATGTCGCCCTGGCGTCCCAACCGCTCGGTTTGCCGAATATCGCCAGAGACCTGATGTCGGAAGAAGTCCAGCGGCAGTTGGCCGAGTTTCACGGAGTGAGGCCGCCGGACCCGCTGAGCGGGCCGTTTTATTTCAACTGGGTTGCCGATCCTTTCGGCGGCGGATGGCATAACTGGCGGCCCTGCCTGAAGAGCTGGGAGGTGATGCCGCGGATACGCACGCTCAGCAGGCCGGAAGATCCTGATCCGCGCATCTTCCTTTGCGGTGAGGCCTGGTCGAATCAGCAGGGCTGGGTGGAGGGCGCCCTGAACACTACGGAGATGGTACTCGAAACGCATTTTGGTTTGCCGCGCCCCGGCTGGGTGGCCAGCTCTTATGACTTCGGGCCGTAGCGCCGGCGGGGAGAGAGTCGCTTCTTTTGCTCTGACGTTCGGCATGAAACACTGCGTGGTTTAGAATCGCAGTCATCACCCGGCAGCACTCGCGATGATGGGCCTCAGCGTTCGCAGTCCGGGCGCGCTTTCGCGGGAAGGCTGCTGGAACGCAGACTATGGAAGGCGCGAACCTCTCGCACTACACGATTCTCGGGAAACTGGGCCAGGGCGGCATGGGAGTCGTGTGGAAAGCGAGGGACCAGAGGCTGGGGCGAATCGTCGCCATCAAGGTCCTTCCCCCGGACAAAGTCCTCGACCGCACCAGGAAACTCCGCTTTCTGCAGGAGGCGAAAGCCGCTTCGGCCCTCAACCATCCGCACATCGTGACGATCCATGAGATCGACAGTGTCGAGGGGGTCGACTTCATGGTCATGGAGTACGTCGATGGCAACCCGCTCTCGTGGCTGATCGCGAAGCAACAAGGGATGCCTCTCCCCAACGTGATACGCACGGCTATCGAAATCGCGGACGCGTTGGGGGCGGCGCACCGCGCGGGCATCATACATCGCGATCTCAAACCCTCCAACGTCATGATCACGACCGAGGCCAGGGTCAAACTGCTCGACTTCGGCCTGGCGAAGATGCTGGAGCCAGTGCGAGAGGCGACCGACGCCAATGATTCAAGCGACGAGATTCTCACCGGAACGATTGTCGGGATCACCCAGGAAAACGTGATCATGGGCACGGTGGCTTACATGTCTCCCGAGCAGGCGCTCGGAGCGCACGTGGATCGCCGTTCCGACATATTCGTTTTCGGCGCCCTGCTTTATGAGATGATCACCGGCCGCCGCGCTTTCGAACATCAGAACGAAACCTCGACGCTCGCCGCCATTCTCCAATCCGATCCCCCGCCGCTGACCCGGACTGATGGCGTCATCCCTCCGGAGCTCGAGAGAATTGTGGCGCGGTGCCTCCGAAAGGACGTCGAACGCCGTTACCAGCACATCGATGAGGCGAGGATCGAGCTCGAAGATCTGAGGCAGAGTTCGCAGGATCGGCGCTCCTCTTTATCGCGACCCGCCATTGCTCCTGTGACGTCGGAATGGACGGCGAAAACGAGTCCGCCCACTAAGGCTCGCTGGATCGCCATCTCCGCCGGGATAATCGCGGCTTTGGCCATTTCCGTGTTGATCTGGTACAAGCCCTGGATCGGTCGCCCGGCGGCTCCGCCTCCCTCCTACGCGATTCGCCAACTTACCTTCGATGACGGGTTGACCTACAACCCCGCCCTCTCAAGGGATGGCGCATTCCTCGCGTTTGCGGCTGATAGAAACGGGGCAGGCAACCTCGACATCTGGGCTGAGCAGGTGGGGAGTGAGCAAGCCATCCGCCTTACCGATGATCGAGCCGACGACGATGAGCCCGATTATTCGCCCGACGGGCGCACCATCGTGTTTCGCTCCACACGGAACCCCGCGGGCGTTTACGTCATGGATGCCTTGGGAGGCAATGCCCGCCTGTTGGCCGCCTCCGGACAGCGGCCGCGCTTCTCAGCCGACGGCAGGCAGGTCGCTTTCTGGATTGGCGCCGGCCCGGGCTTGCCTTATGGGCGGATCGGCGTCATTTCGGTGCTCGGCGGAGCGCCGCGCTGGCTTGGCGAGAGCTTTTATGGCGCGACATCTCCCGTCTGGACGTCCGACGGACGCCACCTGCTCTTCGCTGGCGCAGCGAAGTCAGACTTGCGGGACTGGGACTGGTGGGTGGCGGCCCTTGATGGTGGCAAGCCGGTGAGGACGAATGTGCGCGACGCTCTGACTGGCGCGGGAGCGGCCACCGCGCTCTCTTTGCCGCAGCCGGGTTGTTGGGATGCGGCGAGGTCCTCCATGATATTTACGGCGGATGAAGCCGGAGTCGAGCACATCTGGCGCATTCCCATCTCGACCAAAAGCTGGCAACCCGAAGGCCCTCCCGTGCGGCTCACCGCCGGGGTGGGCGAGAGCCAGCCGACGATCGCGGGCGACGTGATCGCGTTTACGGGGGCTTCGCACAAGACGAATATCTGGGCCCTTCCCGTTCGCGCGAACGAGGGAAAGCCCAACGGGCAACTGCAGCAACTCACCTCAGGCCAGGCGTCGGATTACAACCCGGCGCTCTCCCGCGATGGGCGCACGTTGGTTTACGAATCGCAGACGTCATTACAGTCAAATCATCTCTGGATAAAGGACCTCACCGGCGGCGATGCGCGACCGTTGACCGGCGCTCCGTGGTTCGAGTACAACCCGGCGATCAGCGGCGACGCATCGAAAGTTACTTACACGGTCTTCGAGCAGCCGCTGAACGTTAACGAAAAGGTCTGGTTCGCCGTGTTCCCAAGACCAAACGGGCCATATCGCAAGTTGTGCGATCGCGACTGTTATTTGTCCTGGGGGTTGAATTCGGATGGATCCAGGCTTCTTTACTCCCCGGATGATGTGCACCATAAGATCGCGATCCTCGATACGGCGAATGGTGGGAACAAGCCGGTGGTGGAACATCCCGCCTACGAACTCTTTCAGGCGAACTTTTCGCCCGATGACCGGTGGATCGCTTTTACTGCGTTTTCGTCTGCGGGTCAGGCGGGGGTCGGGCAAACGGCGATCTTCATTGTTCCGTCGGATGCGGGAGGCGTGCTGCCGCCGGATCGCTGGATTCGCTTTGAACCGGGGTTGACAGGTAACGGAGATGGAAGGCCACGATGGTCTCCCGATGGCAACCTGCTCTACTTCATGTCGCGGCGGGATGGTTTCGATTGTCTCTGGGCCCGGAGATTAGACGCCGTCACAAAGCAACCGATCGGTTCGCCTTTCGCTGTGTATCACATGCACGGCATCGCGAATTCTCTCGCCACTGTGCCGCCGCAATACTCGGCGATCTCAGTCGCTGAAGGAAAAGTTGCGATGCCGCTGGCGAATATTAAAGGCAATATCTGGCTGCTGGAACCAAAGCAGTCCGGTGGAGGAAGGTGACATGGACGTTTTGGCGGCTGCAGATTCAGGGTGGGGCGAATAAAAGACGAATATGATAAGCTCTGTCGATGCAGCGCCGAAGAAGCATCGACTTCCGGAAGGGTTTGGATACCCACATGGCTGGCCATGCAGGGGAGCGGCGTAAACAGTCAATGGGCGTGGAGCAGCTTGAGAAATTCAGGGACGGCGTAAGCAAGCTCAACGACAACGAACTGGCGAGGCAATACCGATATTTACATGGCCGATTGACTCTTGAAGATGGCGTGCCAACGCCAAACGCCAGAACCGTTCAGGAGTTCGTACAGGTTTGGCGCGAGGCGCACCGCCGGGGGCGAATTACGCCCTTACCGAAAAACGTCCGGTGAAGTGGCGCGTAGAGTTGCCGGCGCAAGCGCCGGGCCTGAATTCCTGGTCAAACGCATCCACGCCGACCTAGAAGTCTTGAAGCACAGAACCTGAACCGAATGCGTCAAGTTCTGAATGCGTCATTTTTAGGCGGCCATGCGAGTTTGCGCACTCCACGCATTGACCTCCGAATCGATTTTGTCAAAGGCGCGGCGGAGCGGAGTTGA
>DATFSM010000135.1:0-69785 GCA_035262625.1 Bryobacteraceae bacterium
GAGCCTCGCTGGTGTCCCGATTCCGAAGTGCCTGTACTAATCCGGCAGCCGAAAACCCACAGGCTGAAGCCTGTGCCACCATCGTCTGGCTCGACCACCTTCCTGCCAATAGGTAAAGAGATTTCAGAAACATCACACTAGCGCGCTATTGTTCCGGCGGATGCAGCCGCAACGGAGAAATGGCCGCGGCTTCGTCAAACCATGCCAACAGTCTCGCGTCGTCCGCGTTGATCAACTGCTGGACCGAAGAACTCGCGAACATCGACAACAGATGAGGATGTCCGCCGTGGCTGCGACCGACCATCGATGGGACATTCGACACGCCGGGCGCGAGTGGCGGCGCCGGGCGAGTATGGCGCGCCAGCGGGAGAAGCATTTCGAAGATCCGGCCCCGGCCCGCGCCGCCGCGCAGCGCTTTGGTGATTTCCTTTGCCATATCAGACTGTGTTTGCATTTGCTCGGTCAGGCTTTCCCGCAAACCGACTCCGTCAGGGCCCACACAGAGCCCGTCCTCGAGAATCGCCACGTCGAGTTCCAGCGCGATTTTCACGAAATCGTTCGACTCGACTCCTCTTCCCGCGCCGCTGCCCACCCATCCGCGCCCCCCGCCGCCCGTGGCCTCGACTGCGAGCACGGAACGATTGTCTCCGAACATTCCGCGTTCCGTAATGAGCCGTCTCGCACCAGGCAAAATGAACGTCGCCAGGTCCCGAACCGCCTTCTCCCGGCCGGTCAGTACGTCCATTTGTCTACTCGAACCAAGGTTTGAATGATGGCTTGTTCGGGTTTCGCCGGTTGCAGTCGTATACCGCCAGACATAGGTCAGGGTGACGATTGCGCTTTGCGTGTGGTTCTCGAGCACAGCCGCACGCTCCGGTGGCGTATCGATCGCCGGTCCGAAGGGCCATGGAGCGATTTGGATCTCCCTGACCCTGACCGCGTAGGCCGGAGCTTCGGGTGTGATGAAGAGCAGGCCGAATTCCGCCAGGTCGCGGTAAACCATCTCGATCATAGGCTCTATGGTCGCGCAGAGTTTGCCCATTGACGGCTGCAAAACGAACTCGTGCGCGGGCCCAACGGCTGGTTACAAGACGAACCTGGTTCGGAGAACCAAAGCGGAACGCGACGGCGTATCTACAAAACGAACTCAGGCGGCCTCTTTGGCGTGTTGCAAAACGAACTCCCCATTGGCGGCTCGGGCTGTTTCGGGTACCCCGGCGACTGCGGAGGCGATGGCGACTTCCTCGCGCATGCGGTTTTCGGGTTTTGGCAGGGACTGAAGGTGGAAGAGCATCTTCAGGTTGGCGTGCATGTTGCGCGTGATGCGGGCTTCGTAGAGCGCGATCAAGGCGAAGAGGCGCGGGTCGTGTATGAAGGTGAGGGCCTGGACCATGGCGTGGTGGATCTGGGGGTGTTCGGCTGTGATGTCTTTGTAGGGGCCGGAGTGTCCCCAGGTGAAGATGTTTTCCTCGATGGCGTGGAGGCGGTTGAGGCGCCAGTTGTCCTGACCGATGCGGCGGGCGAACTGACGTTCGAGATGGTTGCGGGGGTTCAGGTCGTCGATGCACGCCTGGATGAAGTCGAAGTAGACGGCGCGATCATGCTCGCTCATGACAGCGACCTGGCAGGTGGTTTTGTCGCGGCCGGCCTGGAGTTTGGCTTTGTTGACGGTGGATTTTCTCATAGAGTCCTCGGATAGGGAGTATGTAGACACTTATGCTGTGACGCGGGCGGCCCGGCGCAGCCTGGTGGCTACGCCGGGCTCTGATTTCTTTCAGACCGGTTCGCAACGCCGGTCCCGGATTTCGTTTCCGCTGGAAGCTCCGACTTCCGGGAAGACTTATTCATCGAATCGATTCGACGTACCGTTTCATCAGCCGGAGGATTTTGAGGTCCTCCGGCCCGCAAATAGCCTGCCGGCCGGCATAGGCTTGGCGGGGGGAACGCTCCCCGCCTTTTGTCCGGAGGATTGCATGAGGTCGAGCGGCGCTAAGAGGCGCGCTGCGTAAACTGCTGAGCGACTTAAGAATAAAGGCCGATAAAACTATACACAGACGGATTTCAAGGCGGCCTGATCACAGCACAGGAATCCGGTTGAGAACAGAAGAGTCCGGTTGGCAACATTTCGCTCGACCGACATGGCCGACGAGCAGTACGCTCGGACCGATGAAGACGATATTCGCTGTTGGTTCGTGGAGTCTGCTCCCAGTGGCGGCGAGGACGATTCTGGCCGCGTCAATGTGGGCATCCTGCGCTCTCACGCTGCTCCAGGCGCAAGAAAATCTTTGGGACAGCCCCGACGCTTATCTGGGTCAAAGGCCGCCATCGGATACGCCCAAGGAATTTGCGCCGGGTCAATTGGCCGACAAGGGATCTTTCGTGATGGGCCGGGTAGCATTTTCGCGCGATGGGAAGGAATTCTATTTCACGCAGAATGATTCGTGGAAGAGCGGAGAACATTCGAAGGTGCGTGTGATGCGGTACGCTGACCACCGCTGGAGCAAACCCGAAGTACTCGCGGAACAATTCATGTCACCGACGCTGTCGCTGGATGGCAACACGCTTTACATAAGAAAAGGCGGAATGCGAAACGTGTGGCAGTCGAAAAGGAACGCTTCCAACTGGAGCGAACCCGCGCCCCTTCTGGTCGGAGCCTTCGGCGTTTACGATTTCATGCCGACCGCCAGCGGCAAGTTTTACGCCGGCAGCGAGCCCGATGCCGAGGACGTGAAAAACGGAATCACGTTCGCCTTCAGTGTCATCACCACATCAAACGGCAAACCGGTCGTTCAGAGCCTGGGGCGTCCGGTCAATGAACCGGGCTTTAACGGCGACCTCTACATCGCTCCCGACGAATCGTACATCATCGTCAGCGCTCATGAAACCAAGGATTTCGAATCTGAACTCTTCATGTCCTTCCGTAAACCCGACCTCACATGGACGGCGCCCGTGAGTCTCGGCCCCAGGATCAACAACGGTCTCGCGCATCGTTGGGGGCAATACGTGACGCCGGATGGTAAGTACCTCTTCTATAGCTGGGGAACGAGCGAAAAGGACTGCGGGATCTACTGGGTCCGCTTCGATACCCTTTTGAGCAAGCTAAAGAGCGAGACACTGCGTTAGAACTGGAGCATGGGCCCGGATCGATCGCGCTCGCACAGACTCCGCCGGTATCTGATCGGCGCCGCCGCATGGACCGCGGTCGGATTGCTGTTCGCGCTCCCGAGTCTCTCGACGCACAGAGAATGGCGAATTCTGCTTGGTTCGCTGGCGCAATGGTGGTCATGGGGGCTGCTGACACCATTGATTGTCGCCGTCGACCGCCGCTTGCCTGTTTCCAGCAAGCAACTCCCTCGCCGCGTCCTCGCTCATCTGGTTTTGAGTCTGTTCTTCACAGGCGCCTTCATTTACCTGGTCGCAGCGATTCACGCAGCGCTCGGTATTGGCGCATGGGGAGTTCTGCTGAATGCCCGACTCCTTCCCAGCGCGGCGGCGATGTTCTTATGGAACTGGCTTGTCTACCTGCTGATCGTCGTCGGCTGGCAGGCGTTTCGGTATTACGAGCAGTACCTCACCGGCGAGCTGCGTGTGGAGCGGTTGGAAAGGCAGTTCGCCGAGGCTCGCCTGAATGCCCTTCGGATGCAGCTGGAACCGCATTTCCTCTTCAACGCTTTGAATACGATTTCTTCTCAGGTGGAGCGCGATCCTAAGCTTGCCAGGAGAATGATCGAGCATCTGGGTGATCTCCTGCGCGCATCGCTGGACTCCAAGGATAAAAAGGAAGTGCCGCTGGCGGAGGAGTTGGCGTCGCTGCGCCATTATCTTGCGATTCAGCAGATCCGATTCGGAGATCATGTGAAGGTCGAAATCCGCGTCGACCAGGAGGTGAAACTTGCGTTGGTGCCCGGTCTGATACTGCAGCCGCTGGTGGAGAATGCCATCCGGCACGGAATCTCCGCCCGCTCCTCGGGCGGAACGGTGACTATTTGCGCTGCCCGCGCCGGCAATCGATTGGAGATTCGCGTACTTGACGATGGCGTTGGGCTCCCGAAGGAGTACAATCCGGAGACGTCGCCCGGCGTGGGACTTGCCGTGACGCGGCAACGCATGGTGGAGCTTCACCCGAACGGAGCCAGCCGGTTCGCAATCCGGAATCGGACCGGTGGCGGGACGGAAGTGGAGATCGCATTGCCGTTCAACCTTTTGGGAGTGAAATGACGCCGCCACAGCCCGAGCCAATCCGCGCGCTGGTTGTTGATGACGAAACGCCCGCTCGTCAACGGCTCATCGATCTGCTGCGTAACGACCCGCAAATCGGGGAAATTCTGGAGGCCGGGAACGGAATGGCGGCCGCAGACATGCTTCGCCGCGAGCGGCCCGATCTAGTGTTCCTCGACGTGCAGATGGCGGAGTTGGACGGCTTGGGCGTGATCGAGGCGGTGGGGGCGGAGATGCCCCTGACTGTCTTCGTTACGGCGTACGACCAGCACGCCATCCGGGCCTTTGACCTAAACGCTTTGGACTATCTGCTAAAGCCGTTCAGCGATGAACGGTTTGAGGCGACCATGGTTCGGGTGAAGGCTCGTCTCAACGAACGAGGCCTTGGCCAGTTCGGCCAACGCATGCTCGACATGATTTCGCGAGTTGGCGCGCGGGACGGCTGGCTGGACCGCTTCGTGGTGAAATCCGGCGGGACGACGCGCTTTATCAGAGCCAGGGATATCGACTGGATCGAGGCGGCTGGCGTGTACGTAAGCCTGCATGCCGGCGCAGCTGAAATCCCCTACCGCGCGACCCTGCTCGAACTGGTGGAGAAACTGGACCCCGTGCGCTTCGTTCGCGTCCACCGCTCGGCGATCGTCAATATCGAGAGCGTCCAGCATCTCGAAGCGATTTCTCATGGCGAGTTCGAGGTGGTTTTGAAGAATGGCTCGCGCTGCCGGATTAGCCGCAGCTATCGCTCGCAGCTTGAAAGGAGATTACGGCAGCCGCTCTAGCCTAGTGTCCTGATTCCGAAGTGCCTGTACTAATCCGGCAGCTGAAAACCCACAGGCTGAAGCCTGTGCCACCATCGTCTGGCTCGACCACCTTCCTGTCAATAGGTAAAGAGATTTCAGAAACATCACACTAGGATCGGAGCGCGAGGAAGTGGTTACGAAATCGGAAGAACAGACAACCAGCGGCTCTTACAGGCTACGCGCCGCGTAGTGCGGAACCACTCAACTACGCGGCGCGATTCGGGAGTTTCTGTTACGGCAGACGGCTGATATAGAAGAGCGCCGCCGCTTTCAACAGGTCATAAGCCTGCTGGGTCAGGTGCTGTCCTACCTGAGCGTTCAGTTGATTTATGAACGCGTTCAGCTGGTTCTTTGCGGCTGTCGTGTTTCCCTGCGCGGTCTGTGAAGCGGCTGCGTCCGATTTACTGGTCAGGGCGTTGGCTACTCCCGCATTGTCGATCATCCCCGCTGCGAACAACTCGCCCACGAGCGAGCTCAGGCTGCCGCCGGGGACATAGGCGACTCCGCGCAATGCGTCGCCGTACGCCGCTGTCTCGACGACCGTGAACGATTCCGAGGGCAGCGTGGTGGCGGCAAGACTGTCGGTGATGGATACGAGCTGGTTGGGATCCGCTCCTTCGTCGTTCAGCGTCTGGCCGGTGGTCGAAGTGATACCCAGGATTGTTACGGTCCCGTCGCCATTGTCGATACCGGCAATGTTCCGGAGGCCGGCCGCCTGCAGGGGCCCAATCCCATTTACTGTGTAGCTGGAGATAGTGCTCGTCGCAAGCGTGTATTTCAATTCCCACTGGCTGGTTCCGGCGTTGTACATCCATTTTTGTAGCCCGCCGGCCGCAGCGTTACCGACGCCGGGCAAGCCCTCATCTGCGACGTAAAGCGTAGTGTCGTTGGCGAACCAGATGCCGAACGGGTGATAGACGGTTGGTACAGGGCTGCAAGGCGGCTTGGCGGTGGCGCAACCCTCATTTGCTCCTGTGCTCGTGAGTGGCCAGCCCGGCAGCGGATTGATGCTGGCGGCGCTGGCGTTTGCGCTGGCCGGAAGTCCAGCGCTGGAACCCGGAGGAACGTATGCGCCGCCGTTCGGGTTGACCTGATAGACAGCATCGAGACCGTTTCCGCCGCTGCCCTTGGTGACATAGAGCGTGTCTTTATAACTCACGATTCCGCGGAAGTTATCGTCCTTGCCGGATTTGTCGGCAGGGTCGCCAATCTGGGTCATCGAAAATCCGCGTTGGTAGCCCGTCGCCGAACCATAAACACCATTGACCTTGCCCACTACAGTGCTGTTGGTCATTGCGTCGAGGATGCCCGTGCCTGTCCCGGCTGTGTCATTGACGCTTTTCTGGATCGTCTGCACGCCCGTGTCGTCGCTGAGCATGGAGTTGGAGACTGACGCGGTATAGCCGTTAGCGTCAGAATTTGCGCTCGCCGGAGCGCTTGCGACAAAGTGAGTTGCGTCGGTGACCGACAGGATGTGTGCGCCTGTCAACCCTGTGCCGGCGAGCGGCATCCCTGGCACGAGCTTTGAGGTGTCGGTAACAGCGATCGTGCTGGCGCCGCTGAGGAAGCTGATACCGGCAAGTTCCACGGCGCCCGCGTTCGCAACGTAATTGCCGGATGCCGCTCCGGTCGCTGGCGCGCTGATCGTGAAGGCAGTCGCGCCCGTGATGCTGGTGATGTAGGCGCCCGCGGGAATTTGCGCGCCGCTGAAGGGCGTTCCTACGAAAAGATTCGCGGTCGTCGGGACGCCTACAGCCGCGCTTCCGGAAGTGAGGGTAACGCCCGACTTGAACGTGACGCTCTTGCCGTTGTTGCCTGCATTGCCGGCCGTGAAGTAGTTGCCGTTGGAGCCCAGCACCACGTTGCGCCCGTTGTTACCCGAATATGCGTTGGTGGTGGTGACCTGCACAGCGCCTGAAGCGCTCAATTCAATGATGTCGCGCTGATTGATCAAAATACCCTGCCCATTCACCGGATTGGTGATGTCGACATGGCCGGGAGTATTCGCGTTAGAGACGTCGAGCGCGTTCGCCGCCGAACCATATGCCATGAATGTGATTCCGCCGTCGTCGGGAGTAAGACTCAGACCGAGTTCGGACTTTGACGGGAAACTCGTCGCAACGTTCACGTTGCGCTGATTAAAGACCACGCTGCTGACCGGGATCGTGCTGATCCAGCCGCCCGTTATCGTCATCCGATCGATGAAGAACGGCGAGGTCACGCCGAACGATCCATCGGGCGTCTCATTATTGAAAACGTTCGGAAAGGAGCCGTCCGCCACGGATGCGGCGTTGTTGGGTAAAAGACCCGGAAATGGGACCGTGCTGGCCGTGCCCGTATAAGTGGTGCGGCTAACAAGGATATCGCCGGGCGCGAAAACCGGCGGGCTCTGGGCGAATGCGCCGGAGACGCTACAGACCGCGATGCAGGCGGCGGCAACCAGGGCGCGCCGTTTATCGTGAATGACCTTATGGACGTTCAATGTGGTTTCCTTTGGTTTGACAGTCTTGTTGGGGGAGAACGGAGAATAACGCGGCCGGAACGACCGAGTTCCAGGGAACAACAGCTATTTTTCCCATTCAGACAGGTTTGCTGCGGGCTTCAGGACAGGGCTTATGCCAGCCAGTCATGTCATAGTCATACCTTCGGTTCCAGCTCCGCGGTCGCGGTGCGGAACACGAATGGGGATAGGTTGAAAAAACATTCTGATTCAGGGGTTAGCCCTGAGCAAGCCTACTCGACCTTGTGAAGTTAGCACACGCCGCTATCCTACGCGCGGCCATTAACTGTTTTGTTTTGGTTTTGAAACTATCTTGTTACATAGGCGCGCGGGATACGGCGACGCTTTATCGCGGAACTTCGTTCGCAAGCGGGTTCCGTGAATTTGCGGTGTGCTCCCCGATCGCGAGCGGACTTCCTCTTCCGATGACCGGGCATTGCTCACAAGTCCGCATCAACGCAGGTTTAGGCGACACTCTTCAACGCGACGGCGGCAAACAGCGGACGGCTTTGGCTTCGTCCACGCCGTCAGATGAAGTTCAGGCCATTTGCGGCTGAGCCAAAGCGTTCTGGATTTCGCGGCCGAAGCGCGCGGCTGCCAGTGGAACACCTACGGGCCGGATGAAAATTATCCTCGACGAAAGTGCGCCGCAAAAGCTGCGGGCGCTGATCGAAGAGCATGCGGTGGCGACGGTGGCGTTTCAGGGATGATCAGGGCTGAAGAACAGAGGATGATCGATTCCCCTGCCGAAAGATTTCTGTCGGGGATGTTCGCGCTCTTCATCACATTGCTGCGGCGGTTGCGCTTCTTTTCGCCACATCAAACCGATTTCCTCTGCTTTCGCGGCGCGTCACACGTAGGTGGCCAAACCCGGGGACAGAAACCACACGTCTCTCTAAGTAGAGAGGTACAACAAATGACACCTGCCAAGACTGGCGCTCATCCGGCGAAAGGAGCCAGCTTACTCGCTCTTCTCGCCGGAATCTGGCTTTTCGTTTCGCCATGGGTCTATGGCGCGTATGGACAGTTCGATGCCTGGAACAGCTGGATCATCGGCGCGCTGATCTTCATCTTCGCTCTGATGCGGATCAATCGGCCTGCCGCTACGAATCTGAGCTGGTTCAATGCGATTCTCGGCGTCTGGACCTTTATTTCGCCGTGGGTCTATCGTTATACAGGAAATCCGGGCCGCCTTGTTAACAGCCTGTGCGTGGGCTTTATTGTTTTTTGCGTGGCGATCATAGGCGCGAACTCTGAAAGAGAGAGTCACCACACGACGTCAACGTTGTAGGTTCATGATGGCGGCTTTAAGGCTCTCAGGTAAACCGACTTGAGCCAGAACATCCCGGCCAGTCCCGACGCAAACGTCAGGATGGTTAGCCGCGAAAAGCGAGGGATTGATGGCGCAATCGGAGGGACAGACCACCTAATAGAGCAGATTTGCGCCAAAGTCGGGAATTTTGCCGGATTGCACCTGGGCCGACCATTCGGCGGGCTTGCCGCGGTTCATCTGCCAGAAGGTTTGAATGAGAGCGAAGTATTGGAGGACCGGAGCCGTATCGCCTTTTTCCAGTAGATCTTTGGCGAGCGATGTGTTCGGGCCGAAAGTGTTGAGCTGAGGCGATCCGGTGGTCTGGGCGGATTGGATCAGGTGGTGTTCGGCGAGCATGGTGTTGCCTTGGGCAAGTTCGACGCGACCCAATACCATGTGGCCATAGTAGATGGCATTGCCGTAATTCCAGTCCTTAGGATATTGAGGCGCCAGGGCGAGAAGCTGGTCGGCGTAGGATCTGGCTTTGATCAGGTCGCCAGCGTCGAAGGCAGCTTTCGCAAGAGGGGCGAGCTGATAGAAAAGCTGGGGACCACTGGCGCCGGAGGCCTTGGCTTCGAGTTTGGCGAGGCGCTCCTGGGGCGGCAGAGTTTGAGGGTCGTAATCGCCCATAGCGCTGATTACGGCGGCGACGGTTTGCGCGTTGGGTTCCGCCTGGAAAGCAGCGCAGGCATCTCGCACAGGTCTGATCCTATTGATGGCGCCCTGGGCCGCCTGCGGATTCCGCACAGCCAGAGCAGCGTTCGACTCGACGATTCGTTCGGTGAGACGACACTGCGCGGCGGCCTTGTCGACTGATGGGGCAGGCTGCTGTGCGCCGGTAATTGCGGCGGCTGCCAGGAGGAGGGAAAAGAGGCGGGCATGCAACATGGAACCCGTTTCGCACGTTCGTCAGTCCGAGTCAAGGACGGTAGCAGCGTCCCAGGCCAGCGGCGATGTTATCGAGACGGTCTGAAGCTCCTCGTCCTCTTCGCGAGCCATTCCTGAATGATAGTAAAGTACGCTGGAGCGAATCGTTGCAACGACGCCATTTCCGCGTTGCTTCCGACTTTCGCCTCAAGCTGGAGATGATCCGCCTTGGGTATGATTCGGAGCGTGTAATCGCGGTTGTTGCCAGCCTTCAAAGCTGCCTCCCAGGCATTTTTGTTCTTCTCGGCTAAGATATTGTCGTCCAGCTCTCCAAACAGCGCGAGTACTGGCGTCTGAAGCTGCCGCAATGTCGGTCCGGGGTCGTAGAAATACAGCCTGCGAATGGATTGCCAGTACGGATCATTCGGCGTGCCCGGAAAGGTACGGGGCGCCGCGCCCATGCGCGCGACGAGCTGGGCACGAGCCACCGCGTACTCATCCCAACCGCGCCCGGTTCGCGCGAATTCGTACTGGAGTCTCATGAGTCCGACGATCCGTTGGATTCCTTCGGGCCGCATTCCATTAGCTGCCATTTCGCGTTCTGCTTCATCGACAGTCGTCTCGGCTGGTGACACGCCCGCACCCGAGACGCTGATCAAAAAGGCGATGTCTTTGGCGCGGGCAGCGGCAAGCGGCATGACCCATCCCGCCTGGCTCACGCCGAGCAGCCCAATTTGCCCGCGTTCGATATCGTTGCGGGTCTTCAGGTACTCGAAAGCCGCCACTACATCGCCTGCGAGGTCGTCGAAAGAGGCCGTGTTCCAATCGCCCGTTGAGCCGCCGACGCCTCGTTTGTCGTACCCGAGGATCGACACTCCATGGCGGATCAGAAAGCGGGCAAAGGGAAGCATGTACTCGCGATCCTCCGCCCCTGAGCCGTGCACGAGAATAATCGCTGGATGCTTTCCGGCAATTGTCGGGCTGATCAGCGTGCCCGGAAGACGAATCCCTCCGTTTGAGAGGGCGACGTCTTCTCGCCTCTCGATCTCCACGCGTTGCGCCGCACGCGGGGAGGCGCCTGCTTTTTGCCATGTCAGCGATATGAGCTTGCCTTGGCTGTTTCGTTGAAAGTCGATTCGGGACTCAATCGCCGTTGGAAGGGCAGCGCCGGGCCCAGCAAAGAACCGGTCGTCATCGAGCGGATACAGCGTTCGGACCTCGCCCGACTCGTCAAATGCGACTAATTGATTCTTCCCGGTGAACTCGTTCCACATCTGGATATAGAGGAAGGCGTTCGCTTCCCACTGATAGACTCCGGCGTAGCCTGCAAGAATCCTCTCATCTACGGAGCGGACCGCAGGACTCTGAGCCGCCGAACGTCCGGGGTTACTACACAGAAGAAGAGCGCCGAGAATTGCGGCAATCGCCGATTGTGTGTTGCGGATCGGCACGTGCCTGCATAATATCGCGGCGGCGAGAACTCACGACCTGAGGCGCGGCCGACGTCGCGAGGTTTTCAATCCCTCAATACCTGCCAATTACAATCAGGTGGAACGCAGTCAGCTTCCGCCGCGCGAGTTGCAGGTCGGCTGAAGATGACGTTTCTGAAAAGGACCATACCGGGACATTTATGCGAATCGGATTCTCTTGCCTGACGCTGATTGCGAGCGCGGTTCTATTGCCTGCACAGACGCTGCATATCTATGCGATTGACGTGGAGGGCGGGAAGTCCACGCTGTATGTTTCGCCCTCGGGTGAATCGATGCTCGTGGATACGGGTTATGCGGGGAACGACAACCGCGACGCGGACCGCATCGCCGCCGCCGCAAAAGCCGCGGGAGTGAAGCGCATCGATTATCTTGTCATCACGCACTTTCACGGCGATCATGCCGGAGGCGTCCCGCAATTAGCCGCTAAGATGCCCATCGGCAAAATCTACGATCACGGCGAAAATTTCGAGAAATCCATCGCGAAAACGGAAGCCGTTTTCGCTCCTTATTCCCAACTGCGGGAGAAATACGCGCACCAGACGGTCAAGCCCGGCGATACGGTTCCAATCAAGGGTCTGCGTGTCGACTTTGTGGCGGCCGCCGGAGAGTCGATCGCGAAGCCGCTGCCGGGCGCGGGGCAAGCGAATCCTCTTTGCGCAAGCTATGAGGCGCTGCCGCCCGACCCCGGAGAGAACGCGCGTTCGCTGGCGATGATCATCACCTTCGGCAATCTTCGCATTTCGGATCTCGGAGATATTTTCTGGGACAAGGAACACGATCTGGCGTGTCCGGTCAACAAACTGGGCACAGTGGATATTTACATGACCACGCACCATGGAACGGCGACATCCGGGTCTCCCCAGATCGTGCATGCGCTTCATCCCAAGGTGGCGATCATGAACAACGGAGCGGATAAAGGCGGCTCGGTGAAGGCCTGGACTACGATCGAAAACTCGCCCGGGCTCGAAGACCTTTGGCAGTTGCATTACTCGAACGAAGGCGGCAAAGAACATAATGTCGACGAAAAGTTGATCGCCAATCCGTCGGCCGAGCACGATATGGGCTATGGGATTGAGGTCATCGCGCATAGCGACGGGTCTTTTACGGTGCGAAACGACCGCAACCAGTTCGAGAAGTCCTACAAAAAGTAGATCTCAGTGGGTTAGTGAGTAGGTTATGTAGTTAATGACGACGCGAAACGCGAGCCCGGAAAATTTCTCCGGATATTCGCCGGTGTTTGCCCATTCCCACGCGTCGCCGAGATGCATATTGGCGCAAATCGCCACCATGATGCGGCCGTGACTGTCGCGGATGCACCGCCATCGGGGGACGAAGCCGTCTTTCTCATAAGTCCGGCCCGTGGCGACGTAGATCTCGCCGGGTATCTGGAACTTCTCGTCAATGGCGTACAGGTCGTGATAGATGGGGTCGTTGTCAGGAATGTCTTCCACGACGGCGCCCGGCAGCACCATCAACATGCCGGTCATGAAGCGGACCCAGTCATCCTCGCCATGGAAGTGATCGACCATGAGGAAGCCGCCTCGCGCCAGATATTCGCGCAGCCTGGCGGCTTCCTGGTCGGTGAAAGCCCAGGTGTTGACTCCGACGGCATAAATCCAGGGATAGTCGAATATCCTGTTGTCATCGATATCGACGACGTTCAGCGGCGCGGGGGCGTCGATTCGGGTGAGCCGACGAATGACGATGAGGCAATCGTTATCGGCGCGGGGGAAGTCCTGCATCCAGCCGCCGCGAAATCCGCGGTACGCGAAACTGCCGCCACTGGTATAGCCGGAGTTGTAACGGAGGCGGCTGAAATAGAACTCGGAAGGAACAGCGCGTTCCCCGGTGTAGGGAGAAAACCCGTCAAGCGACTGCTCGTTGCGGAGTCTGCCTCCTCTTTGCAGCGCGAAAAGCCCGAAGGCCGCTGAGAACATCAGGGCAGTCCCGAGAAATGGGCGGGCCAGCTTCATTGTCTTGAAGAGACTTTTGGTGTTTCGAAGGTTACCACGAATTGCCCGCGGGCGAAAATCGAACGTTACTATTGGTCGCATATGGATCGGGCGGGGCGAAGCCTTCCGGGAACAAGGCGCCCGGGAACAAGACGCGATTTTCTGAAGGTGGCGGGCCTTGCGGCCACGGGCATGCCAATGCCGGGTCAGCAGATGCCCATGGGATCCGCACCGGTTCCGCATGCCGCACCGGAGATTGGCGGATCCGAGTTCACGCTGGAGATCGCACCGGTCACGGTCGAGCTGGCGCCGAATCGCATTCTCAGCACCATCGGGTATAACGGCACGTCGCCCGGGCCACGACTACGGATGAAGGAGGGCAAGCCCGTTACGGTCAACGTGGTCAATAAGACGGACGTTCCGGAGTTCGTGCATTTCCACGGACTGCTGATCCCGTCCGATGTGGATGGGGCGGAGGAAGAGGGGACACCTCCGGTTCCGCCGCACGGCAGCCGCGCGTACCGGTTCACGCCTACGCCCGCAGGCGTGCGGTGGTACCACACTCATACGATGTCGATGGACGACCTGCACCGCGGCAGTTTCACCGGCATGTTCGGTTTTCTGATCGTCGAGGGAGCGAACGGTCCCGGCAACTTCGACCAGGAACACTATCTGGCGCTGCGCGACTGGGAGCCGTATTTCACGGATCAGCTGATGGACAACGACGATTTCGATCCGTCTCTGCCGAAGCCGGAAAAGCCGGCTGTGCTGGATACGCGACCGCCGGGATGGGAGGTCACTTCCGACATCTTCTCGATCAACGACAAGGCGCTGGGCGCGGGCGAGCCGATCAGCGTGCGCCAAGGCGAGCGCGTGTTATTTCACTTTCTGAACGCCAGCGCAATCGAGAACCGGCGACTGGCGCTGCCCGGCCACAAATTCAACGTGATCGCGCTGGATGGAAACCCGGTACCCGTGCCCGCGGCTGTGGACATGCTGATGCTGGGCCCGGGTGAGCGAATCGATGCCTGGGTGGCAATGAACCGTCCGGGCGTCTGGATCATGGGCGCGCCCGAAGACCCGGTGCGAGAGGGCGGGCTGGGGATCGTGATCGAATACGCGAACCAGAGGCGCACGCCGCAGTGGGTTCCGCCGCTGGCTGTGGGCTGGGATTACACGATCTTTGGCAAACCGCCGACGCAGCCAGCTCCGACGGAGCGGCTGGACATGATATTCGCGAAAGTTCCGCGCGGCGCGGGCCGATTCAACAGCTTCACCGTAAACGGCAAAGAATATCCGCACGAAAAGGAGTTTGTTCTCAAGCAGGGGACACGATACCGGTTGACATTTCACAACCGTACGGACGATGCCCACCCGCTGCATCTGCACCGCCATCAGTTCGAGATCGCCGAAATCTACGGCAAACCGACCAGCGGCGTGGTCAAGGACACGGTGGTTGTGCCAACCTACGGGCGGGCCAGCGTGGACTTCACCGCCGACCAGCCCGGATTGACGCTATTCCACTGCCATATCCAGCACCACATGGATTTCGGGTTCAAGGCGCTGTTGCGCTATGAATGAGGCGCTGGCGGGGTTCAGCCTGCCTGCGCGACCTGGGCCAACTGTTCCATTTGCTTCAGGCGGCGGTAGGCTCGGGAACTCCAGTTCGGACTACTTCCCTTGCGACGAGTGCCCAAGATGTGGTGCATCATAGCGAAAACCTGCTTATCACCGCCCCATTTGCTGATGATCTGGTAGTTACCACCATGTCCGGGCGCAGTCTGGAGCGGACCCGGAGGCGATACGGCGCCAGGCAGCTTCGCGGAAGTCATGTAGTCATACGGGCCGGCCGACCCGGGAATGAACCAGGCTCGCATGAGCCAGTTCGAGACCTGGACGACGGTACCGTCCTTGCACTTCTTACCGTAGGTCTGAACTTCCACGGCGTCACACATTTCGACGGCGTGCAGCAAACCTTTGTTATCGTTTGCGAATTGGTTTGCTCCCTCGTCGCCTGCTGTCTCGAGGATCTCGTGAGAGGCATCGACGCTCACGCCGGTGGGGCCGAAGAGGCTGTCGCAGGTTTTAACGGCGCACAGGGAAAAGGGGACACCGTTGTTGTGGATGTCATGATACGCGCTGGCGCCGGGCGCATCGGGCAGTTCTGGTACAAATCCGTAGGCCCATTCGCCAGGCTGAATGTCTTTTTCGCTGGCGCCCACGCGTACCGTGGCCTTGGCGCCCCATTCGGCGGCGAACTCCTGATCGACCTGCGCCTGGACCGCTTCCGCAATGTGGCTCAGAACGGCAGGCGAAAGCTTCGATCCGTCCTGTGTGGTAACGCCCTTTGTTGAGTCAATGAGAACCCATCTGACTGCGTTCATTGCTGCTCCTTCTGAATAAATGTGACAGATGGCGGCGCCGCGTTTCGCCGACGGTTTGCTATCCGTGAGATGTCGCCGCTGCTTCGACTGGGCCGCGCGTCAACGCTGTCGCCTCCGGCATGACGTCGAACTGCTTGATCGAGAGGTTCCGTATCGCCGTGAGCCCTCGTAATTTGGCCACTAATGGGCCGTTCCGGTAAGCATCCAACGCTGCCTGAGTATCGAAGAGATAGATCCCGCCAGCCTCTTGAGCGGATGGGTTTAAGAGCCAGATCTTCCACCTGAGGCCGGATACGTCCGGAAAGGCCTGCGCGACGGAATCCACCATGTTCTGATATTGCGCGGCAGGCATGTCGAAATTGAAATTGATCTGCAGAATCACTTTGAACGCCCTCCCTGGCTGTTCCGAAAATCGTTCCACTAACACACGCGACAACGGCTACGGGAAAGGCGCATAGGGGAGCGTTGAATTTGCGCAGGGCCGCTGTTGCTAATCAAGAAGCCCAATGCTTAGAATCTTTGGCTGAGTGAACCGATATGGCGGGCAGAAAAGCACGCGTAAATCAAGCCCAGAAACCGACTGGATGGCTGGGACGATTCGTTCTGCGGAATATGAATTCGCGCCACTCCCCGGTTACAGATTGGGGCTTATCGCAGGCTTCGATAGGGAAGCAGGACATCATCCTGGATGTAGGCTGCGGCGGGGGCAGAACGGTGGGCAAGTTGGCCGCGATCGCCGCTCAAGGCAAGGTCTATGGCATCGATCATTCGGCGGAGAGCGTGGCTATGGCCGTGCGAATGAACAAGCAATTAATCGATGTCGCGCGGGTTGAGGTTCGGGAGGCGTCCGTCTCCCGGTTGCCGTTTTCAGATAACGCCTTCGATGTCGTCACGGCGATTGAAACGCACTTCTGGTGGCCTGCTTTGCCGACGGATCTGAGAGAAGTCCTGAGAGTCCTGAAGCGCGGCGGCAGGCTGATCATCATTGCGGAAGTCTACAAAGGAGCAGCGACCTTCACTTCAAAAGCTGTGGAGAGATACTCTGAAAAAACCGGCATGGCGCTCCTCAGCGTCGAGGAACATCGCGAAATGTTCACGGATGCCGGTTACTCAGATGTTCAGGTCATCACGGAACCAGGCAAAGGCTGGATTTGCTGCATCGGGAGTAAGGCCCTTCGTTGAAACACCCGTTGTCAATGACCGCTCTTCGAATATTGATTGGGCGCGCCGGGCGTGGGCATGTTAACCACAGCCTGCGTACCTCGGTCGTGGGCCCGGGTCAATGCGTTCGTTAAAGTGATGCCGCTGCCGGAGAGCGACGCGCCTGCCGCGTGCGCATGAGCAAGCGGCGCGGCGAGTGTGATTGTGGCTCCGCCTCTGCCACCGGTGAACGAGGCGACAACCGCGGTCTCCTGATTCGCCCCACTGTCGATGGTGACAGTCTGACCGGCAATGAAACCTGCCGCGCTCGCGATCGGAACAAGCACCGCTCCCGCGCCCGTTGCCGCGCCCACCGTTGTGGCGCCTCCGGTGCCGACGGTTGCGATCACGGCGGACTCCTGGTTTGCGTCGGCGTCAAGCGTAATCGTCTGGCCCGCGGCAAAATCCGCCGCGCTCGCGACCTTGATATTCGTCGCGCCCGCGGCCGAACCGGCCGGCAGCGTGGTGGCGGGCTGCAACAGGAAATCGGCGCAATTGCTGTCGGTGTCGGCTCCGTCCGGAAAACGGCCAGCGCTCCGGTTGATTGCGGCGGCGGCCAAAGCGGCCTGTCCGAAGCCACCAGCCGCCCCGGGAGAAATCACGCGGCAGCCGCTCTGACCGGTACCGGAAGTCGCCTGGTAACCTTCCGAGGCCCATGGATCCACCAGTCCGCCGTAGTTGAGGCTGTCGACAACCAGCCCACCGGCGTCGCGCAGAATCATGTTGCCCGCGGCGGAGGAAAGAGCCGGACCACCGAACCACTGGTTCGGCGCGGGACTCCCCTGATATCCCGCTGTTGTAACTGCCGCATCGCGCACAACAGCGTCGACGGCGTGATCCGCGGCTAATGGACTGTCGAGTTTGATACCTGTACCCAGCGGCTGGACAGGTTCGTTGCTCGAGTGCGCAAATGCTGTCGCCGGCTGGAAACTGATCCCCGTCCCCCGAGCGCTGAAGGGCAGATTGGCCGCGTGATTGAATTTCAGCGGTGCAGCCAGATCAAGACCCGTTCCCGGAGCCACCACGCCTTCGCGGATGATGTGCGCATGCGCGAGCGCCGGTGTAATGTCGATCGTGAATCCGCCACCGAAGGGTCCTCCGCCGCCACCGGCAGTCGGGCCGCCGACGGCTGTTACCGTCACGGTTTCCTTGTTCGCCGGGGTGCCAACGGTCAGCTTGTCACCGACCGCGAAGGGAGGCGCGCCGCCCTGAAATCCGCGTCCCGGTCCGCCGGCCCCGCGGATTGTGATGCGCGTCGCGCCCGCGCCCGCATTGGCCGTGAGACCTGACCGAATCGCGGGCGTCCCTACGCGCGTGACCGTGACTGTCTCGATGCCGTGGCCAACGCTGTCAACATCCAGCCGAATTTTGTCGCCAGTCGAGATGTTCTCTACAGAGGTCACCTTGATATTGGTCGCGCCGGCGGCAGCGTCCGCCCCCAGAAATTCCTGCGTGCCGGGCTTACCGACCGCGGTGATGGTAGCGATCTCGTATCGCTCCAGGCCCTTTGCGACCGCAGGGAACGTCGCGCCGTAGCCGAGCGCGATCTTCCCGCCGACCGTGAAGCCGGCAACGCTCGTGACTGGCACGTTGGTTGCGCCTGCGGGAATCGTGATCACCGGGCCTTCAGGCAGCGGTTGCCATAATGTCGTGCTGTTGCCGGCGGCCGTCCCCACGCTTGCGATCTTGCGGGTCTCGCCTTCGATGTTGATCGGGTCGCCCACGTTCATACCAGTTGTGTTCCGGACGTAGACGGTGCCATCACCCTTGCGCGCGGGCGCCGACAGCCCGGAGTTGGAGAGGCCGAGCAGGTAAAAGCCCTTCGCCGCAAGCTTCGTCGAGGCGGAAATTTTCACCGACGAGAAAATAGCCTGCTGAGTCGGATGCTCCGTAAGCGTCCAGTTGGAAAGATCGACCTCTTTGTCGCCCGCGTTGTAAAGTTCGATGAACGAATTGGTTGAATCGGTCGCGGAACCGGCGCTGATTCGAAATTCGTTAATCTTGATCGGGCTGACGTTCCGTACCTTTTCTGCTGTCGTTTCTGATTGCGTCTTGCCGTTCGCGTTCGTCCACGAGGCATTGGCAACCAGATCGCCATTGAACGGCGCCATTCCCGAGGCGACTTTGAACGTCGCGCTGACGCTCGCTCCGGGCGCAACGGTTGCCGGAAGAGATGAATTGCCGGATGCGGTCCAGCCTTTCGGCACGGAAATATTCAGCTTGACGCCCGTCACAGGCGCTCCCGTGGTGTTCGTGAACGTTACCGTTGTGTCCTGCGAGGATCCCGGTGAGAACGTCTGCAGTCCGGGCGGCGTAGCGATAGCCGAGGCTGGCGCCAAACTCAGCCGCGCCACGTCGTATTTGGCAGCAACCACGTTGGCATGTATCAGTCCATCGGTGGCGTTCGAAGGGAATGTTCCCGCGGCCGTCATTGCGCCTTCATAGAAAGTGCCCTGCGATGCGTTGCTGTTGTCGCCGCCGTTGCCCAGCAGAATCGCCCCCTGCTTGCGCATCGGATCATAGGTGGCGTCTACGCGGGGCCCGTCGAACATCACCTTCAGATCGCCGTTCTGGGCGTCGCCGCCCATTGAAGTCCAATGGTGCGGTTCGCCCTTGGCCACGCCGGTCACGAATCGCGATGTGATGTTGGGCAGCGTCGGGCAGTTTTTGGTTCCATCCGTGGTAACGCATCCGACCAGATTGTTCTCCTGATCGGTCATCACCCACGGGCCGGGCTGGCTTCCGTGATACCAGGCGGTGGCGTTGCCGAAGTAGGTAGTTTCCATCGTCCCGTTGTCGTCGTCGCGGCTGTCGATCTCGGCGTTGCCGTAATCGAAGCAGCAGCCGGAATTGTAGTGGAGCCCGTTGACAACCCAATACTGGCCTTCGGCCTGATCATCGACTGCGGTGCCCTTTACATCGTTCTGCCGCAGCCCCATGCCGGGCGCGATGAACACGCCGTAGACTTTGTGACCCATGACTGTAACCGGCGCCATGTCTGCGATCGGAAGGTTGTTAAATCCGCCCATCGCCGGACCGCTGAATGCGCCGCGGGGGGCCTGGATCAGGTCGTTGCGCTTTGGGGACTGGTCATAGACTTTCGAAATCCAGCAGTATGTGTTGGCGCAGAATGCGTCCTGCGCGGCGGCGTTGGCGTACCCGCCTGCATCCGAAACCGGCGAATCGGATGGCTTGACCACGCCGATATCCAGCGTTTTGCCGTCCGACTGGCGCAAAACCTGGTAGAGCGGACCATTGTAGGAAGCGTACAGCGCGCGCGTGGTGCTGTGGGCTGCCACGCACGGTTTCCCGGCGGCGGCATAGATATCGCAGGGGCCCTGCGGCCGCGGTGGGGCCGCGACCATCGTCAATGCGCCAAAGGTGAGCGATAGCGCAAGCGCTTGCATTTTCGGATTCATGTATGTCGGCACAGGACAGTATATATTCGCTCGCCTCGACGCCCGGCGTCTGACCTCCTGTTGTTTTCCCAATGAACGTGTGACATACTTCCTGTGGGAAACCCAATAGTCATGAAAGAGAAGACGGATGTCCTGCAGGGGACCCTGGCGCTGATGACGCTGAAGACGCTCGATGTGCTCGGGCCCCTGCACGGCTACGGTATTGCCCGCCGTATCGAGCAGATCAGCGGCGACCTTCTTTCCGTAAACCAGGGCACGCTGTATCCGGTTTTGCTGAAGCTGGAACAGGAGGGTTCCATCGCCGCCCAGTGGGGCGTTTCCGAGAACAACCGGCGCGCCCGATTCTACCGGCTGACGCGGACCGGCCGCAAACAACTGCAGGACGAAACCCGGGGGTGGGAACAAACGGCGGCAATCATCGGGAGATTCTTCGCCGTGAGGGCGGAGGATCTGAAATGAGGCCGCTACGGAGATTTTTCAATCGCCTGATCTTCCGGATCACGAGGCAAGGCGGTGAAGAGCAACTACGCGTCGAAATCGAAGAGCATCTCGCTCTGCAAACTGCCGAGAATCTTCGGGCAGGCTTATCGCCAACCGAGGCGCGGCGTGAGGCCGCGCTGAAATTCGGCGGGGTAGAGGCGATGAAAGAACGCTATCGGGATCAACGAGGTCTGCCGTTCCTCGAAACACTGATCCGCGATGTGCGCCTGGCGCTCCGACGGCTGCGAATGGCGCCCGCGTTCACCGCCGCAGCCACCCTGACGCTGGCGCTCGGCATTGGCGCGACCACTTCGATCTTTACCCTGGCGCATGCTGTTCTGCTCAAGTCGCTGCCGGTGGCGAAGCCTGAAGAATTGTATCGATTGGGGAAAAAAGCGCGCTGCTGCTATTTGGCCGGTTACAGCCAGGACAAGGAATTTTCGCTCGTTTCATACGACTTGTACAAGCACCTCCGGGATAACACCAAAGGCTTTGCCGAACTGGCCGCCTTCCCCGCGGCGGATCTGGCCTTCGGCGTTGGGCGCGGGGGCCGTTCAGAGGCGGCCCAAACCTATGCGGGCGAGTTCGTTTCCGGAAATTACTTTGCGATGTTCGGAATCCGCGCCTACGCGGGGCGCATGCTTAATATGACGGACGATCGGGTAGACGCCGCACCGGTCGCCGTGATGAGTTATCGCTTGTGGCGCGAGAGATACGGCTCTGACCCATCCGTAGTCGGCAGCGCTTTCGACGTCGACAAAAAACCCTTCACGATAGTTGGAATCGCTCCGCCCGGTTTCTTTGGCGATACCTTGCGCGGTACTCCGCCTGATTTGTTTCTGCCTCTGAACACAGAACCGTACATCGAGAGTGAGGCGGATCTGAATAAGTACGGCCAGCACTGGCTGGAACTGATCGGCCGCATGGCGCCGGGCGCTCATCCGGCAGCCATTGAAGCGGAAATGCGGGTCAAACTGAAGCAATGGCTCCGCTCTCACTGGGGCGAAATGAGCGCCGGCGACCGCGCGAAATTCTCTGAGCAGACGTTGTATCTGGTCCCGGGAGGCGCTGGTATCTCCAGCATGCGCGAACGGTACGAGCGATGGCTCCATATCCTGATGGCGGTAACCGGATTTGCGCTGCTGATCGTGTGCGCGAACGTCGCCAGCCTCATGCTTGTGCGCGGCATGGAGCGGCGGCGTCAGACGTCGTTGAGCATGGCTCTGGGGGCAGCGCCTTCGCGGATCGTACGGCAGGACCTCACCGAGAGTATTCTGCTGTCGTTTTTTGGCGGCGCGCTCGGCCTGGCGGTGGCGTTTGTAAGCAGCCGCCTGATTCTGCATTTCGCATTCCCGCCTATTAGCGGCATGCCGGGAATACCGATCGACGCCTCACCTTCTCTGCCGGTACTATTCTTTGCGTTCGGTATCTCCACTCTTGCCGGGATTGCTTTCGGAATCGCGCCCGGATGGATCGCAACCCGGACTGACCCTGTCGAAGCATTGCGAGGCCAGAGCCGCGTAACCGCTAATACGGGCTCCCTCCCGAGGACGTCTCTGGTCGTGTTACAGATCGCGATCTCTCTCGGTCTGCTGTCCGTATCGGGGCTGCTCACCTCTGCGCTTCACGCCCTGGAGACGCAGGACTTCGGATTCGAACAGGACCGGCGCGTGGTCGCAAAGTTCAATCCCAGAGTGGCTGGTTACGGGCCGCCGCAACTTTCGCTACTGTATCGGCGCGTTCACGATGCAATGGCCAACATTCCCGGCGTATCTTCCGTGGCGCTCTGTTTATACTCGCCGCCTGGCGGGGGCTGGGGTTCCGGGGTCTGGGTAGATGGCCACGCTCCCGGGCTGAAGGAGGACAACTCGAGCCAATGGGATCGAGTTACGCCGGGATACTTTGAGGTGATCGGCACGCCGATCCTCAAGGGGCGCGGCATCTCCGAAGAAGACACTGCGACATCGCGGCGGGTGGCAGTCATCAGTGAAACATTTGCGCGGAAGTTTTTCAGAAATGAAGATCCCATCGGCAGGCATTTTGGCCGGACCGCGGAGACCAGCACGGAATTTGAGGTGGTGGGCGTAGCCAGGGACGCGCGTTACTACTTCGGCAACAATGTCGACCAGCCGGTCGTTCCGATGTTCTTCCTGCCGGAGGCTCAGGCCGACTATACGAAGAGCGCCGGCGCTCTTTTCCTGCACGACATCGTAATTTCGATTAAGCCCGGAGCCGACGTGACCGCTGCTGAAGCGCGTCATGCGATGGCCTCGGTGGATCCGGGTATGCCCATTATCTGGTTCCAGACGTTGAAGGAGAAAGTCGATCTCCAGTTCACTCAACAGAGGCTCATCGCGCGTCTCGCTTCTTTTTTCGGGGCGCTTTCCCTGATTCTGGCGTCGGTTGGCCTATACGGAGTGATCGCGTATCAGGCAAGCAGGCGCAACCGGGAGGTTGGCGTGCGAATCGCGCTGGGCGCTACACGCGGCAACGTCATCGGCCTCGTTCTGAAAGGCGCAATCATCCTCATCATGGCGGGACTTTCCGTTGGTTTGCCATTGACCTTCGCCGCCGGCCGATTGCTGGGCAGCCAACTCTATGGCCTCAGCCCCTACAACCCGTTGGTGATCGGTTTAGCGACCGGGACGCTGGGCCTTTCAGCGCTGCTTGCGTCTGTCATCCCGGCCGTGCGAGCCAGCCTGGCTTCGCCTCTGGACGCGCTACGGGCCGAATAACGGCCGTGGCTTCGCGCGACCTTCAGAACGCGAATTTCGCCGCCATCTGCCACTGCCGCGGCACGTAATTCGCGATCGTGTTGAAGATGCGCCCGGCCACGCCGGGGCAGTCCACACAGGTATTCGGCTGCCCCAGATTCGTATGATTCGCGAAGTTGAATGACTCCGCACGAACCTGCAGCCGCACCTTTTCGGTCAGCGAAAAGTCCTTGAAGAACGAAAGATCGAGCTGTGTGAATCTTGGACCCCACATCGTGTTACGACCTACGTTGCCGAACGTGCCTTTCGCCGGGCGCTGCCAGACGCCGCTGGTGAGTCCGTTTGAAACGAGCGGGGTCGGCGCCGTGTTGAACCAGCCAAACTGGCTCGGATTATCGGCATGCCAGTCTCCGACGATGCTGGGTTTACAGAATCCGGTATCGCGATCGCTGTTGCAATCCCGATAACTTGGCGTGAATGGCAACCCGGTACCCCAGTTGTTCAGGCCATTAATCTGCCATCCACCCAGCAGCCATTCCGCCGGTTTCGGCATCGAACTGCCGAATCGCCGTCCCTTTCCGACGGGCACCTCCCAAAGCGCGCCGACAACAATCACGTGATTGCGCCCGTTATCCGAAGGCCCGAAGGATTGCGTCCGGTCAATTGAATAGTAAGTTCCGCTGTAATCGAGAGCTCGTGACCACGTGTAATGCCCCATCACCTGGAGCCCCGCGGAAAAACGCTTCTCGAGCTTTACCTGAAGAGCGTTATAGCTGTTCGTCGCATCGCTGCCGTAGTAACGCAGGTTCTGCGACCATCCGAATTTCTGGTAATACGGCTTCCGCTGATTCGCGGAGAGCGTGCCGAATCCGACGATCGTCGGCTGATTCGGATCGTAATCCCCGCCGGTTCCCGCGAACACATGCGTGCCATGATTCCCGACGTAAGCCGCTTCGAGCGACACGGTCTGGGTCAGCTGGCGCTGAATCGTAAAGTTCCACGCATCCACTGTGGGCAGGCGTAAACGCTGGGCGATCACGAACGGCGTTACGCCATTCGGCAGCAGCGGATGGCCGTTCGGACCCTTCGGCTGCGAGTTCAGAAGCGTGCTCGGATCGAAAGGCTGCGGGCCCTGCGCGAGCGTGAACACCGTATCGAAGTTATTCGCCGGCGCCGTCGTCTGGATGCCCAGGACGGGAAGATTCTGCGTGACGTTATGGCCGAAGATCGACCCGAAGATACCCAAGTCGTAGCCACGTCCGTAGCCCGTGCGGATCACGGTTTTTTGATCCAGTTGGTAGGCAATTCCCACGCGCGGCGCGAATGTCGTCAGAGGCCCTTCCACGTTGAGATTCAGGCCGACGCCCTGCGACCCGGCGACCAGCACCTCACCCGTCCCAAGATCGACGAATCCTCCGTTCCCAGCCCCGTTCACCGTCTGCGGACGATAGATCTCCCAGCGCAGCCCGTAGTTCAGGGTGAGTTTCTGGGTGACGCGCCAGGTATCCTGAGCGAAAAAGAACCAGCGGTTCTGGGTTTCACGCGCATCGGAAGACGAACTCACATAGCGCTGAAACAACTGCACATCCCCCAGCAGGAATGTCGCAAGCCCCGATCCGCCGCCGTTAGGTCCCTGGGTCCCGGCCGCATTGAAGCTGAGCTGACCGGCGCGATGCTGATCACTGGGAATACGGAGATTGTGGGCTTGCCGGATATCCGCCCCGAACTTGATCGTGTGATTGCCTTTGATCTTCGTCCAGTTGTTTACGAACTGAAACTGCTTTTCGTTTTCATTCAGCGGGCAGTTGCAGCCGTTGACGCCCAGCGCGTATCCGAACTTGAAAAGACTATTTCCGTAATCGTTGATGAAAAACGCCGGCATCCCGCCGGTGTACTGGTGATCGAGATTCAGTCCGGGGATGCCCGCGTCGGCGGCAGGGCTGGTGTCCAGCCCATTGGGGATCACAAAGACCTGATACCGGAAAAACCCAAAGCGGAAATCGGTCAGCAGATTCGGGCGCACCACATAGTCGAAACCGGCCGCGACGCTGTGGTTCAGGGAACTCGATGAGCCCGCGAAAGCGCTGGTGCTGCCGCCGGGATCGAACCCGGGGCCACCCGCCAATCCATACACTCCCGGGGAGCTGATCGTAAAATTCGCGAAGCTGTAGCGTCCGAACACGTGCAGTTTCTCCGTGGCGTACCAATCGGAACGCGTATTGAACGCATCGTCGTTGAACTTTACCGCGCCCGATCCCGCGTAATTTGGCTGGTCCTGGCTCGCAGTAACATCCGGCAAAGGAATCTGCTTCAGCAGATTCAGGGTCTGCTGTGAAAGTTGGCTCGTGGGGATTACGTTGCCCACAAACTGCGTTCGACCGGCCGGAGTTGCCGCAGACGCCGGATCGTAGATATTCAGCCCCAGCCCGCTCAGGTCCCCCGTGCGCTCCGCGAGCGACGGCACGCGCAGCAGCACGCTTCCACCCGTATTTCGACGCGTGCCTTGGTAATCGCCGAAATAAAACAGCTTGTTCTTTCGTATCGGGCCGCCGATCGATCCGCCGAACTGATTCCACTGGGTGACCGGTATCAGCCGCCCGTTGGTCCCGATGATGGGCTGGGCCTGCGTGAAGGGGTTCCGCGCCGTCAGATGATCGTTTCGCAGAAACTCGAACGCGCTGCCGTGCAGCGCATTGGTGCCTGATTTCGTCTGCGAACTCACAACCGCGGCCGCCGCCGTGCCGAACTCCGCGTCAAAATCCGCCGTCGTCACCTTCGCTTCCGTAACCGACTCCAGCGTTGGATTGATCACGATCCACCCGAGCACCGCGTCGTGATTGTCCGTTCCATCCAGCAGGTGCGAAACGCCCGCGAAACTCTGCCCGTTCACCTGCAGCCGATACGAACCCTGCGGGTTCTCCGGCGAAGCGGCATTCAGACTGACAGGCCACAGCGACACGCCCGGCGTAATCAGTTGCAGGTTCGTGAACCGCCGATTCAACTGCGGCAATTCCTGGACCGCCTTTTCGCTGTAGGTCGTGGAAACGTCGCTGCGTTCGGTCTTGAGCAGCGATGCCTCGGCGCTAACCTCGACGGTTTGCGTCAGATCTCCGACGCTCAGCTTCGCATCGACCTTCGTCTCCGAATCGACGGAAACGGTGATGTTGTCCTGTACCGACGTCTGGAAACCCGTGGCTTCGATACGCACCTGATATCGGCCGACAATCAGATATCGCTGCGTGTAGTTGCCCGAAGCGTTTGTCGTCGTCGCATTCGATACGTCGCGATCCAAATCCCGGATCGTGACCTTGGCGTCCGGAACGGCGGCGCCCGAGGCGTCGGTCACAGTTCCAACGATGCTTCCATAAACGGCCTGCGCGGCCAATGGCGTCGGTATCGTTATCGGTATCGTTATCAGACACACGCCCGCGACGACACCCATGATTCTGGATGACATAGAATCCCCTCGCGCAGCTTTATATCAGGGGCGCGCGCAAAAATCAAGATATTCTGTTCGAAAATTCACGCGAATATAATGAAAACCGGCTCATGCGGCGCGCTGTTGCCCTGATAATTCTGACAATTTCGATCCTTGCCGCGCAGTCGGAACCGGATGCTCAGGCGCTGGTGAACGCCGGAAAGGTGGACGAAGCTCTCGCCGCCTACAAAGCGCTCGCCACAAAATTTCCCCGGTCCGCCCGCTACGAAGACCAGATTGGATTTCTCCTGGCCGCGACTAAACGGACCGATGAAGCGATCCCACACTTCGTACGCGCCGAAACGATCGATCCCACTTATGCGCCTGCTTTCTTTCACGAAGGCGTCGCGCTCTGGCTGACCGAGGATCGGCCGCGTGCGCTGAATGCTCTGCGGAAGGCCGTTTCACTCTCCCCTTCGACGGCCGAATATCATTGGCGTTTTGGGTCCGCCCTGCTGGAGACCGGGCAATACAGGGCCGCCGTCGCCGAGCTTTCCGAAGCCGCGAAACGGACCCCAAAGAACCCCGCCATCTGGCAGAACCTGGGCATGGCGAATCAGCAAATCCAGGATTTCGCCGCCGCGCGGGATGCTTACGCAAAAGCGTTAGAATTCGATCCCGGCAACTCCGGCCTCCGTAACAGTTACGGATTCGCTCTGGTGAACACGCGTGAAGCCGACGCGGGCATCGCCCAGTTCCAGCACATTCTTGCGGACCATCCCGACGACGACGCCGCGCAGGTGAATATCGGCTTCGCCTACCTGCAAAAAGGAGAATTGGACCGCGCCGTCGAACAATTCACCCGAATTCTCGACAAACAGCCCTCGCTGGCGGTCGCGCACTACGATCTCGGCCTCGCGCTGAAACAAAAAGATGATTTGACCAAAGCCGCCGACGAAATGCGCCGCGCCCTGCAACTTGACTCGCGCCTCGTCGAGGGTCACTATACGCTTGGAATTATCTACTGGCAGATGGGCGATATCGATCAAACCGTGTCAGAGATGCGCGCCGCTACAAGCGCCAGCCCCGACTACGCTCAGGCCTGGTACATGCTCGGAACAGCTCTCAAGCAGAAACATGATCTCGGCGGCGCCGTTGAAGCGCTGCGCCGCGCCATAGATCTGGATGGAGCGGATCCCGGCCCGTACAACACGCTCGCCCTGATCCTTCGTCAACAGGGCGATGAACAAGGCGCCCGCGCCGCCTTCGCCAAAGCCGCCGGGATCAAACTCGCCGCGGAGCAGCATCAGGCGGAGTTACTAAAACAAGGCCCTGCGCGTGGCTTACGCTAACCGCCGCGGCTTCATCCGGTCGCTCGCGCGTTACGCGGGTATTTTCGCGTTCGACGAACTCATCAGCGGCCTCACCCTGCCGATTCGGTTTGTAAACATTGCCCGAGAAGCGGGCCTGAATCGCGCGACTGTTTTTGGCGGTGAAGCCAAAAACCGCTATCTACTCGAGACCACGGGCTGTGGCGCAGCCTTCATTGACTTCGATAACGATGGCTGGCTCGATATTTTCCTGGTGAACGGCACTCGCTTCGAAGCGAACTTCGCTCCCGGCGATGCGCCTGTATCACGTTTATACAAAAACAACCGCGACGGCACATTCACCGACATAACCCTCAAATCCGGAGTGGCTCGCACCGGCTGGGGACAGGGCGTATGCGCCGGTGATTACGATAACGACGGCTGGGATGATCTCTACGTCACGTACTGGGGCGATTGCTCGCTCTATCACAACAACGGCAATGCCACGTTCACCGATGTCGCCGCCAAAGCCGGCGTAACCGCCCACTCTTCGAAACTCAAACGCTGGAACACCGGCTGCGCTTTCGTCGATTACGACCGCGACGGCCACCTGGATCTTTTCGTCGCCAACTACATCGACTTCGATCCAAAAACCGCCCCCACGCCTGAATCCGGTCCCTGTCTCTATCAGGGCATCATGGTCGCCTGCGGTCCACCGGGCCTTCAGGGCGGCAAAAACGTTCTTTTTCACAACAACGGCGACGGCAGGTTCACAGACGTTTCCGCCAAGTCCGGTATTCTCAGGACGCCCGGCACCTATGGGCTCGGGGTCCTGGCATGCGATCTTGATAACGACGGCTGGCCCGACATCTACGTCGCGAACGACTCCACGTCGTCAACGTTCTACAAAAACAATCACGACGGCACATTCATCGATGTCGCGATTGAATCCGGTATCGCTTACAGCGCCGACGGCAAAGCACAGGCGGGCATGGGCGTCGATGCGGCGGACTATGACTGCGACGGGCTCTTCGACGTAGTCAAAACCAACTTCGCCGGCGACACGACGAGTCTGTATCGCAACCAGGGAAACCTCACTTTCGAGGATCAGGCCTTTCAGTCCGGCCTCGGACGTAACACGCGTTTCCTCGGATGGGGCGCGGGCTTCCTCGATTTCGACAATGACGGATGGCCCGACATCTTTCTCTGCAACGGGCACGTTTACCCCGAAGTCCGCGAAACCGGGGCGCAGTCCGGTTATCGCCAGCGCAAGGTGGTCTATCGGAATTTGCGCAACGGAAAATTTGAGGATGTTTCGGAGCTACTCGGCCCGGGCCTCACCGAACCTGTATCGGGCCGCGGCTGCGCGTTTGGCGATTTCGATAACGACGGCGATGTCGACGTTCTCGTCAACTGCGTCAACGCGCTTCCGCAACTGCTTCGCTGCGATTCGGCCCTGAAGAATAACTGGATCAAGCTGAAGCTGATCGGCGGGCGATCCAACCGTTCGGCAATCGGAGCGCGTGTCTATTGCCGAGCCGGAGAGCATGTACAGATGCAGGAGGTACGAAGCGGCGGCAGCTATCTATCGCAGAGTGATTTCCGCGTTCACTTCGGCCTGGGCGAAGCCACAGAATGCTCGCTCGAGATCCGCTGGCCCAGCGGACTCAAAGAGAACCTCTCCTCCGTGAAAGTCAATCAAATACTTTCTCTGACCGAAGGCAAGTCAGGATAGATGACATCTCGCCAATGCGATCTGCCGCTTTAATTCCCCCAAAAGCGGATCGAAGGGCAGCCGGTCCGGGCTTCGCAGGCCTTCCAGCCGCCGCTCGATATCCATAAGCACTTCCTCCGCGTCGCCCACGGCGCGCGCTCCCCAGGCATGATCGCTCTGATCCGCCTCGGCAAGATCGATGAGATTGAATGCGATTTCGAAATCGGCTTCAATCATCTCTCTCGGAATGCGCTGGGAAGCCCGTTCTCCGTGGTGAGACATCCCGGTCTCCTTTCGTTACCCGCGAACTACGACCAGTGATTTCACTTCCTGGCCAGATCGTACCGATCCAGATTCATCACCTTGCTCCATGCCGCCGCGAAGTCTTTAACAAACGTCTCCTTAGAGTCGTCGCATCCATAGACCTCCGCGAGCGCGCGAAGCTGCGAGTTCGAACCGAAAATCAGATCCACCCTGGTCCCGGTCCACTTTGTCTTGCCCGTAGCCCGATCATGGCCTTCATACACGCCCTCAGTCTCTGAAGGCTGCCACTTCGTCCTCATATCTAGCAAGTTGACGAAGAAGTCGTTGGTCAGCGCGCCCGGACGATCGGTAAACACGCCATGCTTAGAGTGCCCATAGTTCACGCCGAGCGCCCGCAGGCCGCCGACAAGCACCGTCATCTCGGGAGCCGTCAGCTTCAGCAACTGCGCCCGGTCAATCAGCAGTTCCTCGGCCGGAATCGGGTGGAAGCCGTTCTTATGTCCGTTGGGGCTCCCGTTGCGATGCGCACGTTCGTAGTTGCGGAACCCGTCCGCGAGCGGTTCCAGAACGGCGAACGAGTGCGTGTCAGTCTGGTCCTGCGAAGCATCCGTGCGCCCCGGCGAGAAGGGGATCTTCACGTCGTGTCCGCCCTTTTTCGCGGCCTCCTCGATCGCAGCGTCGCCGCCCAGAACGATCAGGTCCGCCAGCGACACTTTCTTCTTGCCGGACGAACTATTGAATTCCTTCTGGATCCCTTCCAGCGTCCGCAGCGTCTTGGCCAGTTCCGGCGGGTTGTTCACTTCCCAGTCCTTCTGTGGCGCGAGCCGCACGCGCGCGCCATTCGCTCCGCCGCGCTTGTCGGACCCGCGGAACGTCGAGGCCGACGCCCACGCAGCCGAAACCAATTGGGAAACAGACAGTCCGGACTTGAGGATCTTCGCCTTCAAAGCCGCAGCGTCCTGCTCCCCGATCAGTTCATGATCTACCGGAGGAACAGGGTCCTGCCACAATTGCTGCTCCTTCGGAACCAACGGACCCAGATACCGGGCGATTGGCCCCATATCGCGGTGCGTCAGCTTGAACCATGCTTTCGCAAAAGCGCCCGCGAGCTCCTCCGGATGATCGAGGAATCGCCTCGCGATCGGCTGGTATACCGGATCCATCTTCAGCGCAAGATCCGTGGTCAGCATGAACGGCGCGTGGCTCTTTGATGGGTCGTGAGCGTCCGGCACCGTGCCTGCTCCCGCGCCGTCTTTGGGCTTCCACTGATACGCGCCGGCTGGGCTCTTCGTGAGTTCCCAGTCGTACTTGAAAAGGTTTTCGAAATAGTTGTTGCTCCACTTGGTCGGCGTAGTAGTCCATGCGCCCTCCAGTCCGCTGGTGATCGCGTCGCCCCCCGCGCCGGTCCCGAAGGAATTCTTCCAGCCCAGACCCTGCTCTTCGATCGAAGCGCCCTCGGGTTCGGCAGCGACATACTTGCCTGCGTCCGCCGCGCCATGAGTCTTACCAAACGTGTGTCCCCCGGCGATTAGCGCAACCGTTTCCACGTCGTTCATCGCCATGCGGGCAAACGTCTCACGGACATCGCGCGCCGCCGCTACCGGATCCGGCTTGCCGTTGGGTCCCTCCGGATTCACATAAATCAAGCCCATCTGAACGGCAGCCAGAGGATTATCGAGTTCACGATCTCCCGTGTAACGCTCGTCCCCCAGCCACTTGCCTTCAGGCCCCCAGAAAATATCGTCCGCGGGCTCCCATACGTCCTCGCGTCCGCCGCCAAAACCGAAGGTCTTGAACCCCATCGACTCGAGCGCGACGTTGCCGGCAAGAACCATCAGATCGGCCCACGACAATTTCTTCCCGTACTTCTGCTTGATCGGCCAAAGCAGCCGCCGCGCCTTATCGAGGCTCGCGTTGTCCGGCCAGCTGTTGAGAGGCGCAAAGCGCTGCGTACCCGAGCCCGCTCCGCCGCGGCCATCGCCGATGCGGTACGTACCCGCGCTGTGCCATGCCATGCGAATGAAAAACGGCCCGTAGTGGCCATAGTCGGCCGGCCACCATGGCTGCGAATCCGTCATCAGGGCATGGAGGTCTTTAACCACGGCATTCAGGTCGAGGGTCTGGAACTCTTCTGCGTAGTTGAACTCCTTGTCCATCGGATCGGACAAAGGAGAGTGCTGCGCCAGGATCTTCAGATTCAGTTGATCCGGCCACCAGCCCGCATTCGTCGGGGCTCCGGCGACCGTGTGCCTGCGAGGGCCGCCGTTTACCGGGCACTTAACGGGGCTCGAAACGCTTTGCTCGTTATTAGGGACGGCCGTCGGCGCGCCCACGAACTCTTTTTCCATTTATTTATGCTCCTTGGAATGACTCATAAAAAAATCGGACGAACTACGAATGCTCTTTTTGTTTGCGCACTTCGCGCAGAGCCCGCGGATAATGAGCTCGCATTCGCGAAGCGCCCGTTTGCCGAGGGAACTCGCGGCAGGCCTGGGGACGTCGTACCACTCCATGTCCTCGACCTCTCCGCAGCGGTCGCAGATGAAGTGGTGATGCCGCATGGTTTTCGAATCGAACCGCGCGGCGCGGCCTTCGACAGCGACTTCACGCACCAGACCCGCCTCCACCAGATCCCGCAGATTGTTATAGGTTGTGGCCCGGGAAGAGCGCGGATCCAGTCGATTCACGCCATCAAAGATTTCCGCGGCCGTAGGATGCCTGCTGTGCTCCATCAGGAATGCCATAACGGCGTAGCGCTGCGGAGTACACCGCAACCCTTTGCCTTCGAGCGACCGTCGAATCGCTTCGGCATTCATGCTGCGGTTAGATTATTTCTAAAGTGAGATTTTGTGTCAAGCCCCTGGTTTCTGCGTTGCGGGAGGCGCAGCGCTCGGGCTTTTCTTTCGCGAACTCCGGCGAACCAGATCCGGAAGAAATTCTTTCACTACTGAAGTTGCGACGTTCGTCGCCATGGTGATGCCGAAGCTCACTGCCGCTTCGCTGGCGCCACTCTGACCGGGGGCAGCCACAATCGAGCGACAAAAGCTCCGGCTGCGACGCCGCCGAGTTGAGACACCGAGATGTGCCGCTTGCCATCGTCGTCCCGCGCGAGTACGGAACTAGCCATTGAATAGCGTAGTCGTAGCCAGAATCCGTGTTCGCCCGAACCGAAGTACCGGTTGTCCTCATGCAGCGGCGACGAAATCAGGAAAGTGACCGTCTTCTGAACCAAGTATTGCCCTTCGATATTGGCATATCGCTTTCCATATGCGCCCCACCCTTGTCCCCACTCTTCCGGCTTGTTGTCCGCATGATCGAGACCCGCAGACATCGCTGCCTTTGCGAAGCCCCACGGATTCACAAGACTGTGAAGGTAAAGCGCCGTCCGTTCCCGCTCAGTAAGCGGATGGAAATCCCTGACCGTCTTGCTCCCGGCCATGTTGAGGTAATTCTCAAGACCATCGACGGCCTTCTCGATGCCAGAAGACTGCGCTGCGGCCGCCGGCGCGAACAAAATCAACGGATAGAGTCTGCGCAGAATCAACGCTCTGTCTGATGACTCCCGCTGTCGCGGGGTTTATTTTGGCCTGTCGCGCTAATCTGTCACGGTGCGCGTTTTCCTGATCGCGATCACGTTCTGTTTGTTCACAATCGAGACGAGCGCCAGGTACGAACAGCCCGTTGCGGCCCCGGTGTATACGTACCGGGTCATGCGCGTATGGCCCCACGATCCCTCGGCATACACCGAGGGGCTTTTTTATCGCAACGGCATTCTCTACGAAGGCACCGGCGAGAACGGCCGCTCGCGAATTCGAAAGGTGAGTCTGGAGACGGGCAAAGTTCTCCAGGAGAAATCCCTTCCGCGCCAATACTTCGGTGAGGGGATCGCGGCTTTCGGGGCACGGCTGTTTGAACTCACGTGGCAATCGCATCGCGGATTCATTTACGATGCTGAAACGTTCGAGCCTCTCGGAACGTTCGAATATCCCGGCGAAGGTTGGGGCCTCACAAACAGCACGTCCGATGTCTTCATGAGCGACGGCACCACCGAAATCCGATGCCTCGATCCAGTCACGCTGAGCCAGCGCCGACGCTTCACGGTTCACAACGGTCCGCATCCCGTCGGCAACCTGAACGAACTCGAATACATCGACGGCTCCCTCTTCGCGAACATCTGGTTCAGCGACAGGCTCGTGCGCATCGACCCCGGCGACGGCCACGTCACCGCGTGGGTCGACCTCTCGGGATTGATGCCTCGAAAGCAACGGCCTCACAGCATCGAGGCGGTGTTGAACGGAATCGCATGGGACGCTTCCGGTCGCCGGCTGTTCGTTACCGGCAAATTGTGGCCCAAGCTGTTCGAAATCGAGTTGATCGAGCAGAGTCCGCGCTGATCACATCCAGCCGGTCAGCGCCACGCCCATCGCGAACTTCCGGTAGCCGATATCGCCGCAAATCAGTCGCGCCGAGAGGCGGAGGAGTTCGGACTTCGGTTTGGCCGGAGGACCCGGTGGAAAATAGAACCGGCGGGCGATAGCTGCCGCGATCGCCATCTCCATCGCCATATCCTTCTCTACGGCTGCGCTGTACTTCGCGAGCGCATTGCTTTCTCCATCAAGCGCGCGGGCAACGGCTTCGGCTGCTCTCACGCCTCCGATCATCGAGGGACGAATCCCTTCGGCGCTCCAGGGATCCACCATGCACGCCGCCTCGCCGGTCAGTAAAGCCCGCTGCGTATGCAGCTTCTGCGCGCCATTCCAGAGCAGCAGAGGATGTCCGCAAACGCTGCCCGAAGAAAGCTCGAGATCAAACCCCTGGCAGTAGGCTTCGAGTTCCGCTCGCAGCGGCGTGGCATCCCGCCGACCCGCTCCCGCGGCCGCGTCGGGATGCCACGCGCCCACTCCGATCGAGTGCGAGGCTTCTTTGGGAAAATTCCACGCATATCCGACCAGGCCTTCCTGAAATGACATGTGCGCCGCGGAGTCCGGCGTCCCACGCGCGGGGATCTCCGCTTCGAGCGCGCCAGCCATTAGTTTCCGTCTGTCGCCGAAACCGAGCCACCGCGCCAGCGGCCCCTTTGCCCCGTCCGCCGCAATCAGATACCGGCCTGCCACGCGCGACTCGCCCGATATTACCGTCCATGCGTCGTCGCTTGCGCTCACCGCCGTTACCGGAAAGTCGTCCATCAGCACGGCGCCGCGCGCGCACGCCTTGCGTACCAGAAAATGATCGAAAACCTCGCGGTGCGTCATCCACACCGGTCGCGGCAGTTCCATTTCGCCGATGTATCCGCCCGCGCGCTGGTTCCGGAAAACGATCCGGTCCACCGTCCGGCAAATCACGGGGGTGAAATCGAAGTCGAACCATTCAGCTACGCGGTCGATCACCAGTCCGCCGCACGGCTTGTATCTCGGCAGCTTCGCCTTGTCGAGCAGGGCGGTCGAAAACCCCCGGCGAGCAAGCTGGTAGGCAGCCGAAGCCCCTGCCGGACCGGCTCCGACTACGACGCAGTCGTATCTCACGGCATTGCCTTCCGGAAGACCGCTGCGATTGCGGCGGCGACACGATCGCGAGCCTCCCCCGGCTCGAAATGCGACTGCAGTTCCCGGTTCGCGCAGTCGAGAAACACGGCGATGCTTTGGCGGCACCCCTCCCGCCCGAGATCGCCCAGATTATTGACGCGCCCGTGCCGCGCATCCTGCCCCGACGTCTTTCCCCCGGAAGCAAGGCGGTCGCGGAGGTCGTCGAGAATCTGAAATGCCGATCCCACGTAAGAACCGCATCGCGACAACGCTTCGATCTGTTCGCCCGTCGCTCCGCAGACCAGCGGCCCTGCCGTGAAGGTGAGTCGCATCAGCCCCAGAGTCTTGCGGTTGCGCAACGAAGCCGGCCCACCGGTGAGGTCGGCCGCCTGGCCTCCGATCATTCCGTTGATCCCGATCGCGTCGCAAGCCGCTTTCATCAGCGGCGGATGACCGAGCATCAGTTCGTAGGCGCGATTCAGCAGCGCAAGCGCCGCGAGAATCGCCGTCGCCTCACCGAACCGCACGTGCACAGCAGGAGTATTTCGCCGCGTCTGCGCGTCGTCCATGCACGGAAGATCATCCAGAATCAGCGAACTCGCATGAAGGAATTCCAGCGCGGCCGACGCGGGCATCGCGCGTTCCACGTTGCCGGAAATCAACCCCGCGGCGAGCAACGTAATCAGCGGACGCATCCGCTTGCCGCCCGGAAACAACGCCTGCGCGATCGATTCGTTGAGCGCTTCCGCGCCCCCTTCGGAACACTGCGGCATTCGAAGCCGAAGCTCGGCCTCCACCAGCCGCGTCAGTCTGTCGATTGCAGGAGCCGCAATGGTCGCGTCAGTCAGAGACAGATGGTAGCACCCCTAAAATAGGTGGTCGGAAAAATGATGAAGAATGTGGTTCGGCCTCGACTCGCGCCGGAAGTAACCTGGCGGGCCGTCGGCGCGGAGGGCCTCCTCCTCATGACCGAATCCGAGGGCATGCTGTCGCTCAAGGGTTCCATCTGGCCGCGGCTGCTGCCTCTGCTGGACGGGACGCGCACGGCGCGCGAACTTGCGGACTCGCTGAACAATCCTGCCGACGCATTCGAACTCTATCGCGCATTGTTCCTCCTCAAAGGCCGCGATCTAGTGGAAGACGGCCCGGCGCCGGAAGATCCCGCGCGCCGGTTCTGGCGCGCTCCCGAAGGCGCGGCGCCGAGCGTTTGTATCAAGGGACTCGGAGGCGCGGGTTCGGACCTCATTCACGAAATCCTCCGGCTCGCATCGATCGGGGTTGAAGAGAAATCTCCCATTGAAGTTGTTATCGCGCCGGATTATCGCGACGAGAGCCTGCGCGACATCAACCGGCGGCACATCAACTCACGCGCGCCGTGGCTGCTGATCAAACCGGACGGATGGCGCCCCTGGATCGGTCCCGCGTTCACGCCGGGCAATGGTCCCTGCTGGGACTGCCTGGCCTCACGACTTCGGGTCAATCAGATGGAACTCGCATACGCGGAGCAGATCAACGAGACCGGCAACGGGTTCACCGGAACGCAGAGCACTCCAGCGACCCGGATGGCAGCCGCTTTCGCTGCGCCCATTCTGGAGCGGCTTTGCCTGACCGGCGATGCGGGCGACCTGGCGAATACGGTCTGGACGCTCGACCTCAAGACGATGGCGTGGGAGCGGCATCATGTCGTCCGTCGCCCGCAGTGTCCCGAATGCGGCGACACCGGACTCGCAGGAGGCAGAACCGATTTTGAGTTGACGCCGCGCGCCAAAGAGATCGGCAACGATGGCGGATATCGGTCCGCAAGCCCGTGGCTGACTTATGAGCGCTACCGCAGGCATGTGAGCCCGATCTCCGGCGCAGTTTCGGAACTCCAACCCGGCATTCTCGACGACAACCCGTTCCATCTCTTCGCTTCGGGCGCGAATCGCGCGACGCCGATCCGGAACACGCGCGACCTGCTCGCGTTCTCGCTGCGCGGCAGATCGGGCGGCAAGGGCGCGACGCGCGAGCAGGCTGTGGCGGGCGCTCTGGCCGAAGCGCTCGAGCGCTACTCCTGCGCGTACCGCGGCGACGCGCGGGCGATTCGCGCGCGCCTGGCCGACCTCGCGCCGGACGCCATCGATCCGCGCGTCATTCTCGGCTACAGCGAAGCGCAATACGCCGCACGCCGCGAGATCAATGCGCGCGGCGAGCGTTGTTATGCGGTGCCGGAACCGTTCGATCCCTCCATCGAAGCGGAATGGACTCCCGTTCGCTCGCTGACCAGCGGAACGATCCGTTACGTGCCCACCGCGCTCTGCTGGTTCGGCCATCCAGCCAGCTTCGCCTGGGCCGATTCCAACGGCTGCGCGGCCGGCAACAATCTCGAAGAGGCGATCCTGCAGGGTTTGTGCGAACTCATCGAGCGCGACGCGACAGCCGCGTGGTGGTACAACCGCATCCCGCGTCCCGGCATCAACCTGGACACGCTGGGGGATCCGTGGTGCGCCTCCATGATTCGGATGTTCCGGGAAAAATACGGGCGCGAGGTCGCCGCGATCGATCTGACGCACGATATCGGCATTCCGGTCGCGGCCGTCGTATGCGCGCTTAAGGACGCCGAGCGCCCCGAATATTTCTTCGGCCTCGGCTGCCACCTCGACGCTTCGATCGCGGTGCGCCGCGCGTTCTCCGAGATGTGCCAGTTCTTCGGAAGCCTCACAGCGTGGGCAGGGGAAACCCAGGGCAAATTCGCCGCCGTTTGCCGCAATATGGATCCCGGCATGGCCCGCTGGCTTTCCATTGCGACCATCGAAAATCAGCCGCAGATGACACCCCTGCAAACACAGCGCAGCGTGAGCGATCTGCCGTCCTGGAGCGGCTCAACGCTGCTCGAAGACATTCAGTATGCGCTGGCTCGCCTGCGGGCCGTCAACGTCGAAGCGCTGGCCCTCGATTGTACTCAGCCCGATATCGGAATGCCGGTCGCGCGCGTATTCGCGCCCGGCCTGCGTCATTTCTGGGCGCGTTTTGCTCCCGGCCGGTTGTATGACGTGCCGGTCAGCCTCGGCTGGCGGAAGGAGCCGAGCCGCGAAGAAGACCTGAATCCGGTTGCGATGTTCTTCTGACTCAAATGGCCACTCACAACTTTTCCCTTCGATTCCGGCGCGGCGTAACCGTCACCACGACGCCGGAGCGCAGGATTCGGATTCGCCTCGGAGACCTGTATACCGATCGCCCGGATACGCCCGAGTCGCAGCGCCTGTTCGAAACCCTTTCCTCTCCCGAGGCGCCAAGCACGCCTGGCGTGCTCGCGACTGCCCCGTTCGGATTCTGGACCGGTTTTACATTGCCGCAGCTTGAAGCTCTGGGTCTCATCCAATACGAGGCTCTTCACGCCGGAACTCTTGTCCTCGCGCTCGAGCCAACGGCGCGGCTCGCGCGTCCACAATGGCAGTCGCTGGCGCCCGGCGCGCGCGTCAAGGCGTCGCGTTTCGCGCAATTGCGCCTTGAGGAAGGACGCGCCTTCATCGAAACGCCGCTGGCCGCGGCCAGAATGGCCATCGCCGATCCCACGTTTGCGGTCCTGTGGGCAATGCTGGCTCAGCCGAAATCGGTCGAAGAGTGCGCGGCGGCCGCACCAGCATGGGGCGAAGAGACCGTCCGCCGCTGCTTCGAGTTGCTGCTTGCAGCGTGCGTGGCCTATGTAACCGATGACCTTGGCGACATCCCCGAACAGCGTGATGCCGCGCTGCAGTTGTGGTCCTCGCATGAACTGATGTTTCATGCGCGCTCCCGCATCGGCCGACATGACCTGCCCTACGGCGCGTGGTTCCTTCTGAGGGACCGCATCCCCGAGCCCGCGCCGCGCCCCAGGCTTTACGAAGGACCTCCGATCCTCCTGTCCGAACCGCCAGCGGATGTGGCGGAGCGATGTTCGTTATCCCTGATGAAATCGATGACCGCCCGGCGCTCGGCAAGAGAGTGGGATGAAGAAGACCCTATCGGAATCGAAAGCATCGGACACCTCCTTTGGCTCAGTTGCCGGATTAAAAGCACCTACATCACCTCAGGTCCGGGGCCGGTGACTTATGAGCACATTTACCGCCCCGCGCCTTCGGCCGGTTCCATGGGCGAACTCGAAATTTATGTGCTGGCGGATCGCTGCGCTGGCCTCCCCGCGGGCGCTTATCATTACGACTCGCACGGGCACCGCCTGTTCCGCCTTCCCGGCGAAGACTCTCACAGGAAGACCCTGCTGGACGGCATGCAGACCGCAATGAACGCGCAGCGTCCGCCGCAGGCTGCCCTGATCGTGACAGCCCGGCATCCCCGGATGCTTTGGAAATACAGCAGCGTCGGCTACTCCCTGGAGCTCAAGGATGCCGGAGTTCTGTTCCAGACCTGGTATCTGTTGTCGGCCGCGCTGGGGATTGGGGCCTGCGCCGTCGGCATGGGCGACGCTGATACTTTCTGCCGTCTGAACGGTACGAATTATTACGATGAATCGTCGATTGGCGAATTTGCGCTGGGTTCCGTACCGAAAAACTGAGATACGCGTAACAAAAAGTGGTGGTACACTCACCAAGTACCGCTACGGAAAGGGGCCAGCGTAATGGATCAAACAGCCGTATCCCAGTTGATGGAAAAGTGGATGAACGATGATCATTTTCGTTCCACGCTTCGGAAGGATCCTGAGGGAACCATTCGGGCGACGGGAATGGAATTTACCCCTGAGCAGTGGAGAGCGTTCCACGATATTGACTGGAGTCTTTCGGACGAGGAACTCACGGCGCGCGCCAGCGCGCAGGGGACCGGCTGCGTGTTCGCGTGCTGCTGAACCAGCTTTTCCGCTGAAATCATTCGCAGGAGAAAATCGTGGAACAGAACAATATTTCGGACCTTATGGACCGCTGGATGAACGACGAGGGCTTCCGTGCGTCGATTCGACAGGATCCTAAGGGGACCATCAAGGCGACTGGCTATCAGTTCACAGACGAGCAATGGAAAGCGTTTAACGACATCGACTGGAGCCAGTCGGACGAAGAACTCACGGCGCGGGCAAGCAATCAGAGTGGCTGCTGCTGCTCGGCCAGCTGCTGAAACCCAAACCAAAGACGCTTGCGCATCGCAGCTCGTGACATGGGGCGTTGCGTAATGCCTGCAGACTTCTCCCGTGTCTTATCCCGCATTCACGAAATCGCGTCGCGCGCTGCGGTAGACGAATCGCAGCGCGCGGCGCTTCGCAGCGCCATTGACATTCAGGCGAATCGTCTCTCCAGGCGCGAATCCCACATCAGTTTTCGGATGCCGTTGACCGTGTACGCCGCGATCACCGGCGCCGATGAAGGCGCGCTCGATATCGCAGCCGCGATGGTTCTCTTCTACATGGGAACCGATCTGCTCGACGATCTGGCGGACGGTGATCCTGCGCCGGAGTGGGCGTCTGAGCCGCCCTCGCAATCCATGATGATGGCGATCGGGATGTTCGCCACGCTACCGCAGATAGCGCTCTCGCAGGTCGAGGCTCCGGCGTCCGTTGTTCTCGAACTCCAGAAGGCGCTCCTGAAAGCGTCTGTCCGAATGGCGTCCGGGCAGCGTCGCGATATCGCTTCACGCGAGGCCGCGAGTTCGGAAATCAATCTTCAATCGGCGTGGGACTGTATTGAGGCCAAATCCGGCGCCGCCATTGGACTGCTGGGCGAACTTCCCGCGATCCTCGCCGACCGCCGTGAGCTGATCGAGCCCTATTTTCAATTCGGTTCGGCAATTGGTTCCGCGTTCTGCCTGATGAAGGACTGCCGCAACCTCATGGACGGCGCACAGAGCGGCGATCTCGCGAACGGAACCCGCAGTTATCCGATCGCCCTCCACATGAGCGGACTGCGCGGCGAAGCCGCAAAAGGCGAATTTGAGCTGCTCCTGCAACAAGCGCGAACAGACCCGCAGCGTCGCGACGAAGTGCGCGGGCGGCTGCTCGGGGCGGGAACGTTTCAGATCGCCTGGCTGGTGATCGATTCCTGCCGCCAGCGCGCCCGCAGCGCCCTTGAAAAAGCGCAGCCACTGGAGCCGGCAGGCGCCGCCCTTCGAGCCATGCTCGACTTCCCCAGCCAGCGGGAAGCTAAGGCATAAACGACCTGGTCTTTCCCCGAAGGTCCATCGCAATCCGGGCCAGGAAGAATCCCATCAGAATTACGGCGAACACATAGGCCGCGTAATGGCTCGCCACGCTCGGCATCCAACGGGAAATCCATCGGTCCGCATAAGCGCGCATCGAGATCGCCACCGCAATGCTCGTAAAAACGACATAGATCAGCGTGCCAGCGCCATACAACAGCTCGAAACGATGCTCACGCAGTTGCCCCGTTGTCCGCAGCGCGGGCCCCAGCCCGTGGGCCAGCCATTCCAGCGCCTTCTTCCGGAGATTCGGCCGCTCGAGCCAGTCCATCAGCAGATAATACCCGTCCAGTTCCAGCAATGGATTCAGATTGATCAGAACCAGGACGTAGCTGATCACGGCAAGCTGCCAAAGGCCCGCGATCAACACGGGGTTCGAAGTGAACGGAATCAGCAGGCTCGCGGCGCCTGCCAGAATCAGATTCATCGCCGGCCCCGCGGCGGTCACGGCAATGCGCTCCCACCTGCCTGCCAGCCACATATCGGAAGTATCGATAAAAGCCACCGGACTGAACCGGTACCAGCCCAGTCCCGCGCCGTTCACTTCGCGGCCGCAATGCTTCGTCGTAAGCGCATGGGCAAACTCGTGCAGCGCGGTGCAGACCAGATAGGCGGGAATCACCAGCCATTTGAGACGGCCGTGCGCCGCGAGAACCGCTTTTCCCGTGGGCGCGTCGAAAAAGAACACGCCCAGCCCCAGAGCCGAAATCAAAGCGAACGCGAAAAGCGCCGGGCGTGAAAACAGCGGATGCCCCCAGCCCCGATATGCGTCCGTAAAGAACGCATCTACGCCCCGGAGCGTCCAGCGCCAGTCCACCGCGCGGCTCGCCGTCAGCAGGGCGCGCTGCCACCACTTGAGCCGGATCATCGACATCGCGGCTTTCATCTGAAGATCCACGCCTTCCAGAAAGCCGGCCATCGCGAGTCCGCCCAGGGTTTGCGCAATCGCGCCAGGATCGAACGATCCGAATTCGGCGAACCAGGCGCAGACCAGGTCTCGCATTCCGTTCGACCCATCCAGACGCTGCCAAAGAAACCAGCCGCGCTCAGCGAGCTTATAGTAGGTCCCCTTCGCCGGGTTCTTCAGGTAGTAGATCTGGTTCCCGTCCTCCGTGGTCCTCTTGTGCGCTTCGATTCCGCTCGCCTGTCGCGGACGCCCGCGCATCTGAAGCAATTCGAACATCCGCCGCGCGAATTTCTGATCTTCGCCCAGCGCCGCCGCCAGATCGTCACGTCCCAGTTCGAGCAGATCGCATGTCTCTTTCGACCGGACTGTCGCATTGCGCGGCGCATCAATCATGAGCGCCGTCTCCCCGAAGATGCTCCCGCGCCCGAGAGTGGCCAGCTTGCGCTCCGACCCATCCGCCTCCAGCAAAACCTCAAGGCTCCCGGCGCGGACCAGATAGCACGACCTCCCGATGTCCCCTTGCCGGACCACCACGCTCCCGGCCGCAACCGTGACCCGCGTCAGTTTGCCGGCGAGTTCGCGCAATTGCGCCGGGCTCAGCGCGCCGAATGGCGTGCACATTTTCAGGAAATTCGACACTGCGATCAATTCCGCATTGCGCTCGAAAGCCTCGCGCGCCTGGGGAAGTTCCCCGATCATCCGGCGGAAAAGGGCCGCATCCAGAGTGAGCAGGTGAAGCGGCTTTGATGCGGTTACGGTCGCGTTGCGCCGCCGCCCCGGCTCCAGCAGCGCCGCTTCGCCGAAGAACTCGCCGGCGTGCAGTTGCGCGATCGGCACACTTTGCGAGCGATTGTCAAAGATCGAAACCAGGGCTTCGCCGGATTCAACGATCGCGAAGCGGTCAGCCTCATGGCCTTCGAGCATCACGACCGCGCCAGGATGGTATCGCTCTTCCTTAGCGGCTTTGGCAATCTGCTCGATCTCCGAGGATGCCATAGTCTCGAAAGCCGGGACGTGCGCCAGAAGCGCCACGCGTCTTGGTATGGAAATACTTTCGCTCAGGGCCACCGAACGACTCAGCATCGCACGAATGCGTCACGAGTGCGCGCCCTTTTTAATGAGCTGAAGCTTTGAACTCGCGTTCGGCGAAATCCAGAAAGTACGGCCAGTTGGGGTTCGGCGTATGGCCCGCGCTGTGCTGCCGAAAGACCAGATCCCCGCTCAGGATGCCGGTCTCGATCGGCGGAAACACGCTGGTCCCCAGATCTTTTTTCCCGAGCAAGCGGTAGACCGGCCCCGCCGCGACGCCTGCAAGGAAGGTTCCCCTCGCATCCACCCAGGCATCCGAATGCCCGATGTCCACTGCGGGATCGACCAGGTTGCCCGCGCTGAGGAACACAGGACGCGGGGCGCACATGGCGATCAGCTCATGGGAATCGACGGGCAGATCGCTCCACTTGAGCGGGCCGGCATATTTCAGAAAATTGCCGGCCATCCAGTGGTATTCATTCTCGGAGGCGACGTTTTCCACCAGTTCGCCATAATTCCGGCGATGCAGTTTTGCTCCGCCTTCTCCGGAGGAACTTACGAATGCGATCGCGATCCGAGGATCGTACGCCATCGCGACGACCCCAGCTTTGCCATAGCGGGAGTGGCCCTGAATGGCCACACGTTTGGCATCGACCGCCTTGTCTGACTCGAAATAGTCCATCGCGCGATCAGCGCCCCAGGCCCATGCCCTCAACGCGCCCCAGTCGTCGGGTTTGCGCGGCTGACCTTTGTTGACCAGACCGATAATGCCTTTGGTCAAACCCGCGCCATTGTCCGCCTGAATGCTGGCCGGGTTCAGTGTTGCGAAGCCCCAGCCCCGGGCCAGTGACTGCGCCTGCCAGCTCGGTCCGGGCGCCGCGCCTTGCTGCTCCGGAGAAACCGCCGGTGGCGGCCCACCTCGCGCGGGGCCAAACCCTCCGCCGAAAACCATGATCACCGGGACGGGGCCTTTCGCATTGGCTGGCGTGCTGAGAGACAGCTGGATATCGACGGTGATCTCCGGATCAGCGGAGTTATCGACGTGCCCTACCAGGGTCTTCGTGATGATCGGGACGTCTCCCACAATCTCGTTAACCGTGTTGGTAACTTCCCACTTCACGTTCGGAACGTTCTTAGGAACGCGCCCGTAAACTTCGCGATCGAAGTCCTCAACGATCTCGGGGCGCCGCTGGTCCCACCACATCTTCGCGCTGGTCACCTTCTTACCGTTCTTCATGGTCAGCGGATCGGGAAGGTCGGGATAGGGATTCGCCTTGGCCTCGTCGTAGTTCGTTGAGCCCGGCACGCGGGCATTCACCCCGGGCCGCAGTGAAGCGATATGCAACTGCGCCATCATCTGCTGGCGGTCTTCCTTGTTGCCTTGCTGGATGGCGAGCTGCTGCGGAGTCGGTTGGCCACGCCCCGCGGATGTCGCGGCAGGCGCGGTCGGCTGCTGGGCACTCCCATAAGGAACCAATGCCGGAACGAAAGCCCAAACGCCAACAATCGCCAGGATCGATCGCTTCTTCATGTTCAGTTTTCCTTTCCGCGCACGCGTATTTAGTCCGAGAGTCGAATCAAACATATCAGAAGTTGGCCGCCGGGAAACAACAAATCGCGGACTGCCGAGCGTTCACAAATCGATGACGAGATCGCTGGTCGGTTGTGAGCAGCACACGAGCAGATTGCCGTCCGCGGGCTTTTCCAGCGGCTCTGGCTCATAACTGACCGTCCCCGAAACCAGGCCGCTCTCACAGTTGTGACAGACGCCAGTCCGGCAGGACCAGCGCACCGGGACATCGCACGCCTCGGCGAGTTCCAGAATGCTCTGGTACTTTGACGCATTCCAGCGCGCGGCGATGCCGCTGCGCGCGAACGATATCACCGGGCCGCTGGCGACGTCGCCTGCAGGAAGGTGCGGGGCTCGCTTCGGTGCGCTCACAACGCCTGGAGTCATTGACTCGCCGCCGTTGAAGATTTCGATGTGAATGCGTTCGGGCGCTACCCCCAGGGTCGCCAGCAGCCCTTTCATATCCGTCATAAAACGGTCCGGCCCGCACAGGTAGACATCTGCCTCGCGCGTAAAGCCAGCGGTGTCGAAAACGGATTGCGACAGATGGCCAGGCGCGTCGAAGTCCACGCCGGCGCGATCGCCTGAGCCCGGCTTGCTGTAGCAAATGTAGCTGCGGGCGTGACTGAGCGCGCCTATGAGTGCGCGAACTTCAGCCGCGAAGGGATGATGCTGCCCGTCGCGAGCGGCGTGCAGCCACAACACCTGCCGCGTCGATTTCTTCTCCGCAAGCGCGTGCAGCATTGCCAGAACGGGCGTGGCCCCGATTCCCGCGCTGAGCAAAACAACCGGACGCTCTCCGGACTCCAGAACAAAGCTGCCGCGCGGCGAACTGACATCGAGAGTATCGCCGACGCGAACGTGGTCTCGCAGATATGTTCCGCCGACCCCGTTGGGCTCGATTTTCACGCTGATTCGATAGCGCTCTCTCGATGCCTCGCCGGAAAGCGAATAGCTGCGAAACAGCGGCGGACCGCCAGCGCCTAGCTGAAGACGCAGGACCACATATTGACCGGGCAGAGCCGCCGGCAGCGTATGACCGTCTCGGCTCTGCATCGTCAGAGAGAGCACGTCCACAGATTCATGGTCGATGGCCGTCACTGTAACCGGCCGAAATCCTGGCGCCGCGGCGTGGACCGCCGCTGACGGGGCGAGCCCCGCGTTCCCGCTCCCCTCGCCAGTTGTCGGGCTGCGCAGCAGTGACTCGAATGACGAGCGCCACCCGGACGAGAGCGCCTCGATCTGCAAAGCGCGCTCCAGTCTTTCGCGCGGATGCCGGGGCGAATACAAAAGCGTGTTGACTTCGGCCACTGTCATTGGCGCCCTGGCTTCGCCCACCTTGATAATTTCATCGCCGGCGCCCACCTCGCCTTCCTGCAAGACGCGCAGGTAGAACCCCGGCCGGCCGCTTCCCGTGAGCAACGCCGCCATTCGGGGTTCACTCATCCGAATGCCGACGCGATAACACGTAACGCGAGGCTGAGTCACTTCAAAAACGGCGCTTCCGATCCGGTAGCGATCGCCGATACACACGGCATCGTCGGCCAGTCCCTCGACGGTGAAGTTTTCTCCGAACTGGCCGTGGACAAAATCGGCTCTCTTCAGTTGCTCCTGCCAATACCGATACGATTCGATCTGATAGACGAAGACCGCGCGATGCTCGCCGCCGTGCCCGGCCAGATCGCCCTGGCCGTCTCCCTCTAAATTCAGACGCCGCGCCTGACAGCGGCCGCGCAGCGGTTCTTTCCAGATCGCCGTGCGAACAGTACGGCCCTTCCACTCGATATCGCGCGGAAGTCCGACGTTCACCGATAACAATTGGGCCATTTTGCTCCGGAAGCGCTATTGCGAAAGCTGCGCGATCTTCTCTCGGATCTCCACGGCGCGCGGCGAATCCGGGTGTTGTTCCAGAAATCCGCGAAGCGCGCTCGCGGCGGATTGACGATCGCCCCTCTTGATGTAGATCCCGGCAAGAGACAACTGCGGATGCGAGAAGTGAGCCGGATCGAGCTGAACCGCGGTCTTCAGATACTTCTCAGCGGGGTCAAGTTCGTTCAGTTGCAGATACGACATGCCGAGTTGCGAATTCGCCAGCGCATCGTTGGGGCGGCGCTCGACAGCCCGCTTGTTATAGCCGATCGCCTCTTCAGGCCGTCCGAGGTTCAGCAGCACGCCGCCAAGGTTGACCAGCGGCTCGAAGGCCTCAGGATCGGATCTGAGCGCTTCGCGGAAGTTCGTCTCCGCATCGGCGTACCGCTGCGTCTGATACGCGATCGTGCCGAGCTGATTCCACGCGGCCACAAACTGCGGAGCTACCTGAACCGCACGCCTCAGATGGCCGGAAGCGCAATCCGAATCTCGCCGCTGGAGGCAGCGCTGAGCTTCGCGGAACTCGCGGACCGCGCTGTCCGGAATGGAAAGGACTGTAGCGGCAACGGTCGCGCCGGTGGATCGTTTCCCATCGGATTCCAGACGGCTGTTTTCAATGCGCAGGGCGAGATTGAGACGCCCGCGTGAGTCGACCGTTCCCGGGCTAAGTTCGATCGTCCTCTGTAATGCGCCGCGCGCCGCCGTTGAGATCACCAGCGTGTACGTGCCCGGCGCAAGCTTATGGAATTGGAAACGCCCGCTCGCATCACTCTCGGTAGAGGCCTCGAACGGGGCGGTGGTCCCATGAAGGAAGACGGCGAAAAGCGCAGGAGGGTCGATGCGGCCCGTCAACTCGTAGCCGCAACAATTGATGGCCAGAAGCGCAATGAGATAACGCGGGCGCATCGCCTCCGATTATAAGGAAGCGCTGCCCACTCCGACCCGCTACAGTGTCAATGATGAACGCCGCGCTGAGGGAGCTTGTGCGGGACACGCTGCTCGTCGTGGGCGCGTTGTTTCCAATCGTGAATCCGATCGGGAATACGCCCATCTTTCTTTCCTTGACGCGCGGCCTTTCGGAGCGCGCCCGGACCGCGCTTGCGCGAATGGTGGCGATCAACGGCCTACTTCTGATTCTCGGGTCCATTTTCATCGGCACGCACATCCTGGCGTTCTTCGGCATCTCATTGCCGGTCGTGCAGGTGGGCGGCGGGCTGGTCGTGATCTCGACGGGGTGGACCCTGCTCAAGCGATCGACCAGTGGTGATGGGAGCGCCGATGCGAATCGGGAGTGCCATGAATTCGATTACCGGCAGCAGGCGTTTTACCCGTTGACGCTGCCCCTCACCGTGGGACCCGGCTCGATTTCCGTCGCAATCGCTGTCGGCGCGAACCGCGCACAGGGATCGCCGTGGAGATGGTCGCTCACTGCCGGAATGATCCTCGGCGCATTGGCGATCGCCGTTTCGATCTACCTGAGCTACCGGTTCGCCGAACGCATCGGGCGCACTCTGGGCGATTCGGCCATGAACGTCATCATCCGTCTCTCATCGTTCATTCTTGTCTGCATCGGCGTGCAGATTCTGTGGAATGGATTGAGCGCCCTGTTGCGGACGGTGCTCAGCTAACCTTTTCATTTTTGAGCCGTATCATAGCGGACATGCGCACCGGGATAACGTTTTTTGTCTTTGCCTGTGCCGCCTTCGGCCAGACGTCGCCGGCCGGCAAATGGATATCGGTCCTGAAGTTCTTCGGCGACCCGGATTACGACCATCTGCAGTTGGAACTTAACGGAACCAAACTGACCGGGAAACTCGGCAAAGATGTCTTTGACGGAACATTCACAAACGGCCAGATCGAAGGCACGGTGAAACCTAACCCGGGAACAACTATTCAACTGAGCGGAACCCTGCGAAACGGCCGCATCGAGGGCAAAGGCACCCTCGTGGAAGAGAAGATTGACCTGACTTGGGAAGCAACGCCGGAGCCACCGAAGTCTACCACTCCCAAGACTCATGACTTCGAGCCCACTCAGTTTCATCACTTCTTCTTTGACGCGATCGAACCGGCGCTGCGCATCAATCCCGGCGATACGGTCAAAACGTGGTCGGTGGACGCGGGAGGAACCGACCCCAAGGGCGTTCGCAGAACATCGGGGGGAAATCCCTTGACCGGACCTTTTTATGTGGAAGGCGCCATTCCGGGCGATACGCTGGTGGTTCACTTCAATCGCATCCGGCTGAACCGGGATTCCGCCATCAGCAGCCCGCTTATCGTGAACAGCGCGCTCAATCCTGGCTATCTGGTGCAGCGTAAGCCGGTGGAAGGCTACGACTCGGGTTGGAAGCTCGATCTCCAGGGCGGCTTCGCATCGCTGGCCAAGCCAACCGCTACGATGAAGGACTATAAAATTCCGCTCGCCCCGATGCTTGGCTGTGTGGGTGTCGCTCCCTCCGGCGGCGCGCGTTACCGTTCCGGTTATCTCGACTCATTCGGCGGCAACATGGATTACAACCAGCTTCGCGAGGGCATTACCGTCTATCTGCCGGTCTACGCGCCGGGCGCGTTGCTGTTCGTGGGAGACGGCCACGCCGCGCAAGGCGCGGGAGAGTTGACAGGCAACGCGCTCGAAACTTCGATGGATATCGAATTCACCGTGGATTTGAAGCCTGGCGGATCGCCACCCGGCCCGAGAATGGAGAACGCCGACTACCTCATGGCCAGCGGCATCGCCGGGAGTATTGACGAGGCGCTGCGCGGCGCGACCACGAGCCTCGCGCGCTGGCTCGAGCAGATGTACGGGCTGAATGCCGCCGAGGTATCGTCCGTTCTGGGAACCGCGATGGTCTACGACATCGCGGAGGTAGTCGATCCTCAGCCTCACGTTGTGGCGAAAGTTCCGAAATCCGCGCTGACTGCCCTCAAAAAGGCAACTCAATGAGTCGGCGAAATCCGTGATCCACCCGCGCCACATCGGTTGGTCTAGAGGGTTAGCAAATGCAGTCTCGGAATCCTCTCGAAATCCGTTCTGTTGTTCGTCGCCAGCGGTGCGCTGAGAGCGAGCGCCGCTGCGGCAATCCATGCGTCCTGCGGACTGAGCGCTCGACCAGCCGCCCGCGCATCGGCGCGAAGTTGCGCCCACAAAGTGCACAGCGCATCATCCGCGTACACCGCGCCGAACCGTCCGATGAACTCCTCGAGCAGCGCGCGCCTCCTGCCGCCCCATCCGGCTGCAATAGATCCCATGCGCATCTCCGCAATCGACATGAAACAAAGCACCAGATGAAAGTCTCGCAGAGCGCTGACGTACTGCTTTGCGGAAGAATGCCAGTTGAAAATGTATGATGCGACGTCGGTATCGACGACGATTCTGTTCATTGAGGCGATGTCGCCGCCGCATCGCGGCGATCTGCGTAGATAGCTGCCACGAAACGCTCCGTCTCCTCGTCAGGCGCCGGGTCGATGCTCCGCAGCAACTCCTCAATGGAGGCAGGCCCCGGATGGACTACAACCGGCCAATCAGCATCGCTTCGAATGGTCTGCATTTCGTCGTTCACGTCCTGCCATCCCTGAAAAAAAATATAGCAGTCCGCGCGGACGCGTTTGGTGTCACGAGTCTCGCACAAACAATCGGATCGCGAAGTAGGAAACCGACGCCACAATCGCGGCGGTTGGTATCCGCTTACAGTTATCGTGGGGCTGGAGCCCAACCGCACGATGCCGCACTGGCCGGCGCGGCCTTCTGTGCAGTACTCAGCGAGCGCCGAATTTCTGTGGAACGATTGCTCTTTCTCTAACGGACCCTCAGGGGATCAAGCACGACAAATTTTTCAGAGTTGCTCACGTAAACGGACCGGAACAGAGTCGCGGGGACTAGCCCATCCTCAACAAACGAACCGCGTGGCGCCAGAATGGCGGTGGTCGACCATGACTGCCCACCAGCGCGGAACCGGAGGGCGCGGGTCTCGGTCGCGGCGGCGCCCGACTCGCGCGAAGCGGAATATAAAATGGCCGCTCTGGTCCCCGAGTCGATCACGAGTTGGCCTTTGTCAGTCTTGATTGCTGGGCGCCCGTCTATCAGACCGAACTGGATCCGGCTCGCCCCTTCGGGTTGCAGGGCCCCGAACATGATCTGGCGGGCTCGAAAATCAAGCAGATAATCAAAGCGGCTGAGGAACTCCTCCCCGAGCACACCCTGTATGTCGCCTGAGATCTTATGCACCGCGTCGAGGTTGCCGTACAGAAACTCCTGATTCGAGGCGCTGACAGGACCGAGCTTCACCTCGGGGATCCGCCCGCCCGCAACAACCGTATCGCCCGTAATGGTGGCAACGACGGTCCGAAACGCCGGACGCAGGCCCAGCCGGTTGGCGAGGGGCAGGTCGATTTGGTTAGTCTGTGCCCCGGTATCGACCAGAAACCGGAACGGTCCCTGGCTGTTCAGGAAGACGTCGGTGACCACCGGATAGCCTGACACAAAGACTATCGAGACACTTGCGGCGTGGATCGGCGGAATGACGGGGGATATTATTAGGAACCCGTATAAAAAGAACCGGGTGAGCCTCTTTGGCATGCGGCCAGCATTGGCCGCCCGCCTTCCACAAGTCGTGATGAACGCCTGATGAAATCGCCACCAGGGATGATGAATCTGTGACGGGCGCAGTTTACTTCTTCGGTAACGCCCGGTTTGACGTTTCGAATCTCGAGCTTACAGTCGGCGGCCAGGCTCGCGCCCTCGAACCTAAGTCGTCACGGTTGCTGCGGTATCTGATCGAAAACCGGGGCAGCGTCGCGTCGAAAGAGGAGATTATCGCTGCCGTCTGGGAGGGCGTGGCGGTTTCCGACAACGCGCTGACCCGGGCCATCACGCAGATCCGCAAGGCTCTTGAAGACGATGCGAAGCAGCCGCGCTATGTCGAAACCGTCCCGACGGTCGGTTATCGCTTCATCGCGGAGGTGACCGAGGCTGCCCAGCCCACCGTCCCGCCAGCGCCGCCACCGGAGAAGAGCGTCGGCCGATCACAAAACCGCCGATGGCTCATCGCATCTGCTCTCGGGCTCGCCGTCGTGGCTGCCGGAATGACGATTTGGTGGATCCACATACCACCCACGCCTCGGGTTGCGGGACTGAGACAGGTCACACAATCAGCCGCTGCCGACATGTGGCCTTCCCTGTCTCCGGATTCGAACCAGATCGTCTTCAGTTCCAACCGCTCAGGCAGGTTTGAGCTCTACACGAAATCGCTGGCCCCCGGCGGCGCGGAACGGCAGATCACCTCGGACCGCCTTGACAATATAGAGCCTGCATGGAGCCCCGATGGCGCCTCCATTGCTTACTCCGCGTCAAGTACCGGCGAGATTCGCACCATTCCTTCTACCGGCGGCGCTCCGCGCACGGTCGTAAGCGGTGGCGACTCCCCGCAGTGGTCGCCCGACGGGCGCCTTCTCGCCTTCCGTCGTGATCCGCTCGCCAGTGGTAATGGGCGCCGGGCTGATGAAACCATCAACCCCTATGCGAGTTCGGCGATTACCAATCCGTTTGACCGCTCGGCTGTTGCGGTGGTGGATGTGCAGACAGGAGCAGTCCGCGTCCTGACTCGTCCGGAGGCGGGGAGCGCCCGTCCGAATCCGCATTGGCTCGCGGATGGCAACCGGATCGTGTTTTCGTCGCCGCCTCAGCAGAATGGCAAAGGAGCGAGAATGTCCGCCATTTCGATCACCGGCGCCAATCCGGGAAGCCCGATCCGGACGTTCGAGGCGGGAAAGTGGCCGCTCTATCCGGTTGTCGCCCCGGATGGCCGATCATTTTACTACTCGGATAAACAGGCGGACACCCCAGGCATCTGGCGCGCCTGGATCGGCTGGCTTGGGACAGTCAGCGACGTCCGGTCCGTGATTCCGATCGCGGATGGCGAGGCTCGCTACCTGGATCTGTCCAGGGATGGCAAGCGCCTGGCTTTCAGCCGTCAGACCGGCGAGAGCGCAATCTGGTCTATTTCTCTCGATGCGAACGGCGCAGCCATAGGAGAGCTAAAGCCGGTTATCGAGGATCGGAATATTCGCAATACTGAGCCCTGGCTCTCGCGCGATGGTTCCAAACTGGCCTTCACCACCTTGCAGCCCGACGGTCACCAGGTCATCTATCTCGCCAATCCCGATGGATCGTCGCCTGAGCCGTGGACGCCGGCGAGCCAGGATGCGAGGAGCGCGGAATGGGTCGGGTCCGAACGGAAGCTCGTATTCCTCACTCGCAAGGACGGCGTGTCCAGTTATTGGGTAGGCGCGATCGGCGGACGGCAGGAACAACTTCATCCGGACCTGGACCTCACCCGAACGGAGCGGATTCGCGTATCGAACGACGGTACGATGCTCGTCGCTCACGAGAACACGCCCGCAGGTTTGCGCGTGGTGGTCTCACCTTTGAACGGCGGACCGCGCCGGTCGCTGACGTCTCCGCCGCGGAGTATCGGGTTTGCGTTCTGGTCGCCGGACGGGCGCTCGATCGCGGCGCAGGAGCGACTTGAAGGACGCTCAAGGCTGGTTGTGTTTCCGTCGTCCGGCAGAGGCGAGATTCGCGTCCTGAATGATTCCTTCGATCAGATCTTCGCCTCCGACTGGTCTCCCGATGGGGAACGCATCGCGTTTGCGGGCTTGAATGACGGAACATGGAACATCTATTGGGTCTCGGTCACCAGCGGCAAGACCGAGCAACTGACTCACTATTCCGGCGGATCGGCGTCAGGATTTGTCCGTTATCCCTCATGGTCGCCGGACGGCCGGCGGATTCTATACGAGCGGAATAACTGGAAATCAAACATCTACATCGCCGATCTGCAGGCGAAGCCACAAAAAGACTAGGAGACGGCGATCCACTCGCGCCGCTCGACCAACGGTGCCCTCTACCGTTCAGCGGGCCGCGACAACCGCCTTACGAACGGGTATGGTTTGCCTGAATTCTTCTCCCAAAGCCGAGCAGTCCCGCTCCAGTTCATCGGCGACTTGCCGCGCGTAGATTAGAAAGTGGTGCGCGGAAAGCAGCACCATGGATCCCATCCACAACTTTGCCTCGCTGTTCCAGTGGCGCCGCGCCAGCTTCCATAGAAATTTCCAGTAGGAGGCGCGGTAGCCGGAACGCACCCCCTGCGTCCAGATGGACGACGCGAGCAGCCGGAGGTTGTACGACATCGGCAATTGCGGCGGCTTCTGAGCAGGCCGGGTCTTCCAGGCCTCCAGTGACCGGAGCGCACGGCGGAAGAAGGCCTCGGGTTCGTACAAGTCGAACAACAACCCGCTCAAGCCCCGCATCAGCGCCGGCAGAGGCATTGATGTACGGAAATTCGGCGCACTGAAGTTCGAGGTCCCCTCGCTCTCTTCGAACAGGCGGCCTTCCTTCTTCATGCGATCGTAAAGCGGCGTGGTTGGAGGGGCCTGCAGCATGCCTGTCATTGCCCACGCGATAGCCGCCTGCTCGATGAACTCTCTCTGACGCGCGAATATCGTTTCGTCGTCCGAATCGAAGCCCACGATGAATCCCGCCAAAACCCACAGCCCGCTCGCCTGAATGATGCGAACCTGCTCCAGAACGTCTCTCCGCAGGTTCTGAAATTTCTTCGAGCCTTTGAGCGCTTCCTCGGAAGGCGTTTCGATTCCGAGGAACACGTACATGAAATTCGCATCGGTCATCGCGCCCATCAGCTCGGGCCGGTCGGCCAGATCGACCGAAGCCTCCGTATAGAACGAAAACGGCCGCCCGTGGCGGCTACCCCAGTCCGCCAGGTCGCGCGATAGCTGCAGCGCATTCTTCGAATTCCCTATGAAGTTGTCGTCCACGATGAATACTTCGTTGCGCCAGCCCAGTTCGCGCAGGCGATCCAGTTCCGCAATCAGTTGCGCGGACGATTTCGTGCGCGGCTTCCGCCCGTAGATCGTGATGATGTCGCAGAAATCGCATTGAAATGGACAGCCCCGGGAAAACTGCACGGGCATCGAAGTGTACATTTCGCGGCGGAGCAGATCGAATCTCGGTATGGGGCTGCGCGATATGTCGGGCTTATCCGCAACCCGATAGATCGCCAGCGCCGTCCCCTCTTCCAGAGCCTGTGCGATTCCGGCGAAGGCCTCTTCCGCCTCGCCCGCCATCACATGATCCGCGAAGCGGCTCAGAAGTTCCGGTTCGCTTGAGGCCCAGGGTCCGCCGATAAACGTGCGAACTCCGAGCGACCGCGCCCGTTGCAGAATGGCCTTCGCATCGGCGCGTTGAGCGTGCATAGCGCTGACCAATACAAGATCGGCCCAGCGGAAGTCTTCATCGGCAATCTGGTCGAAGGCATGGTCTTTCAGTCGCAGCGTCCAGGTCAGCGGACAAAGAGCCGCCACGGTAATGAGTCCGAGAGGAGGCGTCATCGCCGCTTCCGGAAGCATTTCCAGTACGCCTTCAAAGCCCCAGAACGAAGGTGGAAATCGCGGCCAGATCAGTAACACCTTAAGATTGGGGCCCAGCGGAGGGAGTGTGGGGGATGAGGTCCCGGCCGACAGTTGTGTGAGAGGGGGTGGAACCGAAACCGAAGGCATCACGTTATTCTCTACCACGGAGTTTGGGAACAGATTCTCTCATCGGCGTTGCGGAAATGGCCCGTGGCGCCGGTAATTCATGCGCAAGGACTCGAGCGCTCGGAACTCCGGCGTCCTCCTCCTCTCACTGCCTAAGCAGGGTACCTACCCATATGATGAGTCGCCAGGCTCGGTATCATCTGCTCCATACCCAGCGCGCGAAGCACGTCCGCTTGAATTGGCGCGATCCTCTCGTTGAGGCCATTGGCCCCGAAATCCATTCCGCAAACGGTACGCAGTGGCCGGGACCCTGCCGGCAACGAAATAAGCCGCAGGATGGCGTCCGCGACATCCTGCGTCCGCGGCGCGCTGGCTGATCCAAAGAGTTCAGAAAAGTGCGCTACGAAATGGTCGCGAAGTCCCGCCAGAGGGCCGTAACCAGCAACTCGCTCCGCATCGGCCGGAGCGGGGCTGTTAGGCAGGAGTTGCGAAGGATATGGCCCGGGCTCTACAAGCACGCTTTCTACGCCTGTCCCCGCCAATTCATAGTGCAGCACTTCAGCGAACGCCTCAAGCGCGAATTTGCTTGCGCAATAGGGTGCGCAGCCTGGAAACAAGAGTCGCCCCACGATAGACGTGACATGGACGAGCAGCCCGGCGCGCTGCGACCGGAGTTGCGGCAGAACGGCTCGCGAAACACGGACTGGCCCCATGAAGTTGACATCCATTGCCTGGCGTATTTGTTCTTCCGTGAAACCTTCGGTGATACCAATCGACATAAGACCGGCATTGTTCACCACAACGTCAATGCGTCCTTGTTGCTGTATCACCTCATCTACTGCGCGATTCACGGAATCAGTATCGGAGACATCCATCTCGAGTGTCCGCAGTGAAAGGTTGTGGTCAGTCGCGAGCTGTTGGAGAGCCCGCGCTGAGTCGGCATTGCGCGTAGCGATGTCGCGCATCGTCGCGTAGACGACATGACCGGCGCGTGCGCCCGTTTCCGCGGCTAACCGGCCAATCCCACTGCTGGTACCCGTGATGAGAACGACGGAAGTCATGCCGCTCATTCTATCCGTCTATCCGTCAACGCCTTCGGTAAATTTCAGCTCGTTACCAGACAGATCCCGCACTCTGAAGTCTCGGTTACCCCACGGCTTGCGCTCAATCTCCTGAGTCACCTGAGCGCCCCGGGACACGAGTTCCTGGTGTAGCTCTTCCAGTTCGCCGGTGAAGAGATGCAACCCGACCGAAACGTGCCCGGCATCCTGAAACAAATGAATCGCGATGCCATCTCGCTCTACAATTGCGTACTCACCGTCCGGCAATTCCATAACCGGCTCGAATCCGAGCTTCTGCTCGTAATATTCAATCGATTGACGAAGATCGCGGACCGGAACTTCCGGCGCGACGCGGACGATCGTTGCAGCCATGCTGGTCATTCTCCCTCAGCGGCGGATCTTGCGCACATTCCAAGCAATTTGCTTTAGCCGCGTGTGTGTCGCTAATTCTATTGAAGAAATCTGAGCTTTTTCCGGCCCTCAGACTTCGTCAAACAACAACACAGGGTAATCTTTCGTTGATTTAAGCGTTCTCTCCACCGTCGGCCAGACTCTCAGATGCTCGGGTGACGAGATCCATTTCTGGCGCAACTCCTCGCTTTCATAGATCAGCTCAAATCGGTAATTGGCCGGCTGCGCGGCGCCCTGGACGACCTTTCGCAAGCGCAGCATCCTGACCGATATATACCCGGGATGTTTCTTCGCCTCGGGGAGGAAAATATTGTGGAAATTATCCAGCATCTCCTTCTCCCGCGACGGCTCAACTTCCATCTCGACGAATAGCTGAATTGGCCTTTTGATCTCTGCGGTCAGATCTGCGCTGACCGCCGTCGCGCCTGCCAGAAGCGACTTCACGTGAGTTCGTCTGTTCATTGTTCTTACCTCCTGCCCTGCGGTCGGATTGGGACTCCCAGTGTACCGGCAACCCCGGAGAGGCGCAATTCCGGCTTAATGTTCAGAGCGTTGACCGCGGCTTACCCTCGACATACTATGTCCCTTGGCGAAAGCGCCGCCAGGAGGGGAGAATCATGCCGAACCGCTATTTTCTGACTTCGATGTTGTCGTTGGGAGCCCTGACGACGGCCGGCTTATCGCAAACTCCGTCCGCGCCGCTCGAGAAACGGATCGGCCATTACGATCTCTCGAAAATGCGCCCGAGCAATGCGGTACACGGCGGGGCCGGCGGGATGCAGTTCGGCGTTCTGCTGGATCCGAAGTACATCACCGGGAATCTGCTTTTCGTTCACCGCGGAGTTTTGAATTCCCACAGCAGCATCGGTGAGCACTATCACAATCGCTGCGAGGAAATGTTTATCATCTTCGACGGTGAAGCTGAATTCACTATCGACGGCCACACTTCCCTGATCAAGGGACCAGCCGCCGTGCCGGACCGAATGGGGCACGCGCATGCCATCTACAACCCTACTGATAAGCCCGTTCAATGGATGAATGTGAACGTGGGGATGGGGCCGAACTACGACGCGTTTAATCTCGACGACGGACGCGTCGGTGTGACATTAGACGCGATCCCGCAGTTTCCGAGTCTGCGGTTTGATCGGGCGCTTCTGCGTCCGGTCGAGGCGATGGATGGCGGCAAAGGCACAGCGCAATACCGGCGAGGCTTGGATCCGACGATCTTTTCGACCCCCTGGGCGTATGTCGATCATCTGCTGCTGCCTCCCGGAACCAGCGTAGGCCCGCGCTCGCTCGCGACGATCAGCGAAGTCTATTACGTGATATCGGGCGAGGGAACTGTGAAGGTCGGAGGCGAATCCGCGTCGATCAAGACGGGCGATGGCATCCCGATAGATATCGATCAGTCACGCTCCTTCAGCCAGACGGGCTCGGAGCCGTTGGAGTTCCTGGTCATCGGGGTGGCTAAGGACCTGGACGCTAAGGTCGCGCTAATGAACGCGAAACCGCCGGCCCGCGGTGGTCGTGGTGGACGCGGGAACTGAGTCGCGCCCCGACCCACGTCTGCCTGCTTTTTCGGTCGTCTGTAACGGTCCGGACAGCCCCGCGTGCCTGACCGCCCCGGGCCGTGTTGCAAGCGCGCAATAGTTGGTTTACGAGAGAGCGGTGCTAAAATAGGTATTAAATCAGCTCGTTTCAGGGCTTTTTAAAGGGGTTCGATACCGTCGGCGTTTCTTTTTCGGTGCGTGTCGCCCAGTCTTGGAGGACACGTTGGAAACACCGCCTACTTTAGTTTTAGCTTTTTTGTTCGCGATCGTCGTGGGCTACTTCGCCGGCAGGATTCTCAACCTTCGGAATCGGATTCGATCCGATCGGGATTAGTAATCGGGCGCTTCAGCCTCTGGTCGAATCGACTGGGCGGTCAGGTCGTTCGACGAATCGCGTGATAGATGACAAGCACCACGACGGCGCCTACCACTGACACCGCAAGGCTGTAGAGGTTCAGGCCAGTGACTCCGCTGGCGCCGAATTGATTGAACAGCCAGCCTCCCACAATAGCCCCAACTATTCCCAGGATAATATCGAGAACCAGCCCCTCACCATTTTTGTTAACGAGCTTGCTGCCGATAAAACCGGCAATCAACCCGAGTACGATCCAAGCCAGGAAGGACATATTCGTTTCCTTTATGCTGCGGGCAGCGCGTTTCGCTAACCCGGTTTTGCGCCCATCTGAGCGGCCATTTATCCATTCCGCGCCTGCCCCTTTTAGGATGGGGCCAGCCATCTCCTGATCGCGAGCCATCCTCAAAGGACGGTTCGGAACGGTCGAATCAGGTCCCGATCTGACTCAAAGTCGTTTGAGATGAGGTTTCTGGTGGTCAGATTTTTTTTTCAACGCCTCCAGCTTGAGTCTTCGACAGCCTCCGGGTGGGCGGCTATTGGAGCGTCAACGTTAGAGAGCCTGCCAGTATTAGCTCGGACGCATCACCTGTTCGGTGACCCAGTCGGTCCAGATCGCTTCCTCGATCGGACACGCGACGGGCATTCCGTCCAGAGCGGCGCTGACGAAGTTTTCGATCAGCGGGTATTGAACGTTAGAGTGCGGCGGGATCTGTTCGTAGGCGCCATTCACCCGTATATCAGGACCCTGCAGCGCGTCGAGCACGATCTCGCCGTCCGTTCCCAGTACGCGGAATTGATCGCGCGGGATACGTGAGTTCCAGCGAACGTCAACGACGCCACGCATCCCGCCGGCATACTCAATCATTACGGTGGCGGAGTCTTCGACGTTCATCTGATGGACTGTGTTCGAGCGCAGACCGGTGGCCTTCAACGGTTGACCGAAGAGGAAGTTGAGAGCGTCGATGCGGTGCGAGCCAATGTCGTACAGCGGCCCGCCGCCTGCCATGGCAGGGTCGATGGCCCATTCCCTCCCGCTGACATTTAGCCAGGTATGGCAGTTGGCTTCGGCGAGGATTGGCTGGCCGATAATGCCGTCCGCGATCAGGCGCTTCGTCTTCATCAGTTTGGGAAACAGGCGACGGAAATAGGCGACGCCGAGCAGTTGTCCCGTCTCGTTTGCCGCCGCCGCCATGGACTGCGCTTCGGCGTAGCGCATGGCAACCGGCTTTTCGCAGAGGACCTTTTTCCCGGCTCGAAGGCTCGCGATTGTCTGTGGCGCGTGCAGTGAAACCGGCGATACGACGTAGACCGCATCGACGGCGCCGTCCTTCAGGGCATCATCGAGCGAAGTCCAGGCGCGCACGCCGGGATAAGCTTCGGCCTTGCGGAGATCGCGCGTCACCACGCCGTAAAGTTCGCTGCGCGGTTCGGCCAGAATGCCGGGGATGACGCGCTTCGTCGTGAGATCGCCGATTCCAATCACCAGCCAGCGGACCATCGTAACTCTCGAAAGGGTAACTCCAGAAAGTATCATTCACGTCTGGCAGCCGTTCAGGAGGTACTTTCTTGGACTCCCTGGCCGCACTCGTCCAGGAGCGCCGCCGAAGAAATGAAAAGCGAGCGATGGTCGTTACATGAATGCGTGAAGCCAGGGATTATCCGACAGCGTGAACCCTGATTTCCCGGAGGGCCGCTCAAGACACGAGGTAGAATCGCAAAAGAAATCGGCATGCACCCCGTTCCGGAGCCATCGGCGCAGCTGCCTGACAGGGAAGCGGTTACGCGCCTGCTGAAGCAGATCAGCCGTGGCGACAGACAGGCATTCGACCATCTCGTGCCGCTTGTCTACGATCAGCTCCGCCGCCTGGCTGCTCAAAGCCTCCGCGCCGAGCGCCCCGACCATACATTACGCGCCACCGCTCTGGTGCATGAAGCCTACCTGAAGCTCGCGGATTCCGGCTTGGACTGGCAGGACCGTGTCCATTTCTATGCTGTCGCCGCGCGCGTCATGCGGCACATCCTGGTCGACTACGCGCGGGGCTCCGAGAGGCAAAAAAGGGGCAGTGGCGCAAAGCATGTCGGCCTCGATGAGGCCGTGCTGGTCGATCCCTCATCCGCCGATGGCCTTCCCGATCTCGACGAATCGCTCAACCGCCTCGAAATGCACGACGCGCGCAAAGCAAAGGTCATCGAACTGCTGTTTTTCGGCGGCATGACTTACGCCGAGACCGCGGGCGCTCTGGGTATCTCCGAAGCTACCGTCCATCGCGAGCTGAAAATGGCCAAGGCATGGCTCTATCGAGACCTTGCCGGCCCGGCAGCCTGAGACAAGACTATGAGCCCGGATCTCACTCCGGACCCCGAGCGCTGGCGGCGCCTCGAAGCGCTTTTCTATCAGGCGTCCAACATGGAGCCTCGCGATCGGCCGGCCTTCCTCGACCAGAACTGCGCCGGCGATCCCGCGATGCGGCGCGAGGTCCTGTCCCTGCTCGCGGAAGCGGACAGAACACTCAGCGACCTGCGTGAACCCGCCCTTGCGGCCGCGCGGGAGATTGCGGCCGCGCCCGCCCTCGGAGGAAAGGTCATCGGTCCCTGGGAAATTCTCGAATCGCTCGGCGATGGCGGAATGGGGCGCGTCTATTTAGCTCGCCGCGCCGATCAGGCTTACGAGCAAAAGGTCGCCCTCAAAATCATGCGCGGCGATTTCGGGGCGGACCCCGGCATGATGCTTCGCTTCCGCACCGAACGACAGATCCTGGCCAAGCTGAATCACCCCAACATCGCGCGTCTTCTCGACGGCGGCGTCAGCGTGGAAGGACTGCCGTACCTCGTCATGGAATATGTGGAAGGCGTCCCGATCGACGCGTACTGCCGCGAGCGAAACCTGACGGTGCGCGATCGGCTGGGCCTTTTTCGCATAGTCTGCGGCGCCGTCGAGTATGCTCACCGAAACCTCGTAATCCACCGCGATATCAAACCGGCCAACATTCTGGTCACTTCCGGCGGCGTACCGAAACTTCTCGATTTCGGCATCGCCCGCCTTCTGGACCCGGAGTTTTCGAGCCTCCCGCGAACCCGCGCGAGTCGGTTGCTGATGACGCCGGAATACGCGAGCCCGGAGCAGGTGCGCGGCGAATCCGTTACCACGTCCGCGGACGTCTACGCGATGGGCGTGCTCCTCTACGAACTCCTCGCCGGCACGCGCCCGTTCCGCGTGAAGACGGATAGCCCGCTCGAAATCGCGCGCGTCATCTGCGAACAGACTCCGCCGCCGCCGAGCGCCCTTAATAAGGGCCCGGAAGCTAAGAAGCTGCGCGGGGATCTCGACCGCATCGTAATGATGGCGATCCGGAAGGAACCGGAGCGCCGTTATGCGTCGATCGAGCAGTTCTCCGCCGATGTGGAGGCGTATCTGGGCGGCTATCCGCTCCACGCCCGCACCGCCACGCTCGGCTATCAAATGAGCGCATTTGTGCGCCGCCATCGCGCGGCGGTTGCTGTTGCCGCGTTGTTTTCAGTTGCGCTCGCCGGCTTCGGTGTCGGGATGGCGGTGCTCGCGAAGCGCGCCGATCAACAGAGGCAGACAGCGGAACGCGAGCGGCAGTTTCTGGCCGGTATGTTTCAGGCCGCTACGCCGGACGTGGCCCGCGGTGAAACCATTACCGCCCGCACGCTGCTCGATCGTGGCGCTGCGCGCATCGATCATGAACTCGCGTCGGAGCCGGGCGTACGCGCGTCACTCCTCGAAACCATTGCGGAGGCCTATCGTTCACTCGGGTCATACGATCAGTCCCAAACCCTCGCGGAGAAAGCGCTGCGCGCCGATCCGAAGAATATCCAGACAGTTGAACTTCTCGCCGAACTCAATCGCGACCGAGGCCAGTACGATCAGGCTGAATCCCTTCTGCAGCGCGTCATCGATTCAAGGGCCGCCGCGTTTGGCCCAAACAGTCCTCAGACCGCTTCAGTGATGGCCGAAATGGGTGAGTGCTTGTACTGGCAGGCAAAGGATGACCAGGCTATCGCGCTGCTGCGCAAAACGCTTGCCATCGATCGAGCGAACGGACCCAACTACGGGGCTGACACGCGCAATTATCTTGCGCTCACGCTCGAGCGCAAAGGCGATACAGATGAGGCGAGGCAGCTCCTTCAGGAAGCCGTCGATATCAACCGCAGGACGGCTGGCCCCAATAGTCCGGAGTACGCGATCAGCCTGCACAATCTGGGAAGCTCGCTGATCGATCGCGGCGATCTGGCCGGAGCCGAGAAAATGATTCGCGATGCCGCGGATATCCGACGCAGAGTGCTCGGGACCAAGCATCCCGACTACGTTCTTTCGTTGAATAATCTCGGCTACATCTATATGGAAGAAGGGAAGTGGCGTGACGCCGAGCCATTCCTGAAAGAGGGTTTGGAACTTCAGACAGAGCGCCTCGGCCCGCAGTCGCCGACGCTCGCGGCGCCGATAAATAATTGGGCCCGCGTGCTTGAGGCGAAGGGAGATTATTCGGCCGCCGAGGACGAATATAACCGCATTCTGACCATCCTGCGGGAACACCACGCGGACTCTACCTGGCCGGCGGCGGGAATCGTCTCAAATCTGGGCCAGCTTCAGTTTGACCGAGGACAATACCCGGCCGCCGAACAGGATCATCGCCAGGCTATGGCGCTCCGACAGAAGCTGGGCGGAGTGGAGACGCCTGCCTTCGCCAACTCGCTCATCGATGTGGCCGAGGACCGCGCGTTTCAGGGCGATCCGCAGGACGCCGAACCGCTGCTCCGCCAGGCACTTGCAATCCGCCGTAAAAAGCTGTGGTCAGGACATCCGGCGATCATGACAGCCGAGGTCAGGCTCGGGGAAACGCTGGTCGCGGAAGGCAAATCCGCCGAAGCCGAGACCTTGCTCCGCAGCGCATTCGATTCCGCGCAGCATGGCGCTTTTCCGTTGCCCGCATGGCAGATCGCGGAAGCGGAAAACGCGTATGGCGAGTGCCTGAAGGTCCGGGGCGAGACTCGCGAAGGCGACGCTCTCGTTTCGCGAAGCCGCTCGGACCTGGCAGCCGATCCGCGGCCTGCATTCCGCTCCGGCGCGACCGCAACGTTGATCTCGCTCAACAAAAAAACGCCCCGGCCGTGAAAGCCGGGGCGCTGCCCATCGCCAAGTCTCACGCTTACGGTACGACCACCGTCCACAAGTTCAAAGTGTTCTGGTTGTCATCCACTGCCGCCATGCGGACCGTTCCCCAACCCACGTTGAGAACTGCCAGTCCGAAGGCGCCGCCGTTGTTCGGGTCGATAGACATCTGATTCAGAAATTGGCCGGCCGCGGTAAATTCCACCAGTTCGCTCGGCTGATTCGGGTCTGCATTCGAGCCGTCGCTGTTTGCCACCACAAAGTGCCCATCGGGCAGAATCGCGAGATCGAGGGGGCCGTGCAGATGCGTCAAGTCAGAAAACACCAGTGTCTGGGTGACGGCGACGGACGTCTTGCTGGCCGTGGGAATCGCGTAAATCGCATTGTCCTCGGATGACGCCACGTACAGCGTGTCGTTCGATGCGCTGTAAGCCAGCCCGGAAGGTCCGAGCACGAGCGCCGCGGGATCCGTTCGGTGGTTGAAACCGGCGGCAATGATCGTTACCGTTGCGCCGATATTGAACGGCGTGTAGTTGAGATCAAAGCGCACGACCTTTCCGCTCAGCACATTGGATACGTAAACGTGAGCCGTACCCGTCCCGTTGTTTCCAAGGTCCTGGACCGCCATACCCCACGGCCCATCCACGGTGGTCGGATCGCCGATTGTGCCCAGAAAATCTCCGAAGCGATCCAGAACCTGAATCGTGCCGGGCTGAACCGTGGCCGCTGTTCCGTCCAGCGTCGGAAGATTGCCAATCAGCACGAGGCCGTTCGTAAGCACGCCCAGCGCGGCGGTCAGTCCAGTCTTCGCGCCAGCAGAGGTAAAAAACGTGCTCCTGTTCCCCGCGGCGTCCACGCGAATAATCGTCCTGCCGACGCCCTGCAGATTTTGGTTGTTGTTGAAATTGGAAACGAGTACGTCGCCCGGCTGCAGTCCAGAACTCGAGGCCGAAATCGTCTTCGGGATAATGACGATCCCGTACGGGTTCACATCGCCATTCGAAGGCACGGTTGACGATACTGGCGGCTGCAAGGGAAAGATGCTTTGGTTGGTCTGGCCTGCCAGCGTCGCTGCAAACGCGAGCAGGCCGGAAAGAATCGCTTTTGTAAGCCTCATTTTCTTTTCTCCGTGGAATTCGTTTCTGCTATTGCTGGCGTCGGCGCCGCAGCACTCCGATGCCCGAGAGCAACACGCCCGCCGCCATCATGCCGAGAGTTCCTGGTTCGGGCGCCGTGGTTGCCGCGATCGCCTGGATGTTGTCCACCGCGAAATCCGGGGCCGTCGTGGAGATCACGACGTTATTGAACGTCGCGCCGCTGAACGCGATCTCGCCTTCGGGGAAGTTGAATCCGGGAAGGAATTGCCCCGGAAAGGTGGTTGACCCGACCAGCGTCGAATTCTCGAAAGCCTGAAGCGTTAGTGGCGAGGGCGTGGAGAAGTCGGCGGTGGCGAAGTCAAACGTCAGCGCGGAAAGGTCCTGGCTGAAGTTGATATCGAGGGCGATGTTGTTTGCCCCCGCCGGCCCCGGATCGCCCAGGACATTGCCCGTCAGTGTTTCGAACATGCTGGGGTAGACAACGAATCCGCCCGGATCGGCGGAACTGGAAAATATGGCCGAGAGGCCGTTGTCGGTGTCTGTAAAGGTTGTTGATGTTCCCAGTGCGTCGTTGTCGAAGTTAAAGGTAGAAATCGTGGCTGCATGCGCCGCCGCGCACCACAGTAACGTCGGCGCGATGTATCGGAATAGGACTCGGTATTTCATCAGTGACTCCTTCGTCATTCCGGTAAGCGACGAAACGGGTGGAAGACCCTCACAAAACCGAGAACAATCACGCACGCGCCGAGCAGCGCGAAAGTCGCCGGCTCCGGCGTACCGCTGGTTGGCGCGGTTGGGGTATAGGTGTAGGTGATGTTGCCGCTGATGCTGGCGCCGAACCCAGCGCAGCCAGTCGGCGTCGGGGCCGATCCCCTGCAGGCGGTAAACGGTACGAACATCAGATCAACGGGTCCGATGGTCTCAAAGTCGGCCCAGACGGCTTGTGGAACAAGGAAATTGCCGGACACCACTTTCTGTGCTCTTCCGACCATGTTCGGGAAACTGATTTGATCGAGGAGGGTCGTGTTGTCGTCGATGCTTATGTGGCTGGATATCGCGTTCCCCTGCATAAGAACAGCTGAGGCGGTGAACGAAATGTCGACCTGGCTCAACGTCCCAAGCGCAGGGTCAAACGCGGTGAAGCCCTGGGTGACGGCGCCTCCACCGAGAAAATTGACGGAAACCGGTCCATAACTGAATTGAATCGTCGATGCGTCCGCGCAGGCGCACGAAGCGCCGAACAGACCTAGCGCGCAAATAAACCTGCTGATGTTTGAGTTCTGCATTTTCATCTCCTCCGGCGCAGCGAGGGCAATGCGATCACGCCGCAGACCAGGAGCGCCATTGTCCCTGGTTCCGGCGTGGCGGACGCCGGCGTATAGCTGTAGGTCAACTGCACGACGCCGGTGGCGTTGGCCGTATCCTCCACCGCTTCCTGCCGCAGACCCTGCGCGATCGGGAAGCTTGTAGCCGTCAGTGTCAGGAAGATCTGGCCGGGTCCAAGAAATAAAGGAATCGCGGGCGACGAGGCAAGCGCCGTAACGCTGGTCGCGACAGGACTCCCCGAGACCGAATCGGTAGCGCCGGAGCTGCCTGCGAAATCGAGCGTCCCGTCAAAAGGCGTGAAGTTATGGGTTGGCCCGGCAGCCGAGGGAGACACCTGGGCTGCGAGCAATTGGCCGGGGGTCGCAACGCTGATTGTGCCCGCGATGATGCCGGCCGCCTGGTCCGGCGCGTTGCTCAGATTTTCGATACCGACCGTTCCCGCGAAGCTGCCGTCGAGATCGAGCGTGATGCTGTTGAGAGTTCCCAGCGCGGGGTTAAACTGATTGAAAGTTACCGGGACTGAGAACGATTGGCCGACGTTGTCCAGCGTCGCGCCCTGCGTCTGGACGATCGTACTCGCAAGCCCAGTCCCGCAGGTAGCCAGGCAAAGCGCTGTAACAGAGTAGAAGGCGTTTCGCATGCTTGAGGAAAACTCCTCCGCCTGCAAAAGCGACGTTTTTCGCCGATTTCCCTCATCGTGACCCGCCCCTGTCGCAATTTTTGATTTCAAGGCAGGAATCGGAGTTTGCCGCGGGCGGCGGAAGCGTAATCTTGGCTCAGGTGGTGACAATTCACATGACCAAAGAAGAAAGCAATAAGGCCGTTGTCGGCCGCTGGTTTACTGAGTTCTGGGGCAAAGACCTCAATCTTGGAATTGTCGACGAGATCGCGGCGCCCAACATGCTGCTCAAATACTCGCTGCATGAACCCCGCCGCGGCCGTGACGATATCAAGGCTTTTATGACCAATTTCCGCGCTGCCTTTCCCGACCTCAACTTCTGGGGCACTGCCGACCTGATCGCCGAGGGCGACTATGTCGTCGGTCAATGGGAGGGCGGCGGCGCTCACACCGGCCCGGCCTTCAATGACTTCCTTGCCGGCGGTTTGCCAGCCGCTACCGGGCGCACGATGCGCTTCACCGGCACAACGGTGCTGAAGCTGATCGACGGCAGGATCGTCGAGGAGATCGGGTTGGACGACGGCGTGACCGCCCTGACCCAGCTAGGTCTGATCAAGGCCGCCCTATGAGTGCGACGCTCACTGGAACCCGGAAACGTCCTGCTCCCAACGTCGCGGATGATCCTCGATGGGCGCGCATTCTGGCGCGTGACAAAACAGCCGATGGACAACTCTGGTACTCGGTTTCCACCACAGGCGTCTATTGCCGGCCGTCGTGCCCGTCGCGCAAGGCGAAACCTGTGAACGTTCAGCTCCACGACAGCCTGGAAAGCGCCCGCGCGACGGGATTCCGCCCGTGCGGGCGTTGCCACCCGGAAGGACCTTCCCTCGAAGCCGAACGCGAAGCCCTGGTCGCGAAGGCATGCCGGCTCATCGAAGAGAGCGAGGAAGAGCCATCGTTCGAGGAGTTGGCGGCCCAGGTTGGCCGCAGCCCGAGCTATTTCCATCGCGCGTTCAAGGCGGCCACGGGCCTGACGCCGAAGGACTACGCCGACGCCCACCGCGCAAAGAGGGTCCGTCAGGGGTTGGCGACTGGCGCCACCATCACAGAAGCGATCTACGATGCCGGCTTCAATTCCAGCGGACGCTTCTACGAAAAGTCCGCGAGCATACTGGGTATGACGCCCTCACAGTACCGCGCCGGCGGCGCCAGCGAGGAGATCCGGTTCGCAGTCGGGCAGACATCGCTGGGCGCGATTGTTGTCGCCTCGAGTAAGAAGGGCATTGCTTCGATTCTTCTCGGAAGCGATCCGGACGAGCTCGTGCGCAATCTCCAGGACCGCTTTCCGAAGGCGCATCTCATCGGCGGCGACCGCGACTATGAAGCGCTGGTTGCGAAGGTCGTCGGTTTCGTTGAGACGCCCGGGGTCGGCCTGAATCTTCCTCTCGACGTCCGCGGTACAGCCTTCCAGCAGCGCGTGTGGCAGGCGCTCCGGAAAATTCCCGCTGGCAAGACGGTTTCTTACGCCGAGATCGCCCGGCGCATCGGATCGCCCAGGGCGGTGCGCGCCGTCGCCACCGCGTGCGCGGCGAACAATCTCGCGGTCGCGATTCCTTGCCACCGCGTCGTCCGCAATGACGGTTCGCTCTCAGGATATGCATGGGGCGTCGAGCGTAAGCGCGAGCTGATAAGAAAGGAGGCGACAGCATGACCGGGGCGCTTGCCTCGCCTGCCCCGGAAGTCGCGTCCATACCCGCGCGGCTTGCCGCTTATGACTGGCAGGCGCTCATAGGCGAGCTGGACGACTACGGCTGCGCTGTTTTGCCGAAGCTCCTCTCGCCCGCGGAATGCCGGATGATGGCGGCGATCTATCCCGATGAGCGCCACTTCCGCAGCCATGTCCACATGGCCCGCCACGGCTTCGGCAAGGGCGAGTATCGTTATTTCAAATATCCGCTTCCCGATCTGCTGAGCGGTCTTCGAACAGCGCTGTATCCGCGCTTCGCGGGCGTGGCGAACGAGTGGAACAGCCGGATGGGAATCGAGGAGCGTTATCCCGAAGACCACGCGTCGTTTCTCGAGCGATGTCATGACGCTGGCCAGACGCGCCCGACGCCGCTTCTGCTGAGGTATGTCCCGGGCGATTTCAACTGTCTCCACCAGGATCTCTATGGCGATCTTGCCTTTCCGATCCAGGTCGCAATTCTCCTCTCTGAGCCGGGCAGTGACTTCACCGGCGGCGAGTTCGTCCTGACCGAACAGCGGCCGCGCATGCAAAGCCGCGTCGAGGTGGCGCCGCTGATGCAGGGTGATGCCGTTGCCTTCGCAGTCCATAACCGGCCGGTGCGCGGCTCCAGAGGAAATTACCGGGTGAACCTGCGCCATGGCGTGAGCCGCATCCGGTCCGGTATGCGGTACACGTTGGGGATTATCTTCCACGATGCGGCCTAGAAGTCTTGAAGCACAGAACCTGAACCGAATGCGTCAAGTTCTGAATGCGTCATTTTTAGGCGGCCATGCGAGTTTGCGCACTCCACGCATTGACCTCCGAATCGATTTTGTCAAAGGCGCGGCGGAGCGGAGTTGA
>DATFSM010000136.1:0-15699 GCA_035262625.1 Bryobacteraceae bacterium
GTCCGGTACTCCGTTCGCGTTCTCGCTAAAGCCCCTTTGTTCACGAGCATGGTGATGCTCACTCTGGCGCTCGGGATCGGCGCCAACACCGCCATTTTCAGCCTCATGAACTCGCTCCTGCTGAAAGCTCTGCCCGTCGAAAAACCGGAGGAACTGGTAGAGATCTCCGGGTCCGCTCCCATAGGTAATTCCGGCGACGACTACGGCCTCACGAATCCTCTATGGGAACAGATACGCGATCGACAGGACGTATTCTCCGGCGCCTTCGCCTGGGGCTCCGAGCAGTTCGATCTCGCCCGGGGAGGAATGACGCAGAATGCCGATGGATTGTGGGTGAGTGGCGACTTCTTCCGCACACTGGGGCTGCATCCGGCCGCGGGACGTCTGCTCTCCACCGCCGACGATCGCCGCGGCTGCGCCGCTCTCGCGGTTCTCAGTTATGGCTTTTGGGAATCTCACTACGGCGCTGCCGGCAGTGCCATCGGCAGCGCGATTTCCCTTGACGGCCATCCCTTCGAAGTGATCGGCGTCGCGCCATCCGGATTTTACGGGATGACGGTAGGCCGCAAATTCGATATCGCGGTACCTCTCTGCACAACCGAAGTGTTTGACGGCCCGAAGTCGCGGCTGGACAAGCGTCACTTTTGGTGGCTGCATGTCGCGGGCCGCGTAAAGGAGGGGATCGGCATGGCGCGTTTGAAATCCCGCCTGGCGGTGCTCTCGCCCGCGGTCTACGCGTCGGCCGTCCCGGGAGACTGGATCCCCGCGATGCAGGATAATTTCCGCAAACGCGTGATGGCGCCCGATCCCCTCACCACAGGCTTGTCCGACTTGCGAAAGGATTACGAGGAGCCGTTGCGGGTGCTCATGGCCGTGGTGGGGCTGGTGCTGCTGATTGCCTGCGCCAATATCGCCAGTCTCATGATGGCCCGCGCCGCTGCCCGAGGCAAGGAAATGGCCATGCGGCGGGCGCTTGGGGCCTCGCGCCTGCGCCTGATGCGACAACTGATCGCCGAGTGCTTACTGCTTTCGTTCGCGGGCGCCGCGCTTGGATTGCTGCTGGCGCGCTGGGGAGATACCTTGCTGCTCACTTACCTCTCCGGGGTACATCGGCAGGTATTTCTCGATTTCACGTTGGACGCGCGCGTCCTCCTCTTCACGGCAGGCGCCGCGACCATCACCGGCCTGCTCTTCGGCATCTCTCCTGCACTCGGCGGGACAACTGTATCGCTCTCGGACACGGTGAAGAAGAATCACGACGCGGCGGGAGGGCCGCGCACTCGCCTCCGGTTGTGGATCGTGGCATCGCAGGTGGCTCTTTCGCTCGTGCTCCTGGTCACCGCGGGCCTGCTGCTCCGCAGTTTCCGCAATCTGGCCACCACCGATATCGGGTTCGACCCCGAGCACGTCCTCCTGGTGAACGTGAACCTCTTTACGGCCAGGACGCCGCCGTCTCAATACACGGCCACATACGATCGAATCGGAGCGCAACTCCGTACGCTGCCGGGAGTAGTCTCAGCGGCGCGATCGATGCTGACGCCGCTTGGCGACTCGCAGTGGAATACGTCCATTCACAGTGACGTGCCACATCCCATCGTCAACGGCGACAATCTGGTCTATTTCAATTTCATCGACCGCTATTATTTTGCGACGCTCCGGACGCCGCTGCTCGCGGGCCGCGACTTCGACAGCTCCGATTCGGCAAGGTCCCAGCCTGTGGCGGTGATCAATCAAACGCTGGCCAGAGAATTCTTTCCTGGCGTGAACCCTGTAGGCCATACTTTCCGCCCCGAAGGTGGGGCGCGGAAGCTGGACCCGCCAATACAAGTCATCGGAGTGACGAGCGACGCCAAGTACGAATCGATGCGCGAAGAGCCAGTTCCCACTGTCTTTCGACCGTTGACGCAGACCCCACTCCCAGACCCTGCCGACAGTTTCGAAATCCGCATCGCGCTGCCGCAGCGCGTGATGGGGAAAGCCGTCGAGAACGCTGTCGCCGCTGTCAACCGCGAGATCCCCATCGAAATCCACACTCTGACGGCGCAGATGGATGAGTCCATGGCGCGTGAGCGGGTGCTTGCCGCGCTGTCCGCATTCTTTGGCGGACTAGCGCTGCTGCTGGCAACGATCGGCGTCTATGGAACGCTCAGTTATCTGGTGGCGCAGCGACGTATTGAGTTCGGCGTTCGCATGGCCCTGGGAGCGACCTCGCGATCCATCCTCATGCTGGTGATGCGCAATGTGGCAATACTGCTGATTGGCGGAATCGTAACCGGGATTGGATTATCGCTCGCCACCTCGCAGTTGCTGAGCGCGCTGTTATTCGGCATCGGGGCACGAGACGCCGGAGCCATCGCGATCAGCGGAGCCCTGATAGCGGCCGCGTCGCTGGCGGCGGGTCTCCTGGCGGGCCGCCGCGCGACGAGAGTTGACCCGATGGCGGCGCTGCGTCAGGAATAGGTTTAACCGGTACGCGCCCGCAGTGCTTCAACCTGGGAAAGGCCCGAATCTCTTCCTTCTTGACGAAAGGACAAGGTTCGAGCGGGTCCGGCGCCACCGTACGGGTCTCGGGTTAGGGGTGACGCGAGCCGGAGGTCCGGATCTGTAAAGTGAAACGGCGCCTGCCATGTTCGCTCATCGGGAATCAAACGCCGTCTCTTGTCAGTTTTCCGGTTGGTTACAACCCTTCGCGTTAAGTTAGTCGCCGCCGCTCATATCGAGGGCGCGTCACTCTGGACTCTTTCTGTGCCCGCCAAGCCTGGTCTCTCCGGTATGGCGCATCGGGGGAGGCCCTGTTTCCATACATTCGGGCCCCGTTTTCGTATACGCGTTCGCGCGTTACGACGTGGTGGACTGCAGCAAATTGCACACAGATTTTGACATGGCAAGTGCGGGAATCGTCCGAGCGCTCGGCGGCGGGCGCCAGGCGGTCGGTGGGCTGTCCGCAACCGGACGCCGGGCGCCATTAATGGGCGGCTGCCAGTTCGTTTTCGTCTTGTCATCAATCGAATAGAGATGGCGACGCGCGTGCAAAGCAATGCCCTGCTACCGAACTTTAGAATTGGTTCCCAGCAAGCATAAGAACGTTCTGGAGATGGGGGAAGCCAGGGCCGACCGCGAACCTATCGACGCAATCTCGGAAAGGAAAGATCATGACGCCAAGCCGTGGCATCGGCAAGCTCGCCCTTTTGTTGTCGGCGGCGGTCATAGCGCAGGCCGCTGAGCCGCAATTGGAGTTCGACGTCGCTTCCATCAAACCGGCCGATCCCATGGGCCGCGGACAATTTCAAATACACCCCGGGGGGACTCTTGACTTCCGGGCGGCTTCGCTTCGTCTGATGATCCTATGGGCCTATGACATTCGAGACTTTCAACTCTCGGGCGGACCAGCATGGACGGCCAACGACAGATACGATGTCATGGCGAAAACGGAAACTGCTTCTAAAGCGACGGCGACGGAAGAGGGGACGCCAGTTACGGATCCGATACGGCTCAAGCTCCAGGCGTTATTGGCTGACCGATTCCACCTTAAGCTTCATCGTGAAATGAAGCTATTGTCGGCGTATGCTTTGGTCGTCGGAAAAAACGGCCCGAAGCTGAAGGAGAATGATGCTCCGCTCCGGGGCTGGATGCAGTGGGGTAGCGGTCGCTTAAAAGGCACCCATGTTGACATGCGTTTCCTGTGCGTACACTTGTCACGCCAGGTCGACCGTACTGTGATTGATGAAACCGGTCTGAACGGTAGTTACGATTTTGAGTTGACCTGGATTCCTGATTCCCGCCCGCCACGCATGCCCATCGCGCCAGACGCGCAGAGTCCGCCTATTCGGGACGGTGAATCCGCGCCTGCTCCGTCTGATGGACCGTCAATCTTCACCGCGATTCAGGAACAACTTGGGCTGAAACTGGAGCCGAAGAAGGGGCTGGTTGCTTTTTACACGATCGAACATGCCGAAAAGCCCTCTGATAACTAACTGCGGGAACCCAAGAGAGCGGTGTCCAACCCCGGCGACGATCATAAACTCTACGGCCGCTCTCCTTTAGAGCCGGGCTTCCGGAAGCGCTTCGGAGCGCTCATAACCTCGGTCCCCTGCAGCGATCAGCAGTGGGGGCTCTCCGTTCCACAACACCATGATCCGACCGAACAGTTCCTCATCCGTCGCCAGCCGGAAAATCGCATCCGCCGCCTCTTCGAGAGAGATGAGTGTTTCAGGAACACCGCGTTCTTTCCGCTGCTCAGGCGTCAGCCTTTCCCAATACTCTCTTGGCCCGGGCGAAGCGATCCAGCCAGGCACGATGCAATTTACGCGGATGTTTGCCTGGTCGCGAAGGGGCGCAAGGGCGGTGGTGAGGCGCATCATCGCCATCTTCGCTGTGTCATAGCTCGGCCACTGCGAATGCTTTCGGCCATGGCCCAGCGCTGAAGTCGATCCGACGTTGACAATCGCGCCGCTTCCGCGCCGCCGCATGACCTCAATTGCCGCCAGAATGGCTCGCATCGGCCCGAGAACCTCGATCTGCATACATTCGATCCAGCCTGTGAATTGCCCCAGCCCGTCGGGACTCGACGCGTTATTCACAAGAACGTCCACGCCTCCGAAAGTCGAGCCCGCAAAATCCATGAGATTCTCAACGCCCGATTCACTGCCCATATCCGCCTTGCAGAACGCGGCTCGTCCGCCGGCAGATTCGATCAGGGCGACTGTCTCGCGCCCTCCGGCTTCGTTGATGTCGTTGACGACAACCAGCGCGCCTGCGCGAGCGAATCGGCGAGCTGTAGCCCGTCCTGTGCCACCTCCGCCTGCGCCGGTAATGATAGCGATCTTATTTCTGAGATCCATACAGTCATCGTTTCAAAAATTGACCGACCGACACCGTGGCCTACCGACGCGTGACCGACCGCGCGACACCTTCGTGCACCGCGGAATCCGTGTCACAATACCCCAAAATGCGCACCGCCCTCCTGACACTTTTCCTCGCATTTCCGCTCGTCGCTCAGCAATTCGATCTCGTCATCGCAGGTGGACGCGTGATCGACGGATCGGGGGATCCCTGGTTTTATTCCGACGTTGGGGTGAAAGGCGACACGATAACGGCGCTGGGCAATCTTTCGTCGGCGTCGGCTGCTCGCCGCATTGACGCGAAGAATCTCGTGGTCGCACCTGGGTTCATCGACATCCACACCCACGCGCGTCGTGGCATCTTTGCGACTCCCGCCGCCGAAAACTACATCCGCCAGGGCGTGACCACTCTTATGGAAGGTCCCGACGGCAGTTCGCCAATCCCGATCGCGCCGTTTCTGAAAGAAGTGGCCGCCGCGCATCCGGCGCCGAACTTCGGAACGTTCGCCGGCCAGGGCAGCATTCGGCAGGCCGTGATGGAGCTTGTGAATCGTCCCGCCACACCGGAAGAAATCGAAAAGCAGCGGCAGATCACACGGCAGGCGATGCTCGACGGCGCGTTCGGCGTAACGACCGGACTTTTCTATGTGCCCGGCAATTTCACCCCAACCGCCGAAGTGATCGAAATCGAGCGAGTCGCCGGCGGGATGGGCGGAATGCATCACTCGCACATGCGCGACGAGGCCGCTGGCATTCTCGACAGCGTGCGCGAAACCATTCGAATCGGCGAAGACGGCTACATGCCCACCCAGATCACGCATCACAAAATCATCGGCAAAGCGAACTGGGGCAAGAGCGTCGACACGCTACTGCTTGTTGAGGAAGCGCGTGCGCGCGGCGTGGATGTGACGATCGATGAGTATCCATACACCGCTTCGAGCACGGGTACCGCTAGTCTGATTCCGCAGGAATTTCAGGAAGGTGGACAGAAAGCGCTGGTTGAAAGGCTGGACGCACCATCGCAGCGGATGCGCATCAAAGCGGCCGTGATCGACCGCATAGTGAACGATCGCGGCGCGGGCGATCCGGCGAACGTCGTGATGGCGAACTGTTCATGGGACCATTCTCTCGACGGAAAGAATCTGACGCAGATTACCGTGTCGCGGGGCCGCGAGGGCACTATCGAAAACGCCGCTGAAACGCTGATGGAAATCCAGCACAGCGGCGGATGCCAGGCCGTTTATCACAGCATCAGCGAAGACGATCTGCAGCGAATTCTGAAGTATCCGTTCACGATGATCGGCTCCGACGGCGAAATCCCGCAGTTCGGCGTGGCCGCACCCCATCCGCGCAGCTACGGCACGTTTGTGCGGGTGCTGGGACGCTATGCGCGGGATCTCCACGTCATCACGCTGGAGGACGCGGTCCACAAAATGTCTGGCCTGCCCGCACAGCGGCTGAAGCTATACGACCGCGGGCTGATTCGGCCCGGCATGAGGGCCGATCTCGCCATTTTCGACCCCGCGACGGTGGCCGATACAGCCACGTTCGAAAAGCCGCATCAGTATGCCGTTGGCGTGAAGTACGTTGCAGTCAACGGAAAGGTTGTGATCGATAATGGGAGGCTCACGGCGGAGCGGCCTGGCCGGATTCTGTACGGTCCGGCATTCGCCGGCAGTGCAGTTCCCGGAAGCGGGCAGTAAACAAAAAGGCGTTCACTTCTTGCGGCGCGGCCCCAGGATTCCTAGTGTCCTGATTCCGAAGTGCCTGTACTAATCCGGCAGCCGAAAACCCACAGGCTGAAGCCTGTGCCACCATCGTCTGGCTCGACCACCTTCCTGTCAATAGGTAAAGAGATTTCAGAATCATCACACTAGCTTGAGGGCAGCGCCGGTACGCTTTTTCTGCTAATCGGAAGTCCGGGATTTGGGAGATTACTCCTGCTAAACGCGTGTCTGGCGCCCAACCTCAATGCGCTCTCACTGGGAAGGACGTCGTTGGGTTCGGCCTAGAACTCGTGGCTTGGGGCGCCAGGACCGGTCGGGGCGGCTGGAGCGGGTTGAACTTTCAAATAATCCGTGACACGGTTCTCCGCTCCACCTAGCGCGCGGGCAAGGCTCAGTTTCGCGAGGTTGTGCGCAAACAGCGCGGTGATGTAATCCAGATTGGCTGAGGCGAGAGTTTCGTCAGCCTGCGTCACTTCCACAGAATCGGAAATGCCGGCGTCGAACTTCTCGCGCGTGAGCCTTAGCGTTTCTCTCGCGACGTCCTGATTGTTGCGCGCGAGGTCGATCTGACTCGCGGCGGCCTGCAGATCGAGATATGCATTGCGGACATCGCTTTCGATGCGCCCTTTCGCGTCTTCCAGTTCAGCCTTGCGCTGATCGAGCGCCGCTTGCGACTGTTCGATGTCGCCTTCCGCGCGTCCGCCCTGCCAGATGGGTATTTTCAGCGTTCCGGAGATTGTGTAAGTGCTAAGCCCCTGATTGAACCGAGGCCCGATCTCGCCGATATCGCCCGAGAACGCCAGGGACGGCAGGCGTTCGGCGCGCGCAGCGGATCGGGAACGTTCGGCGGCGCGGAGTTGAGCCACGGCGGACTTCAGGTCGGGACGCGAATCGAGCGCCTGTTTCACAGCGTCATCGACGCTCAGAACCGGGGGCGCGGAAAAGCCGACGTTGTCCGCGATCTCGTAATTGTCGTTGGGCGGAAGCCCGGTGAGGCGCGCGAGATTGATCTTCTGGCGGGAGAGATCGTTCTGGAGAGTGGCCAGTCTTTGCTTCTCCGTCTGCGCTTTTACCAGCGCCTGATTCACTTCAATCTGAGCGGCGAGACCTGCTCTGCGGCGGTCGGCGGTTTGTTTGTAAACCGCGTCGGCTGTTTCAATCTGCGCGCGCTCGGAGTCTACGCGCGCCTTCGCGGCGATGCACTGAAGGTACGATCCGCCCACAGCAAGGACGATGGTGTCGCGAGCGTCCTTCACGGCCTCTTCATTCGCGGCGACGATTTCTTTCGAAGCGCGGTAGTTGTTCAGGGCAGTGATGTCGAGAACCGTCTGGTTCAGCGTGGCGCGCAGATCGAAGTAGGCAAAAGGACCGATCAGAGCGGGAAGAAGCGGCAGGCGAAAGCCGAGGGCCTGAAGATTCTCCGTCTGGAGATTTTCACGAAACGTGCCGTTGAGATTCGGGAGTAGAGCGCTGCGGGAAGATCGCGCCTGACCCTGCGATTGACGCACCGCCGCTGTAAGCCCGACTGCGCCGAGGTTATAAGAAAGACCACGCTCGATAGCCTCCTTCAGAGTGAGTTTGGCGGAAAAAGGCGCCTTCGTCGTGCTTGACGCGCTGCCCGAGTAGGGGCCAGTCACCTGAATATTTGTGTTCAGCGTATTCACACTGGTGGTGGCGCCGGGAATCGGGCTCTGAGTCGCGGCGGCTGAACCGGACTGCCCGGAGCGTCCCGAGAGCGGCAACTGCGTCGCAGCCGTGGTGTTCGTTGCGGGCGCGGGCGCGCCGAATTGCGCATTCATTACCGCGGGCGCTGCCGCCATCATCAGCAGAATTTTCGCGTTTTTCATCCTCATCACCCCAGTTGTTTGCGGAAGCGCATGACGCTCAGAGAGAGCAGCACGGCGGTAAAGACCGCGAGCGCGGCCAGATTTCTCCAGACGGCGTCGATTCCCCCGCCCTTCAGGAGCACGACGCGCGTGATGACGCCGAAGTGCATGATCGGATTCACGACTGTGAACGGCTGCATCCAGTGCGGCATGGCCTCAACCGGCGTCAGGGCGCCGGATAGCGAGGCCAGCGGTGGGTTCACGAAAAAACTCATCAGTTGCGCTTGTTGCGCGGACTTCGTGAAGGTCGCGATGAATGTTCCGATTCCAATGCCCGAAAGAACGCAGAGCAGCGCCCCTAACAGCACCAAGGCGAAGCTGCCCCGGAACGGCACATGGAAGACAATGCGGATCATCGCGGTGGCGACAGCGATCGTGACGCAGAGCAGAACCACAAGCGGCGCGATTTTCGCGGTGACGATTTCGCCGGTTCCGGCGGGGGTCATGAGTAACTGCTCGACCGTGCCCGCTTCGCGTTCCTTGATCATCGCGGCGGAGGAAATCAGCGAACCGTTCAGCATCAGAAGAACGCCGAAAGTTCCCGTCACGATGAACCAGGACGTGACCAGACCCGGATTGAAGAGGAACGCGGGATGCATAAGAACCCGTCCGGTGCGCGCCACGGGCGCGAGGTCGGAAGCAGCGAAGCTGGCGTTGACTCCGCCGCGCGGCAATCCCTGATTCCAGTTCTGGAGAACGCCTTCGGAATAGCCCTGCGCGATGGCGGCGGTGTTCGCGTTCATGGCGTTCAGCAGAATCTGAACCGAAACCTGACGTCCGCGCGCCAGATCGTCGGCGAACCGGTTCGGAATCACGATGCCGGCATCCAGATCGCCGCGCGCGATTGCGTTGCCTTCCTCCTGCGCGGATGAGTACCGCCCGCCGAGGCGGAACGCGCCGCTCTGCGTCATGGCGGCGATCAGATCGCGGCTCTGTGGCGTTTGGCTCAGATCCACAACGCCCATGCGCAGGTTGTCCACGGTGGCGTTCAGGGCGAAGCCGAACAGCAGCAACTGCAGAGTCGGCGGCACGATGAGCGAGAGCGCAAGGCGCCGGTCGCGCCGAATCTGATTGAATTCCTTCCGAATGAGAGAGAGCAGGCGGCGATTCATACGCTTAGTTGCATCCTCCGCATCTTTTTCCAGGCCAGCAGATAGAAGACCGCGCCGATGACCGCGATCATCACCACGTTGAACCACATCGCGGGCCAGCCTCCGCCCTGCAGCAACGCGTCACGCACGATTTCGATGTAGTATCGGCCCCACACGAGGCCGGAGATCCAGCGCAGTTGCGGCGGGATATTCGATACCGGGAAGATCAGCCCCGAGAGCAGGAAGACCAGAAGGAAGCCGCCGAGCGCGACGGCCTGGATCGAGGCCGCCTGATTCGGTATCGCCGCGCCGAGCAGCGTTCCGAACGACGCGACGCAGAACGCATAGAGCACAGTCGCGGCCAGCAAAGGCGTCGGGTCGCCCGCCAGATGGAGGCCGAAGTAAGTGACCAGGAGGATCATCGAGAGGCACCACTCGGCCAGCGCAATCAGGAGGAACGCGAAAATCTTACCGAGCAGAAATTCTGTGGCCGAGATACTGGACACATAGACCTGAAGGATGGTCTTCTGCTCTCCCTCCTTCGACATCGCGAGCGCGGCAAGAAGGGGCGGGAACATGGAGATCCCCAGCACGAAAATGCCGGGTCCGTAAAACTTCTTCGATTCCCGGCCGGGATTGAACCAAAGCCGGATCTCGGCTTTGACGGGCGCGGCTGCCGGCTGGTAGTTGGCCGCGATCTCACCGGCGTAACCCTGGACGAGCTTGGCCGTGTTCGCATCGGAAGCGTCAACCAGTAGTTGCACCGGCGTCGTGAGGCCCCGCGCCATGTCGCGGCCGTAGTGCTGCGGCACGATCAGGGCCGCTCGCGCCTTCGTGGATTCGAAGGCGCGCTCCGGCGGTAGGGCAGTCGTCCATGGAATGACAAGAAAGGTGACCGACTCGCGAAACGCGTCGATGAAGTTTCGAGACGCGGGCGAGTCGTCGAGATCCTGCACGACGATCGGAACCCCGGTGACGGTCAGGGCGATCGAGTTGCCGAGCAGCAACATCAGGCCGAGCGGTAAAGCCAGGGCCAAAACGAGCGCGAGACGGTCGCGCGCAATCTGCGTTAGTTCTTTTCGGACCTGCGCGAAGATGCGCCGCATTTAATCCTCCTTCGCGAATTTGCCTTGCTGGCGCGCTTTTTCGACGACGACGATGAAAACGTCTTCGAGCGAGTATGGTTCCTCGTACGCTTCGCGGATTTGTATACCGGCCGACTGGAGCCGTTCCGAGGTCTTCTTCTTTCCGGTTTCCACGTCGTCGTCCGTGATCACGTGTAGCCGGTCGCCGAAGAGGGAAACGCGCCAGCGGTCGCCCTTTTCGCGCAGCAGATCGGCCGCTCTCTGAGGCTGATCCACGAGGAACTCCAGCAGATGGCCGCCCCGCTTGCTCTTAACGCCCTGCGGCGTTCCTTCGGCGACCAGCTCGCCTGCGACCATAAACCCAAGGCGATTGCACTGCTCGGCTTCTTCGAGGTAGTGGGTCGTGACCAGAATGGCCGTGCCCATGTCGGCGAGTTTGTTGATCATGCGCCAGAACGCCCGGCGCGCAAGGGGATCTACTCCGGACGTGGGTTCGTCAAGAAAAAGGACGCTGGGCTCGTGCAGAATCGAGGCGCCAAACGCGACGCGTTGCTTCCAGCCGCCGGGCAGGCTCCCGGTGATCAGATCCTGCTTGCCTTCGAGGCCGGAGAACGCGAGCACCCACTTCTTCTTCTCCTCGCGCTCCTCGGGCGGGACGCCGTAGACGCCAGCGAAGAAGTCCAGGTTCTCGTCGATGCTGAGGTCGTCATAGAGCGAAAACTTCTGGGACATGTAACCGATGCGCTCACGCACCTCACGCGACCGGAGACTTCCCTTCTCGCCCGCCAGCTCCATCGAACCTGTAGTGGGGCCGAGCAGGCCGCACAGCATTTTGATTGTTGTGGTCTTCCCCGCTCCGTTCGCCCCCAACAGCCCGTAAATCTCGCCGTACTTCACTTCGATGTTCACGTCCTTCACGGCAGTGAACGCGCCGAATTTCTTAGTGAGTTCGCGCGCGCCGATCGCGACCTGACCCGCAAGGTCCCGATGCGGATGTTTGCCAGGATAGGCGGGCGGCTCAGCGCTCTTACCTCGATCGATGTTCCGCAGAGTGGCGACGAAGGTGTTCTCGAGCGTGGGCTGATCCACGCGGAAAACGTCAGACTTCAGTCCTTGCGAGCCCAGCGCCTCTTCGACCACCTTGCGGCCGCGATCGGGATCCGGCGCGATGACGTCGAGCCGGTCACCGAAGCGCTGAACGTCGACGATCTCCTGACCTTCCGAAGAGCGGCGTAGCAGGATCTCCTCGGCATCCCCCAGTTTGTCGGTATGAACTTCGAGCCGCTTCGCCCCGAGTTTGCCGCGCAGTTCGGCGGGAGTGCCCATTTCGCGGATCTCGCCGAGGTGCATCAACGCCACCCGATGGCAGCGCTCCGCTTCATCGAGGTACGGCGTCGCGACCATGATGGTCAGTCCCTCAATGGCGAGGTGCGCCAGCGTATCCCAGAATTCTCGTCGCGAAACCGGATCGACACCCGTGGTGGGCTCGTCGAGCAACAGGACCTTCGGCTGCGCCACCAGCGCGCAGGCGAGCGAAAGCTTCTGCTTCATGCCGCCGCTGAGGCGTCCGGCGAGACGCTCCGTGAATCGATCCATGTCGAACATGGACAGATACCGGTGCGCGCGGTCGTCGATGTCGTGCGGCGTCACGCGGCGGAGATCACCGATGTACCGGATGTTTTCGGCTACCGTCAGATCGGGGTAAAGGCTGAAGGACTGCGTGAGGTATCCGGTGGTCGAGCGCGCGTCGCGCGCGGGCGAGCCAAAGATTTCCACCTTGCCGCCAGATGCCTCCATGACCCCCGCGAGGATCTGAAAGGTCGAAGTCTTCCCCGCCCCGTCGGGTCCGATCAGACCGAAGATTTCTCCGGGCTGAACATCGAAGCCGATTCCGCGCACCGCTTCCACCGCGCCGTAGCGCTTGGTCAGCGCATCGACCGCGATGGCGCTCATTTTTCCGAGACCACGACTTCGCCGTCCGCCGGCATGCCGGGCTTGGCGTAGCCGAATCCTTCTTTGAGTTGCAGTTTCAACCCGACCACCTGCTTCACGCGGTCGTCACGGAAGTATGTGTTTTCGGGCGTAAAGGTCGCCTGGGGGTCGATGCGTGACACGTACGCCTCAAGCGGTTTCTTCGGATCTGAGTCGAGGTAGACGCGGGCCGCCTGGCCGACGCGGATTCTGCCGATCTGCCCTTCCGGAACGTATCCCCGCAGATAAACCTTGTGAAGGTCCAGCAGGGTCACGATAGCCGTACCCGCCTGCACGACTTCGCCAGGCTCGGCGGAACGCGTCACCACAGTTCCGTCGAACGGAGCGCGGACCGTGAGATCTTTCAGGTTCTCTTCTGCTTCGATGACCTGCGCGCGGGCCCGGATCGCATCTGCGTTTGCGGCGGCTACCGCAGCATCCTGCTGCGCGATCTGCTTGAGGATCGCCTGCGACTGCGCGGTGTGAATCTGCGGATTGGCCAGATTGGCGCGCGCCACGTTGACAGAGGCCCGCGCGGATTCCACCTGCCGGCGCGCGGCCGCGACAGTCGCTTCCTGACTCTCCGCGGTCGTCTGGGCTTGCTTGCCCTGGCGCTCCGAGACGGCTCCATCCTTCGCCAGGCGCGTGTAAGCGTCGCGATCGTAATTCGCCAGCTTCAGGGAAGCTTCCTGCTGCGCGAGCTGCGCCTCGGCCGCGGAAAGCTGCGCTTCGGCTTCCCGGACGCGCCCTTCGGCGTCAATGGTCGCCTGTCCCGTTTGTAGTTCCGTCTGCTTCAGCTGGTCGCGCAACACCGCGATCTGCTGTTGCGAGGACTGCACCTGCGCCTGGGCGGACGCGGCGCTCGCTTTCGCTTGGTCCTCACGCGCCCGCACCTGGGCATCATCGAGAACAGCGATGACGTCGCCTGCTTTGACGGAATCGCCCTCGCGATAGTGGACTTCAAGAATGCGCCCCGCTACCTTCGGCGAGATGGCCGAATCGTCACCTTCAATGCGGCCCGTCAGCGCAACGATGTTGTCGGGAACTTTTGGCTTGGAGAATACGAGTTTCCAGACACCGTAGCCGATGCCCGCGAGAATGAGCAGCGGCACAAGTATCTTGAGTGGATTGCGCGATTTCTTCGGTTCACTCACGGGTGCTTCCTTTCATCCGACATCCGCTTTGCCAGAGCGTGCAGTGAGTCGAGCGAAAACTGTGCGATATGCGCCGCAATCTGGTCGATGCGCTCTGCCGTCAGTTCGAGATCGGGCCAGAGACGCGCGATAACCGGACGCGCGTGCGCGTAGTGGACCACCTGCGCGACCACGCTGTGCGCGCATAGTCGCGTGGTGTCGTGATCGGGCGGCAACCCGACGATACGAGAGATTACGGCGCGCATTGCCGCGTAGTTCGGTTCGATGACTTTGTGGATCACGAGATCGAGCGCGGTCGTGGGGTGCGCCAGTTCGTGCGCCATGATCCGCACATGCCAGGCGTCGCGTTCGCCTTTGTTGTACATCTGGCCGAGAATGTGGCGGATCATTTCCGTCAGGGCCCGTTCCGGCGAATCAGCTTCGGCCACAAGCCGGCGAACATTGCCGGGCGATGCCGCGCAGATCGAGTTTTCCAGCACCGCTAGATAAAGCGCCATTTTGTCGCGGAAGTGATAATTGACGGACGCGACATTTGCGCCAGCGCGCGCGCAGATCTCGCGAACCGTTGTCCCCTCAAAGCCGTGTTCGGCGAACACCTCGCCAGCAGCAGCCAATAGGCGGTCCCGAGTCTGTTCTTCCAGCGCGGCAGGCATCGAAACATGAGATTAAAACATCTGTTTTAATCTGTCAATTGAATATTTTTGTTCCCAATTCCTATCGACTACGGGGTATACTGAAGTTCGAATATGGAGTTCCTCGCCGGATTCGTCATCGCTCTGGCTATCGGCGTAACCGGCGTCGGCGCGGGAAGCATCACCGCGCCCATTCTGATCCTGTTTTTCCATCAGTCGGCCTCGGACGCGGTGACAACCGCCCTTGTGTTCGGCACGGTGGTAAAACTGATCGCGACTCCAATCTATTTGGCGCGCGGGCAGGTCAATTTCCGAGTTCTGAAATACATCGCCCTCGGCGGGTTACCAGCGGTAATTATTGGAAGCTTGCTGCTGAATTCCTTCGATAAGAACTCGGCTACGCGGCCGATCCTCATCATCGTGGGCACTACCGTGGTGATCGCGGCCGCGGGCACCTTGTGGCGCAGCCTTTCACCGTCCGGAATTGCGAATAAGCCAGTCCCCTTGAAATGGATGCCCTGGATTGTGGCGCCGATCGGATTTGAGGTGGGCTTTTCTTCGGCGGGCGCGGGCGCGCTGGGCACCGTCGCGCTGATGCGCTTTACAACGCTGCTGCCTTCCGAAGTCGTCGGCACGGATCTTGCGTTCGGCCTGCTGCTCTCGATTTTCGCCGGTGGCATTCACGCCAGCATGAGCGGCGTGCCGTGGGGCATTCTGATTAAGCTGCTCGCGGGCGGAATTCCCGCGGTGCTGATCGGTACTCAGCTCACGAAGATTGTGTCACCCCGCAAGATGCGTCTCGCGTTGTGCGTGTGGCTGATCTATATAGGCGGGCAACTTGCGTGGCGCGCGATTCAGAGTCCGACGGCCACGACGAAGCCGGCGTCTCAGGCGCAGATGATTCAGAAGGTCCCCGCTACTTCGGTACCTTAATCGGTATTGCGCTGCCCGCGATGCTGCCGAACCGATGGATGTTCACATCACAGAACCGGAACTCGAAGCCAAACTGGCACAATCAGCGGCGCAACAGGGCCGCCATCCTGACGAGTTAGTGCAGGAGGTTCTCGCGCAGTATTTCGACGAAGAGGCCCGTTTTGTTTCCGCCGTTAAGCGCGGCGATGCATCACTGACCCATGAGGAAGCCGGCGACTGAGGCAGTTTCTCCAGCCCTCCTAGAAGTCTTGAAGCACAGAACCTGAACCGAATGCGTCAAGTTCTGAATGCGTCATTTTTAGGCGGCCATGCGAGTTTGCGCACTCCACGCATTGACCTCCGAATCGATTTTGTCAAAGGCGCGGCGGAGCGGAGTTGA
>DATFSM010000137.1:0-10235 GCA_035262625.1 Bryobacteraceae bacterium
GCGCCTGCGCTGCCGGATCATCTGCGAAGGCGCGAACGGTCCCACCACTGCCCTCGCCGACGAGATCCTGGCCGACAAGAAGATCGTCGTCATCCCCGATATCCTGGCCAACGCGGGCGGCGTTACGGTTTCCTATTTCGAGTGGGTGCAGGACCGTCAGGGCTTCTTCTGGAACGAGAATTTCGTGAACGAACGGCTGGAAGAGTTCATGGTCGGGGCCTTCGACGCGGTGATCGGCTACGGCGAGAAGCACAAAGTCGATAACCGCACCGCCGCCTACATGCTGGCGCTCGACCGCGTCGCGGCGGCAATCAGGCTCCGCGGCATTTACGCCTGAGCCAGAAGACCGATTCGCCTGTCACAGGGGCGCCGATCATTCGTGAGGAATAGATTCGCTTTCGTCTGCGCCGCTCTCGCCTGGGCTGACAGTCGCAAAGGGGTAGAAAATTGATCGCCGCGCCGCGGCTCGTGGCGAAAACCTACGGCGTGACGGTCTGCGGGGCGGCCTGGATACCCAGACCGGCGTACATCTCTTTGACCTTCGCCACCTTGCCGCCCGTAAACGTCACAAACGTGACTTTGCCGGGCGCTTCGCCGTAGATCCAGTCTTCGTAATCGGTCCCGTCCTTGGTTTCCCGGATCTTGCGTAACGGGTGGCCCATCGCCATGAGCACCTCATCCCGGCTCATACCCTCAAGGGCGCGCTTCTCCGCGATGGCCTTCTGCACCTCGGGCGGCAGCGTCTCCGAATACACCTTCGTCACGGAATGCTTGTCGAAGTCCATCAGCGGCGCGAGCACCTTCTTCACCTGCTCCGCCGTAAGGTTCTCCAGAGGCTTATGGAAATCGACCTCGATGTTCGTCCCGAGCGTCGGCTGGTAATCCCCATGACCGACCGGACCGGTCGCCGTCCCCATGCCCGCCTGGATGTGGTCGTACCAGTGCTGCCCGCTCTTCAGGCCGCCGTTGATCTCGAGGATCAGCTTGTCGCCTTCAAACGCAACGTGAGTGATCTTGATATCGTCGCCTTCGCGCGCGGCCGGACCGCCGTTCTGCTGCGCCAGCATCTGCCAGTGCGCCTGGTCCCACGTGCCGTCCTTTGCGTCGAAAGGCAGAGGTTTCTTTGACCGCGGAAAGTAGGTCTTCGCCTTCGCGAACTCGGACGACAGGTCGCGCAGGATCTCGATCTTCTCGTCGTCGGTGAGTTTGTCTTTGACCGGGATCACGCCGGCGTTCGCGACCAACGCTGCGATCAGGATTCCGGCTGCGCCGCGGACTCCGCATCGAGCGGTGAATCGAGCAACCACGCCCACCCTTTCGACAGCGGCAGTCTCCACAGAATGATCAGCATCAGAACGATCACGCCTGTAGTGAGGACGCTCGCTTCTGGCCCATAGGAGCCGCCGCTCAGGTACAGATTCGCGCCCGCGTTCCATTTGCATTCGAAACCCGCCACCCTAATTGTAAGACCGCTCAGGGTAGCCCCGAGGAACGGCAGAGTCACATTCCAGCCGAAGTGCATCCCGATGGGGAGCCACAGTTCGTGGGTTCTGAGAACCGCCACACCGAACAGGATTCCGAACAGGACCGTGTTCAACCCGCTCATCCAGGAGAAGCCGGGGTTATCACCGTGCAGGAGGCCGAAGATGGTGCTTGTCGTCAGGATCGCGGCCCAGATCCCCCACCCGTGCGCCAGATACTGCATTGAGAATCCGCGAAACGCGATCTCTTCACCCATCGCGCCGCAGAAAAGAAGGATCGGCAGGAAGATCGCCGCGCCGAACGAAGTATCGGCATTCGGAACGCCCTCGAAATGCGCCAAGCCCAACGCAACCGGCAGCAGCACCACGAGGCACGCCGCCCCGACCCCCATTCCGGCGCCGACGAGTAGGTTCGAGCGCCAGCCCTCGCGGAACGCCAATCCCAAATCGGTAAGCCGGCGCGATTCGAAGATCGCCATCGCGGCTGCGCTCGATACCGCGGCGGCGAGGAGCGTCGCCAGCGTCAGGGCCATCATGCGCCCGCCGAAGAACTCGACGACCACGAAGATCACTGAGAATGCGAGGCGGAAGAAGATGAAGCACACTCCCGCGCCCAGCAGCGGCTTGATGAACTCGCGCCGGCGTGGCTGGCTGATCGCGGGGGACACCTCAGATCACCTTAACGCCGTGGGGCGAAACGGAGGCCTCGAGCACCTTGGCGCCGCATTCCTCCACAACCTGCGCCACGCGCTGCTTGGCGTCGGGCTCCACCAGGAAGACAACGCATCCGCCGCCCCCGGCCCCGCAGACCTTGGCGCCAGTGCTTCCGACGCGTCGGGTCGATGCGATCAGGCTGTCGATGAGCGGGGTTGTGATTGTGGGGATGTTCTTCCGGCGGCTGGCCCAGTCGTCGCGCATGAGGCGCGCCGCTTCACACCAGTCACCGCGCTCTAGCGCCACGCGCATCAGGTTTGCGGAGACGGCGATGCGCGAGAAGTTGCGGTAGATCGCGCGGTCGCCATTGATGTGGCCCTTCATCACTTCCCAGTTGTTGATGCCCGAATTGCGCGGCGCTCCCGTATACGCCAGCACAAAACGGGTGTTGAGTTCCACCGGTTTGACGGGCAATGGTTTGCGCTGAATACCCGCGGGCGAAAGCTCAATGGCCGAAACGCCACCGTACATCGCGGGGAAGTAATCCTGCGCGCCAGTAGGCACGCGGATCACTTGCGCCTCGATATTCTGGACGATCTCGCGCAGCTTAACCAGCGTATAGCCACGGCCCGTGAGCTTGTTGAGCGCGGACGCGATGGCAATCATGAGCGAAGACGAGCCAGAGATGCCGGCCCCCGCGGGCGCCTCCGAGTTCGATTCAATCGTGAGACCCTGCTCCGGCGCGAAGAACCGCACGAGCAGCGCCAGTATCGGCAACCGGTGGCGCTGCGCCGCGCGGAGATGCGCCAGCGATTCGAACGTCTCCTCCGCGCGCTGATCGCGGGAGCGCAGCACGATGCGGCAATCGTCCCGGGTTGCGATCTCGCACGACGTGTAGCGATCGACGGCGAAATTCAGGGTCACGGCGTCATCATGAAACAAGTAAAGAGGCCAGATATCTAAGGTTGACCCCGCCAAATCTACCCGGCAGGGCGCTTTGGAAGTCACGCGCATGTCACAGACGAATAGACGAACATAGCATAGAGAGCCCATGGCTATCCGCCGGATTATTCAGCTTGGAGACCCGTTGCTGCGGACGATTTCCGCGCCCGTTTCAGATCTGGATTCCGCGCGCGTGATAATCCAGGACCTGAGCGACACGCTGCATGAGTTTCAGCGGACGCACGGCTTCGGGCGCGGCATCAGCGCTGTCCAGATCGGCGTCGCGCAGCGCGTCATCTACATGGAATTTGAGGGCGTTTCCTGTCGTCTGGTAAATCCCGAGTGGGATTGCATGAGTGAAGAGACGTTTCAGTTGTGGGACGACTGCTTCTCGTTCCCGGATTTACTGGCTTATGTGGAACGATCTCAATCTGTTCGTGTGAAGTACACAGATGAATCCGGAGAGCGCCGCGTCCTCGAAGCGACGGGAGCGCTCTCCGAGCTTACCCAGCATGAGATGGATCATCTCGACGGGATTCTGGCCATCGACCGGGCGCTGCCCGGCAACAGCTTATGCACGCGCGAAGAATGGCTTCGCCGGTATAAGCGTTAGTGGCCGTGAGCCTTCTCGTGATGATCGTAGATCGCGCCCGCGCCGCCGCCCGCGACCGCTCCGATCGCGGCTCCGGTTCCACCGCCCGCAAGCCCGCCAATCGCCGCGCCGCCCGCGGCGCCAATACCTACGCGCTTGATTGTCTTGCGAATGTGATGATGGCCGCGGTAGACGGTATGGTGATGGTGATATTCGTGATAGTAGACCGGCGCGGCGGAAGCCGGTATTAAGCTGCCGAGCGCTAAAACAACGGTTGCTAAAGACTTTCGCATCATTCGATCTCCTCGCAACCTATTGATGCAGGTCTTATGCCAAATACGCGACGCAGTCGATTTCTACTTTGATATCAGCGGCGAACTTGCACACGATCGTAGTGCGCGCGGGTTTGTTCTCACCGAAGTACTCGGTATAGACTTCGTTCATTTTGGCGAAGTCGGCTCCGTCAGCGAGATAAACGCCGACACGCACTACATTCGCGAGCGATGCGCCGCAACCTACCAGGATGCGCTTAATATTCTCGATCGCTAAACGCGTCTCATGCTGGATGTCGCCATTCGAGATCTTGTCGGTTGCAGGATCCACAGGCACCTGTCCCGCGACGAAGATGAAACCACCCGCGCGCACCGCGGGCGAATAAGGTCCGCGCGGAGTGGGAACTCCGGGCGGCGTGAGCCGTTCGATCATGTTCAGTGTCCTTCCTCTTCGAGCAGGCGTTCCACTTCGATAGCCGCCATGCAACCCGCGCCCGCGGCTGTGATTGCCTGCCGGTATACGCGGTCCTGTACGTCTCCGGCGTGGAACACGCCGTGGATATTCGTACGCGCGCCGCCGTGCGAAACAATGTAGCCATCGGGGTCGAGATCCAACTGGCCTTTGAAGACCTTCGTGTTCGGGATATGACCAATGGCGACGAAAAGCCCGTCGACGTCGCGCATCCAGGTTTCGCCGGTTTTGAGGTTCTTCAGCCGGACCGACGTCACGCTGTTCTGGTGGATATCGAAGACCTCATCAACCGCCGTATTCGTGATGAACTCGATCTTTGGATTCGACCGGGCGCGGTCAAGCATGATCTTCGAAGCGCGGAACGTATCGCGGCGATGCACCAGCGCGACCCTGCGCCCGAAGCGCGTGAGAAAGTTGGCTTCCTCCATCGCGGAGTCGCCGCCGCCAACGACCATAATCTCCTTCTCGCGGTAGAAGAAGCCGTCGCATGTCGCGCAGGAACTGACGCCATGGCCGATGAGGCGTTGTTCGGAAGGAAGATCGAGCCAGCGCGCCTTGGCGCCGGACGCGACGATCAGCGTTCTTGTCTCAATCCACTCCTCATCCACGCGCAGGCGAAAAGGGCGCCGGGAAAGGTCCGCTTCAGCGACTTCGCCATCTTTATAAACCGCGCCGAAGCGTTCTGACTGAAGCTTGATGTTCTCGACGAGGTCCGGGCCGTTAATGCCTTCGGAAAAGCCGGGAAAATTCTCAACTTCGGTGGTGAGCGCTAACTGCCCACCTGCCTCATGACCCTTGATGACCAGCGGTTTGAGACTCGCGCGGGCGGTGTAGACAGCCGCCGTATTTCCGGCGCAGCCGGATCCAATAATGACAACGTTGTGCATTCCGATTTAATTTCCGAGCGTACCAGACTGGTGTGATGCGGCTTCCGTCGCTTCGGATGCGTCGCAGCAGGGGCCCTTCGGAATGGGGCTTCCATGAGGGCATGCCGCCGGATGACCCAGCAGAGCGCACATGCGGTCGGTCACTTCGGGGCTGAGGATGTGCTCGAACTTGCAGGCGCTCGATTCCACTTCTTCTTCGTCCTGAATCGAGAGCACGTCCACGAACAGCCGTTCCGCAAGGCGATGACGGCGGATAACGTCGCGGGCGCGGGCCTCGCCTTTCGGGGTGAATACAGCGTCGCCATTCTCAACTGCCACCAATCCGATTTCGGCCATCGTGGTGATCAGGCGCTTCCACTGATTGGCCGTGAAATGGTGGGATTCAATGTGGCCCGCGGTTTCGCCGCGCGTCCAGAGGTGTTCCAGAACCTCATCGAAATCCTGATTTTCCTCGGCGCTGAAGACGCGGTCTTCCTTGATGCGGCCGTGATCCAGGTTGAGTCGCCGGTCGGCCAGCCTGCCCGCGAGTTCGTCGTGGGTCACCATCACGATGGTTCTGCCCTGAACGTGGAGATCGTTGAGCAGCCGGAAAACAATGCGCTGGTTCTCGGCGTCGAGGTTCCCTGTGGGCTCGTCCGCAAGAATGATCTTCGGATCGTTGACCAGCGCGCGCGCGATTGCGACGCGCTGCTGCTCGCCGCCGGAAAGCTGCGAGGGCAGATGCGCGGCCCGCTCCTCCATGCCCACCTGACGGAGCGCCTTCATCGCCTCATCCTCGTCGGTCATGCTGTGGAAGTACTGGGCCAGCATCACATTCTCGAGCGCGTTCAGGTGCGGGACCAGATGGAACTGCTGAAAGATGAACCCTACGGTCTCACTGCGAAATCGCGCGAGCTCGGAGCGGCGGAGTTTCGAGGTGTCGGTTCCGCCGATCCGCACGGCTCCGCTGGTCGCCTGATCGAGGCACCCGATGAGGTTGAGCAGCGTGGTTTTGCCTGAGCCCGAAGGGCCCATAATCGCGATCCACTCGCCGGCTTGGGCTTCGAAAGAGACGCCATCGACCGCGCTTACGGCGCTGGGTCCCTGTCCATAGACCTTCCGGACGTCAGTCAATTCGATGAATGCGCTCACTCACCCCTCAGTATGACCGCCGCGTGGATGTTCCAGATGCGCGAAGCGGCAATTGCGGTGGCGAGAGCGGCGACGCTCAGCATCACAGCCGCTACGATGAGGAACACAAACCAATCGGTCTGCGGGCGGAAATCTCCGCCGAAGATTTCCTTGCCGATGGCCGCAGCCGCAAAGACGCCTACCGTATAGCCGGCGATGGTGGCGACCAGCGCAAGGACAGCCGATTCCGATACGAAAAAGCCTGCGATGCGGCGCTCGGCTGCTCCCAAAGCTTTCAGAATGCCGATCTCCTTCGCGCGCTCGACCACCATCTCGCTGAAGTTGCTCAACACGCAAAGCGTGGTGATGCCGAGGATCAGAAGCGTGATCAGAAAGACCGCGGCGCGGATCTTCAGCACGACGCCTGCCTCCGCCTCGGCGACCGCGCGAACGGTGCGGAACTGCGCGGAGGGATAACGCGAGGCGAGCGTTCCCCGGATGCTTTCCAGCCCGTCACTCGGCGCGCGGATCTCGACTACGCTGGCTACATTCGCGACTCCCGCGAGCGACACGGCGGTTGCGTAGGGAACGAGAATCTCGCCATCCTCCGCGCCGCCGGTGGAAACAATTCCCTTAACCGTACATCCCGCAACGGCCCCAAGCGTGTCGCCGATGTGAAGACCGAGTTGTTCGCCCGCCAGGCATTCGCCTTCATGAATGTCCCGCGAGCCCTGAACATGCCAGTAAGGCGTAAGCGGCGCCGTCTTGTACGGGATAAAACCCGCGACCGGAATCATGTCGTTGCCCAGATGCGCGGATGTGACCAGAAACGGCGCTGCCGAAGCGCCGAGTTTTTCGGCCGCCGCTGCGATTCCGAGCGGAATGTTCGAACCACTGCCGGGTACCGCCACGATGTTGGCCCCGTAGGCTCCGAACTGCTCGTGGAAGCGCTTATCGACCGAACCGTAAATCGCGAAAAGCACCGTAGCAAGCGCGGCGGCGACAGCCAGCGCCCCAAAGGCGAGCAGGAGCCGCTGCTTGCGGTACCGCAGCGCGCGAAGGATGAACCGGAAGAACATCAGACTCCCTCGCGGAGAACGATCGCCGGTTCCAGATTAACCGCGCGGCGGACAGGCTGCGAAGCGCCCGCGAGAGCGACAACAACCGCGGCGATCACAATCAGCACCGGCAGAATCGGCGAGACGGCGATTGAATCGTGGAAAACGGACTGGCCGACGAACCTGGCTAACTCGACGCCCGTTACCGCGCCCAGCACCCCGCCGGCGAGACCGATCAGCGAAACCTCAACGCCCAGCAGCGTCGCAACACTCGCCCGGCTCGCGCCGATGGCCTGCATGATGGCGATCTCCCCGCGTCGTTCCATCATCGTGGTTGCGGTGAGACTCCAGACCGTGAGACCCGCCGAGAGCAGAGCCGCAAGCGTGATCAGAGCCATCAATCCGCCGATTCGGTCGAGAATTTTACCTTCCGAATCCGCAATACGGCGCACCGGGCGCGCCTGCGTTCCGGGAATCGCCTGCTCGATTTCATGCGCGATGGACACGACGTAGTTCGTGCAGTTCCATCGCTCGAACTCGGCGGCGCTCATGGTCTTCGGGTCGCGGCGCGCGAAATCGTCCTCGGGCTTCGTGAGCGCCGAGACGTCGATGCGGTCGACCACTCCGGGGTGATGAGTCAGATCCTGGACCCAGTGCAGCGGCAACAGCACTCGATCGTCCGTCTCGTCTCCCGAAGAAACAATTCCCGTGACGCGGAACGTGTCCCCGAAGATTTCGATGTCATCGCCGATCTTCCAGTTGCGCCGCAGCGCCATGCCTTCGCCGACCACGCATTCCGGCAGCTTTTTATCCGGGACTTCCTCGCGCGCCCAAGCACCCCGAACCACCCACGAAGGATTCACCTCCGAGATGCCTGTCGTCTGCATCGAATTATCAGGCGCGCGATACGTATGAGAGAACCAGACTCCCGCAACCTGCAGCGGCCCGTCGTGAGCGAGCAGCATCGGCGAGATGCCCGTGATGTTCAGGCCCCAGAAGATGGACTTAATTTTGAGGATGTCGGCTTCACGAATATAGGCGGCTCCGCCGGTGACTGTCGCGGTTTCAGCGCCGACGCCGCCACGGAGCGACGCTGCCTTTGGCGTGACCACAATGTTCGATCCCGCCTGACGCAGTTCGCGGTTGACCTTATCACCGATCGAGAGCATGACGCCCAGCATCGACGTGGCGACGGCAGATCCCATCGCGACCGCGGCTACAATCAGAGCCTTGCGGCGCGGCGCGCGGCGAACGGAGTCCTTAACGAAGCGGAGGATCATCGAGCCCGATCAGCCCTTCCGAAACAGCCGAGCGCCTCCTTCAAAGGCCGCTTCGTCCACGATCAGAGTTCCGTTGTCGATCCGGGCATTGAGTGGTACCGGATTACAACCACCAGTCGTCCCGATCGTCGCGATGACAATATCCGATCCGCAATTTTTGCAGATGACCTCGGGGCCTTTCTGGTAATAGCCTTGGGTGCCGCAGATCGCGCAGGCATCGAGCGCGACCGCGAGAGATTTATCGGGCTTCTCGATGACGATGAAGCGCACGTGAACGCCCTGATCATCGATCACGAATCGGTGTAGATTGCCGTCGGAAACGGCGCTCACCGGGATGCGGACCGCGCCGCGGTCGAACGTAACCTCCTGAGGCGTGGAGAGCGCAGCGGACTCGCGGGCATAGATGAACTCGGCCGTAATGAAAAGGATAAAGACGCAGGAAGCGGCGCAGGACGAAGTCATCCAGAGGCGCTCGCGGCGGGCGGTCCATCGAGCTTTGCGAAGCGCGGCGCCCTCCAGACCATCCGTTTTCGGGGTGCGACGCTTGCGCCATTCCATAAGGACCATCGCGGCGGCGAGCGCAAGGATCGTGATCAGGAAGAAGGCTTCGTTGTTGACGATGGGGCCGATGAGCGCCATTTCAGTCGGACTCGCCGGCAGGTAGCCGCTCTCGGAAAGCTCATGAAGTCCCGTGATCGTCAGTTGCGCGACGACGACCATCAGGATGACGGTAGTGATCTGGAAGAACTGGCGCAGGTTCACACGAACCGTGCCGCGGACAAAGCTGACGCCGAACAGCACAGCGAGGACGATCCCGGTGAGCGCAGCAAACCACTCCATGATCCCGGATGTATTTAAACGCACGGCCGCAAGGAGCAGAACCGTCTCAACACCCTCGCGGAAAATCATCAGAAAAACGAACAGAAACAGGCTCGCCCGGCCAGAGGAACCGGAAGGGTCCTCCTGCAACCGAGTTTCAATTTCGCTCTTCATCTTCCTGCCGTGGCGGTTCATCCAGACGACCATTGTGAGGACAAAAGCGGCGCTTGCAAGCAGGGTCCAGCCTTCGTACGCGTCGCTCGTGACCCCGATCTTCGAGAACCCCCAGGCGGCGATAAAGCACGCAATTACAGCAGTTATCAGCGCGTGATAGACCGTGGGGAGAAGGGCGGTGCGCCCGGTCTTGCGGAGGTAAGCGACGGCGATCGCGATCACCAGCGCGGCTTCGACGCCTTCACGCAGAGTGATCACAAAGGTTTGGATCATATCGGCAACTCAGTTGCAAAACGATTGTATCAAATGAGGACTGATTCGGTCTGAATTGACTGCCAGGAAGGTACTAAGTCGCTAGAAGTCTTGAAGCACAGAACCTGAACCGAATGCGTCAAGTTCTGAATGCGTCATTTTTAGGCGGCCATGCGAGTTTGCGCACTCCACGCATTGACCTCCGAATCGATTTTGTCAAAGGCGCGGCGGAGCGGAGTTGA
>DATFSM010000138.1:0-4599 GCA_035262625.1 Bryobacteraceae bacterium
TCAACTCCGCTCCGCCGCGCCTTTGACAAAATCGATTCGGAGGTCAATGCGTGGAGTGCGCAAACTCGCATGGCCGCCTAAAAATGACGCATTCAGAACTTGACGCATTCGGTTCAGGTTCTGTGCTTCAAGACTTCTAGATCTACTTTTTTTCTGTCACCTGGGTAAATACCCGCAATAAATTCCCGCCCAGAAACTTGCGGATTCGCGCGTCCGAATAACCGCGCCGCACCATCGCTTCCGTAATCAGCGGCAAATCCCGCACATCGCGAAATCCGCGGGGTAAAGTCGGCCCGCCATCGAAATCGGTCCCCAACGCAACATGATCTTCCCCCACCAACTGAATCGCCCGATCCACCACCCCAACCCAGTCATCCACGGTCAACCGAATCTCGTCCGGTGCATCGATTCCCGGCATGGGGAACTGTGGCGCGATCAACCGGTCGATCTCGGTAATCGGCATCGCGGCGCCGCGTTTCGCGATATCCGAACTGTCCCAGAACGGCTTCCCTGCGTGGGCCGTCCGCCAGTCGAATACGCGCCGGTTGTGAAACTCATTGCCGATCTGGAACCCGATCACCCCGCCTTTCGCCGCAAGCTTCTTCAAAAGGTCATCCGGCATATTGCGCGGAATGTCGTTTATACTCCGCAATCCATGGTGCGTGGCGACAACCGGATCGCTCGAAGTATCGATCGCCTGCGAGATGGCTTCATCCGACGCATGCGAGACATTAATCACCATGCCCAACCGATTCATCTCGCGAATCAACGCCTTCCCGTGCTCCGTCAGTCCGTGCCATTTGGGCTGCGCGCAGCAGGAATCCGCGTAATTGTTTTCAGCGTTGTGCGCCGATAGCTGATACGATCTCAGCCCGAGCCTGTAGAAATCCCGAAGCAGCCCGAGATCGCCATCCAGATCGAAGCTTCCTTCGAGATCCAGAACCGCGGCGATCTTTCCCGCGCGATTGATTCGCGCAATATCGGAGGCGCGCAGAGCCAATTCAATTTGGCTCCGATTCTTTGCAATCTGATCGAGCGCCAGATCGATTTCACGCAGCGCCTGTTTCGTCTCGTACCGGCCCGGGTAATAGTCCTCGGGCACATAGGCGGAAAAGAATAATGCCTTCAGTCCGCCTTCCTTCGCGCGAGGAAGGTCCCACATGCCGTCCGGCTTGCGAGTACCGATATCACCCCCGTGATAGAACTCCCGGTCGATCGCGTGGACGTGCCCATCAAACACCAGCGATTCGAAATGCAACTGCCGCGCGTGATCGCCGTTTTGCGGCCACGCCAGACTTACCGCAACCAGCGCAATTGCGATAAGCTGAGGCTTCCTCGCAAGGATTGCCATGGCCGACACTGCCTTTCGTCCGAAACTCGCCGCGGTCGTCACTGTTTATCGCAAATATTCCCACGGACAGCATATCGTCGATCGCTTTCTCGAGGGCTACGGATGGAACGGGAAATATCATCACCCGGAGATGGACCTGGTTTCGCTCTATGTCGATCAACACCCGAAGGATGATCTGGTTCCGGATCGAGCGGCGCGTTTTCCGCAGATGAAGGTCTATCCGACTATCGCGGAGGCGCTCACCAGGGGCACGGGAAAACTCGCGGTGGATGGCGTGGTCCTCGTTGGTGAGCATGGCGACTACCCGCGTAATGAAAAGGGCCAGACACTCTACCCGCGTTACGAGTTCTTTCAGCAGATCGTGGAAGTGTTTCGCGCAAGCGGCCGATCTGTTCCAGTATTCAACGACAAACACCTCTCCTGGAGTTGGGATCACGCCAGAGAGATGTATGACACCGCGCGCTCGATGAAGTTCGCCTTCATGGCGGGATCGAGCCTTCCCGTCACATGGCGGATTCCCTCGGTGGAAATGCCAGCCGGCGCGCGCGTTCGTGAGGCGCTCTGCATTTGCTGGGGCGGCGTGGACAGCTATGACTTCCACGGGCTCGAAACCATTCAGTGCATGGTCGAGCGTCGCCCGGGCGCCGAAACCGGCGTCAAATGGCTTCAGGCGTATCGCGGCGACAACTTCTGGAACGCGCACAAGGAAGGCGTTTGGCCGCGCGAACTTTTCAACGCCGCGCTCTGTCGCAGCCACACGCTGAAACCGGCGCGAGAGGGCTTCAACGACATCTTTCCGTCATTCGACGACATGCGGCGTCTCGTTGCGGCGCCGGTCGCCTACCGATACGAGCACAACGACGGTCTCCGCTGCACGATGATGCTGATGAACGGGCTGCTCGAAGACTTCAACTTCGCCGCGCAACTGGAGGATCGAAGAGAGCCGTTCTCGACGCAGATGTATCTGCCGATGCCTCCTGCCCGTACGACCCTCGCGAATTTCTTCAGCCCGCTGGTCAACGGCATGGAGAAGATGTATCTCACGGGCCGGCCCACATATCCGGTCGAACGAACGCTTCTCACCACGGGATTGACTGAGGCAGGGGTCAACAGCCTCTACAAGGGCCAGACGCGGGTGGAAACTCCGCACCTTGCGATCTCGTACAAGCCGACCGCGGAATCCACTTTCTGGAGGAGCTGATGATCACGCGCCGCACATTCCTCGAATCCGCTGTGGTGAGCGCCGCTGCTCCGGCTCTGGCGCAGACGGAGCCGAAGCGCATCGCGATCATCACGACTATTTACCGCTATCTCTCGCATGGCCAGCATATCGGCGATCGTTTCCTGATTGGCTATCCGTTCAACGGGAGCTGGCATAAGCCGGACATGAAAGTCGTTTCGCTTTACGTGGATCAGAAGCCGGAAGGCGACCTGAGCCAGCAACGGGCCCACGAATTCGGCTTCCAGGTCTATCCGACGATCGCCGAAACACTCCGATGTGGCGGGAACAAACTTGCGGTGGATGCGGTACTGATCGTTGCGGAACATGGCGACTACCCGCGCAATGAGAAGGGCCAGACGCTCTACCCTCGCTTCGAGTTCTTCGACCAGTGCGCGAAAGTTTTCGAGGCCGATGGCCGCGCTGTGCCTATCTACAACGACAAACACCTCTCCTATAGCTTCGATAAGGCGCGAACGATGGTCGAGACATCGCGCCGCCTGCGGTTCCCCATGCTCGCAGGCTCTTCCCTGCCCGTGACCTGGCGGCTGCCGGATCTCGAATTACCGCTGAACTGCGAGATCGGGGATGCCCTGATGGTCGGCTGCGGCGGGTCTGATGCGATGGACTTTCACGCCCTTGAAGCCATGCAGTGCATGGTGGAGCGGCGCAAGGGCGGCGAAACCGGCGTGAAGTCCGTACAACTGATCGAAGGCGACGCGGTCTGGAAAGCGGGTGATGAGGGCCGTTGGTCGAAAGATCTGCTGAGCAGCGCGCTTTCCCGCAGCGACTCACCTATGGGATTTAGCGTCACCGACGGACGGCCACAGGATCTCGTTGCCTCAGGCGAGATCAAGAAACTCACTCCGCATCCCGCCGCTTATTTCATTGAATATCGTGACGGATTCCGAGCGACGCTCCTGATGGTAGAAGGCGCGGTGAAGGATTACACTTTCGCGGCGCGCTTAAAGGCCGCTCCAGAACACGTATCAACGCAGTTCTTCCTCTCGCCGGTCCCCAACGTCACTTATTCGGCCTGTCTCGTAAATAAGATCGAGCAAATGTTTTCGACGGGAGTAGCTCCCTATCCGGTTGAGCGTACGCTTCTCGTCAGTGGGATTCTGGAGAGCTGCCTCACTTCGAAAGTACAGGGCAATCGGAAGCTCGGAACGCCGCAACTGGATGTGCGTTACCAAGCCCCGCCCACTTCTCAGTACGCGAGAACCTAATCCACAACTTTTCCTGGATTCATCCGGTTCTTCGGATCAAGGGCTCGCTTAATCGCCCGCATGACGTCCACAGCGGGGCCGTGTTCCTCAATCAGGAACTGCATCTTGCCGCTCCCGATCCCGTGCTCTCCGCTGCACGTTCCTTCCATCCGTAGCGCCCTGCGGACGGTCTGCTCCGAAAATTGCCGCGCCGCGTCCAGTTCTTCGCGCCGGTTCGGATCGATGACGCAGAGCACGTGGAAATTCCCATCGCCTACATGCCCGACCATCGTGGCGGGAAAGGGACGATTCGCCAGGTCTTCACGCGTTTCACTGATGCATTCGGCCAACCGCGAGATCGGGACGCAGACATCGGTCGTCAGAATTTCCGCGCCCGGGCGCAAGGCGCGAGAGGCGAAGTATGCGTTATGCCGGGCGCTCCACAGAGTTTCCCGCTCGGCCGCATCGCTCTTCCACTCGAATCCGCGACCGCCGTGCTCTGCTGCAAGCGCCTGCACCAGAGCCGCGCGCTCCTGAACTTCGCGGGCGCTGATCCCATGGAATTCCAGAAACAAAGTAGGCGCAACCGCCAACGCAGTACCGGAATACCGGTTAATCGCTTCGATCATTCGGTCGTCAAGGAACTCCGCCCGCGCCACGCCCGAGCCCAGCTGAATCGCCTCGATCACAGTCTCGACGGCGCCGCGCACCGAATCGAACGAGCACACCGCAACCGCCATTGCCTCCGGGCGGGGGTGCAGCCTCAGTATCAGCTCGGTTATCACGCCGAGTGTCCCCTCCGCGCCGACGAACACATGCGT
>DATFSM010000139.1:0-24531 GCA_035262625.1 Bryobacteraceae bacterium
TCAACTCCGCTCCGCCGCGCCTTTGACAAAATCGATTCGGAGGTCAATGCGTGGAGTGCGCAAACTCGCATGGCCGCCTAAAAATGACGCATTCAGAACTTGACGCATTCGGTTCAGGTTCTGTGCTTCAAGACTTCTAGAGAGAAATAAGACCCAAGCGAATCGCGTGCTGCACCAGTTCCGCGCTTGATTTGACCCCGAGGGTTTCCATGATCTCGTATTTGTGGCCCTCGACGGTTCGGACGGAGATATTCAGCGCAGCCGCAACTTCTTTCGCGGTTTTGCCTTCCGTCAGTAACTGCAGGATTTCACGCTGGCGCGGAGTCAATTCACTCCTGGCGCCTTGTTTAACCGGTGTCTGAAGCAGCAGCGTGATGAGATCCTTCGCGATCAGCGAAGTCAGGTAGGTTCTCCCCTGGAGCGCTTCGTGAATGGCGGTAACCAACTCGTCCCCCGCGGATTGTTTGATCAGGAAACCGGATGCGCCCGCGCGGAACGCCTCGGATGCTATATGCGGGTCTTTATGTTGAGTCAAGAGGATGGCCCGCGCGGTTACGCCTTGTTTCCGAAGTTGCCTTAGCGCGTCAATGCCATTTAAAGACGGCATCGAAATATCCGCCACGATGACGTCGGGGTTCAGGCGCCGCGCGAGTTCCACGAGTTCGTGCCCGTCGCGCGCGACGCCTGACAGGTCGAATTCATCCCGAAGGAGGGCCGCCAAACCCTGCGCCACTATCAGATGGTCATCCGCGATCAACACCTTCGGTTTGGACATATGGGAGGTCGTTTTCGTCAAATGCTCTGACGATTATTCATTGCGCGCGCCGAAATTGCGATAATCTCTTTCTGGTAGTGCGTCTATCTTTGGCTCTGAACAGACCGATTTCCCGCACCGGACTGCTTTTCCCGGAGGCGATACTTATCGCTGCGTTCTGGCCCGGGCTATTGCATTCTGCGCCGCTATCGGGTCCCGTTCGACCGATTCAGCATGATGCGCCTTCTTACCAGGGAGAGATCTTAAGAAAATATCACATCGTCGTCCTTTTTCCGTCCGAGTCCCGTGTTTTGCGTGACCGTGACATTGACACTGCGGCGGAGACGCTTTCCCTGGGCGCAACTGCCGTGCTTTACACGGAGTATCTCGACCTTCTTCGCTTTCCAGACGTCGAACGCGAGCAGACGGTAACGCAATACCTCCGCGCGAAGTACGCGTCGCAACACATCGACGCCGTCCTGGCAGTTGGATATGACAGTCTTAATTTCGCCCTGAGGCGCGGCGCCGAGATTTTCGGCAGTATCCCCGTCACTTTCTGTTCAGTGGAGCAAAGCCGCGTCGACGGTCTTCACCTCCCGCCTTACTTCACCGGCGTGACCAATACCGATAACGTGCGCGGACTCATCGATGCGGCGCTGAGGCTCCAACCGGACACAAGGGAGATTGTTATTCCCGGCGGCTCTTCGGAATACGACGAATACTGGCTCCAGCACGACCGCCGGATACTGAGCGAATTCGAGGGACGGGTTCACGTTCGTTATTTGACAGGTCTGCCGATGCTCTCGATGCTGCGGGCACTGGGCCGCCTCAAACCGCACACCATTGTTTTCGTTCACGCTTTTTATCGCGATGGCTCCGGCGAGTCATTCAGCGAGGGCGAGATGATGAGTCTGATCTCCAAGAACGCGACTGCGCCCGTTTATGCCATGACGCGCCCAGGCGGACAGAAGGGCGTATTGGCGGGGCCTCCCGGCGGGGCGACGGGCTTACGGTACGCGGTCGCTTTGAAGATGATCGAGCGAACTCTGGCGGGCGAAGCGCCGTCCAATATTCCCATTCAACACCTTCCAGGAGCGACTGTCTTCGCGTTCGATGCGAGCCAGTTTTCGCGCTGGGGAATCGATTCCGCTCGTGTGCCTTCCGGATCCCTGTTGGTGAATCGGCAGCTGACCCTCTGGGAGCAGTACAGGGAACTGGTTGTTGGGATGGCGATCTTTATCCTTCTGGAAAGCGTTCTGATCGCCGTGCTGCTGGTTCAACGCCAGAAGCGACGAAGGGCCGAAGCCATGCTTGCGGACCGCAATGCTCAGTTGCAGCAGTCCGAAAATTCACTCCGGCAACTGAGCGGGCAACTCATTTCCGCACAGGAGGAGGAGCGGCGGCGGATTGCTCGTGAGCTTCACGACGACCTCAACCAACAGGTTGCGGATCTCGGCATGTCACTCAGCGGGATTAAGCGGGGGGTGCCGGCAACAATGGATGGGATGCGCGGCGATATAGCCGGCGTTCAGAAGCGTTTGATGACGCTCTCCGACGGACTGCGCCAGATCTCGCACGAACTGCATCCGGGGATGCTGGAGCTTTTCGGACTCGTCCCTACGCTCGGAGCGCATTGCCGCGAGTTCAGCGCAATCGCGTCGCTTCCGATCGAGTTCGAAACTAACTGCGAAGAAGCCCTGCCGATGAGCGCCTCGCTGTGTTTTTACCGGATTGCGCAGGAGGCGATCCGAAACGCCGCCAAACACTCGAACGCCGGCAAAGTGCGGGTCATTCTTACGAGATCAGCGAGGGCGCTTCGTCTGGTTGTTACGGATGACGGCGTCGGGTTTGATCGGGACGACCCGGTTCGGCGAGGCGGCCTCGGATTGCGCAGCATGGAAGAACGCGTCCGGCTCGTCGGCGGCGAATTGGAACTGATCAGCCGCAGGGGGTCGGGAACAACCCTGACTGTGACGGTTCCTCTAAGCGAGACAGGCGAGGCGACACAGCCGAAGTTGATGGCTGTGGCGACGAATTAGCCTCCACGCGTCGCCGGTACGTATACTCTTGTGAGTTACGAGTCCGGCCGTGACCCAACCCACCCCCGTTCCCCGTCTCGACAGAGCCCACGCCGGGCCGTCGCAGCGCATCGTTTCGATTCAGCGCAAGGCCATCGCGCTGCTCATAGCGGGCGGCGCTCTCAACTATGTGGACCGCGCGACTCTGTCGGTAGCCAATAAGCTGATTCAGGAAGACCTCGGCATACCGATCGCGCGGATGGGCCTTCTGCTCTCCGCGTTTCTCTGGGCTTATGCTTTCGCGCAGTTACCGATCGGGGGTTTGATCGACCGATACGGCCCGCGAAAACTACTGGGTCTCGGATTGTTTGGCTGGTCGCTGGCGCAGGCAGCGGGCGGCTTTGTGAACAGCTTCGGCGCGTTTGTGGGGGCGCGCGTCGCCCTGGGAATCGGCGAGGCGCCTCTGTTTCCAGGCGGCGCCCGGGTGGTGCGCGATTGGTTCGCCGTCCGGCAGCGCGGATTCGCCACGGGATTATGTCAATCCGCGGGCACGCTAGGCAATTCCATCGCGGTACCGCTTCTGACGTTCCTGATGCTCACTCTGAGCTGGCGATGGATGTTCGTGATCGTGGGCGCCGCGGGGATCGGGCTCGCAATTCTGTGGTGGGCCGTTCATCGCGATCCTTCCGAGGTCACTCTTGAGCCGGAGGAGGTTCGCTATCTGACCGCAGACGATGAAAATGCCGCCACGCGGCAGCCATCCTTCAGGGACTGGATGGCCTTGTTCCGGCACCGCACCACGTGGGGGATGATCTCGGGCTTCTTCGGTACGGTTTATACGCTGTGGCTGCTGACGAGTTGGCTGCCGTTTTATCTCGAACGCGAACGGCACATGACGATCGCGCAGGTAGGCAAGGTTGCTTGGATTCCGTTTCTTTGCGGCGCTGTCGGCGCCGTCATTGGCGGATGGCTCTGCGATCTTCTGGCGCGGCACGGCTGGACGCCGATGGGTGGACGCAAGCTCCTGATTTCGTCGGCGTTGTGCGGCATTTCGGTGTCCACGGTGGCGACGGTGCTCTCCGCGTCGAATGCCCTCGCGCTGGTTTTCATTTCACTCTCCGTTTTTCTTGTCTACATCGCGAGCAGCGCTTCGTGGGCCACGGTACCCATTGCGGCGCCGGGGCACTTCACTGCGTCGCTCGGCTCGATACAGAATTTCGGTGGCTATCTCGGCGGCGCGCTGGCTCCTGCCGTGACCGGCTTTATTGTGGAGCGCACGGGCAGCTTTTCGCAGGCCCTGCTGCTGAGCGCGGGCGTGAGTCTGGTTTCCGCCGCGGGGTATCTGCTGCTGGTGCGACGGCCGATTCAGGCCTGACGCGCTTCTTCAACAGCACGAAAAAGGTACTGTTCAGCGGAGTCGACGACCTTATCCCACGAGAACTGGGCTGCCCAGCGTCGGCCGCAATCGGAGATGGCCTGGCGGCGAAGCGGATTTGAGAGGAGATCCCGGATTCTCTGGCTCCAGGCCGCTGTGGCCCGTGGGATGAGTTCCGCGGCGGAATGCGTCAAGCCGCGGATGCCGGGAATGTCGCTTGCCACGTAAGGCAGACCAACCGCGGAGGCTTCCAGAAGTGTCAGGGGAAAGTTCTCAAAGTGAGTCGGGAGCAGGAGGAGGTCTGCGCGCTGCATTTCGGCCCGAATCTCGTGCTGGGGCAACGCGCCCGCGAAGGTGATGCGACGGGTCGTTCCGTGGTGGCGCGCCGCGTCTTCCATCGCACGACGCAGATGTCCCTCTCCGACAATGCGAAGGCGCAGGGCGGGAATCTGGTCTGCCAGCGCGTGGAAGATATCCAACAGTTCCATCACGCCCTTGTTCGCTTCCAGTCTGCCGACAAAAAGAAGGCTGTCCGCGGCAGGCCGTATCTCAAATGCCTCGCCAAGCCAGCCCGTGGGCACTCCCGATGGCAGGATGCCGTGCGCCCGATACCGAATCAGATTGCCATCCTCGCGCGCTGCGACCGCCGGATTCACGAGCCGAATGGTCGAACGGTCCCGAGCGAGCCACCGCGATCCTCCGCCGGAATAATACGAGACATGCGCGAGCCGGCGCCGTTCGCGCCATTGAGAGAGCCAGGCGTTCTCGCGGGGCAGGAATGTCATGGTGACGGACAGACGCGACATTGCGCCGCGGATCGGCAGATTGAGAGCGCAGACCGCCTGAAATGAAGCCGTGCTCAGGCGGAAGGCGGTTGGGTGCGAGAGACGCGCGGCCCGCACCACGGTCGACCCGAGGGCGACGTGAGGCGCAAGGAGCCATCGGGCCGGCAGGTCTGCGAGGTCTTCGGGCAGCCGTCGGCCGGGCGACAGGCCGGCGATCAAGGTGATTTTGTGGCCTCGCGCCGCGAGCCCGCGAGTAAGCATGACGGCAGTGGTCTCCAGGCCGCCGCGGCTTGATGCCAGAGTCGAGAGGGCAATCCCGATATCGAGTCTGCTGGCGGTTTTCATACGACAGGCGTCCGCTCCCGAACCGCCACTTTGGCATCGAGCGCTTCCTGGGCGTCGCGTTCCCAATCGACGCCGGGCGCGAGTTCGGATGCTTTTGGAAATGCGAGGAGCGCGCGCAAGGAGCCCGAGGTGAATCCGCATCCGAAGCGCCACCGCCGCGCTTCCCGATGATGCAGGAATCGCGACCAGTGAAGAATTGCCGAGCCGGCCAGGCTGCGCGCCAGAGAAACGCGGTCGGCGAAAGTTGCTGGGGCTGAGCCCCGGTAGAAATCGTTCACGTAACGTTCGCCATAGGAGTGAATGAGCCCCAATCGGTAGAAGTCCGCCGATCCGAAATTTGAGGGGGTGTCGTAAGGATGATTCACGGATGCGCAATACGCGAAGACCAGTTCGCCTCTTCGCCGCGCGTGGCGCGCCAAGACCAGGTCTTCTCCCGTTGCGAGGCGAGCCTCGAACAGCGCGAAACCCGCCACGGGAAAGCAACTCGCGTCGAGATCCCCGGTTCGGAACGCCATCGCAGCGCCCGAAAGCCATTCGACCGTTTCGTAACCCGAGCCGCTGTCCTGCGGCATGCGGCGGTGTCCGGAAGGGCTTACGCCTCCGCGGCCGATGAGCCCCTGATTCATCAGTTTGCGCCAGAGACGGGGACCGGTTTTCGTCAATTCCAGCGTTGCGGACTGAACGCTTCCCGCGTGATTCGGATCGCCGAAGTCGATCCGGCACGTCACGCCGGCGATGCGGCGGGAACGCCACTCCAGCGGCTCGATGATCCTTTCGAGGAAATCGGGCTGAGTGATTCGAAGGTCGTCATCGAGATAAACAAGCCGGCGCGATCCGGCGCACGCCCTCCAACCCAGATACCGTTGATAAGGAAGCGACGCATGGTTCGACGGAACGTAGACGATCTCAATCGCGGGAGGAATGCGGAGGCATCGCAGCGCCGTCAAGACCTCGCCTGAAGAAGGATCTCCATCCACCACCACAAGCAGTTCCGGCCTGAGCGTCTGCTTCGAAAGGTCGCCGATCAGTTTCAGCAACTGCGCCACGCGGCGATAGGTCGGAATGCAGATTGCGCATCTCACCGATTTCGACCTTACAGAGTATAATCGGCCTACTCGTGACCTCTCTCGTAACCGTTATTATTCCTACGTGGAATCGACGCGAGTTGCTGGCGGAAGCGCTCGAAAGCGCGCTCTCCCAGACGGTCAGTCATCTGGAAGTTCTCGTGATCGACGACGGCTCCGACGATGGCACCGCCGAATTCATCGGCGCGCATAATCATCCCGCGATTCGGTATTTCCGTTTTCCGCATTCCGGGCGCGTTTCGCGGCTGCGCAACTTCGGAATTGAAAACGCGCGGGGAGAGTACATCGCATTTCTCGATTCGGACGATCTCTGGACGGCCGGTACGCTCGAGTCGCTGCTGGCTGGTTTGCAGGCTCACCCCGAGGCCGGATTCGCTTATTGCGGTTTCCGAACCTTCGACGAAGCGGGAAATTCGAAGATTCACGTATACCGGACCGGGGCAGGCCCGGAGCGCTCCGTGCAGAACGTGTTCGCGGGAATGGTCGCGGGCGCCATGGGTCCGTATCCTTCCGCGCTGCTGATGCGAAGAAGCGCTTTAGATCGAATCGGACTCCTGGACGAAGACCTCGTGCTCGGCGAATATGAATTCATCTGCCGGCTCGCGTACGAATTTCCGGCGGCGATCGTTCATGAGCCGCTCGTCCGCATCCGCAAACACGCCGGCAACGCCTCCTGGAGTTTGCAGGCGGAAGAGTTGCGCGAGGCGATCATCGCGGTGGAGAAGTCTTACCGGGCGCGCAAGATTCCGTTAGGCGTGTTTCAGGACCGGATCGTGACCTACCGGGCCGAACTGGCGCGAGTTTTCCTCAGCGCGGGCGATGCCGACGAGGCCGGAAAACAACTGCGCGGGTGTTTGTCCGCTCTCGGCCAACCAGCTTGAACGATCGAGACATCATTCAGAGTCTATGGATCGGGCAGCGGCTCTCCACGATGGAGCAGCTTTGCATCCGGTCGTTTCTCGCAAATGGACACGGTTTCGATCTGTACACGTACGGACCCGTAGAGGGCGCGCCGGCGGGTGTTGTGTTGAGGGACGCAAGCGAAATCCTGCCGGAGTCGCGCATTTTTCGGTATTCGCACCGTGATTCCGTGGCGGGCTTCGCGAATTATTTCCGTTATAAGCTGCTTCTGGAGCGCGGCGGCTGGTGGGTGGATACGGATGTGATCTGCATCAAGCCTTTCGATTTCGGATACGACACGGTATTCGCATCCGAAATGAACGGAGGCGAGGTGATCCGCTCTTCGGCGGTGATCCGTGTGCCGCCGGGGTCTGAGTTCGCCCGCTATGCATGGGGAGTCTGCGAGTCACGGGATCCGGCGCAGTTGCAATGGGGGGAGACGGGGCCCCTGCTCGTAACAGAAGCTGTAGACGCGCTGGGACTGCAGGGGTTCGTTTGGAGCGTTCCGACCTTTTGCCCCGTTGACTATCAGGAATGGGAACACCTGCTGGAGCCAAACGGCGCCGGCGCAATCGGGCCTGAGACGCATGCCGTGCACTTATGGCACGAGATGTGGCGGCTGGCAGGACGCTCGCGGGACGCGGAGTATCCCGAGACCTGCGCCTACGAATGCTGGAAGCGGCGCTGGCTTTTGTAAATGAAGCCGTAGCGCCGGAAGAAATCCTCGCCGTACTTCGCGCTATCGGCTATTTCGCGGGCGCGAGCCGGGCTGTAGCCTTTCGATCTGAGGCGGGATTCTTCCTCCCCGCGCCAGGAATCGAAGGCCATACCGGCATCCGATGCCGACAGGAACCTGCGGACTGTTTCCTCCCAATCGCTGAACGCGCGCCGGTATTCCTCCGAAAGGGCCGCGATGCGGGTTCTGGCCTTGCGCGTTTTCGCATAGGAGGATTCGATCCCCGCTCGCAGGCGCTTCGCGCCCTGTTGCCGCAGGTCGCCGGAGGGGCGGTAAATCCGGTTCAGACACAACACCTCTCCCAGTGGCTCGGTCAGTCCCGGATCTTTCCCCAGGATGTACCATTCGTCGGCGCGCATTCCATCGATCATTCGGGTGAGTTCCACATCGTCGCGCCCCGGGATCGTGAGCATGTCGTGGTCCATGAAGCGCATGCGGGGTTGCCAGCCGGTTGGCGTCCAGAGGGACCGAATTCCCACGTTTCGGTCGACGAAGGACTCACCGTATGAAAAGGCGCCTACAGCGAGGAGCGTACCCCAAAAAATTCCGATCTGGCTCAGGAGCGAGAGATAGGAGCGGTCGGCGCGCTGGCGGTTACGCCTGTCTGCGAACGCTGCGTCCAGGTAGGCGGCGTACGATCCCTCCGATTGATGCGGTGGATGAACCACGCCCAGAATTTCTTCGAGGAGGGAATCCGCGAAACGGCGGGAATCGTGAACCGTCGGCTGGATTCCGAGTCCGCTAAAATACGCCGCATCGCCGTCCGGCGCGAAGTATTGTTCCAGAGTCCGCAACCGAAAAGAAGTGGACCCCGCAAGGATCGCCTGCCGCGGGGCGGCATGTTTCAGAAACCGCACGGTCAAACCCAGATCGCCCTTCAGGACCGTATCCGCATTCTCGCCTTCGAACGCGTGGACGGAGCGTTGCATGTGTTCCCGCATGGCATGGAAAGCGTCGCCGAATGCGTCTCGCCGTGTGAGGTAGGGGAGGAGATGCTCGTCGCCACGCGGTCCGGGAACGGTTCGTATGGACGAAAGGTTCACAACGATGCTGACCGGCGCTGGCTTTCCGTGCGCCGCTCGATAAATTTCGGCGATTTTTGCCGACGAAGCCGATTCCGCGTCGAGCATCGATGCGACGCTTCCGCCGTGCAGCCGATGGCTCCAGGGGACTCTTTGCTCACCGCGCGCGAACACGACATCGAGGGGATTTGCGCCGCGAACGCCGACGCGTTTGATCTCGAATTCCAGATCGCTGCCCGGTGGTTTCACCACGGCAGCGACCGTTCCGAGCGGGTACTCGGCGATCGAATTAACGGTGGCGGGAGTGTTCTCATCGACCCAATAGATGCGTGATTCTTCCGCAAGCTGGTCGAGAATCGCGGACTCATAGGGCGGAAGTTCCCGGTTTCGATAGCGCCAGGCTTGTCCCGCCCACTCCGGATAGTCCCGTGGGATGTGGGCGATCCCCTTTGATTCGCGAAAAACCGTTCGAACCTGCTTCGCTACATGATCCGGGTCGAAGAGATAACGCGCGAGCGTCAGCTTACACGGTTGCCTGGACATGTGGATGAAGTCCAGCAGCCGCTCAGGTTCCGTTTGAAGGCCTCGGAGCCGCCGGAAAACGCGCGCGAGGCGGGAAATCCGTCGACGAAGGTGGGCGGCGCTCACAATCGGGCCCGGCTCGCCTCGATGCTTCTGAATTTTGAGGGATAACTCGTCGCATGCGCCGTTGTTGCGGCGAAGAGCGAGAAACTCGCGATCCAGCATCAATGCCGCCGCGCAGCGGAGATCCCAGCCGCCGCCGTCCTCGCCCGCGGCGCATCGGATCAGATCCTCGTGGAACTCATGACGCGCGTCGCCGCTATCCAGAAAACGCTCGAACAACTGACGCGCGCGCGGGCATTCGCCGAATTGTTCATCGACAGTTCGCTGAAGCGCGCGAGGAAGACAGGAAACACAGGAAATTTTCTCCACTTTACGGATGAATCCGTATCATAATGGCACGAGTAACGCGAAGAATGGAGACTCAGAATGGGAATGGAGAGAAAAGGCGGCAAGGGATCCAAGCCGGCCGCCGCCGGTGACAGTGTGACGGTCACGATGGGCACTACCGAAGCTCAGAACCTCCTGCTCGCCCTTACCGAAGCGCTCGGCGCGGGCGACGACAAGAAAAAGAAGAAGAAGAAAAAGAAAAAGGACGTCCCGCCACCTCCCTTCGGCAAATAGACGAAGGGAGGCAGCCAGCGCAGCCCTATTTCTGCGTTGCGCAACCCGCCGGCATCGATCCGCAGTTCGAGGGCGCGCCCTTCGAAGGCAGTATCTCCACCTGCTTCATCATGCCCTGATCTTCATGCTTGAGGATGTGGCAGTGCATGACGAAGCACCCGTCGAAATCCTCATACTTCGTGTTGAACGTGACTTTCTGGCAGGGATGGATGAGGATCGTGTCGCGCCAGACGAATTCGAGGGGATCGATCGGCAGCTTTGTTACAGGATTGTACTGGCGATTCTGCTTGTTCGAGTAAAAATCCAGCCACGCCTGATCGTACTCAATATTCACTACCTGGAACGGGTTCACGTGGATGTGGAAGGGGTGGGCGAGATAAGAATCCGTGTTCAGGACCTGCCACTGTTCGGAGTCACCCAATACGACCTGCACCGGATGCTCCGGATTGTACGGTTCACAGACCACCGTACCGGCATCGTTTTTGGCGCAGAAATTCCAGTGGCCTGGGCCATTCTGCGGGTCCGCGAAGCCAAGCTGAATCGGCCGGACAGGCAACCCGCTCGGGAAAGTCGGATGCGGCGGTACAAACGGAGCCATCTCCGCCGTGGTGGGAATCGGCGTATCGCCAGGGGCTGGCGCGACGATGATCGTCGCCAGCGCCTGCGCGGTTTCAGCCCCCGCGCTGATGTTCAGCGCTGCGGCCTTCGCGACAGTGGGTTTGACCAGAGTGTAAGTGCCTGCCGCAAGTTTGACGAACACATCGATGCGATTACCTGGCGCGAGACTGGGAGCGTTCATCTGATCCACCGTCCCGGTGGTCAGGCCATCGACCGCGACCCGATAAAGGGGTTGCACGGCATTGGCCGAATTCACGATCGAAAACGGAATTGTTTCTGAAATGCCGCCGTGAATGGTGCGCCAGAGATAGACTTTCCCCGCCTGCATTTTGATCGTGGGCTTGAGTTGTCCGTTGATCAGCGTGTAGAGCGTTACGGGTGGCCAGTTCGACGGGCAGGGCGCTCCCGGCCCATTGACGTCGCACCATTCGGAAGTCAGATATGTGGTGTTGAAAGGCACCTGCTGAAAAACGAAGATGCGTTCCGCGATTCCCTTTGAGGCGTAGAAATCGTCGATCGCGCCGCGCACGATTAACGCTCCCGCCATTCCGTTCGCCACCTGCACCGCCGCGGAGCCGTGCTTGTGCGGGTGATACCAGAGCGTGCCAGCGGGATGATTGTTGGGAATCTGGTACTGATAGTCGAAGCAACCGCCTTCGGGACACACCTGAACGAAGACGTTGTCGCTGTTGCCTCTGGGCGAGACGTGCAGGCCGTGGGTGTGCAGGTTGGTGGTGTTTACGCCGACCGGAGCGTTGTTCATACCTTCGTGATTCATGTCCGGGCAGGGCGTGTTGTCGCTCGGCAGCTTATTGACGATCCGGACATTCAATTGGTCGCCCGGTCTTACGGAGAGTACGGGACCGACTGACGCGCCGTTGTAGGTTCTCAGCTTGACCTTGGCGCCGTTGATCATGTGATACGAATACTGGCACTGTAGAGTGACGTCGAGCTTCCCGGCTTTGGATTCGACGGCGTACAGTTCCTCCAGGTCCTCGGTGGAGCGCATTGTGGCAAGCTTCATGACCGGGGCGGGCCTGTGCGCGGGCTTGGCGTTCACTGACGGCGTCTGGGCTCGAAGGGCTGGCGCGAGAAGGGCCCCTCCTGCCATGTTGGCGGCGGCGCGCATAAAATCACGCCTGCAGCGGAGACTTTCCTGATTCATATTCGCCTCTCCGAAATCGGAATGGAGAGAGTATACATGGATTTCCCAAATCCGGCGCGCCCGGAGGCATAAAGCGCGGAAATTTTACTTAACTGTTAAATTCCGACCTGGATTCGGCGGATTTTAGGCCGCGAAACCCGAATGGATGCGAAATCCCGGTTTCTGCCCAGCGAGGATTCGGGCTTCGTGGGCCAGCATTTCCTGCCATCGCCCGTAAACTACCGGTTCATCGTCCATGCGGTTCGCCAGCCTCAGAAATACCTTGTAGTGGCCCATTTCGGAGCTGAATAGCGCGCGATAAAATCCGGCGAGTTCGGTGTCTTCTAATTCCGAAGCCGCCTCGGCGAGCACGGAAAAACGCTCGCACGATCGCAGTTCGATCATCGCCGAGACGAAAAGGCGATCGATGGTCTCCGCGCCCCCGCCGGTCCGTACCAGAGCGCGCAATTCTTTCGCATAGGGATTGCTGTGACCGCGCTCGATTCGGCCGCCGCGCCGTACGAGCAACCGCATAGCCTGGGCGAGATGCGCGGCCTCATCGCGCGCCACGGACGTCATGGTTTCCACCCAGCCGGGAAGCCATTCGCCCGGCCAGCGGGTAAGCAGTTCCATCGCGTTATGGGCGGCCTTCATTTCCAGGAAGGCATGGTCAGCCAAAAGCGCCACCGGATTCGCAAGTACGGCGCGACCCCATTCGGGCGGTGTCCGTGAATGCAGCGGCAGCGGATCCATAACGGCGGCTTATAAGACCAGGTTAGCGCGAACCCATTGCTATCCTGCAATTTCATGCTCAGAGTTCGGTTTGCGCCGTCCCCGACGGGCTATCTCCACATCGGGAGCGCGCGCACATTTATCTTTAACTGGCTCTACGCGCGCCGAAATGGCGGCAGCATGATTCTGCGCATCGACGATACCGATCTCGAGCGCAACACCGAGGCCTCTCTTAATTCGATATTCGAAGGACTTCGCTGGCTCGATCTGGGTTGGGATGAGCAATACCGGCAGTCCGAACGGCTGGATCTGCACAAGGAAGTCGCCGAGGCCATCCTCGCGAAGGGCATGGCTTATCGTGATTTCACGCCTGCCTCAGGAGACGATTCGGAGAGGTCTCAGGCCATGGGGAGCTGGCTGTCGAATCCGGGGCAGCGGGAAATGCCGCGCGAGGAAAGCGAGCGCCGGGCCTGCGCCGGAGAACCGTTTGTTTTGCGCTATCGCGTTCCGCGCGAGAACGCCGAGGACATCACGTTCACCGACAGCGTTTATGGCGAACAGAGAAAATCGACGGCGGATATCGAGGACTTCGCGCTCGTCCGCAGTAACGGCGCGCCCACGTATCACCTGGCGTCCTGCGCGGATGATATCGATCTGCGTATCTCACATATCGTGCGCGGCCAGGACCATCTCACCAATACGTTCAAGCACGTCCTGATATTTCGCGCCGCGGGCGTTGAGCCGCCGAAATTCGCCCATCTTCCGCTGCTCGTCGCCCCGGATGGCGCCAAGCTCTCGAAGCGGAAGCACGGCCCGGTTGTTTCCGTCACCACATATCGCGATGCGGGCTTCCTTCCGCATGCGTTCATCAATTTTCTCTGCCTGCTGGGGTGGTCGCCCAAGGATGATCGCGAGGCGATGACGCGCGAAGAACTGCTCCAGGCCTTCTCATTCGAAGGCGTCAACCGCAGCAATGCTGTGGTGAATTTTTCGGACGACGATCCATTCGACGCCAAGGCGGTTTGGCTGAACGCCGAACACATCCGCCGCATGAAGCCGGACGATCTCGCTGTGCAGCTTCGCCCGATCATCGAAGGCGCCGGCTACAGCGCGGAAAAACTTCCGGTCATCACGCCGCTGATTCAGGAACGAATACGGCTTTTGCGCGATGTCCTGACGATCGGCGATTTCTTTTTTAAAGAAGACTTGGCGCCTTACGATTCGTCCGAACTGATCCCGAAGAAGGGCGACATCGCCATGGCGCTCAGGGCGCTGCTTCACGCCCGCGAGGCTCTTACTTGCGCTGAGTTTACGCACGATGGTCTTGAAGGCGCACTCAGGCGCGCCGCTGAAGGACTCGGCATCAAGGCCGGTCAGTTATTCGAACCGGTCCGCGTCGCCGTCTGCGGCCGCAAGACCGCTCCTCCGCTGTTCGGAACCCTTGAGGTGTTAGGCCGGGAAACCAGCCTCAGGCGCATCGGACAAGCGATCGGAAAACTGGAATCCTAATGACCCCGCCGACCACCGCTGCTGCCTCGAACTTCGTTCGCGACATCGTTCTGGAAGACCTGAAAACCAACAAGTTTCAGGGCCGCGTCCACACCCGCTTTCCTCCCGAGCCCAACGGTTACCTGCATATCGGCCACGCGAAGTCTATATGCCTGAACTTCTCGCTCGCGCAGGAGTTCAACGGCAAGACCAACCTACGGTTCGACGATACGAATCCCGAGAAGGAAGAACAGGAATACGTCGATTCGATCATCGACACGCTTCACTGGCTCGGATATCAGGAAGACCGGATCCTCTTCGCTTCGGATTACTTCGGCCAGCTTTACGAATGGGCCGTGCAGTTGATTCGCGATCACAAGGCGTACGTCTGCGACCTTTCCGCCGAGGAGCTTCGGAAATATCGCGGAACGCTGACGGAGCCGGGCACGCCGAGTCCGTGGCGCGACCGATCCGTGGAGGAGAGCCTCGATCTGTTCCGCCGCATGAAAGAAGGCGAGTTCCCGGATGGGTCGCGCACGCTGCGGGCCAAAATCGACATGACCTCGCCGAATCTCAACATGCGCGACCCGGTGATGTACCGGATTCTGAAGGCCACGCATCACCGCACCGGCGATGAATGGTCGATTTATCCGATGTACGACTTCGCGCATGGCCAGTCGGATTCGATCGAGCGTATTACGCACTCCATCTGTACGCTGGAATTCGAAGACCACCGCCCGCTCTACGACTGGTTTGTGGACCAGTTGGGCATCTATCATCCTCAGCAGGTCGAGTTCGATCGTCTCAATCTGACTTACACCCTGCTCAGCAAACGCAAGCTGCTGCAACTGGTACAGGAGAAGCACGTGCGCGGGTGGGACGATCCGCGTATGCCCACGCTGTACGGCATCCGCCGGCGCGGATATACGCCCGAAGCGATCCGGAATTTCTGCGGATCGATCGGGGTATCGAAGACCAACGGAATTATTGAACTCGGCCTGCTCGAACACTACGTGCGCGAGGACCTCAACAAGCGCGCACAACGCGTCATGGCGGTGTTGAATCCGCTGCGCGTCGTGATCGAAAATTATCCGGAAGGTCAGATGCAGGAGTTGGATGCAGTGAACAATCCGGAAGATCCGTCGGCCGGCTCGCGCAAGGTTCCGTTCTCGCATGTTCTTTACATCGAGCGCGACGACTTCCGCGAAGATCCGCCGAAGCAGTATTATCGGCTTTCTCCCGGTAAGGAGGTACGTCTGCGATGGGGTTACTTCATCACCTGTACCGGTGTCGCAAAGGATGAAAGCGGCGAGGTGATCGAGGTGCGCTGCACATACGATCCCGCAACTCGCGGCGGCAACGCGCCCGACGGAAGAAAGGTGAAGTCCACCATCCACTGGGTGTCGGCCGAGCATGCGGTGGACGCGGAGGTCCGACTATACGAGACGCTGTTCTCGGCGGAAGCGCCGACCGATCTTTCAGATTTGAACCCCAACTCTCTGCAGGTACTGAGCGGCTGTAAGGTTGAGCCGTCCCTCCGCGATGTTCATGCGCTTGGTCGCTACCAGTTCGAAAGACTCGGTTATTTCTGCGCCGACCCGGATTCACTTCCCGGTAAGCCCGTTTTTAACCGCACCGTGGCCCTGAAAGATTCGTGGGCGAAAATCGAGAAGCGCTCAAGATGAACGTTCTTGGAATCGGTGGTGTTCTGAGTGATCCGGCAGCCGCTTTGGTGAGCGACGGCCGCATCGCCGCGGCGGTCGAAGAAAAGAAACTCACCCGAACGGTTGAGACAGGGCGTCTACCGTTGGCGTCGATTCAGGCCTGCCTGAAGATCGAAGGCATCCGCCCCGATCAGGTCGATTTCGTCGCTTTGGCGCGGCCCCTGCCGGCGGACTCGGCTTTCGCCGTGGCCCTGCGCATGTTTTCCAACGCGCGGATCGTTTCCATCGACCACCACGCGGCCCATGCGGCTTCAGCTTGGCTCGCGTCGCCGTTTCGCGACGCTGTTGTGATCACTCTCGACCGCCAGGGCGATCTGCGCTGCGGGGCAAAGTGGCGCGCTGAAGGCAACCGGCTGACACTTGAGCGCGAGATCCTCTACCCCGATTCCATCGGCGAGTTGTTCGGGAGCGCGACCGAGTTGCTGGGGTTCCGGCCACGCGCCGACGAGCACCTGGTGCAGTGGCTTTCTGCGACCGGCCAACCGCGCTACAAAGACGCATTCGCGAATCTGACGCTGGACGCGAAACGGTTTGAAGGCAAGACCAACGACGGGGAGCGCGCCGACATCGCGGCGAGCGCCCAGCAGGCGCTCGAAGATTATGTCGTCGGACTGGCCGGCGATGCCCGCAATCTCTGCCTCGCGGGAGGCATCGCCTGGAACGCGCTTCTTATTTCCCGACTAGAGAATTCGGGCCGGTACGACGGCGTGTTCGCTCAGCCCGCCGCCGGGAATGCCGGTACGGCGCTGGGAGCGGCGCTTCACGTCTGGAACGAATCTGTGGATCCCGCCGCGCGCCTGGACGGGCAAGGTTACTGTCTCGGTCCTGGTTTTGCCGCCGCCGAAATCAAGCAGGCGCTGGAGAACTGCAAGCTTCGTTTCCGCCTGCTCCCGACCATTCCCGAAACGATCGGCGCCGCGGTGCAGCGCCTGAAGGAGCACCGCATCGTCGCGTGGATGCAGGGGCGCATGGAATTCGGCCCGCGCGCGCTCGGAAACCGGAGCATCCTGGCATCTCCGGAAGACCGTTATTCCGCCGAAAATCTGAACAATTTCATCAAGCACCGGCAGAATTTCCGGAAATTCGCGGCGTCTGTTCCGGCCGAACTGGCGGATGAGTATTTCACCGCCGGGCCCAACGCCCGTTATCTGGCCACGGTAGGACGCGTTAAGCCCGCGCACAAAGAGCGTTTCCAGGGCGCGATTCTCGCCGGCGATCTGATCCGCGTTCATTCCGTCCGCCGCGAAGACAATCCGCTCTACTGGCAGCTGCTGCACGCGTTCGGTGAAGCGACCGGGCTTCCCGTCCTCTACAACACTTCGTTCAATCTTTTTGGCGAACCGTTGGTCTGCACGCCCCGTGACGCGGTGCGCAGCTTCTATTCGTCAGGGATTGACGCGATGGTGGCGGGGAACTTTCTGCTTGAGAAATAGCATTCCCACTAGAATGGGAACGCCATGCAGGGATCAATCCGGCAAATCGTGCTCTTCGACGTTGCCGACGAAATCCGGCTTGATGTTCTGTCAAAAGCGCTCGGGGTAGCGCAGGCCGAACGCGGCGCCTCTTCTTCGCGGCTCGCCCCGGCCGACTACGTTCGATTCGACCGGCCGCCGGTCATCGAGCGGCTACAAGCCGGTGGCCTGAACGCGAGCGCCCGGTATTTCGATTACGGCGTTGTAAGCATTGAGATCGACCAACCGTTTTCGCTTGACTGGCCCGCTCTGGTTGAACGAGCCGCGTGCGCGCTTTCGGATCCTCAGGTCGAGCAGCGCGCCATTGATCTGGTCCGTCCGAGGCTGGACGCCGCGCGTGTCGCGCTGCTGAATCCTTACGACAAATGGCTCAGCGAAGACTATGCGGTCGTTACGTTGTTTCCCGAAAATCCGGCCGAAACGGCGGACCAGCTTCTGGCCACACATGGCGACGAAATCGCTCAGATTGTTCGCGGAGAACATCGGCCTCTTTCGGGGCCGGAGCGCCAGGAGATCCTGAGCGCGAGCCTGTCGTACTATCCCAACGATCTTCTGGTGGCCGGCTGGTCGGCTGCGTTCGTTTATGATCACCCCTCCGCGGCGGAGCTTACCCTCCAGCTGCTTGAATACGCAAATACGCAGCTGCTGGAATTCCGTCACTATGACGAGCTTTTGACCGCTGTGCTCAAAGACGTCTATCGCTCGATCGAACGCGGCACCGGCGTTTGGCGCCGCTGGGGTCTTGCCGCCCGGGCCGAGCGGCTGAACAACATCCGGCTCGACATCATCGAGATCACCGAGCGCACCGAAACGTCTATCAAGTTTCTGAGCGATATGTTCTACGCGCGCATGTACCAGATTATGGCCGCGCGAGTCGGAGTCCCGGATTACCGCCGTCTGGTGGACGATAAGCTGCGCACCGCCGGCGAACTCTACGAATTCATGGTCGATCGGTTCAATCAGGGGCGCGGTTTCTTTCTGGAACTGATCGTCGTGATCATTCTTCTGATCGAAATTGTGTTTCTGTTTCGGGGGAAGTCGTAGTTCCCGGAGCCGGGATGTCAGAAATGGACGCCGAAAATGACTTCGGCCTGGTTCAGATCCGAGATGTTCGCGAAATCGGATAGCGTCAATCGGGTGTAGCGCAGTTCACCGCTGACGCGCACGATCGGGACCTTTACATCGACGCCCGCTCCGAGCACAATTCCAACGTTGTCCTGATGCAGCAACGTTCCCGGACCCGACGCAATAGCGTTCTGGAAAGCCGATGAAATTCCGGAGAGATGTTCGTACGAAAAGCCGCCCTCCACGAATGGCTTCACCAACGGCGCATGAAAACGGTATTGCAGCAACACCGGAAATCTCCACTGCTGCCCGGAAACGTCCTGATTCACCTGCGGACCGGATACGGTGAGCCCGTAAGGGCGAAAGAGCGCATCTACCTCGATTCGCAGGCTGAGCGGCAGGTTCACCTGAATCGAAGGCCCGATCGTAAAGTGAGGGCTCGTGGGCGAGAACGTCGTTGAACTAATACTCACGGACCCATTCTTGACGATATCGCTGAACGGCGCGCCTCCGAGTATGCCGACCGAGAGCGATTGCGCGCACGCAGAAGAGGCGCACACGAAGAGAAGGGGAAAGACCTTTCGCATCTGATGATTGTGATACGTCGGGCGCCGTGGCAGGGTTCCGGCGCGGCCCAGGGGGGAGCCGCGCCAGACCGGGTCACAGGGATTGAGGGGAATCGCCGTATGACCTCGCGATCGGGGAGACCGGCGGGACGCCGAGTTGCTTCCGCGATCGCGTTTCCGTCTACTGATAAAACGTCCGGGAATGGCAAGACGTTAGTAAAGCTGTGTAAAGGAGCCATCGATCGCGAGAGCCGCTCGCGCGTTCGCGCCTGATAAATTACTGTGCAATGAAATATCCACTGAGGATCCTCACCGGCCTTCTGCTTGCCGGCCAGTTTGCCCTGCCGCAGACGATGTACGTCGGAACCTACACCGATGGAACGAGCAAAGGTATCTATGCGTATCACTTCGACGCGAAGACCGGCGCGCTTACGCCGATGGGGCTCATGGCGCAGACGCCCGAACCCACGTTTCTCGCGTTGCACCCCAGTGGCAAGTACCTTTACGCGGTGAATGAGGTGAACACTTTTCAGGGAAAGAAGGCGGGCTCTGTCACCGCGTTTTCGATCGATCACTCAACCGGCAAGCTCACGCAGCTTAACCAGGTCTCAACTCAGAGCCCCGGACCCTGTCACCTCATTGTGGATGCGACCGGCAAGACCCTGATGGTCGCCAACTATGCGGGGGGTAGTTTTACTTCGTTTCCGATTCAGGCGGACGGCAAACTGGGGGAAGCGGCGTCGTTCATCCAGGAGCATGGGTCCAGCGTCAACAAGCAGCGACAGAGCGAACCCCACGGCCACTCGGTGAATCTGCCAAAGAACAACAAGTTCATGCTGGGCGCCGACCTCGGTACGGACCAGGTGATGATTTTCAAACTGGACGCCGCTAACGGGAAGATCACACCGAGCGACCCGCCGTCCGCATCCGTGAAAGCCGGTTCGGGACCTCGCCACATGGCATTCGCCCCAGATCAGAAGCATGTTTATGCGCTCAACGAGATGGCTTCCGCGGTGACCACCTTCACGTACGATCCCGCCACTGCGGCGATGAAAGAAATCGACATGACCTCCGCTCTCCCCGCCGATTTCAATGGAAAGAGTACCGGGGCGGAGATCGAAGTGGACTCGCGCGGCAAGTTCCTGTACACGTCCAACCGGGGTCTTGACTCCATCGCCGTTTTCTCGCTGGATTCGAAAACCGGCAAGCCCACCCTGATTCAGAATCAAAGCACTGGCGGGAAAACACCGCGGGGTTTTGCCCTCGATCCGAGCGGGAATTTCCTGGTAGTCGGAAATCAGGACACGAACACTATAGCCGTTTTTCGCGTGGATCAAAACACCGGAAAGCTTTCGCCTGCCGGTGGAAAGTACGACCTCGGCTCTCCCGTAACGTTCGTATTTGTGAAGTAGCGTCCCGAGGCCCCGAAACGCGCCGCCGCGCTGGGTTTGCGTGATAGACTCAGCGCATGAAACCGACTGCCTATGCCCCGACCAGACGAACATTTCTTACAGGTCTCAGCGCTCCCTTGATCCTCGGAGCGCAGAATAAATCCGGGTCGGCGAAACCCATAGTTGGTCAGGGCGCCTACACGTACGAGGTGACCCACGATTGGGGCGAACTGCCCGCCGGTATCCGGTACGGCAACACCCACGGCGTTGTAGAGGATTCGCAGGGCAACATTTACGTTCACCACACCGTCGGCAAAGAGAGTGAACTCTACGACTCGATGGTCGTATTCGATGCCCAGGGCAAGTTTGTTCGCTCCTGGGGAAGGGAATTCAAAGGCGTCGCGCACGGGCTCACGATCCGCAAGGAAGGCTCGGCGGAGTATCTTTACCTGACCGCTAACGCCGCATCCCCCAAGGCGGACCCTCAGCCGGCGGTGCAGGCGGCCCTTGTAAAGGCCACTCCGAAAGGCGAGATCGTGTGGAAGATCGCAGGACCGCCCGATGTCGCCGAATACAAGCCCGGCGCAGACGGCAAGGCGAAGCCTTACAATCCCACCAACGTGGCCATCGCGCCTAACGGAGATGTGTACATCGCGGATGGCTACGGTTCGTCTTACATCAACCAGTACAACAAGAGCGGCGAATACATCCGCACGTTCGGTGGAAAAGGAACCGAACTGGGACAGTTGAACACGCCGCACGGCATCTGGATGGACACGCGCGGAAAGGACCCGATTCTCATGGTGGCCGACCGCAGCAACAACCGTCTGCAGCGCTTCACGCTGGAGGGTAAGCCGATCGACATCCTGGGCGGCGTCACGCTTCCGTGCCATTTTGACGAATACAAGGGCGATGTCGTCGTGCCTGACCTACAGGGCAAAGTGACGCTCATCGGGCGCGACAATAAGCCGATTCAGGTTCTGGGGGATCTGGGCGAATCCATGGATGACCTGCGCAAACTGCGCGTGCAGTCACGCGATCAGTTCCCGGCCGGCAAGTTCGTCTGTCCTCACAGCGCCTGCTTCGATCACACCGGCAACATCTTTGTGGTCGAGTGGGTCGAGGTCGGACGGGTGAGCAAGCTCCGCAAGGTCTGAGTCCCGGTTGCGCATCAGGCGAAGCTGGTCGGCGCTCGCCCTGGCAGGCGTCCTGTGGGGTTGCAGCGCTACGGGCGACTCCGCGCCATGGCGCAACACAAAGGTTCCGGTCGAAAGACGGATCGCGGACCGGCTTCGCGCCATGTCCCTCGACGAGAAACTGGAGATGCTGTCCGACATCCAGGCTGTCGCGCGCCCGAAGGACCTGCCTTCGGGGCTTGCGATAGCGGCTTCGTGGGATGTGGATCTTGCCGCCGCGGATGGGCGCGTCTGGGCTCATCGCGCCGTCGCGGCGGGGAAGGATCAGGTGATTGGTCCCGATCTCGCCAGCTATGGCGACGACCCTTGGCTCATCTCGCGCATGGGCGTCGCGTCTGTGCAAGCGATTCAGGCGGAAGGCGTCATCGCATCTCCCGAGAAGCTGCCCGCGGAGGCTGACGAGAAGCCGCTCGAAGACCGCAATCTGGATGAAATCCGTCTTGCGCCTTTCCGGGCAGCGATCGAAGAAGCGGGCGCGTGGTCCGTAATCGCTTCCGGCGCGAATCCGGCCGTGCTGACCGATCTGCTCCGAAAGGAGTGGGGTTTCAAGGGGTTCGTCGTGTCGAACGGATCCGGCGTGGGTGATCCCGGCGAGGCCATGAACGCCGGAATCGACGCGGCGCTTGCGCCCGGAGGCCCGCTATCAACGGCGAAGCTGAAAGCCGCCGCTGATGCCGGAGGTCTTTCTCGCGAAACCGTTGATGAAAAGGTCCGGCGGATTCTGCGCGCGCGCTTTTCCGATGGCGTGTACGACCGTAAGCCCGAGACCTTCGATACGCACGAAGGCGAGTCCGTCAATCGCCGCGCTGCCGCCGAGAGCGTGGTTCTGCTGAAAAATGAAGGCGCGTTGCTGCCGCTGGATCCCTTGACCATCCACTCGATCTCGGTGGCTGGCGACGACCTGTGCGCTGCCGTACGCGCGGGCGCGCCTTCCGGCATCTCCGTGCGATGCGCCGCCGGAGGCGATTCCGGTCGCGAGGAAGCGCGAATCACGTCCGGCCAGGAAGCGGGTCTGATGGTGGCGCTCATAGCCGGCCAACGAGGTTCAGGCGCGCTCGCCGTGCCCACACTGAGCGGCTTGGCCGACGTCATCTTCGGCCGCGTCGCGCCGTCGGGAAAACTGCCCGTTACCCTCGCGGCATACCCGCTCGGCCACGGTCTCTCCTACACGACCTTCGAATACAGCGATCTGCGCATTTTCCCCGCCACGCCCCGTTACGGCCAGATCGTACAGGCCGTCATGAAAGTAAGAAACAGCGGAACGCGTCCCGGGACCGAAGTAATTCAGGTATACGTTCACCGCGACAAGCCTTATGCGGAGCGTCCGCTGAAGGAATTGAAATCGTTCCGGCGAGTGGAACTCAAACCGGGCGAATCCACGTCCGTCACTCTGATACTGGATCGTCGTTCGATGTGGTTTTATGATCCGCGGGTTCGGGATTGGGCCGCCGAACCGGGCGTTTATCAGGTCCTGGTCGGTTCGTCGTCCCGCGATATCCGGCTGAAAGGAAGTTTCGAGCTATTCGAATAAGCCTCGTTCTTACGCTTGCCACCGTGGCGGTCGCGCTGCTGATCTACTCGCAGACCGCGGCTTTCGCGTGGGACGAAGGCTTTCATCTCCTCGCCGCTCAGCTCATCCTCAAAGGCGCAAAGCCGTACGCCGATTTTCTGTTCGCCCAGCCTCCCCTGAATGCGATCTGGAACGCGGCGATTCTTCGCGTATTCGGGAATGGCTGGCGCTGGCCTCATGTTGCCGCTACGCTCGAGACGGTGGGGGCCATCACCCTGATGGCGGACTATGTCGCGCGGCGATTCCCGGCGGCGGAATGGCGAATTTCTCTGGCTGCGATGACGGCCATCGTGTTCGCGCTGAATACAACAGTCGTTGAGTATGCAACGCTCGCCCAGCCATATGGCCTGTGCCTGCTGCTGACCGCGGCGGCTTTCCGTCTGGCGGTCACTCAGAGCGCCGACGGTACGCCCGCATTCGCTGCCGGTATCGCTTCCGGAGCCGCCTGCGCCTCTTCTCTGCTTACGGCGCCGGTTCTTCCCGTGCTCGCGGTATGGATCGCCTGGACATCGCGCGGATGGCGACGAATCGCGGCATTCATTGCGGGCACGGTCGCCGGTCTTTCGCCACTGATCGCGGCTTTCGTACGCTGGCCGCGGCAAACCTTTTTCGGCGTGATCGTGTTCCATATTTTCCACCGCCAGGCGCAGTGGGAGAACTGGCCGAGTCATGATGCGGGCGTGCTCACCGCCTGGCTCGGTTCCGCGCAGGCGTTTCTGTTTGTGGGTCTTTCCATCGCGGGAGCGTGGTTCCTGAGGAATCGCGGATGGGAGGCAAGCGTGAGGACCGAGTTCGCGCTCTGCACCGCGCTCGCGGGTTCGCTCTGTCTGTTCATCGCTTTCGGGCACCCCACGTTCAGACAGTACTTCGTTCTTGCCGTACCGTTCGCGTCCGTGCTGGCCGCTGCAGGCCTCTACGCCTTAGCCCGCGCTTACTCAACAAAGTGGGCCGTGGCTCTGGTCGTCGGAGTCACCGTGGCGGGGCTGACCAGATCTCTGATTGAGGCCAACGATGAGGTAACCTGGGCCGACTTCCCGCCAATTGTGCAGGTAGTTGATGCGGTCACGCCACCCGGCGCAACGCTGTACGCAGATGAACAGGTCTATTTTCTGAGCGGCCGCACGCCACCTTCCGGGATGGAGTGGAGTAGCGGGCACAAGATTGAAATGCCGCTCGCGGCCGCCACGGCGCTGCATCTTATCCCTCAATCAGAACTGGATCGCCTGATTCGACGCCGCTTCTTCTCCACGCTTGAGACCTGTGAGGATGTGGATGTCGACCGCCTCCACATCGGCGCGATCTACGCTCACGAAAGACGCGTCAGCGATTGCTACGTCTT
>DATFSM010000140.1:0-16630 GCA_035262625.1 Bryobacteraceae bacterium
TCAACTCCGCTCCGCCGCGCCTTTGACAAAATCGATTCGGAGGTCAATGCGTGGAGTGCGCAAACTCGCATGGCCGCCTAAAAATGACGCATTCAGAACTTGACGCATTCGGTTCAGGTTCTGTGCTTCAAGACTTCTAGACCGAAGTCTCTGGCCTCTCTGGAAGGCTTTCCGCGGACAGATTATCGAGCAACCAGCGCGGCGTGACAATCCGGGTCACTCCCCACGACGCCGGAAAGTGTTTCAGGTTGCCCGTTACCAGATACTCCGCCTTCGCGGCGACGGCGCATTCGAGAAATATGACCTCTTCGTATTCCGCGTAAACGCTACCGCTGACGCAGAGTTGAATGGAACCGCCAAGGGCCAGCGTCAACAGTTGCGCCGATGGTCCCAAAGGCTGCAACAGGGCAGAGACGATGATATTCGTGTCAAGAACAACCCGGGTCATGAACCCGGTTGCAACCGGGATTGGCGCCGGGCTTTACGGGCGGCGGCAATTTCGGCGTCGATCTCTCCCGTCGAAAGCTGATCGAGACCGGCGGCTTTGGAGGTTTCCCAAGACTTGCCGAGCCATCCCGGTACCAGATCGTGTTCGAGCAGCTGCTGGGCATATTCCTCGGCAGAAATGCCTTTTGCGTGTGCCCTGGCCGCGAGCAATGCTTTTTGCTCGTCAGGAATTTCGATGGTCAACACGGTCATGGGCTTTCCTCTATTTTATTGCGCGTCACGCCTCCGTCGTTTTTACCATGTCCCGGCGTTACCTCCACAACGATTTGTCTTCTCCGCCTGAAGTCGCCCTATTTTCCTACCGCCAATCCGCCGTCTTTCCGTCTTTGAAATCGTACTGATCGCATCTGCCGGTGTTATTTAAGGTTAGAGTCTGTGTTAAGTAGTGTTCGCGGCGGCAGATGTCGGATTCGTAGGAACCGTCAGGAAGCTTTGAGAATCGTTTCAGCGTGAGCGCCACAGCCCGCAGCCTGTGACGGGTTAAACTGCGGAAGTTCGTCTGTGCCGCAGAGCAATTAGCCCGAGAGCGCAGAGGCCGAGAGCCTCCAGGCACAGGGAACCAGGTTCAGGAGCGATAGCGGTCGCTGCCTCGGCTGTTCCCCCGAACGAAAAATCCTCCACGGTGGGGAAACCGCCGCCCATGATTTCGAACGAATTGATCGGCGTCGAGGACGCAAACCCGATAAACATCGGTCCGCCGAGCCATGGAAACACAGATCCGGTGTAACTGCTGGTGTAGATCGTGCCATCGCTGAAATCTACCTCGAGCCCGATCGGGTAGTCATAGCCGTAGGCTCCACTCTGGTAGAAATTCGCAAAATCCCAGCCAACAGAAGTCGTGCCGGACGGGAGACTAACCAGAATGCCGCTCCCGGCGTTGCCCGGACCACAGGTCGTAAAGCAGGCCGGTCCGTTCGCGGGACCGTAGAGAAAATCCGGCGCGCCAACCGCAGGGCGCGCCGATCTCACGAACAGATAGGGTCGTCCGTTGCCATCGATACCGGTAAAAGTAACTCCGTCTTCGTTCAGTCCCGACAGATATCCCTGGTCTGAATCCGGGGCGGGCCCTCCCAGGCCAACGAAATCGATATTCGTCAGGGAAGGTGACGCGCTGGCCCACGCTTGTCTGTCCGTGAAAGTAATAACGTCGCTCCATACGGGAGAAGCCAGGGATAGCGCCATGCACGAGACAAAAAGGAGCTTGAGACGCAATTGTCAGTATTGCGATTTGAAGGCAACGCTCGCCAGAGTTTTCCCGAGTCACTGGGTACAGTACGGGGCCAAGCCAGCCGCGTCCGGACTTTTCTCTGCGTGTTCTGGCCAATCCCTTCAATAACTTCCGCGGATTGCGAGCCAGAATCTGTCCGGCTGCCGGTTACGATCACATCGGAAAACCCTATGTACGAAACATCCAGCGAAATCACCGTGGCGCCCGTCGGCGGACCCCGCACGCCCGAAGGCAAATCCATCGCATCCCGCAACGCCACCAAACACGGCCTCTACGCCGCCAGCGACTACATCCTCCCGGGAGAAGAGGAAGAATTCACCACGACCCAAACCGCTCTGATGACCGAACTCGCCCCTGAGGGAATTCTCGAACAACTCTTCGCCGACGAAATCATGACCGCCTCCTGGCGTCTGCGCCGCTGCCGCATCATCGAATCCACCTTCGCCGAAGCGCCCGACCCCGCCTCAAACGAATCCATCCAGCGCGCCGTCGACCGAGCCCGTGCCGCCTCCCACAACATCATCCGCAAATCCACCGCGGAACTCCGCCGCCTCCAGACCGAACGCGCCATCCGCGCCCAGCTCGGAACCGCCGACGAAACGCCCGGTCTCGCCGACACCCGCCAAATCCAACTTGCCCTCAAATCCGCGCCGCTCGAAGACGATCCCGCCGAACCAACCCCCGCCGCCCAGCGCCCCGTGGGCATCACCCTCCAGGACCTCGAAACCCTGATGGCGCAGGCCGATCAACGTCTCTGCGACGACATCCGCGCCAACGGCGCCAGTTCGTTTCGTAAAACGCCCGCGAACGCTCCCATCCGCGCCTCAAACGCGCCGCGCAACGCCCCATGCCCCTGCCGCTCGGGCAAAAAATACAAAAAATGCTGCGGAAATCCCGCCGCCGAAAGGCCCGCGATCGCCGCGTAAGCCCCTCCATCACGCCGTCCCCCGCGCCAACCGCGCCCGGAGTGTATCCTGAATCCGCGCTCTTCCGATGGACCTCGCCTTCGCGACCCGCGCCCTCCGCTCCCGCAACTACAAGCTCTTCTTCGCCGGCCAAGGCATTTCGCTGGTCGGCACCTGGATGACCCGCATCGCCACCAGCTGGCTCATCTATCGCCTCACCGGTTCCGCCGTCCTCCTCGGAATCGTCGGCTTCGCCGGCCAGATCCCGGCCTTCATCCTCGGACCCGTCGCCGGCGTCTGGGTCGACCGCTGGAATCGCCACCGAACCATCGTCGTCACTCAAGTCCTCTCGATGCTTCAGTCCCTCGCGTTGGCCGTCCTCGCGCTCACCGGCATCATCACTGTCTGGGAAATCATCGCGCTCGCGCTCTTCCCGGGCCTGATCAACGCCTTCGACATGCCCGCCCGCCAGTCCTTCGTCATCGAAATGGATTGGCGGCGTTGCGCGAAGCTTGCGGAGGGGCGAAGCGAACGACGCCTGCGTAATGAACTCGCTGCGGCTCTCTACGCGCAGAGGCCTCCTCTCGCGCGGAAAGCCACGGAACCCTCCGGCAACGGGCACCATTCCTTTGCCGAAACGCTTGACCAAACGGCATATCGCGCGCAATTACAAATCCGAGGAAACGAAGCTCTCAAATATGCCGGCGGCGAGTGACACCCCACCGATTTCCAATTTTGTATATATCGAGCGCTTCGACTCTTCGGGAACGGTAGCTACCCCTTTCGGATGCGTCGAGAGCCTTGACGACCCGCGGTAATAACTCCGAGAACCGCGACACCCGCAACTTCCAAAGAGAGCGAACTAGGCTCAGGAGTTACTGACGTGGTTGTCGGCAAGCCCCCGAACGAAAAATTCTCAACCGTAGGAAAGCCCGGCCCCATAATTTCAAACGAATCGATCGGGGCCGATGAGGTGAAGCCAACAAAAAGCGGGCCTCCGGACCAGGAAGTTATTCCACCAATGTAGCTGCTGCTGTAAATGGTCCCATCAGTGAAGTCCACCTCGAGGCCGACCGCGAAGTTGTTGCCGTAGTCCCCACTCTCGTAGAAATTCGCGAAATCCCAGCCAACAGCAGTCACCCCGGCGGGAAGCTCAACCACGATGCCGCTCCCTGGGGTACCGGGGAAACAGCCGGTCGGAAAACAATCCGTCCTATTCGGTGGGCCAAAGAGGAAATCAGGCAAACCAAAACTTATATCCGCTGATCTCACGTATAGATATGGCTGGTCGTTGCCGTCGATTCCATTAAAGGTGACTCCGTCGTCCGTGAGGCCGGATAAGTATCCCTGATCCGATCCCGGGGTCGACCCGCCCAAGCCGACGAAGTCGATGGTGGTCAATCCAGGTGAAGTGCTAGCCCACGCTTGCCTGTCCGTGAAGGTAACGATGCCGCTTGATGCAGGGCAGACGAAGCCAAGTCCTAGGGACAAAAGCAACAGGAGTCGTGAGCGCACATGCCAGTATTACCCGGAAACGCCGTCAAGGTCTTTCGAATCCTTCTATAGGCATCATAGTACGCCCATGCCACAACCCCTATTGTGTAATCCCAGGCGCGCGGAGCGTTCGGTTTTGCTGTTCGAAATCGTTGGCCGCCAAAGGACACCACGAGTTTTCCCTTCATCCGGACCTGACCAGTTGCCCGATCAACGCTTTTTTCCTCGGAATTGCCATCAGTACTTGCGTCGCCTTGGCCGTCTTGATTCAATCCACCGTTCGGTAATGCGTTGATTGTCACTAAACCATACGAATTCGTGCAACTTTTTCGACGAACTCTCGCCAGTCCCGCCAACAATTTACAACGGTAAGCGCGCGGAATTTGTCCGAGCGCCCGTTACCATCGCGACGGAACCTATTCCATCGGCCCTATCCCAAAAAATGCTGCGGGAATCCCGCCGCCGTGAGGCCTGCCATAGCCGCCTGAGCCCCACGCGCCCGGCGATCTCGCGGCGGATAACGCCCAACGTGTATCCTGAAGCCGCGTTCCCCGGCGCTTCGGCGCGGTACCTCATTGAATGGACTTCGCCTTCGCGACCCGCGCCCTCCGCTCCCGCAACTACAAGCTCTTCTTCGCCGGCCAAGGCATTTCGCTGGTCGGCACCTGGATGACCCGCATCGCCACCAGCTGGCTCATCTATCGCCTCACCGGTTCCGCAGTCCTCCTCGGAATTGTCGGCTTTGCCGGTCAGATCCCGGCCTTCATCCTTGGACCTGTCGCCGGAGTCTGGGTCGACCGCTGGAATCGCCACCGAACCATCGTCGTCACCCAAGTCCTCTCGATGCTTCAGTCCCTCGCGCTGGCCGTCCTTGCGCTCACCGGCATCATCACTGTCTGGGAAATCATCGCGCTCGCGCTCTTCCAGGGCCTGATCAACGCCTTCGACATGCCCGCCCGCCAGTCCTTCGTCATCGAAATGGTCGAGCGCCGCGAGGACCTCGGCAACGCCATCGCCCTGAACTCTTCCATGGTGAACGCCGCGCGCCTCGTCGGACCCGCCGTCGCCGGAGTCGTGGTCGCTGCTGTCGGCGAGGGCTATTGCTTCCTCATTGACGGCATCAGCTACATCGCCGTTATCATCGGGCTCCTGATGATGCGGCTCAATCCCGCCTCGCCGCGCAAGCCCGCGCGCCACGTCCTCCACGAATGGAATGAAGGCTGGGAATACGTCGCCCGCTCCCTGCCCATTCGTTCCATTCTGCTGAATCTGTCGATCGTCAGCCTGTTCGGAATGCCCTACTCGGTTCTGATGCCCATCTTCGCCGCAGGTCTCCCCGGCGGCGGCCCCCACGCCCTCGGCTTTCTGATGTCATCGAGCGGCGTCGGAGCCCTTGCCGGAGCCATGATGCTTGCCGCGCGCCGCACCGTAGTTGGTCTCGGACGCCGAATCGTCCTCACCACCGCCATCTTCGGCGCGGGTCTCATCGCCTTCGCATTCTCAAAAAATCTCTGGCTCTCGATGCTGATCCTGCCGTTCATCGGCTTCGGAATGATGCAGCAGATGGCCGCCAGTAACACGATCCTCCAGACCATCGTGGACGACGAAAAGCGCGGCCGCGTAATGGCGTTTTATTCGATGGCTTTCCAGGGAATGGCGCCTTTCGGCAGCCTGATGGCGGGAAGTATCGCGGCGCGAGTCGGCGCTCCCCTCACCGTCGCGCTTAGCGGCGCAGCTTGCTTGCTGGGAAGTCTGTGGTTCGCCGTGAGACTGCCCCGCATCCGCGAGTTCATCCGGCCTATTTATGTACGAATGGGAATCCTGCCGGAAGCGGCGTTGGGGGTCCACCAGGCGAGCAGCCTCAGCGAACCCCCTGAATCCTGACCTGATAGCTACTCCAACGTTCGCCCGAACGCCCGCGCGCCAGTACTCGTCGTTGTGGTCGCGGCGCCCGTGCACCCCGCGTGCCCGCAGTTGCACAGGATATCCGGATTTTCACTCGCCGCCTCGCACGCCGCGCTGCAGAACTTGCTGTCTTCCGCCGCCGGGCACACGCATGACGGATGCGCGCACTTCTCTTTTTGATCAGCCATTTCGGGCCTCCTGTTGACGACGGTTGCTTGTAGAGTTCCACCGTAATCCTTAGTACTTACAAAGGTTTACCGCCGGTTTGCGCTATCCGGTGATAAAGTTCAGTTGTGCGCATCCTTATAGTGGATGACGACGAAGAACTATCCGGTCTCCTCACAGAACTGTTGACTCGTGAAGGCTTTCGCGTCGATACCCAGAACGATGGCCGCCGGGGTTTGGCCGCCGCTCTGAACGGCGGGTATGACCTGATGGTCCTCGATGTCATGCTCCCCGGCCTCGATGGCTTCGAAATCCTCCGGCGAGTCCGCCGTGAGGCCCGTCTGCCCATTCTGATGTTGACCGCGCGCGGCGAGGATGAAGACCGCATCGTCGGTCTGGAGCTCGGCGCCGACGACTACCTCCCCAAGCCCTTCAACACCCGCGAGCTTGTGGCCCGCATCCGGGCAGTCATGCGCCGCCTCGAGCAGCGCCAGCCCGGCGGCAAACTCGAAATTAACGGCATCGCCATCGACCCGGGCACCCGCGAAGTCCTCCGCGAAGGAAGTCCCGTCGAGGCCACCACCTTTGAATTCGATATTCTCGAAACGCTCATGCGCTCGGCCGGCCGCGTCGTCTCACGCGACGAGCTGATGGAAGAACTCTACGGCCGCAAGGCCACTCCATTTGATCGTTCCGTCGATATGCACATCAGTCACCTGCGCAAAAAGCTTGAGGGCGATAAGCCGCTCATCAAGACCGTGCGCGGAGTAGGCTACCAGTTTGTTTCGTCTTATGACGAGGCGGTGAGCGCATGAGAAGTCTGTTCGCCAAAATGCTCGTTTCGTTCCTGTTCACTGTCCTGGTGAGCACGATGGCGGGCTTCTATATATGGAACACCTTTGAGCGGCGTCAGCCCCAGCAGCAGCCCGGGGCCGGTCGTTCCTATGAGCTTCGCGAAGCGCGCCAGGCGTGGGAAACCGGCGGGCGCGAAGGTCTGGAGGCGTTTCTCGGTCACTGGAAAGATGCGATGAGCACCGTCGGAGCCGAAGCGGTCCTCACCGATGGCTCCGGTCGCGACGTCCTCACCGGCCGTGATTGGTCGACGGAGATCCGCGCCAGCAACCCGGGCCGCGGCCGCGGCGGTCCGATGTTCCCCTGGGTTCGCATGGAGGGCGATCACCGCGCCTATAATGTTTTCCCCACGCTCGCCAAGGACGGTAAATATTACTTCCTCTCCATCAATCCGCCGCGCGAGCCCGCTCATTCGAGCATCGAGGTCGCGCCGTGGACCTGGTGGATGCTCGCCATCTTTGCGCCGGTCTGCTACCTCCTGGCCCGGCACCTCGCCTCCCCGCTGCGCAGCATGCAAAAGACCATCGAGCGGTTCGGTAAAGGCGATTTCTCCGCCCGCGTAAACTCGCGCCGTGGCGATGAGCTCGGGCAGCTCGCCCGTACCGTAGATCAGATGGCGCAGCGCATCGAACTGCTCGTCAAATCGCAACGCCGTCTCCTTCAGGACATCTCGCACGAGCTTCGTTCACCGCTCGCGCGCCTCGGAGTCGCCGTCGAACTCGCCCGCACGGGCGGCGATCCGACCATCGCCCTCAATCGCGTCGAGCGCGAAGCCGATCGCCTCAATACCCTGGTGGGCGAACTCATTCAGGTCACCCGCGCCGAAGGCGATCCGGCGGGTCTCGTCACCGAATGCGTGCGCCTCGATGAACTCGTCCGCACCATTATCGATGACGTTCGCATCGAAGCCGACAAGCGTCAGGTCATTCTGCATCCGCAGATTGCGGCGAGCGAAATCGAAGGCAATCCGGAACTGCTGCGCCGCGCCATCGAAAACATCGTGCGCAACGCCATCCGCTACTCCCCCGAAGGCGCGCAAGTCGACGTCACCCTCGGTCGCGAGGGCCAGATGTACAGAGTCGCGGTTCGCGATTACGGCGAAGGCGTACCCGAGGACTCGCTCGCCACCATCTTCGATCCGTTCTATCGCGTTGAAAAGGATCGCGGCCGCACCAGCGGCGGCGTGGGTCTCGGCCTGGCCATCGCCAAGCGCGCCGTTGAACTGCACCACGGGGTCATGAGCGCGGCTAACGTGCGTCCCGGTCTCGAAGTCCGCATCGATCTTCCGGCGACTTCCGAAAAGCCTGCCGCCGCTCACCCGGAACTTGCCGCTTCGCGGGCCTAACCCCTTGTCTTAGTAGCCGTGGCACTGATCTTGCTCAGTGTCGCTGCATGAAGAAGGGATTACTCGTATTCGCGTTGCTGGCAGGAACCTTTGCGGCCAGCGCTCAGGTGTCTTTTGGCATCCGCATTGGTCCGCCGCCGCCCCCGCGAGTTGTCGCCGTGAGGCCGGTCGCCCCGGGACCCGGATATGCGTGGGTGGACGGTTATTGGTATCCCGTCAGCGGTCGCTACGTCTGGCATGAGGGCTACTGGACGCGGCCTCCGTACGAAGGCGCGGTCTGGGTCGGTCCCACTCATCACGACGGTCAATTCTATGCAGGTTATTGGAATGGGAGCCGGGGCCGCTATGAACACGACCACCGCTGGGACCGTGACCGTGACCGCGATTACGGCCATGACCATGACCGTGACCATGATCACCACTAAAGTTATTTCTTGATAATCGTCACGCCCGGGGGCAGTTCGAACATGCTGTCCGGAGGAGTTTCCCCCACCGTGACCTTATCGGAATAGAGTTCGAAAATCTTCTGCTGATCGCGTTCGCGTTGCGTGTCGTACGGCCAGGTCACGCCGTTCCCGACCTCCCGGTACTTAGTGAACCGCGTGATCTCTTCGCGCCGGATGTTAAGAAGCGAATCCCACCGCATATACCGCTGCTTCACCGGCAGCATCGTACTCTGATGGAACCATGCAGTGACGTTCCGGTTTTCGGAATCGTAGATCTCGACCGTCTCGACCGGCTGATTCTCGATCACGTCGCGCCCGCGTGATTCGAACGCCATGCCGGGTTCATCGAGCCGCGCGCGCAGGATGTAAAAAACGTCATTGATCGTCGTGGTTTTGAATGTCTCGACCCGGTCGGCCGGAAGTTGCTTCGCGCCGCGATAAGTGATCTCCCATGCGGCCTGGTCGCTCAGCAACACCACGTCATCCCGCTTCTTCCCGAACTCCTGTCGCTGCTTCATCAGCAGCGCGGGTCTCGCGCTCGCAGGCAGATACTTCGTGTGGATCGTCGCGATCGAAAGCCCGCTGATCTGTTCCCGGTAAAACGAGTAAGCGCGCCCGCTCTCCACGCGGCCCCCCATGAACCTGAACCCGTCGCCGCCCAGCGCCAGAACGACCTTATCGACGATTTCTCGTCCCCGTTGAGCCGAAGTCTGCCCGCGCAGCGCCGCGGCGCACGCCGCCATGCTGATGAAGCCGCGGCGCGTCATGGTTTCTGGGAGATCTGATCTGCCGTTAGCCCCTGATTCACCGTAACGTTTGAGATCGTGACGTCCGCATAATGATGTCCGCCCTGAATCAGCGTGACCTTCCGCGCCGATTTCAGTCCACCCGTTTCCTGCCAGTCCGCGAAGGCTTCCGTGACGTCTCCGCCGCCTCCCGGCGCTGCGAACGTCTCCGATTCCGGCAGGCCGGTCGCCCCGTCGAACGTCACCAGTACGGAATTCCCGTTGTGGTCGGAAATCTCCACCTTCCCCGGGCTCACTTCCGTCACGGTTCGCTCCGCATTGCGATCGCTCAGGATCAGGTTGGGCCAGATACGGAATGCCTCAAGAACGGCCTGCTTCATCTGCGCATCCGGTACCTGCCCCAGCACGCCCGTCGGCGTCGCTGCCCAGCCAGTCTTGCCGTCGGTGTAAGTCGTGATCTTGCCGAACGGCAGTTGGTTCTCTTGCCGGAAATGGTTCGGCCGCATCCACTGCGTCTTCTGCGTCAGTTTCAGACCGCCCGCCGCCGGGTCCAGTTGAACGTTGGCCGAATACGTCACGTCCTGAACCGCCGCGAGCTTGTCCGCGCCGCCCATCGCCGTCTGGGCCTTGGCGAGAATGGCCTTCCCTCGCGCCACTGCCCCTGCGTCGGCAGGCGCGCGAGCCGCCGCCTTCGGCCCCGGAATCGTCAGGTCGATGTTGCTTACCGGAATATCGAGCGACGCTAGCGGGGTTCCGAAATCCTTCGGATTGCCCACCGCCACGATCACGAACTTCGACGGATCGAGATACTCCTTCGCCACGCGCAGAATATCCGCGCGGGTTACGCTCTGCACCGCCTTCTGGTATTGAAAAATGAAATCGTCCGGATAACCGTAATAACGATAGGTCAGAAGACGATTCAGCGTCTTCGAGGGCGTATCGAAGTTGAAGACGAAGCCATTCACCACGGTCTGCTTCGCCGACTCCAGTTCTTCCGCCGTCACTTCCGTCGCGCGGATTCGCTGGACTTCCTTCTGAACCTCTTTGAGCGTGTCCACGGTACTCGCCGACTTTGTGCTTCCGGCAATTTCGAAAATTCCCGGATGATCGTACGCCGCGCCCCAGTCCGCGCTGATCCCGTACGCGTAACCGAGCTGTGTTCTCACGCGGAGGAACAGGCGGCTCTGGAAGCCGCCGCCCAGAATGTCGGCCATCACTTCGAGCGCCGGATAATCCTTATCCCGAAGCGTGCCGCCCCGTTGCCCCAGCGCGAAGTTCGTCTGCGTCACGTCGGTTTTGGTCGCCAGATAGACGCCCGGCTTCGGCGCCCCCTGGACCGGAGGAAACGGCGGGACCGGCGGCTGCTGATAGTTCCAGGAGCCAAACAGGGTTTGCAGCCGCTGCTTCATCTCGGCCGTCTGAAAATCGCCCTGCACGGCAAGGATGATGTTGGCCGGGAAGAAATAGCGCTTGTAAAACGCGACGATATCGTCGCGTTTAATGTTGTCGAGCGTCGCGTATTCGATTTGCCAGCCGTACGGCGTGTTCTCGCCGTAAATGCGGTCGGTGAACTCGCGCTGCGCGATCGCCTGCGCGTCATCGTTGCGTCGCGAAATCCCACTCCGCATTTGCGATTTGATCAGTTCGATCTTGTTGTCGCGAAACGCCGGATCGGTGATCACGCCGTGAAAGACCTCCAGCACCTCCTGGGTCCGCTCTTTGAGCGTCGAAAAACTCACTCGCCCGAAGCCCTCGTCAATCGAACTCTCCACCGACGCCGCTATATTCTCGAGCTGTTCGTCGATCTGATCGCCGGTCTTCGCCGCTGTGCCGCCGCTCCGAATCAGTTCACCGGTGATCGTGGCGAGCCCAACCTTGTCCGCCGGGTCGAAGAGGTTTCCCGTCCGCACCAGAGCCGTTCCGCGAATGAGCGGAAGCTCGTGGTTTTCGAGCAGGTAGATCTTCATTCCGTTCGGCAGTGTGGTCTCATCCACCTTCGGGATCTGAACGTCCTTCAGCGGCGGGAACTTGAGGTCTTTCCACGATGCCGGAGGCGTCTGTTGCGCGAGCGCCGCCAGCGGCAGAAGCAGGATTGCGATCTTCTTCATTTGTTCTCTCCTGCCGTGTTCTCTCCGGCCGGCTGATACGTTACGCCGATCGTTCGGTTTTCAGGCGTGAAATACTGCTTCGCCACCCGCTGCACATCGTCCGCCGTCACTTTGTCGATGTCATCGATTGAGGTAAACAGCTTTCGCCAGTCTCCGTAATTCGCGTAATATTCGGCCAGTAACTGCGCCAGACCGGCATTGTTGTCAAGTCTCCGAATCAGGCCCGCGCGCGTCCGGGTTTTCACGCGCGCCAGCGTGGCCGCATCTACGTTGGTCTTTTCGAAGTTCTCGAGAATGCCGTTCAGTTCCTTCTCGTTTTCCGCTGCTGTATGTCCCAGCCCCGGAATCAGATAAAAGAAGAACAGGTTCGGATATTTGCCGCCGGGCAGCGAGCTATCGGCCCCTGCGGCCAGCGCAAGCCGCTTATCCCGCACCAGATCGCGGTACATGATGCTCGTGCGTCCTTCGGAAAGCACGGACGCGATCACGTCGAAAACCGGGTCATCCTTGTCGTGCTCATCCGGTCGGTGATACGCGATAACCTCAATGGGCTGCGCGGGCGACGCGATCTCAACGCGTTTGGGCCCTTCCTGCAAAGGCTCGACCGTCGTTACCGGCGGCGGCAGCGGGCGTTTCGCCAGCCTTCCGAAGTATTCAGTAGCAAGGCTCTTCATTTTCGCCGGATCCACGTCACCCACGATCGAGATCGTCAGATTGGCGGGCACGTAATAGATGCCGAAGAACTTCTCGGCATCCGAGACGCGCAGATTTTCGATGTCGCTCGCCCACCCGACCGCCGGCACGCGATACGGATGCGCCATGATCGCGGTCCCGAGCATCGCCTCCAGAAGCTTGCCCTGCGGATCGGACTCGGTGCGCATGCGCCGCTCTTCGCGCACAACGCTGCGCTCCTTATAGAACTGCCGGTATACGGGATGCAGGAAGCGCGACGACTCCAGATAGAACCAAAGCTCTACTCGGTTGGCTGGGAAATTATAGAAATAGTTCGTCGAGTCCTCACCCGTATTGGCGTTCATCCCGACGCCGCCGTTTTCCTCAATAATCCGCGGATACAGGTTGTCGATCGCGAAGGAGTTGGCCTTCTCGATGGTCGCGTCGAGTTCTTCCTGCAGCTTTTTAATCTTCGCGGAGTCCGCCTTTTCGAGTTTGTTCTTCTCGGCGTCCAGCGCGTCGTAGGCGCGCTCTACCTCGGCAAGCGCCTTCTTCTCCTCAACGGGGTTCGTGGTCCCGATCGTGTCGGTGCCTTTGAACGCCATGTGCTCGAACATGTGCGCGAGCCCCGTCTGGCCCTTTGGATCGTCGACGGAGCCCGCGTTTACATAGGTATGGAACGAGACAACCGGAGCTTCGTGCCGCTCCAGCACGATAAAATGCAGCCCGTTCGGCAGCGTGAACTCGGTGACGCGCTTTTCGAATTCCTTCAGGTCCTGCGCGAACGCGCAGACGGCAAATGCGATCGGAATCAGTAGTTTGTACGTTCTCACGTGAATTTGCGCTCTAGCTCTCAATTTAGCCGATCCGCCAGCGAGGTCATGCCTGAGGGCCATGCAATGATAAAAAGTTCGCATTCATGAACAACGATCCCGGTCAGCCCTCGGGCGTGCTGCCCGCTCAGGCGCTCGAAAAGCTGATCTCCTCGGGAGCCATCCGCGCCCGGTCTCCCATCGCCCAGGGACAGATTCAGCCTTCTTCGCTCGACCTGCGGTTGGGCAGCGAAGCGTTTCGTGTCCGCGCGAGTTTCCTCGCCGCCGGGAATGCGACCGTTACCAGCAAACTCGAACAGTATCGTCTCCACACCGTTGACCTGACGCGCCCGGCGGTTCTTGAAAAGGGCTGCGTCTATATCGTTCCTTTGCAGGAAGAACTCGCGCTGCCGGCGTGTGTCTCGGGCAAGGCGAATCCGAAGAGTTCCACGGGACGGCTCGATATCTTTACCCGTCTCATTACAGACGAAGGGCGTCAGTTCGAGATCGTGCCCGCTGGATATAAGGGACGCCTTTACGCCGAAGTGGTTCCGCGAACTTTCAGCGTGGTTGTGCGGGAAGGCGAGAGGCTTTCACAGTTGCGGCTGTTCCAGGGCGCGCACACGCCGTCGGACCTGTTGCTGCGCGAACTCGAGTCTCGTGAGGCTCTCATCTACCTGCCGGATGAGAGCCGCGGCGAACCCGCCATTCAGAATGGCCTGCGGCTTTCGATCGACCTTCAGGGCATCGATTTTCAGGGCACGGGCGGCTCGCCCGTCATCGGCTACCGCGCCAAAAAACACGCGCCGCTGATTGATCTCGCAAGGATTCAGCATTACGACCCCGAAGATTTCTGGGATCCCATCCGGCGCAACGAATCCCGAACCCTGATCCTCGATCCGGAAGACTTCTACATCCTGGCTTCGCGCGAGAAAGTACGGATTCCGCCGGAATACGCCGCTGAAATGGTCCCCTTCGATCCCACGATCGGTGAATTCCGCATCCACTATGCCGGCTTCTTCGACCCTGGATTCGGCTATGGCTCCGGCGACATCTTCGGCACCCGCGCGGTGCTTGAGGTGCGGTCGCATGAGGTTCCTTTTATTCTGGAGGACGGCCAGGTGGTGGCGAGTCTCGTCTTCGAACGCCTGCTGGAGCGCCCCCGAACGCTCTACGGAGAAGGCATCGGTTCTTCCTATCAGCGTCAGGGTCTCAAACTAAGCAAACATTTCCGAGTAGCGAATGCCTGAATTCGACGTCATCGGCATCGGTCTGAACGCGACCGATACCGTTCTTACAGTGCCGCACTTTCCCGCCTACGGCGGCAAGGTTCCGTTTCACCGCGAGTTCTACTCGGTCGGTGGCCAGGTAGCAAGCGCTATCGTCACATGCGCGCGTCTGGGTCTGCGCGCGAAATATATCGGAACCGTCGGAGACGATGAGCGCGGACGGCTGCAACTCGAAAGCCTTCAGACCTCTGGCGTCAACATCGATCACGTGCAGCAGCGGCGGAACTGCGCGAATCAGTCCGCGTACATCGTGATTGACGAATCGACCGGCGAGCGAACGGTCTTCTGGTCGCGACCGGATTGCCTCAAACTGCTGCCCGAAGAAATTAAGCCCGAACAGATCGAGTGCGCGCGCTTACTGCACATCGACGGTCACGACACGGCGGCGATGCAGCGCGCCGCAGAAATTGCCCGACGCGCCGGGATTCCGGTGACAGTCGACGTCGACACGCTCTATGCGGGATTCGACCATGTGCTGCCCTACGTCGATTACCTGATCGCAAGTTCCGAATTCCCGGCGCGCTGGACGGGCGATGAAGATCCCTTCGGCGCCCTCTCTGCCATTCAGAAGCGCTTCGGAATGAAAGTGGCGGCGATGACCCTGGGGGCGCACGGCGCGCTGGCCCTTTGTGAAGGACGCTTCGTTTACTCACCGGCCTTCGTAGTCAACTGTGTGGACACGACCGGCGCGGGAGACGTGTTTCACGGGGCTTTTTGTTATGCTGTCTTGCAGCAGATGCCGATTGCCGAAGCGCTCGGATTCGCCAACGCGATGGCAGCTCTCAACTGCACCGCGATGGGCGCGCGCGGCGGCATCGCGACTCTGGACGAAGCGCGAAATCTCCAGGCCCGCGGAGAACGCCGGTCTCAGCCCGATATCGCGCGGCGCGTTCTGGTCTCCTGAATGTTTCCACTCAGAGACGACCGGCCTATCTATACTCCGCCCATTGTTACCACTCTGCTCATCGTTGCGTGTTCGTTCGTATTCCTGTTCGAACTGACGCTGGACGACTACTCGCGTAATTACTTCACCACCTACTACGGACTCGTTCCGGCGCATCTGCGTCTCGAAACGCTGGTTACTTCGATGTTCCTGCACGGCGGCTGGACCCATATCATCGGGAACATGATGTTTCTCTGGGCTTTCGGAAGGAGTCTGGAAGACGCCATGGGACATACGAAGTTCCTCGGTTTCTACTTCGCATGCGGCATCATCGCCGGCATCGTTCACGTTATTTTCAATTACGATTCCCGGCTGCCAACGGTCGGCGCCAGCGGGGCCATCGCAGGCGTGATGGGAGGCTATCTCATAAAGTTCCCGCGCGCCAACATCCGAACCCTGGTCTTTCTGTTCATCTTCATCACAACCATCGACATACCTGCTGTTGGGCTGCTGCTGTTCTGGTTCGTCGCGCAGATCTTCAGCGGTTACGGATCCATCGCCCATACGAACGTGACCGATGCCGGCGTGGCCTGGTTCGCGCATATCGGCGGCTTCATCAGCGGCATGATTTTGGTCAAGACGATGGGCACGCGAACGCGGTATTTTCCGCGAGGCCGGGACATTTACTGGTAAACATGATCGACATTTTAGCCATCGCCGCTCATCCCGACGATGTGGAACAGACGTGCGGCGGAACGCTGCTGAAGATGGCCGACACCGGTTATAAAACGGGCATCATCGACCTGACAGCCGGAGACATGGGTACGCGTGGCACGCCCGAGACACGCGTCGCCGAATCCCGCGCGGCCGCGGATTTGCTGAAGGTATCGCATCGCGAGAATCTCTATTTTCCGGACGCCCGCCTCGAAAATTCGATGGCGGGGCGCATGACGCTCGCGCACCGCATCCGCGAGTTGCGGCCGCGCACCGTGATCCTTCCGTACTGGCAGGGACGCCATCCCGATCACTACCGCGCTTCGGAGATCGGTTATGAGGCATGCTTTCTGGCCGGCCTGAAGAAGATCGATCAGTACACGGAACCGCATCGGCCCTACAAGATTCTTTATTCGTCCATCTACGCCAACGTGACTCCGTCGTTTGTGGTGGACATAACGCGCTACTTCGACAAACGTATGGACTCTCTGCTCGCCTATCGCTCGCAATATGGGGAAAGTTCGGAAGGACAGACGCTGTTTCCGAACGAGACGGAGAT
>DATFSM010000141.1:0-5365 GCA_035262625.1 Bryobacteraceae bacterium
CACTCCTCGGCCGCGTTCAGGTCGCCCGCGTCGATGCAGACCCTCGCGGCTTCATCCGCCATCTCGCCTTCCTGGTAGAAGGCGCTGCCAGCGTCTTCCTTCTCCTGCGTGATCCAGTAGTCGATCACCATTTGTTCGTACTCGCCGGTCTTCCTACAGTTGCCTTCGAACGCCCACGACATCGCCATGTCGCGTTCGGCGTTGGCTTTGGCCACTGGAGTTTGGGCGGAATCGATCGCCTTCTGGAAATACGCGCGGGCCTCCGTTCCCTTCCCCTCAAGGTCTAACTGCACTCCCTGATTCGGCCCGAAGCGGCCTCCCGGCGGCTGGGCGTAAAGCGCACAGGAAACAATACTGAGCGCGAGCGCGGTTCCGGAGACAACGTGCATGGTTGCGGCGGCGATTCGAAGGCCAGTCGAAAACATTTTACTCCCCGCGGACGGTCTTGACCTCTTCAAATCCGTGCAGCAGCCGGGTCGGCCGCTACTCTGCTTTAGAAATCGAACGTCCAGGCACTAATAGCCGGGAAGCCAAAATATCGACGAGATCATGGACTGAGCTAACTGCGACCTCGAGGTAGCGAACCGCCCCGTCGAGATCGTCAGCGTGAAGTTTGTAGTCCGCCAGATTCAGGTTCGCGCTGAGACTCGCCCGAGCGACTTTGAAATGTTCAGGTGCGGCTTTTCGCAGCGATGCGCCTCCTTTACCCTCGAAGAAGGTTCTGTAAATGAACTGCAGCTCGGCATGTCCACGCCGAACTGTCTGCGGGTTCGGCACGGGGTCTGTTCTGTAGGAGGTGGACCATACGTCGTTGTAAGCAGTGAGCAGAAAGGCCCACTCCTCGCAGGTTTCATCGTCCACATCCGGAAGCAGGCGCATGATCTGGTGGCACCTGATCAGGTCGTCCGCGTCGGCCCACGAGAAGAGGCCAAAGTACGGGCCGATAGAGATGAATGCCCGTTGCCGCGCCTCGCCGAAGATCCATCGGTGGATGCCCAACTTGCGCGTCAGCAGAAAGAGGAGGTAATCGCGCTCGACGCCGATGACGTCGATGTCCGGCTCCGCGTCGGTTATGTCGACGAGTATCGAGTCAAATTTAGGATTCGGGTAAGTCTGAATGATCTTTCGGCCCGGCAGGGTCGCCGAGCGGCGGGAAAGCAGCGGTTTGACCCCATCTTTGCGATCCGCCACATCCAGCCTCATAAGGCCTGCCCGAAACGCCTGTTCGACCGAGCCTGTTCGAAACAGACCCTCGTAGAAGCCAGACACGAACTCGATGCATCCGGCGTCATCGGCCGGCCCGGACACTGTAATCAGAAATGGGGAGACTTCGCCGAGCGCATCCGCCACGTCTGAGGAAAAGCAGGACAGAAACATCGCCGCTTTCAAACGCGAGGCGCCCTGCTTTAAAATCCGGGCCAATTTTGCGGCAGTCACGAGCACTCCGCCGGAATCATCATGGCTTTCCAGGTAAAGTCCGTGCCGGTCTCCGTGTCCCGAGAACTGAACAACATCCCATTCGCCTTCCGCAAGGGCCTTCGTGAGGTCGGCGAGACGGGCGGCGTGGCAACGGCGAAGAACCGATGGTTCGATCTGAAGCCTTTGCATGACTTCCACAATGGCCCGATCTTCTCTGTCAATTCGCAGACGCGCTTCATCGTCGGGGCTGCTGTACAGAATGAGGATGCGTGGCATGGAGAGATCAGGTTGTTTCGGCATCATCGGGATCTCTGTCTCAACGATCGGGCCTCACAGAATTTCCGAATGAGTTGGCCACAAGGCCTTCCCTGATCGCGCAGCGGATGAGTTCGAACGTTGTGGATACCTGCAGTCGTCTCTGGATGCGCTGCAGATGAGAGTTGACCGTGCCCACGGAGATCCCGAGCGAAGCGGCTACCTCGCGGCGGGTCTTGCCTTCCACGATCAGTTGAAGGACTTCCTTCTCGCGATCTGTCAGCGGCTGAGGAGGAGTCGCTTCATCCTCATCGCACTGAAGTAGTCGGACGCCTCGGTGCGCCTGGCGGATCGCCTCTATCAACTCTTCAGGCCCCGCGGACTTTTGCAAGTGGGCAACCGCGCCCGCGCGAGCCGCTTCCCTCATGAACGCCGGATCGTTGTGCATGGTGAGAATTACCAACCTGGTTGCGACGCCAGCGCTTTTGAGAGCCCGTACAGCTTCCAGCCCGTTCATTACCGGCATGCTGACATCTATTGTGGCGACGTCTGGCCGAAGATCTTCCACCACGCGGATGGCCTCGCGCCCGTCCGAGGCCATTCCAACCACCTGCAAGTCGCCGTGCCGCTCCAGCATCATCGCCAGAGCGTCTCGCAGAATCACGTGGTCGTCGGCGATGACAACCCGAATCTTCATAAGGGCAGTCGCTCAATTTTAGCGAGCCTGGCCTGCAGTTATGGCGACACGCCGGAAGCGGTTCGAGCCATTTTTTCGATATGCTGATCTGCCATGAGGATCTGTCTGGTTTTCCTGTCCCTTGTGGCTGCGGCCGCGAGCGGCGCAGGCGCGACGGTTCCGCTGCAACCGCTGGCCCAGCAGGTGCGGCAACTCGAGGAAGCCCTGAACTATCTCGGCCAGCCGTTACCGGCGGCCGAGCATACCGAGATCAACGAGGCCATCGGGAAGGCCTCCGAGGCGGAGGCGGTCGCGGCCCTGGAAGCGATCCTGGACCGGCATGCGCTCGCCGTGGTGGATATCAACGCCGAGAGTCGGGTAAAGGTCGAACAGGGGGCCGCGAAGCCGGAACTTGTGGAGGCCGGCGCACGCATGTTCCTTGTGAAGGTCAACAATCAGGGGAACGTGACGGCGGAACTGCGGGTGGTCAGCCCGAACAGCGGCAGCGTATATATGCGATCGAACGGCAATCCGGAACCGCCGATGACTCTATCGCCGCGAGAGTCGGCCGAGCGTTGGGCGGACATCTCGCTCTACCAAAAGCCACCAATGCGGCGAAGGCTTTCCGGGCTCGCTCTGGAGTACCAAATCCTCGAGATTTATAGCCGCGATGCGGGACCCCGGTCGGCGAAGATCAGCTTCAACGTAGGCCAGGGCAGCCAGGACATCGGATTTCGTAACGACGTGACGATCCTCTTCAATGCCCTGCCGGCGCGCCCGATCACTCTCCGGATCAAGGATGAAAAGGGGCAACCGGCGATGGCGGGTCTCATCATTCACGATCGACTGAGTCGGCTGTATCCGGCGCCATCGAAACGCCTCGCTCCCGACCTCTTTTTCCAACCGCAGATCTATCGTTTCGACGGCGAGACGGTGCGTCTGCCGGAAGGTTATTACACCGTCGAATATAACGGCGGTCCGGAGTCGCTGCCGCATACGAAGGAGTTCCAGGTGAACGGCGCGGGTCCGGACGAGATCTCGTTTCAACTGGATCGCTGGATTGATCCTGCGAAGTATGGCTGGTATTCGGGCGACCATCATGTACACGCGGCGGGATGCTCGCACTACATGAACCCGGCCGAAGGCGTGGAGCCCAAAGACATGATCCGCCAGATTGTGGGAGAGCGGCTCAATGTCGGTTCGGTGCTTACCTGGGGACCGGATTATTACTACCAGAAGCAGTTCTTTTCGGGGAAAGACGATCCGCTTTCACGGCCCGGCGACCTGATGCATTATGACCTCGAGGTTTCGGGATTTCCTTCCAGTCATGCGGGTCATATCGTTCTGCTCAAACTGAAGCAGCAGGATTATCCCGGCGCCCAACGAATCGAGGACTGGCCTACCTGGGACCTTCCGATCTTCCGCTGGGCGAAGTCTCAGGGCGCGATCGTCGGATTCGCGCACTCGGGCTGGGGACTGGAGGTGGCCACACGTGACTTGCCCACTTATGAGATGCCTGGGTTTGACGGGATCGGCGCCAACGAATATATCGTCGACGTGACGTACCCGAATACAGTGGATTTCATATCGTCGGTGGACACGCCTTATGTCTGGGAACTCAATATCTGGTACCACACGCTAAATGTCGGGTTCCGGACGAAGATCGCGGGTGAAACGGATTTCCCCTGCATCTATGACGGGCGTGTGGGGATCGGCCGCACCTATGCAAAGATCAATGGCGCATTGAGTTATGAGGCGTGGCTGGACGGATTACAGTCGGGCCGCAGCTATGTATCCGACGGTAAGACGCACCTTATGGATTTTCAGGTAAACGGGACTCAGGTCGGGACGGATGGGAGCGAAGCGAAGCTGGCAGCAGCGGGTATGGTGAAGGTCAGTCTCAACGCCGCGGCATACCTGCCGGTAAAGCCGAACGACGAGATCCGGAAACTTCCCTATGATCAGAAGCCTTATTGGGACATCGAGCGTGCGCGGATCGCCGATACGCGCGAGGCGCCGGTGGAGATTGTTGTGAATGGGAAGGTTGTTGCGCGCAGGAACATCGTGGCGGACGGGACCATCCATCGCCTGGAATTCGATGTGCCTGTCAGCGAGAGCAGTTGGATTGCCGCGCGGGTGCTGCCTGCGGCGCATACGAATCCGGTGTTTGTGGTGGTCGGCGGCAAGCCGATCCGGGCTTGGCGAAGAAGCGCCGAGTGGTGCCTGAACGCAGTGAATCAGTGCTGGAGTCAGAAGGCCCCGCGCACCGCAATGGCGGATCTGGGCGAAGCGCGGAAAGCTTACGATCACGCGCGGGAGACATACCAGCGGCTTATCGCCGAATGCGCGCGGGATTGATAAGCGAAATAGTCTGATTCTCAGTTGATCCAAACTCTATCCGCCGGTAGGCCGATAGCAGGTTCATTCGCCCGAAGCCGCGTTGTCGGATAACATCGGGAGCATGAAAACGGCGCCTCTGTGGTTTGCGTTTGGAATGACATTGTCCTGCATGGCCGGGCAGGACCACAGAGCCTGGATGGACTACGGAGGCGGCCCGGACTCTTCGCATTACAGCGCGCTTGACCAGATCAACAAGTCGAACGTGAAGCAGCTTCAGGTGGCCTGGGTGTATCCCACCGGCGACAATCGCTCCTATCTATTCAATCCGATTGTCGTGGGCAATGTGATGTACGTGCTCGCGAGGGACAGCTCCCTGGTGGCGCTTGATGCCGCCAGCGGAAAAGAGATCTGGATTCACGAGCATCTGCCCGGACTATCGACTCGGGGGATCGCGTTCTGGCAGGGCAAAGACGGCAAAGACCAGCGGCTGATCTTCGCGATTAACAACTACCTGGAAGAGATCGACGCGCGCACGGGGAAGTCAATCCTGACGTTCGGAAATCGCGGGCTGGTCAACCTGAAAGAAGGTCTCGGACGCGATCCGCGCGGCATCAGCCGAATTCAGCCCGACACGCCCGGGCGAGTCTTTGAGGATCTCATCATCATGGGATCATC
>DATFSM010000142.1:0-40382 GCA_035262625.1 Bryobacteraceae bacterium
TACGACACACGATCCCCACCCCAGTTGTTGCGCACAGCCAGGACTTCGAAGGTCTGCCCCTTCAATGGATGGAACGGATGCGTGACGGTGAAAACTTGCAGTCCACCCTGGTCACAGTCTGCAGTGCGCGCTTTTCGCCAAAGGCAAGGTCGAGGCGGGCGTTGCCCACGCACAAAAGACTCCATTGAAGGGTCTGCGCTTTGAGAGCCTCGATGAGGCGCAGACTTACCTCGACCGCTGGGAAGAACGCTGGGCCGATACCCGCATTCACGGCACAACGAAACGGCAGGTTTCGGCGATGTTCGCCGAAGAACGCCCTGCGCTGCTTGAGTTACCCCTTGACCATTCCGTTATTACCAGTGCGGCGAGCGCACGGTGCATCTGGACGGTTGTGTGGAAGTCGAAGCCGCCTATTACGGAGCGCCGCCCGGCTGGATCGGCCGGCGTGTTCGGGTGCAGTGGAATGCGTCCCATGTCCGTCTGCTCGACCCACTCACCGGGCAACTGCTGCGCGAGCATCTGCGAGAGCAACGCGGACGTCACCGCATCAAAGACGAGGATCGCCCGCGGCGGACTCCGCTCACGACTCAGCAACTGCTGGCGCGCGCCGAAAAGGCGGGAGCGCATATAGGCGCTCTCTGCCAGAGCATGCACCGGAACCACGGCGAGACCGCCGTGCGCCGCATTCTCGGTGTGCTCGCGTTGGCGAAGAAGTACGGCATTGCTTCCACGGACGAGGTCTGCGCGATCGGATTAGAGACAGGCACCTGCGAATACCGTTTTGTACGCCGTTATCTGGAGCGCAACCCGCAACTGCCGCTTAGCCTGCGGCAGGTCGATCCGCTCATCCGGCAACTCACTCTGTATCGCGACCTCATCGAGAAACGAACAAGTACGGAGAAACAAACATGAACACCATCGAACTGCAACGCTCGCTTCGCCAGTTGCGCCTTGGCGGCATGGCGGACGTCCTCGAAACGCGCCTTCGCCAGGCTCAGGCGGAACCCATGGCCCCCATCGACCTGATCTCCTGCCTCGTCAGCGATGAACTGACACGGCGCGCCGACCGACTTCTCGAGCGTCGCCGCAAACAGCCCGGATTCCGCGATCCCGACAAGACGCTCGGCAACTTCGACTTCACCTTTAACCCAAAGATCAATCGCAGTCTGGTTTTCGATCTGGCAACCGCCACATTCATCAACAAACGCGAGGACGCGTTGTTTCTCGGCCCCGGCGATACCAAAACATAATGCCCATGGATCGGAGGTCGTTCAGATTTACTATCCGTTTCACCCGCTTTGCGGGCAGAAACTACGTGTCCAACGACGGGCGAGACTCGCCCGAGGAGAGTACGTTTTTTGCGAATTCCCGGATGGATCGATCGGCGGCTTCCCGGCGTGGATGATCGATCCGCAGCGCGCGATTGATTTTACGCGCGGGATTTCTATGGCTTCGGCTTCGGCGTTAACCGAACTCTGGCTCCTGTTGCAAGACTTGCATTCGGCGTCCGATCGCGCTACGGCAGCTTTGAGGGAGGTGCGATCGAGTGAACCGTCTGTCGAGTAAGATCCCTGGACTGCAGATGAACCTGCTTCTCTGCGACAGCAAGCCTTTTGTGCTGCCGGATGACAAACAGCAGGAGTTGGCGATGGCGTTAGCCGACTTGCTGCTGAGCGCGGCTCTGGAACCGCGTGAAGCCGCCGAGGAGGATCAGGAGTGAACGCCAGGATTACGCCAGATCACCTAAGCAGGCGAGCGATCGTCTATATTCGGCAGTCCTCGCCTGGCCAGGTGACCCATAATCAGGAGAGTCAGCGTCGGCAGTACGGTCTCGCTGAACACGCCCGCCAGCTTGGATTTCAGAAGGTGGAGATCATCGACGAGGATCTGGGACGATCAGGGTCCGGCCAGGTGGAGCGCCCAGGATTCCAACGGCTGGTGGCGGAGGTGTGCACGGGTCAGGTGGGGGCCGTGCTGTGTATAGAAGCATCGCGTCTGGCACGCAATGGTCGGGACTGGCATCACTTGATAGAGCTCTGCGGGCTCGTGCGCGCCATCGTTATCGATCCGGATGGTGTGGTACGATCCGGGCTTGCTGAATGACCGGCTATTGCTCGGGCTCAAAGGAACCATGAGCGAGTTCGAGTTGAATCTGCTGCGGCAGCGTTCACTGGAAGCCATTCGCCAGAAGGCACGCCGTGGCGAACTGAAGTTTCGACTTCCAGTCGGTTTCCGCTGGACGCACCACGGCAAGGTTGAGTTGGATCCTGATCGCCGCGTGCAAAATGCGGTCCACCTGGTGTTCACGAAAATGACGGAATTGGGCAGTGCGCGTCAGGTGCTGTTATGGTTCCGCGGCGAAAAGGTCCGGCTTCCGGCGCTTGTGGCGGACGCCCCGGGCCACGACATTCTCTGGAAGCTGCCGGTGTACAACACCATCTGGCACATGCTGAGGAATCCCATGTATGCCGGCGCATACGCGTTCGGCAAGACGGAAGCGCGAACCAAGGTGATTGATGGCCGCGCCCGAAAGAGCGAGGGACATTTCAAGGCGCCGGAGTCATGGACGGTCTTGATTCACGATCATCATCCCGGTTACATTTCCTGGGAGCAGTTCCAACGGAATCAGTCGATGCTGACCGACAATGCTCACATGAAGTCGCGTATGCAACGTAAAGCTGGCCGCGGCGGCCGAAGCCTTTTGGCCGGATTACTGCGCTGCCGCCGATGTGGCCGGATGTTGCACGTCGCCTATAGTGGCAGCCACGGCGAAGTGCCACGGTATCATTGCCGCGGAGCGCACATCAACCATGGCGAAGGATGGTGTATCTCGTTCGGTGGCCTGAAGCCAGACCGGGAAGTCGCAGCCGAGATTCTGAAGGTAGTTGAAGGCAATGCGATCCAGGCAGCGTTGGAGGTCGCCGCGCGTATTTCCGAACAGCAGCAGGAACGGCACCGTGTGCTGTCGCTGGAGCTCGATCAGGCGCGCTATGAGGCTCGCCTGGCAGCACGCCGCTACGAAGCAGTGGATCCTGACAATCGGCTGGTCGCAGCCGAACTGGAGGCGCGTTGGAACGCGGCTCTATGCGCCGTCGGCGACGTTGAACGAAGACTGCGTGAGAACGAAGCGCCAACCAATGCACCGAAGATTCCAGACAAGGAGACGCTCTGCAGTCTGGCGCAGGATCTCCCCGCGGTTTGGAACACATCGACGACAGATATGCGGCTCAAGCAGCGGATCGCTCGTATCCTGATTGAAGAGATCGTTGCCGATGTAGACGATGCGACGAAGGAGATCGTGTTGCTGATCCACTGGACGGGCGGGCGGCACTCGGAGCTCCGCATGAAGAAAAACCTCACCGGAAGACACAGTCGTTGCACAAACCTCGAGACTGTGGAGGTTCTTCGTCGGATGTCGGGTCGATTCCCTGACGAACAGATCGCCGGAACTCTGAATCGGCTGGGCCTTAGAACCGGTAGCGGGAACACATGGAACGAGGGGCGTGTCCGCTCCGCTCGCTCCTATCATTCCCTTCCGGCCTATGCTGCAGCGAATCGAGACCCGAAAACCATCACGCTGGAAGAAGCGTCTGAGCGACTGCACATAAGTCACAATGTCGTGCGGCGCCTGATCGAGGAAAACAGGATTCCGGTTACACAAGTCGTGCCGTGGGCTCCCTGGGAGATCCCGATAACGGCGGTTGAGTCTGATGAGGTCATTCGCGAGGTGGCTGCCCTGAGGAGACGACCGAGGAGCTTATCAGCCGTAAACGGAACATATTCGATGTTTGCTGAGGAAAACGCGGGGAAGTAATCAAAATGCAGGTCCGTCGATCAGAAATCGACGGCAACAAGGTGTGCAATTTCAATGCTGTGGTGAGGAGGTGCAGAATGTCTCAGGATCGGGCGGAACGGGCAAGAGCCACTTGGCGCAGGCAATCGGCCACGCCGCGATTCATCAGGGATACAAGGTGCTTTATCGCGAGACCCATACGCTGCTCGACGAACTGGCGGAGTCCGTCGCCGACGGGACGCGCAGCGAATATAGCTTCGCTCGCAACGGTGCCGCTGCTGATCGACGATTTCGGCATGCGCAGACTGCCGCATACCGCGGCGGAGGATCTGCTGGAGATCATAATGCGCCGCTACGAACGATTCAGCACGCTGTTGACTTCTAATCGACCGGTTGAAGACTGGGGAAAGCTGCTGGGCGATGTCGCGGCGGCGAGCGCGATGCTTGATCGCCTCCTCCATCACGGACACACGTCCTCAAGTGCGGCCCAAGAAGCTGGCGTACCAAAACGGCGCCAGAACCCTGAGGAAGAAAAGCTCTCTCATTGCGAGGGCTCTGTCCGCACAGCCCTTTGCCTTTTGAGCCCACTTGCCTTAGCATTCGCTTGAGGAGGATGCGCATGAGAACCAGGATGATCCGCCACGCGGCGCTGATGCTCGCCATGGCCTTCGTCGCTGCCGCCGTGCACGCGCAGGCAAAGATCGATCTCAACGGGACCTGGGTGTTCACCGTCGAGACCGATCAGGGCGGCGGGACGCCGACGATTAGGCTCAAGGTCGAAGGCGAGAAAGTCACCGGCCATATCTCGATCGGGACGTTCGAAAGCGACATCACGGGAACGTTGAAGGGGCAAGCGCTCGAGTTCTCCTTCAGCCGCGACTTCGGCGTCGTCATCTACAAAGGAACAGCCGAAAGCAGCGATGCGATTAAAGGGACGGTCGATTTCGCCAGCGGCGCCGTCACCGGTACGTTCACCGCCAAGCGGAAGCCCGCATAGCGCGCAGTATGCAGAAGCAATTTGCTGTGCCACGGGGGCGAGGAGAGGGAGGATCCCCGGGGATGATACCCTCTCATCGGCGGTGCTTGCCGATGGAACTACAGCAGGCTGATATTTCTGGACGCAGAGGAGCTTGCGGAGGGTGGCATCGGGAAGGCCTACGCTGCAATCCTGCCACAGGTGAAGCAACACGTCGCGACCCCCGCTGAGGTCCGTGAGGCCAACGATCCGTCCGTGCCGCGATATCTCGTTAGTTGCCGGGGCTTGGATTACCCAGTCTACTCGCCGGAACTGACCGATGACGGAGGTCAGAGCTGGGGCCGCGCGGCTTATGCGTTTTTCAAGATGATCAATGACCAGCTTACGAACTCCGAGTATCAACTTTTCGAGATAAACGGCGGTAACGACCTCGGAGGAATGTTTCTCACGCGATCCGAATTCGAGGACGCACGACGTTCATTGCCGCGACGCGAAGACTGGCCCTACCAACCGACACTCGAACATCCTTGGTATGGGCAGCCCCACACCTAGCCGGGAAGGTTCTGATCTCGAACGTCCCTTTGCAAGACGCGCCGACAACCGGCGATCTGTTTTGATTCGTCTTGCCACGATCATTCCCGGCACGGTATAACTAACTCGTGTTCTCGGATTTAGACTCCGTTGGCCGGTTTTGAACTGATCACCATTGGCCGGTTTTCAGGTGATCACCGAGGGAAAAGGCCAGATCCGCTGGTTGCCCAAAGGCGAGGTTCTCGGAGAGAAGCGGTTCATTGAACGGTTGTTCGGAATCGCGGCCTGACCTCCTCCGGCAGTTCTTCCACACGCTTTCGCGCAGGGCCTTGCCACAGAATGCGACACTGCCATAGAGAGAGTTGTTTGTAGAAAAAGCGATTTCACGCCTGCTTTCAAGGCTTTGTGTTCGGCGCCTGGGTCTGGATCGCGGAGGGAAGGGAGATTCCGTATCTTTTCCAGATATTGACGGCGCCTGGTTAAGCCATGCGCTATCCGGCCCGCCCAGTAGCCACGCTTCGGCAATCACGGATTTGGATACGGTCCGAGTCTAGAATGACGATCATAGCGGTGAGCCTAACGCCTTGGGCCATTGCCGCATGACTACAGATGCCGCCCGTGAGTCCTGACGTGCTCATAGTCGCTCCCCTTCGGTCGACGATACGACCGGATTGTGGACGATTGACGGGCATTATGTGGTGACGTATGGCGGGCCCTTGTGTCAGCGGCCTCGAATTGCCTTAACCCGGAGAACCAAATCAATCAATTGACGAAGCAATTCCTGCAGGCCGGACTTACGAACCCGCTCAATCGCCCGCCATAAGTCCTCTCGGTTGAGGGTAACTGCAGCTGTCCTGCTGCAATTTTGAGATCTAAAGACAGAGGGACCGGATCCGTTCCTGCTGTCGTTACAAATGCCGGTAATGAGATAACTGCATTGAATCCGCTGCGAGACGGAAACGCAACATTTCCCAAGCTGAAAGTCACTATTCCAGTTGTAACAAGGCTCACGCCCAGTCATGCCGCTTCGCGCAGCCTGCCGAACCGGTGCACCTCGCGGGAGAGAACTGGCCCCCGGAGAATGCAAATGAGTCTGTTGGATTCCGCCGGGAACCTCAGGCTGAGATCGATGTCACCAACGGCAAAGACCGTAAGTGTCCGACAGGGAGCAGACCAGCACTCCCACAGCGCGAGATGAGAGCGCGGCGCACCATCATGGATAACATGCCAATCCGCGATGCGGCTACAAGGACCCGTTTTATCGGATTTCGGTGCTGGCAAGCAGAGAGCCGCCCGCAGAAAGTCCGCGACGCCATGCCGGTGCAGTAATCGCTCGCGGCCCCAGGATCGGCAGGGCGTGCGAGATGACGCCGACCCGCGGCACCTTCGACGCGCTCCTCTGTTACAAGCCACTGACCAACGCCTGCCCGGGGTTCGTCACCTCAATTACGCCGCCCCAGAGGCACGTGAGAGTACAGGTCAGATCCAGCGCAGGCAGGCCGTCCATGCTGACCGAAGTACAACCCGGTTTCCAAGGTGAGGAGGGATTGGGTACGCAAGGCATAGGGGTGAGTACTCCGAGGGCCGCAGCAGTGGCAGCAGCCACAGCGGGATTGGCCGGCGATGTACACATGCCGAAGGGCGATACATTTGTCATCGGCACGATGTCCGCGACATTTCCTGCCTCGCCAACGGTCGTGGTGACCCGTGGCGGAGGCGTAGCGTTGAATATGGAAGGAGCCGTTCCGAGGCTGCAAAGCAATTCAGCTCCTGTACAAACCAATACCGGCATTCTCACAGTCTATTCGAGCGTTGCGCAATTGCTCCTCATCAATGCGAGAATAATTCGCTGTTTGATCAGGAGGAACTAAGTGTTTAGTTCGGACATTCTCGATCTGGCTATAGGGATGATTCTGATGTTTTTGAGCGTGAGTCTTATCTGCTCGGCGCTGAATGAGTTCATCGAAAGTCTGGTGAGGAACCGCGCGCGAGATCTGGAGCGAGGCATAACGGAACTTCTTGGCGGTCCGGGAGCCAAGGGGTTGGTAGCACAAATTTATAATCATCCGATCGTCAGCGGGCTTTTTCCAGGAACTTACAATCCCGCTTCGGCCAGAAATCTTCCGAGTTACATACCGTCCGCAGCTTTTGCGGCGGCGCTGATGGATGTACTTCAGCCTGCCGCTTCGGCCTCGCTCAGCGGCGCGTCGGCTACGGCTCCGGGTAAGGGAGGCGGGACGTTCGCTTTGGCCGGCGGCATAGGTAGCACGGTGCAGTTCCGTCAATCCGTCAGCGCGCTGCCGGAATCACCAATCCGGACGGCGCTGCTCACGCTTATTGACGCCGCAGGAGATGATGCTGTCACGGCGCGGCGCAATATTGAAGCCTGGTATGACTCCGCGATGGACCGCGTGTCCGGCTGGTACCGCCGGCGAACGCAATTCATCCTTGTCGGCATCGGCTTTTTTACGGCGTTGGCGCTGAACGCCGATAGCATCGGCGTAGCCCGCGCCCTGAGCACGAATCGAGCGGCGCGCGATCTGGTGGTGGCCCGGGCCTCGCGCATGGCGAACGAAGCGCCTTCGTCGCAACCTGGATCCCAACCCGCTTCGGGCGGCGCCCGGGCAGACCTTCTTTCGTCGCTCGATTCTCTTCAAAAGACGGCTGGACTTCCGATCGGCTGGCGTTATCCGCCCACGAACGACACCGTTCACGCTGATCCGAATGTGGCGCGCGAGTACTCAATGGACCCGCAGCATTTTCCGCAATCTCTTTCCGAAACCGTCTCGAAACTGGTGGGATTCGTATTTACTGCTCTGGCTGTTTCTCTTGGCGCACCTTTCTGGTTTGACCTTTTGAATAAGTTCATGGTCGTGCGATCGACCATCAAGCCGCAGGAGAAAAGCGAGGACGCGGCGAATAAAGATTAAATCAATTCGCGACATGGGTTATTACGGCCGGATTACGCGCGGAATAGACTGATCTGCGTTTTTTTATTGAATAGTTCGTTTGGTTCATGTATAAACAGGTGACCAAATTTTTTTAGCGGCCTTTCTGGCCACGGTAAGAACTGAGGGTTGGATGCCTGTACAGACGAGCTATCCAGGTGTCTACATTGAAGAGATTCCCAGCGGCGTCCGCACCATAACCGGCGTTGCGACTTCGATAACTGCGTTTGTCGGCCGAACGGTGATGGGGCCGGTGAATGAGCCAATCATCATTACCAGTTATGCCGATTTTGAGCGGAGTTTCGGAGGGCTGGCCGCCGGTTTCACGGTCCCGTTCGCCGTGCGCGATTTCTTTCTAAACGGCGGCAGCCAGGGAGTTGTAGTGAGGCTGCTCGGAACGCAGGCTCCGCCGGGCCAGACTGCAACACCACCGGCAGGTCCGGTTACACCAGCGCCGGCAGGTGGCGGTGGTGCCGCACCAGCGCCGGCAGGTGGCGGTGGTGCCACTCCAGCGCCGGCAGGTGGCGGTGGAGGAACGCCCGCGCCAGGAACTCCTGGAGGCTCTCCAGCGGCAGGCGGCCCCGGTGGGGGCAGTGCTCCAGTGGCTGCGAGCGCAGCGGAAATCGATATCAGCGGGAAGAAACTCGACTCATCCGCGGGAACACTCCGGTTACTCGCGGCGAGCGCAGGATCGTGGGGCGCGGGACTGCGCGCCGCCATCGATTACAAAACAAAAGAAACGCCGACTGCGACGGCGCCGCGGAACACGTTCAACCTGCTCGTCTGGCTGGTCGATCCGGTTACCGGGCGGACTCTCAAAACGGAGAGTTACATGAACGTCTCTCGCGTTACGTCAGCTGCGCGCAATATACAGCGTGTGCTCGCCAATGGTTCTGACCTCGTGACGGCATCCGATGACTCCGCAGGCGTGCTGCCCGACGCAACGCCTGCTGGCGGCGAACCATATTCTCCACCGCCAGGCAAGACGGGGTCGGACGGCGGCGTCTTGGGGGATGGTGATTACTTCGGTGCTGACGGCATGCAAGCGAACAAGCAGGGAATCTACAGTCTCGAACACACTGACCTGTTCAACCTGCTTTGCATTCCGCCCGACGACCCGGACGGCGATCAATCGGCGGGGTTGCTGGGGGCGGCATCCGCTTACTGCGCCGCGAGGAGAGCCGTGCTGCTGGTGGACCCACCTGTCGCATGGACCAGCATGCAACAAGCGCTGAACGGCTTCGACGCGTTCGTTGCGCCAATCGGCAGTAATCGCAGAAATGCCGCGATCTACTTCCCGCGAATCACGGAACCGAATCCAGTATCCGACGGGCAATTCCAGGATTTTCCCCCGTGCGGAGCACTCGCGGGAATCTTCGCGCGGACCGATTCTCAACGGGGCGTCTGGAAGGCTCCCGCAGGACTGGATGCATCGATTAACGGCGTCTCGCAGCTTGCCGTGAAGCTTACAGACGGAGAGAACGGGAATCTGAATCCTCTCGGAATCAACTGCTTGCGTTCTTTCCCGATCATCGGTCCGATAGTGTGGGGCGCAAGAACGCTCGCCGGAGCAGACATCCTCGAGGACGACTATAAGTACATTCCTGTCCGACGGCTCGCGCTGTATATCGAAGAAAGTCTCTATCGCGGTACGCAATGGGTGGTATTTGAGCCCAACGACGAGCCCCTGTGGAGCCAGATTCGGCTGAACGTGGGCGCATTCATGCACAATCTTTTCCGGCAGGGGGCGTTTCAGGGCAGTTCGCCCAAAGACGCGTATTTCGTCAAGTGCGATTCGGAAACAACCACGCAAAACGATATCGATCTTGGCGTCGTGAACATCCAGGTCGGCTTTGCCCCTCTGAAACCAGCCGAGTTCGTGATCATTCAGATTGAACAGATGGCAGGACAAATCCAGACTTAGGAGCTTCATATGGCCGTCATATTTCCGGTCAATCCAACCCGCTTTGACCCTTATAAGAATTTCAAGTTTCAGGTCTGGTGGGACGGTCAGGCGGTTGCGGGCGTTAGCAAAGTCAGTGTTTTGAAGCGAACGACTCAGGTGGTTACCCACCGTGAGGGCGGCGATCCGAGTACGAGCCGGAAGTCGCCGGGCCGAACCGAATATGACGCGATCACGCTCGAGCGCGGGGTTACCCAGAGCCTGGATTTCGAGCAGTGGGCGAATAAGGTGTGGCAACTCAATCAGGGCCTGGGTAGCGAGGTTTCACTGAAGGACTTCCGAAAGGATATCGTCCTGAAGGTTCTTAATGAAGCGGGTCAGGTGGTACTCGCTTATCAGATCTACCGTTGCTGGGTTTCGGAATATCAGGCGCTGCCTGATTTCGACGCCAACGCCAACGCAGTTGCGATTCAGCACATCAAGCTCGAAAACGAAGGCTGGATGCGCGATGCCTCAGTTGTCGAACCGCCGGAGCCAACGTTTTAAGAACAGCTGATCGACACGGAAGATGAGTCTCAATTCGGCCGCGCCCGGGCTATTGTCTCTCTGGGACCGGGCGCAAAACACAAAACCCGGCAAGCAGGCGCTGTTGCTCGTACAGCAGTGCGGGCTTTCCTTGCAGGACGCCGAAGAACTGCGCGTCGGTGACCGTGACGCGAAGCTGCTTCGGCTCCGCGCGCTGTTGTTTGGCGGCGAAGCGGATGCGACTGCGCGGTGTCCTGAGTGCGGTGATGTGGCCGCGCTTACCATTCGTCCCGCCGACCTCATCCTCCCCGAGGTACAGGATCCCGCAACCGATCACATTTCTGGCAATCACGTTTTCGGAGATTACGTTTTTACCTTCCGCCCTCCAACGGCCGGCGATGCGGCGGCGCTCGCCGCGGCCCGGAATGTTGAAGCGGCCGAACTGATGTTGCTCCGGCGCTGCGTAACAGATGTAAAGCGTGAACGCGAGACAATACCGCCCCAAGACTATCAGCTGCTCCCCGCCGATCTGGTGGACTTTATCTCCAGAAAGATGGAGGAGGCTGACCCGCAAGCCGTCATTGGATTCGATCTGACCTGTCCTGCGTGCGAAACCCGGTGGACCGAAATGTTCGATATCGCGAGCTTTCTGTGGACAGAGATTTCCAGAGAAGCAATGCGGCTGTTTCGCGAGGTGGACGAACTCGCGATTCGGTACGGATGGGCGGAATCGGCCATTCTCGACATGCATCCTGCACGTCGCCGCATGTATCTGGAAATGACCCGGGACTGAGGCTCATGAGCCATTTCCTGCGCTATCTTGCGACGCGTTCTTTAAGCCCGAGTAGCGGTATTCGGCCCGCCTCGATGCCCGCGTTGGCCGCTCCGCAGCATACGATTGAAGAAACCGTGCTCGAGAGCGCGATTGAGCCACCGGCAGAGCCAATCCGCACGGCGCCGCTCATCGATATGACGTCGTCGGTCCACACGGCGCCGCCGACTGATACGACATCGCTGGTCGACATGGCGCCGCCGGCTAATGTGACGACCAAGGTCCGTATGGCGCCGCCGGTGAAGACATTGGATCGGCCTCTTATGCCGATGCCGGCCACAGATGACGTTCCGCAGAGGCCAGACGATCGTGCGAGCACGCCCATGTCCTCTGACACGGAACGGCTCGCCACGCCTCCTCACATGGAGTTCGACAGGCCCGGGTTCGCCCGCGCGCCATTCCTGCCTGAAGAATGGGGCGAGCCGAGTATTCCGGATCAGGAAGAGCAAGCCAATACGGCGAAGCCGGAAAAGACAAGCGCGCTGGTTAGAGACGCGCTTCGCCACCAGGCACGCCGTCCTCTCGAGCCTCGCCGCGGCGCGCGCGCTCGGGATATTGAGACCGAGGCAGCACCGCCCACAGCCGCAGAACAAAGCAAGCGAGGTTTCGATCTGCAGACAGCCCTGCATCCTTTCGGTCCGCACGAGCCGTCTCGAACGATATCTCCGCCGTGGCGATCGCAAGAGGAGAAGCAATCCGCGGCCGACACCGAGGCTGCCCGGAGTCTGGCGGCTCCTGGGGATGAAACCAAACGCGGCCCTGCGCCATCGGGACGCGCTACGCTGCAGCCGCGAACCAGGCGTGAACGTTATACAAGCGCGATGGAGCGGGATGGCGGCGGCGAGGCCGCGCCAGATGTCTATATTTCGATTGGCCGTGTGGAAGTACGGGCTACGGTTTCCGAATCTGCGCCGGTCCGGGAAAAACCGAGAACACCACATCTGGCATTGGCTGATTACTTGAAAAGCCGCGACAGATCGGGGACCACGTGAGCAATACGCTTGCGATCGCGGCAGTGACGGCAACGCTGCGCAATCTGCTTTCCGCAGGCGTCGCGCTCGATCCTGACCTGGCTGATACGACCTTCACATTTCAATGTCTGGATCGCGCGCGCGCGGCAACCGACAGCGCGAATCAGCTGAACATTTTTCTTTACCAGGCATCTCCCAATGCGGCATACCGGAACATGGACCCGCCGCAGACGAAAAGCGGCGAAACGGGATTTCCGTCGCTCGGTCTGAACCTCTATTACCTGCTGACTACGTATGGGCGAGATAACGACGTGCAACGGCCGTTCAGCCATCAGCTTCTGGGGCGCGTGATGAGCATCATGCACGATCATCCGGTTCTGGGACGGGATGAAATCCGCAGCGCGCTGGCAGGAAACGACCTCGGCGATCAGCTGGAGCGGATCCGGTTTTCCCTGCAGCCGCTGACTGTTGACGATTCATTCCGGCTCTGGTCCGGGTTTCAGACGCAATACCGGCTGTCTGTGGCATACGAAGCCACCGTAGTGCTGATGAGCAGCACGCTGCCTGCGAAGACACCGAAGCCGGTGCTGGCTCGCGGGCGAGGCGATAGCGGCATCCAGTCGCAGCCCAGTGTGGATTCGAGAACTCCGGTGATTACAAACATTGATGCGCCGGGCGGCGTCTTCGGCGCGGAAGCCGGCCAGACCGTCGCGTTCCAGGGGATTGCGCTTGGTGGCGATGCGGTGAAGGCGCGCTTCACAAGCGATCGGCGCAGTATTCAGACGGATTTGGCCGCGGCAGTCGGCGCGACGGACACAAGCTTTTCCGTAGTCATCGGCGCCAGCACGCTGCCGAGCGGCGTCTACAGCATCCAGGCGCTGGTGGCCACGAATCCGGGAAAACCGGAGGAGGTGACCCGCGCGAGTCTGCCGGTCCGGTTTTCAGTAGCTCCCAAAATCACCGACACATTTCCTCTCAATGTGGCCGCTGTGGGTGGACAGGCAACGCTGACCGTGAATGTCGCGCCGCCGGTGCAGCCGAACCAGGAGGTCTCGCTGCTGCTCAATAACGACGAGAAGGCTACTGGACCCGTTTTGACGGCTCCCGCCTCCAGCCTGACGTTCGCTATCGCACAAGCGCAACCGGGAACATACCTGCTGCGCCTGCGAGTGGACGGCGCGGACAGCCTGGTTATCGATACGTCCGCCGCTCTGCCGGTCTTTCTGGACCGGACACTGACGATCACATGAGGATGCAATGACCGTGGGGACTCAATGAAAGATCAGCGTGACTGGGGCCAGATCAACGCGGACTATCTCAGCGCGGCGGTCGAGTGGATTCGCCAGAGGCTGCAGCGTGAATTCGAGGAGCCGAAGGCCGCCCGCGTCACCCGGTTTCCTAAGGCTGCGGGAGCAATGGCGCTCCTTTCTGAACGGTTCGGTCTATCCGCCTTCGACCAGCAGATCCTGATGCTCACGGCATCGGTGGAACTGGACGTGAGCTTGTCCGACCTGTGCGCGCGCGCTCAACACAATGAGGACCAGCGCTTTCCGACATTCGGGCTCGCGCTGAGACTCTTCGACGACAGCGCATGGGAGTCGATCACGCCGGCGGGACCCCTCCGCTTCTGGCATCTGATCGAAGTGCCGGAGCAACCGCGCGTACTCACAAGCAGCCAGATCCGCATCGATGAGCGCATACTGCATTTTCTGAAGGGCATCAATCAAATGGATCGGGCTCTCGCTGCCGTTGTCCAGCAAATGTCCGCAGATGAAGGTATGGACATCGCGCCTACGCAGCGTCCGGTCATAGAACAGATCCTCAACCGCTGGCGTGCTGGCGATTTCACGCCGGTGCAATTAACGGGCGCGCATGCATCCGCAAAGGCGCTTATTGCCGCACGGGCGGCAGCGGAATTCGGCCACACGCTCTACTCGGTTTCTTCCGCCGCGATCCCCGCAGCATCGCCTGAAATCGAGACGCTCGGAAGGATGTGGCAGCGGGAAGCGGCGCTCGCGCAGGTGGCTCTCTATGTAGATACGGAAGACCAAGATGGAGTCGCGCCTTCTTCATGGAGCGCCGCTCTCGGCCGCTTGCTTTCGGCTTTGACCAGCCCAGTGTTCGTCGCCTGCGCGGAACCGGCCCGGCGATCAAAAACACGCTCATTCGCGTTGCGAGTACCCAAGCCAAATCGGGCTGAGCAGCGCGAGCGGTGGGTGAAAGCGCTGGATGGCGACAAGGAAGGCGCTGAAACCCTCGCAGGGCAATTCAGCCTGAACTTCGATGAGATTGCGCGAATCGAGAGTGTGGCGCGTGCGGCCGGCGCTGGCAGTTCGCAGGAGCTTTCGAAACGCGTTTGGGAAGAGTGCGTCCGGAGTCTGGATCCGGGTTTGACGGAGCTTGGCTCAGAGGTGCGAACCACCTCGCGCTGGGAAGATATCGTGCTTCCGCACGATCAGTTCGATCTGCTTCGGACCGTTGCTGCCCACGTGAAGCACCGCGCGCGGGTTCACCTCGACTGGGGTTACGAAACGAAACTCTCACGGGGGCTGGGAACCAGCGCGCTTTTCGTGGGCGACAGCGGCGTGGGAAAAACACTCGCCGCCGAGATCCTGGCCAATGAACTGCGATTGCCGCTTTATCGCGTCGATCTTTCCAGTGTGATGAGCAAGTACATCGGCGAGGCCGAGAAACACTTGCGGCGCATCTTCGATGTTGCGGAGGACGGAGGGGCGGTGCTCTTTTTCGATGAGTGTGACGCTCTGTTCGGCAAACGAACTGAGGTGACGCACAGCCACGATCGTTTTGCGAACGTGGAGATCGACTATCTCCTGCAGCGCATGGAGGTTTATCGGGGCATCGCAATCCTCGCCACCAATATGCGGCACGCGCTCGACCCGGCATTCACGCGGCGTATGCGTTTCATCGTGCATTTTCCGTTTCCCGGCCTGGCCGAACGACGCCGGCTGTGGATGCGCGCGTTCCCCGCGCAGACGCCGCTGGCGAACCTGGATTACGATCGCCTCGCGCGCTTTACGATCACGGGCGGGACTATTCAGAACATCGCGCTGCATGCAGCGTTTCGGGCAGCCGAGAAAGACACCGCTGTGGACATGGCGACCGTACTGGCGGCGGCGCGAATCGAATTCATCAAAATCGATCGCCCGATCAATGAAGCGGATTTTGAATACAAATCGAAGGATGTTGCCGCCGCGTGAAGATCCATCTGCACATCGATCGCATCGTGGTGGGCGGCCTTCCTTTCGCGGCAGCGGATGCGGCGCGATTTCGTGGCGCCCTGGAACGTGAACTCGCCGCGCTCTTCGCACAACCCGCCCCGCGCGCGAACTGGAGAGCGATGAATGTGGCGCACGCAGACGCAGCGCCTGTGCGCCTCACGCGCAACCCGGGGGCGGATTCCATGGGCCGCGAGGTTGCGCGATCGATTGGTGGAGCGATTCCGAAATGAGCGCCTTTCCCGGTTCCCCGCGGCTTTTGAAGTGTGGAATCGCAACCTGGTCCGGCGGCCTGGTCGGCCAGATCATTGTGCTGCAGTACAACCCCGACACGCTCACCAGGACCTTGCAGATTCAAAGCGCCGGCAACGAACCGGGCGATCGTCTGGAAGCTCTGCGGCTGAAAGGACCACCCCTCGAGACCATCAAACTCGAAGCAGAGGTGGATGTGACGGACCAGCTCGAGCAGCCGGATGACAACCCTGTGGTGGTTCAGAATGGCCTGCAACCTCAGTTGTCGGCGTTGGAGTTGTTGCTGTACCCGACGGTGAACCAATTGACGGATGCAAACAGTCTCGCGAGCCAGGGCGTGCTCGAACTGGTCTCAATAGAAGCGCCGCTGACCTTGTTCGTCTGGAGCGCTCAACGCATTGTGCCGGTGCGCATCACTGAATTCAGTATTACGGAAGAAGCGTTCGATCCGGCGTTGAATCCAATCCGCGCGAAGATCAGCCTGGGAATGCGGGTCCTCAGCGTAATGGACCTTGGGTTTACTCGCGAAAGCGGAGGCGGCATGTATCTCGCGTATCAGAGCGCGAAGGAAGGTCTGGCGCGGCAGTTCCAATATGGAACCCCCGCCGCCCTGGGAGTGAGCTTCTGATGGATGCGACCGGCGTCTCCAGGCTGTTCCCGATTACCAGCCGATACTACGGCACGGGCACGAGCGTACTGGTAGAAGGCGATCGCCAGATTCCATATCTGCAGCGGCGATTCCTACCCTCTGCAGGCCAGTTCATGGTGCTGCGCATGCACAACGTGGTGGAAGGGGACCGGCTCGACAACATCGCCGCCGCAAATCTGGGCGATCCGCTTGCTTTCTGGCGAATCTGCGATTCCAATAACGCGATGCGCCCTGAGGATCTGACGGCGACGCCTGGAGCGGCGATCCGGATTACTTTGCCGCAGGGCATTCCGGGAGCAACGAATGGTTAGCGGGATCTACCTGAGCCTCTTTTTCGGTCCGCTGATTCCGATCCCTGTCCCGCAGGTCGTGATGGATTCACTCGAGAGCGCGCAAGTAACCACCGCAGCCGGTCAGGCCACCGGATTTCAGTTCTCGTTCAATGTCAGCAGGAAGTCCGAAATCGTTACGACTTACCTGCCGGCAGGCTTCGCCGATCCCGGCAATCGCATCATTCTGGTGGCCACCGTTGCGGGCGTGCCTCATGTGCTGATGGATGGCCTGATTACGAGGCAGGAATACAGCCCGAGCAACGATCCCGCAAAATCGACTCTGACGATCACGGGCGAAGATCTGACCATCGCGATGGACCTCGATGATGAACACCAGTGCTATCCGGGCTTACCGGCCGAAGCGCGCGTGGCGCTGATCTGCATCAAGTACTTCAGGTACGGAATCATCCCGCTTCCCATTCCCACGGTGCTGCTGGACATCCCCAACCCTGTGGAGCAGATTCCTATCCAGACGGGTACGGATCTTGAGTACATCAAGAGCCTAGCGGACGAAGCGGGTTACGTGTTCTATATCGAACCGGGCCCGGTAGTAGGCGTGAATGTCGCTTACTGGGGACCGGAGGTTCGCGTTGGCATACCGCAACCGGCGCTGAACGTGAACATGGACGCGCAAAGCAATGTTGAATCGCTCAGCTTCACGTATGACGGGCTTGCGAAGAAACAACTGACAGTGAACGTCACCGAGCCGATTACCAAGCTGAGCATCCCAATTCCTATCCCGGATATCGGTCTCCTGCGTCCGCCCCTTGCGCTCAAACCGGCATCGCCGTTGCGATCGGGTCCGCTGGATATGACGGCTCCCCTCAATCCGATCAAGGCGGCGCTTCTTGGTCTCGCCGATACAGCGATGGCTTCCGACTCGATTACGGCAACGGGGGAACTGGATGTGCTGCGGTACGGCCACGTTCTGAAAGCCCGACAGCTTGTTTCGGTTCGCGGCGCCGGTCTCGCTTACGACGGCTTCTATTACGTAACAAGCGTAACCCACAAACTAAAGCGCGGTGAATACAAGCAAAGCTTCACGCTGGGCCGCGATGGCATGATTCCACTTTCACCGAGGGTGATTCCATGACGTCTTCGAAGCAGCATAAACGCGAAAAGAAGAGATACCCGTATAAGTACCGCGGTACCGTCGTCACAAACATCGACCCGTTGGAGACCGGCCGGATCCTGGTGCAGGTGCCCGATGTCCTGGGAGACGATCCGTGCATCTGGGCTTCATCGGCAAGTCCGCTCGCTGGCCTCGGCATGGGCGCATTCTGGGTCCCACCGATCGGGAGCGGCGTCTGGATCGAGTTTGAAGGCGGCGACCCGGATATGGCTGTGTGGACCGGCTGCTGGAGAGGAGCGGCAACCGACAAGCCGGTGCTCGCGAATGCCGGCGTTCCCGGCAATCCGCCGATCGTGATCGGATCAACTTCTCAAAACAATATCGCCGTCAGCGACACCCCTCTCGCCCCCGGCATCGAGACCACCGGCATCATGATCCAGAGCGGCGCATCGATGATCGTGATCAGCCCGGAAGGAATCAAGATTGTCGCGCCCAAAATCGAGATCAACGGTCTGCTCGTGGTGAACCTAGGCGCGCTTACCGTGGCGGTATGAACATCGGGTTTCCATTTCGCTTCGATTCGCGCGGACGTACCGCGCTCGACTCCGATGACGACCACATCAGCGGCATGATCCGGCAGATCCTTTTCACGCGACCGGGCGAGCGCGTGAATCGGCCGGATTTCGGAAGCGGCATCATGCAACTGGTTTTCGCGCCCGACAATGTTGAGCTTGCAGCCGCTGTGCAGTTTTCCATCCAGGCGGGGCTGCAGCAATACCTAGGCGATCTGATCGAGGTTCGGGCCGTCAAGGTGAGCGCCGACGATTCGACTTTGACGGTAAATCTCCTTTACATCGTCCGGCACACCAGCACTCCGGTTACGGCGCAATTTACGAGCAGCGTGTCATGATACAGAGCTCAGGCCCACAGTGCGTAGGCGATCAACGCCGTCTCCTTGTAAGACAGCGGGGAATCAACGGACTCGACTATGTGGACCTGGCTGCGGACCGTGTCACGCTGACGCTGTATTTCTTCGGGAACGCTCCCGCCGATCTCGCCCCCGCGAACATTTCGATCGAGGGAGGAACGAGGATACAGCCCGTTGTGGTGGATGTCCGGCTGGGCTCCGCCGACGACCCGGAGCGAACGAACTGCGCGCTGATCACGCTCGACGGACCGGGAGACGCATCGGTATACACGATACGCGTGAGCGGGCTCGAGAACTTCGATCCGCTCTTTTCTTCGCTGCGCCTTTCGTTTGCGCTGGATTGTCTTTCGGATCTCGACTGCGCGAAACGGCCGCGGAGCAGTGCGCGCGCCGCGCAGGAACCGGATCTGAATTACCTGGTGAAGGATTACGCGAGCTTCCGGCAACTGATGTTGGATCGCCTCGCGCTCAATCTTCCCCAGTGGCAGGAACAGCATGCAGCGGATTTCGGAATCGTTCTGGTGGAGCTGCTCGCCTATGCGGCAGACAATCTCAGCTACTACCAAGACGCAGTGGCGACGGAAGCTTATCTGAGCACCGCGCGGCAACGAATTTCCGTTCGCCGGCACCTGCGTCTGATCGATTACCAATTGAACGAGGGTTGCAACTCGAGGGCATGGATTCATGTTGCGAGTGCGGCGGACGTGACGCTGGATTCTGCGGATATCCTGTTCGCGACCGGAGCGCCGCCTGCGGAACCTCCAGTTGCCGAGCTTGACGCATTGCTGCGGGCCGGCAGCGGCACGTTCGAGTATTTCGAACCGATGCGCAAAGGAGCCTTGGCTTTATACGCGGCCCACAATTCCATCGCGATCCACGACTGGGGGAATCAGAGTTGCCGGCTGCCGCAGGGCACCACGTCCGTGTGGCTGGTGGATGAGACAGCGGCGGATGCTGGGCAGCAAGCTGGAACAGAGAACGGCCGGCGCACGGCCGGTGCGCCAGAGCGCATTCTCGGGCATCTTCGTCCGGGCATGTTTCTTCTCTTCGAAGAAACGGCAAGTCCGGACACGGGCAGTCCCGACGATGCCGACGCGGCGCATCGCCATGTGGTGCGCATTGAGCGGGTGGAGAAGACGACCGACAACCTCCTCGGTATCTCGCTGCTGAACGTGAGTTGGGCGGTCGAGGATGCGCTGCCCTTCGATCTGATCTACAGGGCCATCACTCCGCCGACAAACGCCGACGCCGGATATGAGTCGGGCGAGTGCATCCCCAGAGTGACGGCTGTCGCTCGCGGCAACCTCCTGCTTGCGGATCATGGCAGAACCATTTCGGGCGAGCCTCTTCCGCCGGTGCCGCAGGCGGAAATGGAACCAGGAAAATGCCGCGATGGGCGGGTGCAACAAATCGCTCTGCCACAAAATCCCTGGAGGCCGGCACTCGCCAAAGGACCCGTGACGTTTCGCACCCGGGTAAATCTGAACAATCCGGCGGCCCGGGCGCTTACTCCCGCCCCGGATCAGGCAACGCCCGCAGTCACGCTTACCACTGCCGTCGGCGCCGTTTGGACCGCATTGCCGGATCTGCTCGCGAGCGGCGCCACGGACCCGGTTTTCGTGGCTGAAATCGACGATTCCGGTTTCGCTCATCTGCGATTCGGAGATGGTGTGAATGGCGCGGCGCCTGTTGGCGGCCAGCAGTTCAACGCAACGTACCGGGTAGGAAACGGGATTCAGGGCAACGTAGGCGCGGAGACGATCGGGACGCTTGTATTTCGCGGTAGCGCGCCCAAGGGCCTTGAGATCAACGACGTCAAAAATCCGATGCCGGCGGCAGGCGGCGTGAATCCCGAGCCCGTCGCGATTGCGCGTTTGGCCGGTCCTTATGCGATGAAGAACGTGCTCGAGCGGGCGGTTACGGCCGACGATTACGCCGCTCTGGCGGAACGGAATCCGGCGGTGCAGCGCGCTGCGGCGACGATTCGCTGGACCGGACACCGCCAGATGGCCCGCGTCGCAGTAGATACGTTCGGCACAGACGACCCTTCAGACCGTCTGCTGAAACAGATTCAGGCCGAGCTCGAACCGTACCGCCGGATCGGACACGATATCGAAGTTGTTCCCGCCACGTACGTTGCCATCGATCTGGAGCTGACGATCTGCGTCAAACCGGAGTGGCTCCGCGGCCATGTCGAACTTGCGTTGCTGGACCTGCTCAGTAATGCCACGCTGCCTGACGGAACGACAGGCCTCTTCCATCCCGACAGGCTGACATTCGGACAATCCATCTTTGGCAGCCAGCTGATTGCGGCAGTGATGGCAGTGGACGGAGTCGAGACTGTCAAGATCGACAAGCTGGCGCGCATGTTTCTCCCACCGCTGCTTGAAGAAGAGAAGGGCGTCCTGCGCATCGGCCCGCTCGAAATCGCGCAACTCGATAATGCCGGCACGGTGGAAACCGGAGTGTTGAAGCTCACGATGGCAGGTGGCAGGTGATTCTGACGCCTGTTTCGACCGTAAATCGTCCGGGGTTGAGCGCGCTTGCCTACCGCGTGGGCACGTTTTCGGCGTTTTACGAAACGATGCTCAGCAGGCTTTCGAGCGCGCAGCTCCCCGCTCTTGCCGCATTTGCTGCGCGCTCGCCGGACGATCCTGGCGTTGCACTGCTCGATGCCTGGGCCGCTGTTCTCGACGTCCTCTCGTTCTATCAGGAACGGATCGCGAACGAAGGTTACCTGCGAACGGCAGTGGAGCGCGACTCCATCGTTCATTTAGCTCGCATGACCGGCTATGCCCTCAATCCAGGAGTAGCGTCCAGTGTCTTCCTGGCGTACACGCTCGATAAGAACCAGTCCGTAACCATCGCCGCCGGAAGCCGCGCGCAGAGCATGGCGGCGCAAGGCGCGCTGCCGCAGTCGTTCGAAACATCGGATGACCTGTATGCGAGCGATACGTACAATAATCTCGGCATTCGAGCCACGCAGCCCTCCATGCTGCAGGCGGGCACGAACGTTATCTATGTGGATGGCGTCGCGAACAACCTGCGTGCGAATGATCTGCTGCTGCTGATCGCGAACGGTACAAAGACGGCGCGCAGAATCGCAACGATTGAACTGCAGCCGAAACAGATGCAGACGAAGGTGCAGTTGCAGCCGGCAATCGCGCCAGTGACGCCCGCGCCAGTGACGCCCACACCGGCTCCGGCTGCCGCTGCGGTGCCTGCTGCATCGTCTGGCGCCGGAACAGGGACCGATTCCGGGACGTCACCCGCCGCCGGAGCGAGTCCGCCACCGTCGCCGCCATCGGCTGGAAAAGGCAGCGTTACCTTTGAGCGTTTGATGGCTCTTCTCGATCCGATGCTCAAGCAGCCTGCCGGGCATCCACAAAACCCGCAGGAGATGACCAGCGATCCTGCCGCCTCGTTTGCGCCGACCTCAGACAACACCGTTGCGATGCTGAAGGCGCTGAATCCGGGGATCGAGCCACAACTCGATGCCGCATTCCGCAACACGCCGATCACCCCCGCGCCTGCCACGCAGGTCTATGTCATGCGCGTCAAAGCCGGGCCTTTCGGAAGCAATGCGCGACCGCGCTTTATCGCGCCATCGGTTCAAACGGGGGGGCCGGGTCAGGATGTCGAGTGGACGTTGCAACGGACCGTTGAGGGCGGAGCGGAAGCATTCGCTCTGGATACTCAGCTTGTCGGATCCGGGGGACCCGGCCTTCCCTCGGCCCGGATCATCGCCCTAACGGTAACGCTGGGTCAGAAATCAATAATGCGCAACAACACGGACGTAGTTCAGGGTCATCCGGTAACAATCGACTTCCCGGACGCGAATGAGTCCATCCTCATTTCCGTGCTTCCGGCGGCCGGCGGCCCAGGAACACCGGCAGCCACTGTGGAAAGAACACCCGGCGTAACGGTGGGAATCGCGTTCAAACAGCGCGGCGCCAGCATTACACTAACCGCGCCACAGCTGGCGATCGCGGTTTCAGGAATCATCGTGACTTCCGCGATCCCGACACAGGATCCGCACGGTCCGCGCTACACGGTTTACGGAAACATCCCGAGCCTGGGGACGACACAGCCGACCGAGACGCCGGATCTGCTCTCGCTCGACGCATCGTACGACCAGATTCAGCCAAACACCTGGGTGGTCCTCGATGGCGCAAAAAGCCTGATCGCACAGGCCACCAGCGTCGCCGTCGTGTCGCGCGCCGACTACGGGTTGGTGGGACGGGTCACGCAACTGACTCTCAACCAGCCGTGGATCGACCCTGAGAAAGACAGTTTCAGCGCGATCCGAAACACTACTGTGTACGCACAGGCCGAGGCGCTCACGCTGCGCGAGGAAACGATCACCGACACCGTTTCCGGCCAGCGGCTCGAACTCGATGATCTCTACACCGGGCTGCAAGCTGGACGATGGCTCATCGTCCAGGGCGAGCGAGTCGATCTTCCGGGCGTGACCTCTGCAGAACTCGTAATGCTGGCGAGCGTCGACCAGGATGTCCGGCAACAGGCGGACGGAACACCGATACCGGGCGAGCAGGTTCACTCGTTCCTGAATCTCACGGATGCGCTTGCCTATGAGTACACACGCAGTACGGTGACAATCAGCGGCAACGTGGCGCACGCAACACAGGGGGAATCGCGCCCTGAAGTGCTGGGCGGCGGAGACGCATCACTCGCCTTGCAGACATTCACGCTGCACCAGCAACCGCTGACATACGTGAGTTCCGGGACGGCGACCGGCAGTCAGAGCACGCTGCAAATCCGAGTGAACGGTGTGTTATGGGACGAAGCTCCCAACCTGCTTGCGATGGGACCCACGGATCGCAAGTATTTGACCGCGACAGATGATTCCGGAACGACGAGCGTGATTTTCGGGGATGGCGTTCACGGTTTGCGGCCGCCGACCGGGACCGAGAACATTAAAGCGAATTACCGCAGCGGCATGGGAACCAGCGGAAACGTTGCGGGGGGCGCCATTTCCATGCTCGCAACGCGACCGAAGGGCACGCGCTCCGTGGTGAATCCGCTTCCCGCCTCAGGCGGCGCCGATCCGGAAAGCGGCGATTCCGCGCGGCGAAACGCCCCAGTTGGGCTGAGTTCGCTGAATCGGCTGATTTCGGTGGAGGATTATCAGGATTTCTCACGCAGCTTCGCGGGCGTTGCGAAAGCGTCGGCGGCGCTCCTGCATGCAGTGACACCGCTGGTATTCGTGACCGTGGCAGGCGCCGACGGTTTGCCCCTCGACCCAAACTCCGACCTGATTGCGAATCTGACCAGCGCGTTGCTGAATCTGGGCGATCCGAACTTTCCGGTTCAGGTTGCGAGTTGCACTCTGCTGCTGATCTTCATCAATGCCAATGTTTCGGTGCTGCCGGACTATCAATGGGAGACGGTGGAACCTGACATTCGCGCGGCTCTTCTGGAGGAGTTTGCCTTCGCCAATCGCGATCTGGGCCAGGACATTCTCGCGAGCGAGGTAATCGCGGCCATTCAAAGCGTGGAAGGAATCGAGTATGTCGACGTGCAGGCGCTCGCCACGATAACGCAGCAATTCACTTCAGCCGATCTTGCGCGCCTGAGCCTAGCTGCCACGGTTCCCGATCGCATTCGCGTGAATGGTTCGCGCCGGGACCGCAAGGGACAACTGATCGCGGCGGCAGTCGCGTTTCTGAGCCCGGATATCTCCGATCTGGTGATTCTGAACCGGATATCCCAATGAACCTATACGAACTCCTTCCCGCTTATTACCGGCAGCTCGATGAAGAATCGGGCGGGCAGTTGCAACAGTTCGTGCAGGTGATGCAGGAACAGTACGATGTGCTGGAAGCAGACATCGCGCAGCTTTACGAGAATTGGTTCATTGAAACGTGCGCGGAATGGGTGGCGCCGTATATCGGGGATCTGGTTGGGTACAAAACCGCGTATGAAACCGCTCAGGCGCAGGATTCCAGCTCGCGGCAATCGGTTCTGACCGAATCGATTCTGATTCCGCGGCGCGATGTTGCAAATACAATCCGGTACCGCAGAAGAAAGGGATCGCTCTCGCTCCTCGAAAGCCTTAGCCGTGACGTCGCGGGCTGGCCCGCACACGCAGTAGAGTTCGGGAAACTGATTGCGGCGTCGGCTCCAGTCAGCTTTCCGTTCGCGAGGCGCGCCGGAACACAGGATGTGCGGCTGGGGCGTGACCTCGAGCGGCTCGGAACCGCATTCGACACGTCGCGCAGAAATATTGACGTTCGGCGCATCAACTCCATTCATCAGAGTGGGAGCTACGGGCCTGCAAGTGTCGCCTTGTTCGTGTCCAGAATGACCAGTTATCCCTTCCTCCGAAGTGAGCCTTACCAGGTGGAAGAAGCAGGCGACAACTGTTTCACCTTCAGCCCGCTGGGCAACGATTCGCCGCTTTTCACCAAACCCGCGCCCGCGGATCTGATGAATGTGCCGAACGACCTTCGATTGCCTGGTCCGATTACTCGCCGGGCGCTCGAAGAGCACAGGCGAGACGGGGCGCTGGAGCGCGGTGTGGCCTCAGATCATTATTACGGCGAAGGTAAGAGCATCGCGATTCATGTGACCGGCTGGAGCGGATCTTCTTCCGGGTCTGCAGCCGGATCTCCCGCCAAAACTCCGGCATGGACCCTTGTGCCCGCAGACAAGGTGATTCCCGCTCATCTGGGCCACTGGCGATATCGCACCCCGCCCAGCCATGTCGCGCTGGATCCGAAAAAGGGGCGTTTCGCTTTTGCGTTCGGAGAAGAACCGGACGATGTGCGCGTTTCATATTACACCGGCTTCAGCGCCGCCATGGGCGGAGGGCAGTATCCGCGCAACGTGGATTCCGTGATTCCGGTGATCCCCGTGGAAACCGGTGATCCCGAAGGCGCATTGAGCCGCGCGCTCGCCGTCTGGCGCGAGAAGGAGCTTCCCGAAGCAGCCATCGAGTTCACGAACAGCATTTCCTATGAAGAGGACCGGCTTCACATCGAGCTTGAGGACGACCAGCATTTGATTCTCCGCGCCGCCGATGCTCAGCGTCCAATTCTTCGTTTCGTAGACACGCACCAGGTCGGGCGGAGTGATGGTCTGACGATCTCCGGAAAGCCGAAGAGCAGGCTCACCATCGATGGGCTGCTGATCACCGGTCGCGGAATCCATGTACGGGGAAACCTGGCCGAATTAACCGTTCAGCATTCGACTCTGACGCCGGGCTGGGGTCTTCATCTGGAGGGGCATCCGAGCCACGAATCGGAGCCGAGCATCGTTATCCAGGATTCCGAAACGCGAGTCAGGATCCGGCATTCCATCACCGGGCCCATTCAGGTGCGCAGTTCGAAACTGCAACACGAACCGAACCGAATCAGCATCGAAGACAGCATTATCGACGCCACCCGCGAAAGCGGCGAAGCGTTATGTTCGCCCGGCTCGATTGCGATGTTTGTGGACCTGCGAATCATGCGGAGCACGGTTGTTGGCGCTTGCTGCCTTCATTCTCTTTCACTCGCCCAAGATTCGATTTTCATCGGTCCGGTAAATGTTGCGGCGCGCCAGGACGGCTGCATGCGATTCTGCTATGTGCCAATTGACAGCCGAACGCCGCGCCGTTATGAATGCCAGCCGGATATGGCGATCGCCGGGCTCCAGGGCGATGAACTTATTGAAGCCAGGCTGTTAATCGCGCCGGAGTTTCACTCTTTGGGTTATGGAAATCCACGCTATTGCCGTTTGACGGACGATTGCGCCGATGGCATACGCAAGGGCGCCAGCGACAAATCCGAAATGGGAGCGTTTCATGATGGCTACGCGCCACAGCGTGAGGCTGGACTCATTTCCCGGCTGCAGGATTTCGTGCCGGCTGGAACGGATGTGGCGATCATATTCACCACATAGGAGAGGACATGAAAGCCGATTTCAGTCGTGACTCGTTCGATTCAATGAAACGGTACTATCGCGTGCTGATGCAGCAGGGCCGCGTTCAGATGGACGCCGATTGGAATGAGCAGATAGCCATCCTTTTATATCGGATGGAGTGCCTGGTTACCGATCTAATCGGTTCCGGCGGCGGGCCAAACCGGAGCTTCGAGATCGTACCGATCGAGAGCACTCGCGACTTCACCGTGCTGAAAGGCCGCTTCTATGTGGGCGGAATCATGGTGGAAAGCGATTCCGACTTCAGCTATTCAAGCGTAGCGAAGGAATCCGGCGAAATCACGAGTCTGAAGCCCGACCAGCCTTACCTTGTTTTTCTGGACGCCTGGGAGGAACTTGTGACAAACCTGCAGGATCCGGGGATCGCGGATGTTGCCCTCGGAGGACTCGATACGACGGCGCGCACGCGAATCGCGTGGCGCGTGAGAGTCCAGCCGGTTCCACAGGTGGTACCCTGCACGTCAATTCAGGGCGAGCCCGTCTGGAAGGACGTCATGGACAGGGTGAACCCGTCCAACAACGGCCTGCTGGTGGTGCGGGCGAGAGAGTTGGCCACGTCGCATGAGCGTTCCCCATGCATTACTCCCCCCCAGGCGAGGTATCGCGGCGCGGAAAACCAGTTGTACCGGGTGGAGATCCACGATGGCGGGAAGGCAGATGACGCGAGCGGCGCGACCTTCAAGTGGTCGCGCGAGAACGGCTCCGTCGCAGTAGCGGTTCTGGAAGGCTCCGGCGATACGTTGAAAGTAGCCAGTCTGGGCCGTGACCGGGCAGGATTCCAACCGGGCGATTGGGTAGAAGTGACGGATGACGCCCACCCTCACCAGCCGTTGTTTCGAGTCACCGTGGTCGACCCTGCGGGACGCCGGGTGACGGTCGATACGAAAACCCAGCCGCAACTCATCGATATTCAACCCGACCTTCATCCTGTGCTGCGCCGGTGGGATCAGAAGCCCGGGGCGGAAAATGTGGGTGGTCTTAGGCTGCGCGGCGGCGCGGCTGTCATTCGCGAAGGCAGCGCCGAACGGAACTGGCTGGCCCTTGAGGACGGAGTTGAAATCCAGTTCCAGCCGGCCAGAACCGGTACCCAGCAATACCGCAGCGGAGACTATTGGATCTTTCCTGCCCGCACGGCGAACGACGGTGAGGTCATTTGGACGCTTGACGGACAGCAGAAGCCCCTTCCCCAGGCGCCGATGGGCGTAAAGCACCGGTATGCGCCGTTGGGCATCATCAGTTTTCTGAGCAAAGGCGGCGTGGATGAGCGGCCCTGCCGGCAGGTGCTCCCGCTCACGCCTCTTTAGTGAATCGATATGGTTTGCCCGAAATGTAAAGCCGTCAATCCGAACGATTTTCGATTTTGCCGCAAGTGCAAGAGTCCCCTGGATCTTCCGGCGGTGGCCGATGAGAAGGGGCAGGAGGATGTAAAACCGGAACCTGTACCACCCCCGGGTGGAATCGCTGCGGGCTCCGCGACCGCGACCTCCGCCGTGAGAGTCGCAGCGGCATGGACGTCTCCGGCGCCAGTGACTGAGACCTCAGCCCCTGAGACGACGGCGCGTAACACGTCGGGTCCTCCGCTCAGGGCAGAAGACTCACCTCCCGCTCCTGCGACGCCTCCTCTGACGAAGCCCGAAGATGCGATTCCCGCTCCCGGGCAGCATCCTGCTCTCGGGGCCGCAGATTCAATTCGCGCCTCCGGGTCGCCTGCCGAGGGCTTGTATGCTCCCGCGAACGTTCCGCAACCGCCGCGCCCCGCTGTGCAACCGGCAACTGCAGCGCAAAGCCCGCCTGTATTGCCGCAAGGTAAAACGCCGATGCGGGGCCATGTGATTGCGGCTTTGATCGCCGCGATAGCAGGCCTCGGAGGCGGCTACACTGCCGGGGCCCATGTGAACTCGGATACGGGTGGGCAACTCAAACAGGCTCAGGGCGAATTGGCCGCCCAGAAGGATGTTGCATCGAAAGCCAATGCGCAGATTACGCAACTTACGGCCGACCTCACTGCCGCGAAACAGCACGAGCAGGAGATGCTCAAGAACTCGGATTCCGCGCGCACAGAACTGCAGAACACGGTCACGCAATTGAAAGGCGCGCTCGCAAAGGCATCTAAAGACCGCGATCAGAACCTGAACAAGGTGAACGACCTTCAGTTGGCCTTGGCGGCTGCGCGGGATAGGGAGCGTGTAGCGCGAGATAGCGTTGCCCAGAGCGTAAGGGAGGCGGAGAACGCGTCCGCCGCAAGGATTCTGCAACTCAATGCCACGGTGACCCAGCTTCAGAACGAACTGACGGCGCAGCGGAACCGACCCACGACCACGGGCAAGGCTGTGCTGCCTGGAACGGGCTATCTGGTCTGGTCTGGCGAACTGAACGGCAAGAAGACGGTCGAGATTCGAGACGGCGTAGCCAGCCCGGGCCGCATAGTCAAAGGGTCGTTGCCCGGACAGCCCTGCATCGTGGTAGCGGCCGATCCTTCACGCGTGAAGATCAAAAGCAATCCGGCAAAGGATAACCAGTGGAACCGTCTTGCGTTTGAGACATCTGGCTCAGCGAATCAAACTCTAAACGTGACCTTTTACTGGACGTTGCAACAGTAGAAAGGCGAATCGCGCGTGTTCGCTCCGCTTCAGAGCACGAAGGCCGGTCCGAGTCCGGACGGAGCCAAGTCGAAGACCGGAGATCGTCAGAGTAGCGAGCAATCACGAAAATTCGCTGGTTCACCAATTCAATCAAAGCTTCAGGCAGGTACTCCCGACGATCACGTCGAGCGCGAAACGGACGGGATTTCCGAGAGCGCGATCAGCGGGGGAGCGATCTCCCGTATGCCAGTGTCGAAGCCGGGCGTTCAACGAAGATGCGCGGCACGCGACGAAGAAGAGACGAAAGATGCGACTCTGATTCGGAAAGCCGACTCATCTGCAAGCATTGGACCTTCCCATGCCAGCGGCCGCGCCGCGTCGGCGTTTGATGGCGACCTGACCCGAGTGCCGCTGTTTTCTTCGAAGGGCCGTGAATCGCATGCGAAGAGCGCGGTCTATGGTGCAGACTCGACCCTCGCGCGTTCCGCCATGCGTCTGCGCACCGCCGCCGGTCAACAACTCGATCCGGAGATTCGCCGGGCATTCGAGGCGCGGTTCGGAATGTCGTTGGGCGACGCGCGCATTCACGCCGGGCCCGAGGCTGACACGACCTCGCAGGCGCTCGATGCACGCGCATTCGCCATCGGTGGCAACGTTGGCTTTCGCGCGGGATACTATCAACCTGGGAGCGCGGCCGGTCGCGCACTTCTGGCGCACGAACTGACGCACGTAGCCCAGTTCGCTCGCGCCGGAGCGACGTGGCCCGCACCGCCAGATGTCAAGGTAAGCGATGAGTCGCACCCGCTCGAAGGCGATGCTCGCGGTGTCGCCATGCAGGAGGCGCGCGGCGACGATTGGCGATACACGCCGGCCGCGGCGCGCGCAGGCACCATCTTCCGCCAGCCGGCGGCCGCGCCTGCGCCTGCGCCTCCAAAGCCGGCAGAGCATCTCCTCGCCGACGACGAGAACTTCAAGTGGATCGGCGCGGTGAACGCGCCAGTCATCGTCATACGGACAGGCTGGCTGATCAAGAAGGTTGGCGTGTCTCCCCGCGCCCGAACAGTCGACGGCTCCGCGCACCCGAAGTTCATGAGGGCTGTGCTGTCCGCGCTCATCGACCGCTATCCATGGGCGGCTGCCGAACGGGAACACGCGCTCAAGGACGTTCGCAGTTTAAGTATCATCCTTGGCGCCGACTGGGCAAAAGACGACGAGCAGCAGATTCCGTTGTCACAGACCGTGTTCCTCCGCATCGGCATGCCGCCCGAAGCCCCGATCCAGGTGTACCCGAGCAAGAGCGGTGTGGAGATTTACTTCGATCTCCGACACTTCATTCCTCCCGACGCCAAACCCGACGCGCTCGATGCGCTGAAGGCCGCGGTCGCCGAGCGCATCACCGCGGCGCTGGAGACGTATGCGAAGCAGCCTATGCCCGCGGGGATGCGATTGTATTTCGTCGGGAGGCTGCAGAAACGTTTAAAATCGACCCGCGAGACTGTCGTCATACCGCTCTCGGAGGCCGATCTGCGCACACTGTTCGGCGAGCGGGGGTGGAACGCCGCGCTCGCTGGTCGCGAAGCGGAGGAAGGGACCGGGCCTGGCGCCGTGTTCGCGGTGGCCGGTGGCGGTTACGTGCTTCCATCCGATCTCTCGGCGACGGATCGAGAGACGGTCACGGGTCTCCTCACGCGAATCTTCGGCGGCGCTCCTTCAAACGCGCCCGCGCCGCAGCAGCCACTGGTGCTCGGGCACCTGGACGTGCAGAAGCTGCTCGAACTGGCGAAACAACCGGCCGCCTTTCGCGACAAGATCATCGCGCGGATCCAACGTGGGCGCCACGCCGCTAATCTCGATAAACCGCAGAGTGTGTCGGACCTGGTCGAAATCGCCACCGCGCAGGGCGACATAGAGCAGTCGGCAGCGCAGGTCGGCTATAAGCTGCCCGAGAAAGTCACCGATATCGTGCCGATCGCGTCGCGGCCGGTGCACGGGCGAATCCTCAACAAGAGCGGCGCGCTTGTGCCCGGAATGAAGGGCAAGTTCGAGTTCGAGACGCTCGATCAGGTCGATGCGTTGCGCGTGCCGCACGTCGACATTCAGTGGTACGCGGTGAAGGCGGGGGCGCCCGCGAATACCTCGCCGGTCGCCAGCGAACGCACGTCGTACATGGAATTGTACGAGGACGGTTTGTTCAACGATCGCGAGTTCACGGCGACATTCGACAAGATCGGCAATTACGACATCCACGCCTTCGTCAATCACAATTTCTACCTGCCCGCCCATTTCACCATTCCGGTCGAGGTGAAGACGGAGCACGCGCGTCTCCTAGAACAGGAGCAGGAGAGCGGCGCTGGCGCGTTCGGCAAGGCAACAGGCCCCGCGAAGCCATACAAGTTCGCCGACGTCGAGGCGCAAGCGGAAGGAATTCAGACGATAATCGACATCGCCACCGGCGTCGGCGGCGCCGCGCTCGGTTCGACGTCGCAGCACCTCAAATTCTCGGTGCCGGAACTGAGCGAGGAGGAGACCACGGGGCTGCGCACCGAGGGCACGCTCAGCGCAGAGACCTTCGGCACACCCGGCGGCAGTCTCGCCTCCAGCCGCCGCACGATTCAACAGGAAGTCGATTCGCTCAACCGGCTGATCACCCAGTACGGCGCGACGGGCGGCAGCGACGACATGAAGGAATGGGCGATTGCCCGTCGCGACCGGCTCGTGGCGACGCGCGAAAAGCTGGACGAGATCTCGGGCGGTACCGACAATAAGCCCATCGCTGTACAGGGCACCTACGTTACGCGCACAGCGGGCCAGCGTAGCGGCGCGCTCAAGCTCGCGGCCTGGTTCACCTGGGAGCCCGATGCGTCGGGCAATGGCGGCACATACCACGGCCACCTTTTCGATCACTCCGAGATCGTACGCACCGAAGACTTCCATTTCCGCGCCTCGGATTCGAGCTACGAACGGATGATGGAGGGCCTATTCTTCGATCTGTCGCGCACCTATCCGAACGGCACGATGAGCTTCTGGTTTCAGGTGTACGACGGTCTCAAAGCATCACGGCGTTTCATTCGCCTCGAGCGCGTGACAGACACGCCGCTGCAGGACGTCCGTGACGTGATGTTCTCCGAACCGGTGAGCATCATAGTGAACATCGCCGCGGCGATTCTTACAATCTTCCCCCCGACTGCGCCGCTCGGCATCGCCATCAGCCTGGCGTATAACGGACTCAATGCCGGCCTCAACATGGCCGACGCGATGCGCACGGACACGGTGCACGCGAGTAATTACATCGACATCGGATTAGTGGCGCTCGACATAATCCCACTTCTGGGCAAAGCCAGCAAAGTCCTGAAAATCGGGAACGCCGGTTACCGCGTGCTGAGCGCCGGCCAGCACGCGGGGATGATGTACATGTTCACCGAGAGTACCTACCTCCAGGTGCGCCAACTGCGCGACGGCATGGTGACGGACGTCGCAAAGCTGCGCGACGAGATCGCGACGCTCGAGGCGACCAATCCGTCAGACCCGCGTCTCGCCGCGAAAAAACGCGAGGCGAAGGATCTCGAGGATCGGATTCGCAGCGCGGCGGCCGACATCTTCACCGAGGCGGCGCTGCATCAGGGGCTCACGATGGCGGCGCAGCACGCGATCACCCGCGCCGTCGCCGCGCACGTCGAAGGTGGGTCAGGATCGCGCCCCGGCAACGAAGAACAGGAAGGACGCCCTCACCCGGGCGACGAAGGCCGCCACGACGCTGCGGAGCCGGAAGGAGAACCGGGGATCGTTCGAGCGCACGACGAGGCGGTGCGCGGCGGGGGCGCACGTCCCGCTAGCGATCCGGTTCTCTCTCGCGCGCTCCCTGTCGATCTGCGGGGAAACGTTCCGGTGCTTCGTGGTCCGCCGCCCGAAGCCCACGGTGTTGAGGTGCACTATAGAACCGACGCTCTGGGTCTTATCACAGACGTCGAGATTCGCGCCGGCCCGACTGCGGTCCCGGCCCAGATCGAGCAGCATATCGGTGTGGTGCGCACGATGCAGCGCTACAAGGGCATCGGCGGCCGTATCCGCATTCTTTTTGAGCGGCTTCGCGCCCTGGTCGGAAGGCGCGGCGCTTTCGTTCCCGGTTCGGCGCTCTTCGAAGCCTCCCTGGAGGTGGAAAAGCTCCCGGCCATCATCGCTGAGCGCGCCGAACAGCTAAGCAGGCACGGCCTCGATCCGGATGTGCGTCGCGATCTCGAGGCGGATCTCGACCATCTCCAAAAGGAGCTCGCGCGCCATGAGCGCACCGTAGCGGAGGGGGAAGAAGAAGCGGGGGTCGGCTTCGTCGCGCAGACGGTGCCGAAATCGAATGCTGGCGCGATCGCCTCCGGCTATCCGGCGCTCGAGGGAGTGAACGCCGCCCCCGGGCATTACTACTATCGCACCGCCGCCGGTACGTACGAGTTGCGTCGTTTCAAAGATAGTATGGAACCGCCGAAACAACTGGCGCGCGTCACAGAAGGTGGCAAGCAAGTCTGGCGCGTCGTCGACCGGCCGGAGGAGCCGCGAGGCTTCAAGTCGTTCCTGGAAATGCAGCGCGCGAACTTCCCCGAGCCGCTCACCGACAATCCGCATCTGGAAGACGCGCTGGCCCGCCGTTTCGCAGGCAACGCGACGGATCAGGGCGGCGCCGCCATCGCGCGGCGTTGGGGCGAAGCATTGAAGAGGCTGCACGACGGAGCGGGCACAGGCGGCGCCGCCCTGCTCGATCGTTTACTTGACAACCTCGGTGCGGCGACAACCGACACGACCTACGGCAAATTCCGTCGCGAGGTGCGGAGCGCGATGGTCGATCAGGCGATGGCGGCGGCGACACCGCAGGCGCAGGTCCAGCGCATTCGCGAACTGATGGCCACGCTTCCCGACTCCCGGTCGCAGGGGGAGGTCTTCACCGACTTCCGCGAGAAGCTGGCGTCGGGCAAGGAAAGTCCGATCAGCTATATGCAGCCGATCGGCGGCGCGGAGACGCGGCTCGGCAACGATCGCATCGCCGATGGCGCCGTCAACATCACAGCGGCACAGAGGGGCGGCCCTCCCGCTGGGCGATATCTTGTCGAGGACAAATCGGGTCCCGGTGCGTTCAAGGCGGACCAGGCAAAGGCCTACCACGGCCAGCTACAAAACGGAGCTAATGTGATCAGTACCGTAAACGGGGAACAATACAAGGGTGTTCTCTATACTTTCGATACGGAGCAGAGCGCGCGCGCAGCTATGTCAACGCTCGGGGATCTCAACAAGAACATACACGTCGGCTTCTTCGACGCAAGAGGACAATTCGTGTGGCTCAGGTAATCAATCCGCCTTTAGCCATTTCTCTCGTGTCGCGCTTGGTGCTCGGCGGTCTGGCCGAAGCCGCCGCCATAGCGGTCGCCGCGTTGCGCGGTGCCGATCTGCCGCCCATCGCCAGGTGGTCGGTACCCAACACGGCCCGGCGGAAAAAGGTGGCCCCCGGCAACCTCCCGCGCGAACTCGCCCCGGCGGGTGCGGCTTCCGAGCATGCCACGGCTACGATGGAGCTGCAGGACGGCAGCATCGGGTCGCTCTTTCTCCCCTGTGACGAGAACGAATGGACTTTCAGCCTGGACGCGCTGCTTCCAAAGAACGATCCCGAGCGCGCCCCACGTATTCTCGCCGCGCTCCGTACGGTCTGTCGCACGCTGCTGACCGATCCTCGCGTCACTCGCGTGTCGCTCGCCTTTCAGGGGGCCGGCGCGCTATGCATCCCTATCGTGCCGATTGCCGGAGACAGAACGTATCTGGTGAGTTGTACGCGGCGCGAGGTCGCCGAGGCGTACGAGGCTCCCGACGTCTTCTGGAGTTCGGGCTGGGACGCCACCGAGTGGATTGGCGAGCGCGCGATGGTCGAACGCGGGATGCACACCCTAGGAAGCGTCGACTACCTCGCGGAGGTCGAGCCTCGGCAGTGGGCGCTCGCTCGCGCTGCCAGGCCGCATCGCTGCGAGTACGCGCTGCCCGTGGTTCAGCCCGAAGAGCAGGAAATCTATCGTGCAGGCTCGCCGGCGCTCTCACTCGTCGGCTATGCGGATGCCGAGCGCGAGGTCGAGCTCAGTTGCGCGCTGCGCCCTCCGGCCCGGGTGCAAGGATATGAGGTATTCGATCTCTTCGGGTTGCTGCAGGCCGGCGTGCTGCAGGACGGCCGTCCTGTGCGCGGTGTGCGGGTCGTGTTCGCGTACGAAGACATGGCTCGCGCCGAACGCCGGCCCCTGCTCGATGTCGGCGTATCCGTGCTGTTCTATGATGCACTGGGCAACCTTCAGGAATTGACGGACTGACTACTTTCTGTCGCAAGATGGGCTTTCTGATTCAGCGACCCGGGCTGGCGCGCGCAATGCCGAGCACCAGTCGTCGTGTGCAGTGGGAAGGGGTCGCAATCGGGAAATGCCGCTCTGGTACGGTGAACCGGGCATGAGCAGTGATCAGGCTGGTCGGTTCCGGGGACGGCGCGTCGCGAGCGGCTGGACCTAATTAGCTGGCTCCGCTGGCCGGGAAGAAACGGCAATGACCCAGCACTGCGAGACCCGCGCAGGGCGAAGCCGGCGCGGGTGGCTGCTGCCCAGGATGGAACGATGTTAACCTGACCTGAGTGGCGCGGAACGGATCCCGCGCGTCACAATGCTGTACCAAAAACCGCTTCCGAAGAAAGCGCCCATTCCGGAGAAAAAGCCGGTTCCCGCCAGGAGTTCCCAGCCGGAGCGCACTCGGCCGCCGAGGGAAATTGCGGCGCAGGGCGCGAAGACGTTTCAGGCCCCGTTATTCTTATGTGACTTCAGCCGCGTTCCCTTATATACCCGCACTACGCCGAGGGTGCAAGCGAAACTGGCCGTCAGCACACCCGGCGACATATATGAGCGAGAGGCCGATTCGGTTGCCGAACACGTAACGGGTGCGGGTGGCCCGGCAACTCGTGAAGTCGGGTCGCGAGCTGTCGGAGACAACGGTGCATTGGCGGAACGGGCTATGAATATTCCGTCCGCGGTCACGCCCGCGGTCGGCGGCGCTCTGCGCTCGGCCGGACTTCCAATCGATCGGGGCGTGCGCGAATTGATGGAACCGCGCTTCGGGTACGACTTCTCGGGCGTCCGCGTGCATGCCGATGACGCCGCCCGTAAGTCAACTCGGGAGATGCGGGCCAAAGCCTACACCGTAAGGAGTGAGATCGTATTCGATCCGGAATACTACGCGCCGGCGACGCCTGAGGGGCAGCGGTTGATAGCCCATGAATTGACGCATGTGGTGCAGCAGTCCGGAACTGCGGAGAATGCCGGTAAAGCCAACACCGGCACCGCGTCCGACCGACCATTACCGGTCCACTCTGCTGGACTTATGCTGGCGCGCCAGAACAGCACTCCGAACCCGGGAGGCATGAGCGATAGTCGGTTGCAGGGGGAGTACGAGCGCGTGCGTCAGTGGCTTCTTGAGCACAACATCCTGGAAACCGATTATCGCCCCAATCAGGAGTACTTCGCTGCCCTGGAAGCCGAGGTGTTCCGTCGGAACGGCGCTGCGGCGCCGGCTGCCGCGCCGGCAGGAACCTCCGGTCCGGCTGCCGCCCAGGTCCCACCGGGCTCGTCGCGTATGTCGGTTCCTCCTCCGGGGACTCTGTTCTCCGGGCCGCCCGCGCCGGCTTCCGACCGTGAGGCGCCTGTGACGGCATCCCACGCAGGGGGTGCGCTGGGAGAGAAGGAACTGCCGTTTGCTCTTGGCGAACGGGGGATACACATGGTCGTTACGGCATCCGGTCCGGGCGCGCACTCCCTCACCGGCCACGGCTTCGACGCGATCGCGTGGGATCCGCATGAACGGGAGTTGTGGCTGATCGACAACAAGAGCACCGGCGAACTGGGACCGCTCGAAGGCAGCAAGGCAACAGCATTGGGTCCGAATCTGGAGTCGAGCCTGGCCGAAGCGGTGGACAAGGTGCGCAGGATTCAGGACTTTCCCGATAAGGCCGAAATCGTCAGCAAGCTCGAGAAATCGCTGGCGAGCGTCAGAGCCGGGAAGGGAATTCCCGCCGGCAGCGGCGTGAAACTCAAGCTGACCAATGCTGGCGGATTTGGCGGCGGAGCTGGCGTGGGCGCGCGCAATCTGCCGCCCCAGACGACCGCGGAGGATCTGGTCAGTTCGACTGTCCGTAAGGCACGTGGCGAGGACGTTGCGGCCGCGAAGTTAAATGAAGCGAACCCGTCGCGACCACGCAGCCATGCCGATACCGAGGCTGTGCGCGTAAAAGTAGCAGGCGCGCAATCGCGAGAGCCGATCGTGCGCTCACTGAGCCAGAAGGTCGCCATTCGGGCGAAGGGTTTCGCCGTCGGGTTGTTGAAGAACGTTGCGGTCCTCGTGTGGAACTACCTTATGTCCAAAATCGAACAGAAGATTGAGGAGGTCATGGTCCGTCCGATCCTCGAAGAGCAAATGGTTGCGTTGCAGCCGGAAATTGAAGCCCGGGTGAACGAACAGCTGGCGGTCCTGGCCGATATCCAGATGTCACATCCCGGCAAGCCGCTGTTTGCCAACGTCAGCATCGAGATCGTAGCCGACCGGTACACGGAGGATGATGGCGGCGAGACTCTGATCAACATCAACACCAGGCTGACGGATGTAAGCGTAGCCGCCGAGCCTGAGACGGCCGAGAGCTACCAGCATTTTTTTACCGGCATCGAGTACATCAACTATCAGCCCCACGATCGGACGCGCAGAACGTTCCCGATGGAGCTGGAACCGCTCTCACCCGAAGCCCTGCGCGCCATCGTAGAGGATAGAGTCAGCGCCCTGGAGTATGCCGAATCCAATCGCTCCGCCACTCCCGAAGATGTCGCAGCTTCATCCGACGAACGCAACCGGCTCGCCCGTCAACTCCGCGAATTGCAGAACCCCTGACGGCCATCGGCAGGCTCTGCGGGGCGGGGTGGAGAATGCCAGCGCCGAGTTCATCGACTCCGGTCTGCGCGGGAGAGTCTTATAGACGGCGGAGCAATAATGGACCACGAAGCGCCGCGTGAGCGGGGTTTTGTGACGGTCGAAAAGTAGACCACCACACTTCGGTTCCGAAACATTACAGGCCATTTATGTTCTATGGGACGCCTGAGAGGTGTACAGGGTGGAAGTGTATGCACGCGTAAGACGAGCGGTGCAGGTGGACGGCATGAGTATTCCGTATGGTCCGAAAATTGGATCTCACTGAAAACTCGAGATATTTTCAGAGGGCTTGTTTCCGAGTCCGATGCGAACGTTACGGGAGACGTAATAGTATGTTACGTTCCGCCAAGGCTAGGCGGCCTTAGCCGCATCCTCCTTGAACTTCATACAGATGGGATTTTGGACCATACGGGAGGTCTCAAGTTGGAGGCGCGGTGCTTCGGTCAATCTGGGTTTCGCGGCCGCAAATTCGGGCCATACGCCACATTGTTCGAGGCTGATTGGCCCAACGATGCCGTCAAATCGTGTTTTGGCCCGGGCGGGTTGGGCAGGTCGCTGGGAGTAAGTTGACTCATTGAATCATGCCGCGATAGGTAATTCAACAGTGAATTCGCTTCGGGCCTGAGACGGTGTGCGACATCCAAGGCGATGAACGTTTCTTGTCCTCATCCTCGGCAGCGGTCTCGCGGCTCTTGAGAATGGCCTCGCCTCCGGCCAGGAAACGATCGCGCCGAAGCGTGAGGGTGGCTACGGTAACGCGATGCTTGCGTGATGTCGTAATGTCCGAAAACTCGATCTGGCAGCTCTGCAACAGTTGGTCAGTCGAACCGACACGGCATAGATAATGACCAAATGCCGAGCTTTGATCCATTCCGGTTTGTGCTGATCTCTGTAGCCGGATGGATGAATCAGCGTCAGTTGCAAATGATCGAATATCTGCGCGAGGAAAACCGTGTTCTTCGTGAACTGTGATTCGCTCGGCTTCGACCAGCCGGCTTCGTCATCAACGCCCTCTCACAGCTCGGCCATCGTCGTTTGCGGCTCAGCGATGATCAGCGGCGTCGATTGGCCGCAAAAGCGAAGGGTATCGGACGGAAGCTTCTGGCGGAGATGGCCACCATCGTCACGCCGGAGACCTTATTGCGTTGGCACAGGCGACTGATCGCTCAGAAGCACGATGGCAGCCGAAAGCGAGATCCAGGCCGACCCCGAACAGCTGCCGCAATCGAACGGCTGGTGGTTCAGATGGCGCAAGAGAACCGGCAGTGGGGATATCGCCGGATTCAGGGCGCCTTGGCCAATCTCGGTCATACTGCAGCAGCAAGTACTATTGCTGATATCCTTCGCCGGAACGGCATCGAACCTGCGCCGGAGCGGAGCCGCAAACCCAGCTGGAAGGAGTTCCTGACACAACACTGGGAACTCATCGTGGCCGCAGATTTCTTTACGGTGGAAGTCTGGATGACCAGGCGAGTCGAAATCGGCGGGATTTCACTTGCGGCGAACGGACTCTGGATGAGCCAGATTGCACGAAATCTGACCGACTATGAGGGCGGGCTGCTCCGCGGAAAGCGCTACCTGATTCATGATCGCGACCCGCTGTTCACACAGACGTTTCTGCACACCCTGCAGGACGGCGGTGTGCAATCGGTTAGACTGCCGCCGCGCAGTCCGAACCTGAACGCTCACGCCGAAAGGTTCGTTAGGAGCATCAGGGAATCATGCCTCGACAGACTAATCCTGTTCGGGGAAAGTTCACTGCGGAAGGCAATTCAGGATTTCTTGCTCCATTACAAGTACGCTGCATAATGCCCATCTGGCTATGTTGCTGAAAAATCGATGACGCCTTGATCAGCGATTTCTAATACGGGGTCTCGGCGTTGTCCACGTATTCGTTGAGCCAACCGAACGGCTTTTTCCGTTTCCAGCGCG
>DATFSM010000143.1:0-19899 GCA_035262625.1 Bryobacteraceae bacterium
TCTGACTGTTTGTCCGAGCGGAACAGAAGACGGCACGAGATGAGGTCATGGCCGTCGGCGAACGCCGTTGCCCTGACTCGTACCAACTCTCCGACCGTGCGTTTGATTCCAAAACGACCGCCGTCGATCTCGGGCTCAACACCCTCGATGACGACGCGTTTTCTTCCGTCGGGCGGTAGTTGCAAGCCCGCAACTTATTGCAAGGATGGCGCCATTCCCGAAATCGGACGGCGAGGCGATCAGATCTTCGGCTTGGGTGCGGGCAGATCGCGGGCTACAACTCTGTCCTGGAACCCGGTGCGCGCATGGGAACCATCGCAAAATGGCTTATTCTGCGATTGTCCGCAGCGGCAAAGGCCGATCACCGTGCGCCCGGCGAGGCCAAACGGAACGCCCTGCGGGTCGCAGATCTCAAAATCTCCCTCGATGCGGATGGATCCATCATTATTTACTGTGATCTTCGTCTGAGCCATGAAATGCCGATTGTACCGTCCAGCCCCTTGTCAGGGCTTTTTCGGCTCGGCGACTTCATCTCCGAAGGTCACGCTGGTCTCAGCCCCGAAACGCTTGTAGTCCTGATATTTCACGACCATACGAACACGCTGGGACATGTCCCGGAAGTGGAGGACGTCGTCCGCGTGGGTATAGACCGGAAACCAGTACTTGCCGTCGACCTGCTGTCTGTAGGTTTCAAACTTCGGAAACTGATTATCCTCGTTCTTCTTGAGCAAGCCGACGCCTTTACCGTAGGTCTTTACGATCTGGAAGTCACGGTCGTCTACCCAGATCTGGCCTTCGAAATAGCGCTCGCCTTTGACCATCTGTTTTGGCTTCACGGAGAAGAGATAGCAAGGAATCTCGTCGGCATTCTGCTTGCCCATGTAAGTGATGGCGTATTTGCCGATATCGTCGGTGGTCAGCACGAATGGCTGAACGCTGCGCAGATCCTGTTCATCCTGAGGCGAAAGGATGAGGTGGCGGAGGGTGATCATCGGAGCGTAGACCACTTTTTCGATGCGTTGCTTGTTCGGCCCGAAGATGATGTCGGAGGTAATTTCCCATTTGCCCTCAACGTTGCCGTCCGGGTCGAGTTCCTCCATCTTGACCGATTGCCGATACGTATAGTTCTCGCGGGCTTTGCGGAACTCGGCCTCCTTGGCAGCGAACTTCTGAATGATTTCGTCGGGCGAGGGATCCCCCGCCGGCGGAGCGGGCGCCGCAGCGGCCAGGGTCGCCGCCAGCGCCGAGTACAATATCAAACCGCGCATACTGATCTCCATTATCAGACGCTACCGTCAGCCTAACAGTTTCTTAGCGATAGTGAGCAACTGGATATTGCTCGTACCTTCATAGATGCGGCCGACTTTCGAATCCCGCCAGAGTTTTTCGACGGGGTAATCTTTCGTGACTCCTACTCCCCCATGGATTTCGATCGCAGCGGAGGTGATCTCCTCGGCTACCTTCGAAGAGTAATACTTTGCCATGGCGGCCTCTTTCACAAAGGGAACCCCCGCGTCACGCATACGCGCCGCGTTATACACGAGGAGGCGCGCCGCTTCGAGATCGGTGGCTCTTCTCGCCAACTCGAAGCGGACTGCCTGGAAATCCCCGATAGTCTGGCCGAATTGCTTACGCTGCTTCGCGTAGGCGATCGCGTGGTCCAGGGCGCCGCGAGCCAGGCCGATCATTTGGGAACCGATCGCTATGCGGCCCTCGTTCAGGGTTTCGATGGCGATTTTATAGCCCTGGCCTATTTCACCGAGAACGTTCTCTTTGGGGACACGGCAATCATCCAGTATGAGTTCGCAGGTGGATGAGGCACGGATACCGACTTTCTCTTCTTTTCTGCCGACCTGAAATCCGGAAAAACCGCGCTCGATCAGGAACGAAGTGATGCCCTTGTATCCCGCGGAGGGGTTCGCATTAGCGAACAAAACAAATAGTCCCGCCTCCGCGGCGTTACTGATCCACAGTTTCCGGCCTCGGAGTGAAAAGTAGGAACCATGATCCTCGGCGACGGTCGCGAGAGCGAAAGCGTCGGACCCGGAACCCGCCTCTGAAAGGGCATATGCGCCAACCGTATCGGTCGCCAGCGGGGGTAAATACCGGCGCTTTTGGTCGTCGGTGGCCCAACGAAGCAACGCATTGTTCACGATGGTGTTCTGAACATCGACCACAACGCCCACCGCGGGATCGATCGCGGAAATCTCCTCAATCGCCTGGACGCATTGAAAGAAGCTTCCACCCTGACCGCCGAACTCCTCGGGGATTTCGATCCCCATGAATCCAGCTTCGAACAACTCATACAAGAGGCGTTTGTCGAGCGCCGATTTCTCATCCATTTCACGGACGACCGGCGCAATCTGCCCCCGCGCGAAGGAGCGTACGGTATCGCGAAACAGCTTTTCTTCTTCGCTCAGGTTGGTCAGTGGAGGCGCCAGGGGTTCCGCAAGCTGAGAAATTCCCGTGGCCATATCTATCTCCCTCCCGCGGCAGCGGTCAACGACTTCCAGGGGCGGCTCTGCGACTCGGCGACCGCCTTATATGTCACCTCGCCCGCGTAAGTGTTCACGCCCTGGCAAAGGCCGGGATTCGCCGAGCAGGCGCGCTCCAGCCCCTGATTCGCCAGTTGAAGCAGATAAGGAAATGTCGCGTTCGTAAGGCCGAAGGTCGAGGTATGCGGAACCGCGGCAGGCATGTTGGAAACGCAATAGTGAAGCACGTCTTCCACGTAGTAGACCGGATCGGTATGCGTGGTGGGGCGCGAAGTCTCGAAGCATCCACCCTGATCGATCGCCACATCGACAACCACGGCTCCGCGTTTCATCGAAGCGATCATGTCGCGGCGGACGAGTTTGGGGGCCGAGGCGCCCGGAATCAGGACGCTGCCGATAACGAGGTCCGCATGCTTCAGCGTCTCGGCAATCGTGAACCGGTTCGAAGCCAGCGTGACGATCATGCCGTTAAAGATATCGTCCAGTTCCCGCAGACGATTCAGGTTGCGGTCGATGATCGTGACGTGAGCGCCCATGCCCAGCGCCATGCGCGCCGCATTCGTGCCGACCACGCCGCCGCCGAGAATCGCCACGTTCGCCGGCGCCACTCCGGGAACTCCACCAAGCAGAATCCCCCGCCCCCCGTTTGGACGTTCCAGGTACTGCGCGCCGACCTGTACCGACATTCGGCCGGCGACCTCACTCATGGGCGTCAGGAGAGGGAGCGATCCGTCGCGCTCCACGATCGTCTCGTACGCGATGCCGCTCACTTTCGATTGCAGAAGCTTATCGGTCAGTTCCGGCAGCGGGGCGAGGTGGAGATATGTGAACAGGATGAGACCGGGACGGAAGTGATCATATTCCGAGGGCTGCGGCTCTTTGACCTTTACGACAAGGTCCACCGCGGACCAGATGGCAGCGGCGTCGGATGCGATTTTCGCGCCCGCTCTTTCGTATTCCACGTCGAGCAGCGAACTACCCTCGCCCGCGTGGGTTTCGACGAGGACGGTATGACCCGCTTCGACGAGTTCTGCGGCTCCGCCTGGCACGAGACCGACGCGGGTCTCATGATCCTTCACTTCCTTCGGAACACCGATCACCATGCTCATATGTTGCCACCTGACGGAGCGGGCGGAAGATGTTCACCGCTCGATAGACTATCTCTATATATGTCCGATGTTTCGTCTGTTCCACACCAGGCGATTGGCAGGCTAGAAGATCGGCAGACATGGCGAACCATAGTGAACTGGGCCGCCGCGCTGCTGATCGCGGCCGTATTCCTGGTCGCCGGTATCTGGAAGGCGAGCGACCCCGTTCGCGTGGCCGTGATGCTTTCGCAACTGAAAGTAGCGCAATCGCTCAGCGTTCCCTTGGCGGTTTGCCTCGGTATTGCGGAAACGTTCACGGGGATTCTTCTGCTCGCGCCGCGGTTCCGGCGCTGGGGCTCGATCTGCGCGAGCCTGCTGCTCCTGATATTTATGCTTTACATCGGAATTCATTACGCCGAGTTGCGCGGCGCAGACTGCTCTTGTTTTCCGTGGCTCAAGCGTACGGTCGGGCCGGGATTCTTTCTTGGCGACGCGATTATGCTTCTGTTTGCGATGGCCGCAGGAGTGGGAACTCGTTCCACGGCGAGCCTCAAGTCAGCAGGCATCATACTGAGCGCAGTCATAGCGTTCGCGCTGATTTCATACGGGATAAACGCAACCAGGCACAGAGGCACGAAGGCTCCGGAAACCATTCTGAGCGAAAGTGGCACGCCGATCTCCTTGACGGACGGCAGGGTTTTCATCTACTTCTTTAATCCACAATGCATGCATTGTCTCGAAGCCGGACGCAAACTCGCTGTTCTGAACTGGGGCTCGACGCGCTTCGTCGGCGTCCCGACCGAGAATCCTCAGTTCGGTGACTGGTTCATGGACAAGGCGCACCTGAAGGGCAAGGGGCCCGTATCAAAAGACCTCGATCTACTCAGGAAAATTTTCCCGTTTGATCTGCCGCCCGCAGGGGTAGCCATCGAGAACGGGTACGAAAAAGCGATGTTGTTACAGTTCGAGGATGCGGAGCCAGGCGCGACTCTGAGAAAACTCGGTTTCGCGCAATAACGCCCGCGGCGAGACACGTATCGGGCGGCCGCGTCGCGCACGACCCGCAGCATTTTGATATACGCTAACGACTGTTCCCTTATGGACCGACGCAAGTTCTTTGAGGCCGCCTCAGGCGGCGCGGCTCTCGCCGCCCAGACTTTCGCTCAAAGCCCGGCCGCCCAGGCAGCCGCGCCCCGCAAAGCGACCATGCACGTCGGGACGCAACACTCCGACAAAGACGACGTCCTCGCGGTGATGTCTTCATTCGGAGTCAACCACATCTGCAGCGGAGAGATCTCCAGCTCGCTTGACGAGAAGTGGTCAGTGGACGGGCTTTCGCGATTGCGCGATCGGGTTGCCAAGCACGGTATTTCGCTCGACATGGTTCCGCTGCCGCTGCCCTCGGCTGTGATCGAGAAGGCGCCCATGTCCGCGATCATGCTGGGACAAAGCCCCGAACGCGACCGGCAAATCGAGCAGGTGCAGCAGATGATCCGCAATTGCGCGAAAGCCGGTATCCCCGCCGTGAAGTACAACATGAGCATTTTGGGCGTCGTCCGGATCGCACGCACGCCAGGCCGGGGTGAAAGCACGTACAGCACGTGGAACTACCAGAAGGCGGCGGACAAAGACAAACTCACGGATGCAGGCCCGGTGAGCGCGGACGCGTATTGGGAACGCATCGACTATTTTCTCTCGCGGGTCGTGCCGGTCGCCACCGAAGAAAAGATACGGATGGCGTGTCATCCTCATGATCCCGGCATGCCGGAGCCACAGGGTTATCGGGGCGTTCATACCGTGCTGGGCAGCCCGGATGGGCTCAAGAAGTTCGTCGCCATGCATGAGAGTCCGTATCACGGGCTGAACTTTTGCCAGGGCACTGTGTCCGAGATGCTGCGCGATCCGAACCGTGAAATTCACGATCTGATTCGGTACTTCGGTTCGCGGAAGAAGATCTTCAACGTCCACTTCCGCAATATCCGGGGCGGATTCAGCGACTTTCAGGAGACGTTCCCAGACGCGGGAAGCGTCAACATGATCGACGCTATTCGCACATACCAGGAAGTCGGCTATCCCTACATGCTGATGCCGGATCACGTGCCGGAAATCCCCGGCGACAAAGGAGGGGCGCAGGCGTTCGCTTTCGCCTTCGGATATATCCAGGCCCTCATCCAGATGCTCGGATAGAAGGGAGCTCGAGCAATTTTCGGAGCTTCACTGAACAGGTTTGATTCCATCGCGCGCATGGAAAAAGCATCCAACGCGCAGAGCCGCTACGTTGACAACACGGACGCTGATTCTCGTTTTTGCGGCGGCCGCCCTTCAGGCCCAGGAACTGCAACCCAGGGCATATTTTCCAGCGCCGGTGGGTCTTGGCTTCCTGAGCATCAGCTACACGTTTAATTCCGGCGGACTCCTCTTCGATCCGAGCCTTCCGGTCGCGGATGCCAACGTCAAAGCTAACATCGGAGCGCTCGGCGCCGGTCTGACGCTGAATGCATTCGGGAGGACGGCTCAAGTCCTTGCCGTGCTCCCCTACGCCATAGCCGATCTCAAAGGAACCGTATCCGACGTGGAATTAGCACGGCATCGCTCTGGTATCACGGATTCCACTTTCCGCTTCGCAATCAATCTTTACGGCGCTCCCGCAATGCACGTCGAAGAGTTCGCAAAGTACCGGCCCAAGACCGTCATCGGCACGAGTATCACCGTCTCCGCGCCCACAGGCCAATACGATCCGAAGGTGCTCATAAACATCGGAACAAATCGATGGGGGGTCAAGCCGGAGCTGGGCATCTCGCGATTCGTGGGCAAATGGGATTTCGAGGCCGCCTTCGGCGCCTGGCTCTATTCGAAGAACGCTGATTTTCTGTCCAATATGGTTCGAACGCAGGACCCGCTGGGCAGCGTGCAACTTCATGTCGTCCGCCTGCTGCCCCGGCGAATGTGGGCCGCCGTCGATGGCACTTTCTACATTGGCGGGCGGACGCACGTCGGCGACAAGGTCAACGCCGATTTCGAAAGCTCCACGCGTCTGGGAGCCACTCTGGGGATCGCCGTCGGGCACCGCCAAGCCATCAAAATCGCCTATTTTGGAGGCGCGATCGATCGGGCGGGCGCAGATATCAGTTCACTGTCGATCTCGTATCAGGTCCTCGGTACGCTTTGGAGATAAAATACGGCGCGATAAATACGGGCTGATCGCGAAAAAGCGCCGGGTACAACTACGACCGACTCGCGTCTTCGTCTCCGCCGCGATTGGCGCGTCAGCCAGGCTCTTTGGGACCGACGTTGCGAATTCTGCCAAAGATGCCCTCATGCTCGCGCAGCGTGTCGCGCAGCAGATTGGCGAGAATCCGCGCATGTTGCGGGCTGACATAGATACGGGTGTGAATGCCGCCCTCATCACCCTCCTGCTGCCCGAATTCGATCAGAAACTCGAAGGCGTTGTGGCCAATCTGGAAGAAATTCGCATAGCGAGCTTCTTCCCAGCGGCGACTTGTAGATGCATGGGCTCTGATATCTTCGTTGCTCACAACGTACCGGCTTCTAGCGGAATAGACCCCTGGCTGGCTTCATGGCGCATACGTTAGCCCGGAGAGTGGATGGTCCGCGCGTCGTTTGACGCATACTTGCGGTAGGTGATCCTGAATATTTGGGAAAAACAATGAGAGGCGATTCGGGCCAGGAACCGAGCCAGTGGTAGTGTTCTAACGTCCGCTTAAGCTGCGGACCAAAGGCCCCGCGGGAGCGACCTGCACCAGCGCCTCATTATCCCGCCGCGCTCATGGTCCGACTCGGATCGTCCTCGTCCTCCGCTTTATCCTGGGATTCGGAACCGGGACTCAAGCGGTATTTCGCGATTTTCCGATACATCGTTACTCTGGACCAATGCAGCAGTTCGGCCGCCTTGCTCTTATTCCAATGTGTCGCCTGCAGAGCCTCCAGGAGGCGATCAGATTCGGGCGCGGTCGACGCGTTTGAGTAACGGGTTGAACGCAACCGGCTCTTCACGTGGGACAAGCCAGTGGGCGGCCAATGGAACCAACGCAGGTCGTTGGCGTTAATCCAGCGGGTCGAGCATGCCACGTAGGCGCTCTCGACGACATTCCTGAGTTGTCGCACGTTGCCTGGCCAATCCTGCTGGCGCAACAGTTCGAGCCCTGAGTTAGTGACGCCCAGTATCTCCCGGCCATGGCGCACGTTCAGGTCTTCGATAAACGATTCCACAAGATCGGGAATATCGTCGAGTCGCTCCCGCAGAGCAGGCAGACCTATGGGAAGGACGCTGAGCCGGAAGTATAGATCGGATCGAAATCGACCATCCTCCATCAACTGTTCGAGATTCTGATGGGTCGCCGCGACAACCCGAACATCAACCTGAATGTTGCCTTTTCCGCCCAGTGGTTGAATTTCCCGTGATTCCAGCGCGCGCAGGATCTTCGCCTGCGTGGGAAGCGGCATGTCGCCGATTTCATCAAGAAAAATAGTGCCGCGATGCGCGGAGCGAAGCTTGCCCTGCTGTTTCGTCAGAGCCCCCGTGAAAGCGCCCTTCTCGAAGCCAAAAAGCTCGCTCTCGAGGAGCGTCTCTGGAATCGCTGCGCAATTTACCGTTACAAACGGTTCATTCCGCCGGGGGCTCTCCCGATGAATTGCCTGCGCAACCAGTTCCTTGCCGGTACCTGTTTCGCCCGTAATGAGCACCGTCATATCGAACGGCGCAACCCGACGAATGAGTTCCTGCACTCGCAGAAAATGCGGACTGTGGCCGACGAACGCCCGCTTTCGCACCTCCTGGCCATCGTTCGAGGAAATTAAGTCGGCGATCTCTCGCGTAATATCGCGCACAGCCGGACGGGAATGGAGACGTTTCGTCAGATTCGAGCGAAGCGCCTGAATCGTAACGGTCCCGTCAGGCCGAACGGACACTATCAGCACCTCGATAGCGGGGCGTTCCCCGAACAGTCGTCGGGCGAGTTCGACTGTGTCGTCGGACGGAAACCCTTCCGAGTAGAAGACAACAGCGCGAACCCGTTCGCTCTGAGAGAGTTCCGCCACGCGGTCCGGGTCGTCCTGAACGTGATAGACAACTCCGGGCAATTCACTCCGCAGTTCCATTCCCTGCATCGAGCCAGTGGCGAGGACAATTGCGAAGTCTGAATGCACTGTGAATTCCTGTATTAAAAAGACCGTTAACAGAGACGGACTTTGCCGAACCGTTAAATACCTTTTGGTTCTGCCATTCTATGCCGCAGGGGCTGGCGAAAAGGAGTTATTACTTGATCGCATCGCCTTGCTAACAACCTAAAGCTATCCTTATATGTTCTGATCACGCGGGAAAACATCGCAATTTCCGAACGGCGTGCGGATATTTTTTGAGATGAAGGCTCAGCTGAAATATCACATTAGCTCGCAGACGCAATGCGCCGAAATTGATCCGAATTGTTTTTCCTTACTATTCGAAACTTTTAGAACAGATTCAACCCTCCTGGCATACACTTCATATCAAGCGAAGGGAAAGGTTATGAATACCGTACCTGTCGATGAAGTCCGTGAGCAGTTGTCGCGACTAGTGTCGAGCGCCGCGTTCGTGCGGTCCAAGCGCCTGGTCCGTTTCCTTCGCTTCACCATCGAATGTAAGCTCAGAAACGAAGAGGCGCGGCTGACCGAGCATACGATCGGAACCGAAGTCTACGATCGCCCCCCGAACTTCGACCCGTTCGTTGATGGTATCGTTCGCGCGGAAGCTCATCGCCTCAGGGCGAAGTTAAATCAATATTACAGAGGACCCGGCCGGCACGATCCCGTGTCGATCGTTTATCCGACTGGTTCTTATGTGCCGGTTTTTCATTATCAGGCGCACTCATTCCTTCCCAAGGACGGCGCGGTCGCCGCACTGATCCGGGAGCGCGACTGGAGCCGCACGTCGCTCGACAGTCTGGATTCGTGGCCACAGGCGCTCAAGGACGCCCTGAATACTCAACTGCGATCGGCTTTTCCCGCGGCGGTGTTATGGGGAGACGAGTTGAGATTTTTCTTTAATGATGCGTTTTTTGAACTTCTCGGCGAAAAATACCAGGACGCGCTCGGATCCCCCTTTTCATTGGCATTTGACGAAGTAACGTCGGCAGTCGGACGCAAAGCGGCGCGGGCTCTCGCGGAGAGCGAGACGCAGTTCCTGGCAAACGATCTCTGGATGATCGAACGAACGGATTTCCGGGAGGAACACTATTTCGATGTGTCCCTGAGCCCACTCGTCGAATGGGATGGCGAATGCTCGGGGGTACTCATGGTCGCGAATGAAACAACGCGATCGGTGTTGCGGGAGCGCCGGAGCAGGGTTTTGGCGGACGTATTCTCCAGCGCTGCCAGCGCAACCAGCCCCTCGCACGCGTGCAGGCTCGCGGCCACTAGTCTAAAGGCGGACGCCCAGGATGTTCCCTTCGCGTCCCTATACCTGTTCGATCGCCCCGGCCAGATCGCGCGTCTCCGAGCGACCGCCGGGGTACGCGAAGGGCTGAATGTAAGCCCGATGGAACTGAGTCTCGCGCCAGGCGATTCTTCCCCGCTGGCGGAGGCGGCGAACTCTCGAATGCCTCAAGTCGTGCAGGTTGCCCACGGATTCGGGCCGCTCCCGCTTGGCGTCTGGAGCGTGCCGGCCCGCGAAATCGTAGTGGTGCCGCTTTCGGACCCCTCGCAAGCGGAGATCCTGGGTTTCATGATCGCCGGAGTGAATCCGCATCGAACACTTGATCAGGAGTATACCGATTTCTTCCAGAATCTCTCGCTTCGCATTGCTTTCGTAACGTCGTTCGCGCGCGCAAAGGAACACGCTGAGCAACAGGCCGAAGCCGCGGGCGAGAGAGATCGAGAGCGCAGCAACGCCCTGATTGCCGCCGCGCATTCGGTGCGATCGCCATTTACCGTGATGATGGGAACGATCGCGTCGATGATCCAGGAGCCGGAAATCGGCTTTGAGGCCCGTACGCGCCTGATCGCCCTGCAGCGAACCGTCAAAAATACGCTTCGGCCCCTCGAAACGTTGATCGATCTGCTGGACACATTCGCGGACCAGGCTTCTCTCGTTTACGAGCCGGTGAATCTAAGCGCGATCACCGCCCGGCTGGCGCGGGCGTTCCGGCCGGCCGCCGAAGAGAATGGTATTCGTTTTGTCGTGGATTGCCCGCCCATGACGGAACCGGCTTATGTGGACAAAGCGAAATGGGAGAAGCTTGTTTTCATCCTGTTGGAGCGAGTCCGCAAAGAGACGACGAAAGGCGAAATCGGCGTAGCTTTGGCGCCTATCGGATCATGGATGGAACTCTCCGTCTGGAGTTCGGAAGCCCAGATTCGCATGCCCGCGGCGTCGCTTCGCGGCGCCGATTTCGCGAATACATCCGACGAAAATCAGAAAGGCCAGTGGTCGGAACCGGAGTTCCTCCTGGCTCGACACTTCACGAGCCTGCATGGTGGAAGTATCCGTCTTGACAGCGAGCGAACCACGGGAAGCAGGTTCATCGTATCGATCCCGCGAGGCCAATCGCACCTTGCGGCAGATACCGTCGCCAATGAGGAGGGCAGCAGCCCACTCACCTCGTCTCTAGGCGCTTTCCTGCATCAGCCGATCGATCTTTCAGAGGCGACCGAACCTGCTGCTGCCGGCCCCGCCGAATCGCCGACGTGGCATCGACATCAGATGGTTCCGAGCAGCAGCCGCCGGATTCTTGTTTCCATAGAGGACGCAGACTTACGTGGGTATTGCGCGCAATTGCTTGGCCCGCTTTACCACTTGAAATTCGCGGACCGAAGCGAAGTCTGCGCTCTTCTCGATCAGGATTCGTATGACCTGATTCTGGGCGATACGTCGACCGGGATCTGGAAGACGCTGCGAGGCGTTCAAATGAGCGTGGCGTCTGCCTTTGCCCCTGTAATCCTTCTCTCCAGCAGCGGAGCCGAGGAGGAACGGCTGCACGCCTACAGCATGGGGACGAGCGATTTTCTGGTGATGCCGTTTACGCCGCGCGACCTGTTAGTACGCGTGCAGGCGCAGATCATGGCAGGCGCTATCCGCAACAGGTCTTCGGAGCGTCGGGGGAGCGAAGCGAAAGACCGGTGGCAGGTATTGAGGGCCATCGCGGATCGCCTCCCGATGGCCGTTTTGGTAGCCGAGGTTGCGAGCGGAAGCATAGTCGTGAAGAACGACAGACTCTACGAGATGCTCGGAGAAGAGGTGCGGTCTCTCCGCAACCTGAATGACATTTACGACGGTCTGGCGTTTCATCCCGACGGTACACCTGTCACACGTGACGAATGTCCGCTGATACGGGCTGCCAGATTCGGCGAGGCTGTCGCGAACGAGGCCCTCGTTTACTCGCTTCCTGGAGGGCAGCGTCTCTCTGCGCTGGCCAGTTCGTACCCGATAACGGACAACGAAGGCCGCCGGGTAGCGGCGGTCGTAACCATCAGCGAACGAGAGACGAACGTGACGACCAGTCAGGCAGGCGCCTGACTGGACGCCGTTCCGCTCAGTTCACATGCATCAGGGTCGCGGCGCCGCGCCGCCCGCAGTGGCGCGACATGCGGTCTCTGAGATAGCCCTGAGCTCGATGCAATCGCGACTTCGCCGCCGCCACCGAAATGCCCAGGGTACCAGCGACGTCGTCGATGGAGCGTCCCTGCAGAAAGCGCATTTCCAGTGGAACTCTGAGCAGCGAAGGTATGTAACGCAGTTCCTGACGCAGGACCTGACGTACCTGATCACGGCCGAGGCCGGCTTCCGGCGTGTCGGCTCCCGTCGGCTCATAAGCGGCGTAGCTTTCGCCATCTGAACCGGTTGCCTCATACGAAACGAAGCGAAGGCGCCGCGCCCTGCGGTAACGCATAAAACAATGGTTAATGACGATTCTCGTCACCCACGTGGCGAACGTGGATTGATGATTGAACAACGGGAGATGCGTATAGGCGCGGCATAAGGCGTTCTGAACTTCTTCCTCTGCGTCATCGCGATTTCTCAGAATCGCGGTCGCCATGCGCACGCAACTTTCCCTTACGCGCACAATCAGTTCCTGAAACGCCGCCTGATTTCCTTGTTGCGCGAGTTCGACTAACATACCTTCCGGCAAACTACTTAACGCGACGTTCCCGGAAAACCTCTCCCGATATTGCATTAAAGACCCACCTGGCGCAGCAGCGCCAGCCGCATAAAATGCACTTTCCTGCCCGGAATGCGCATTCCGCCAAGTCTCACAAATATAAGGGGCTAAAGACGAGGAAGCGAATTTCCACACGATTTACAGACGTCACCGTCAACGTAACGTGTGACGTTTGCGGCGCCCGGAAGACGGAGAAAAACAAATCGGTTGCCGCTTTAACTCGTCTTATTCGTAAAAGCCTCGCCGAAAAACAATAAACTCATGGGGGGACGAGTGCGCGCACGACATTTCGCGATATGGCGCACCGTTGGCGTGATGACTTGCGCTTTCGCTGAAGTCGGGCTTGGCAGTGGTCCTGCTTTGGGCGCGTGGAAGCCCCTGGGGCCATTTGGGGGGACAGCCGAGGCGATCGCGCAGGACCCGGCGAATCCCGACACTCTTCTCGCCGGAGCGCGCGGCGGCATTCTTTATAAGACGACCAATGGCGGATCCCGATGGAGTTCTGTCTCCTTCCCCCGCTCCTTCGCAGATCAACTGCACGTCATTGCGGTCGCAGAGGGACAACCTTCGCAATGGCTCCTCGCTGTTACTCCCGGGGCCAAGGGTGAGACTGGTCTGTATCGATCGACCAGCGCCGGCGAATCCTGGGATCCCGTTGAGTTCTTCCGCAACAAGACGGTTTACTCGCTGGCGGTTTTCGCGAAGAATGCTCGCATATTATGCGCCGGGGCGAACGACGGCGTGTATCTGAGCGCCGACCAGGGAACGAACTGGAAGCGTATCTCACCAGAGTCGAATACCGATCTGCAATCGATCACCTCGCTGGCGTTCGACCCGGAGTCCAGCAGCGTGATTTACGCGGGCACGGGGCATCTGCCGTGGAAGACATCCGACAGCGGCAAAACGTGGACATCCATGCACCACGGGATGATCGACGATTCCGATGTCTTCTCTATCGAAACGGACCCGACCGAACACGGGCATGTTTACGCAAGCGCATGCAGCGGCATCTACGCCACGCACAGCGCCGGAACATTGTGGAGCAAGCTGTTCGGGATTCCACGCACTTCGCGGCGTACGTACGCGATTCGGCAGGATCCGTCAGATCCAAAGATCGTTGTCGCAGCAACCAGCCAAGGGTTCTGGAGGAGTTCAGACCGCGGCGCAACGTGGAAGGAAGCGTCATCGATCGTCGCGCGCGCTGTGGTGTTCGACCGTAAGCGCATTGGCCGGCTGTATCTTGCGACCGAAGAGACGGGGCCGATGATCTCGGAAGATCATGGGCTGACCTTCAAACCGATCAACGAGGGATTTGTAAATCGAGGACTGACGAACCTTGCCGAAGGCGACGGCGGTTTGTATTCCTCCAGTCCTTATAGCCCCGGTTTCATATACCGGCTTGGAGCCAACGAGATCTGGACTTCCATCGGAGAGGCCGACACGAAGAGCTTCGGCCATCTTCTCGGGGTGTATCCCGTGAATCAATCAATGTTACTGGGGTTTACAACCAGCGCTGCCGTTCGAACGCCCGACGGCGGCAAGACGTATGTCCAGGCCGGACCCAAAGACGCTCACAGGATGCGCGCAATGACACTCTTTGCGAAACCATTTCCTTCAGCGGTGTTGGGATCCGATGAGGGCCTTTACTGGAGCGGCGACTGGGGAGATCACTGGGAACATGCCGTCAACGACAGCGGTCCGGTCGAGGGCATCTACAGCGGCAATAGCGAAACAGCGGTCGCCGAATTCAACGATCGATTACTGATATCCCGGGACAGCGGAAGGCACTGGTCGCCGATCACTGCGCCCGTTTCACCGAGCGAAATTTACGATGTCGCCGTCGGCGTCAAGGGAGTTCTGCTCGCAGGAACAGCGCGCGGAGCCTTTCGTACCGCCGACTGGGGCAAATCATGGACAGCAATTCGCGAACTTAGTGATGGCACCATCCGGGCCGTCGCCTTCGACCCTTCGCAAAGCGGCGCGATCGCGATTCGACGCGGCGCCGCGTATTGGTCACAGGATATGGGCTCCACATGGACGCCCTTGGACTCTACCGGACTCGAAGGGGTGGCCGTCCGCGGCGTAGCTATTCCGTCATCATTTCCCGGAAAAGCATTCGTTCTGACTCAGTTCCGGGGCATCTTCGTATCGGACCTGCCCGGAAGCGGACGGCCGGCTGAGCGCGAGCCGGTCTCTCAGACGCACAATAACGCGCAGGTCAACTAACAAGAAATCATATGTTCGCATCAGGTACCCTCAGAAAACTTCATCTCGTTTCCATTCTGCTTCTCACGGCGGCCGCGCCCGCAGTCCTGAACGCGCAAGGCGACACTTACGGGCCGATTACCGAAACGAATTTTTTCGGCGGTTTCAACCGGTTCTTCGCGTATCAGGATTCACCTCCTCGCATGGTCCTGAACGATGGCCCGCTCGCCGGCGTACGCGAGACGTGGAACATCCTCGGGCATTTCGGGCTCGAGGGTAGTTATATGTACGGACAGAATAATCTCCGTCTGACGCCGACGCCCGGGGGACCGATGAGTTCAGTGAACTTCGCAAGCCATACGGGCATCGGCTTTCTCGGCGGCGTCTTTTATCTGATGGGGCCCGAGCATCGCACCCGCGTATTCCTGCGAGCGGGGCCCTCTATCGTGAACTATCTTCCGACTCAGGGCGCTCAGAATTATGCGCGGAATCCAGCCAACGCGTACCTGGCAGCGACCAACCTAAGCAGCGGTGTCGAGTTCGGCGGCCTCTATGGCGTGGGCGTCAAGACATTCCTCAATAAATGGCTGGCCCTTCGCGCCGATTTCGAGGGAACCGCGTATCCGCAGCCGCATTATCATTTGCCATCGATCTCGTATGGGCCGGGCGCCGTATATGTCCCGCGCGATGGCGTCGCCACCTACTATTCCGTGAGCGCTGGCTTTTCCATTGGAATCGGGCACCGGGCGGAAGCTGCGCCTCCGCTCCCGCCTAAGGCTCCTGAACCTCCAGGGCCCTCGGCGCGCCTGGATGTGAGTGGCGCCAATGGCAGCGCGATCGATGCAGGCTGCCCGGGAGACCGCCAGTCGATTCCGTTCTCAATCAACGCATCGACGAATCTGCCGGACCATCGTCCTGTTTATCGCTGGACGGTCAACGGGCAGACCGCTGGCGCCGACAGTCCGCAGTTCAACTTCACGGTCCCGCAGGCGGCAGGTCAATATAAGGTGAGCGTGCTGGTTCGCGACGATCCGGGCAACAGCAGCGACAAGCGAACAGCCGATCCGGTGACGGTGGATGTTGCCACGTTAACTGTGCAGGGCCACAGCGATCCGACGATCGCGGTTTCGGTGGCGCAGTCGACTTTGAACTTTGGGGACACGACTGCGCTTCAGGTCACCCCAGGCGGCAGCGCATGTAACAGGCGAATGACCTACACGTGCCAAACGAATGCGGGACGACTCACCGGGACTCCTCCCAACGCGTTCGATTCGAGCACGGTGGAGTTTGACGCAGACCGCTCGCGGGCTCAGACGCGCATGGCGAGCATCACGTGCACGGTTAGAGATGACCTGGGCTCGACCGCCAGCGCCTCGACGAACGTGAACGTAAACCTTGCGCAACTAGCCGAGGCGAGGCGATTCGATGATGTCGTGTTCGCTAAGAACAATGCCCGAGTCAACAATTGCGGCAAGCGCATTCTGCTGGAAGAAGTCTATCCGCTTCTGACCGAGCATCCCGATTGGGATCTCGTCGTGGTCGGCCATACTTCACAGTCCGAAAGGAAGGGAACGCCTTTGGACCGCCAACGCGTCATGAACGTAATCGCAACCATGACAGCGGGGGCGGATACCTGCCCCAGGCTCGATCTGAGCCGCATCCGGTTCGTAGTTGCGGGAACGGATCAGAAGTCCGATCCACGTCCCGCGTTCTGCGGCACATCGAGCCGGGTTAAGACAACGGAGCGGACGGGTCAGTCGATTACGGCGGACGACGCCGACGCGAGATTCCGGCGCGTGGAGGTCTACGTTATACCGAAGGGAGCGAAACTCCCCGCGGACGCCGCTTCAGCTGCAGCGGCGCCCGAGGAAGCGGTACGCGCTCTGGGGTGTCCGAAATAACATCCTGGCGAGCAATAAAAAGGGCGGGCCAATCGGCCCGCCCTTTTTCGTGTTGTCGCGAATTTTGATCTACTCCGCCATCGGTTCCTCGGGTCCCAGTTCTTCGCTGAGGCCGCCCGTGTACTGAAGACGGGCTTCGTCTTCGTACCCGGCAAGCGCGTCCAGCGTCGGCTCGGGAGCCGGTTCCTCGACGATGTCTTCACCCGCGATCCGCGTTCTCCGGTAGAACTCCATCCCGGTACCGGCGGGAACCAGCCGGCCCATGATGACGTTCTCTTTGAGGCCGCGGAGGTAATCGACCTTTCCGTTGATCGCCGCCTCGGTGAGTACGCGCGTCGTTTCCTGGAACGATGCCGCCGAGATGAACGAATCGGTGGAGAGCGAAGCCTTCGTGATGCCTAGCAGCACAGCCTTGCCCTGCGCCGGACGGCCGCCGGCTTCCTCGACCCGCTGATTCTCTTCGCGGAACTTGAATTTGTCCACGACTTCCTCAGGCAGGAATTCGGTATCGCCGATGTCTTCGACTCGCACCCACCGCATCATCTGACGAGAGATGACTTCGAGGTGTTTGTCGTTGATGTTGACGCCCTGCAGACGATAGACTTCCTGGATTTCGTTGACGAGATACTTCTGCAGTTCCTTCTCGCCGCGAACATCCAGAATGTCGTGCGGATTGCGCGGCCCGTCCATCAACGGATCACCCGCCGAGACGCGCTCGCCCTCCTGCACATTGATATGCACGCCGCGCGGCAGCGAGTATTCCCGCTCCTGACCGTCGTCGCCGACGATGTAGATACGACGCATACCCTTGGCGATTTCGCCGTACTTCACGAGGCCGTTGATTTCGGCCATGATCGCGGCTTCCCGCGGCTTGCGCGCTTCGAAGAGTTCGACGACGCGCGGCAGACCACCGGTGATGTCCTTGGTCTTCGTGGTTTCGCGCGGAATCTTCGCCAGAACGTCGCCCGCGTGCACTTCCTCCGCATCGCGCACCATCAGGTGAGCGTGAGTCGGCATGAGGTACTTGCGGGTGCCGCCGGGTCCCTTGATCTGCAACATCGGCTGCCGCTTTTCGTCCGGAGAATCCGTGACGACAAGCTGCGACATACCGGTCACTTCGTCAACCTGCTCGGCCAGCGTGATGCCGTCCTGCAGGTCTTTGTAGTGAACCGTTCCCGAGAGTTCGGTCAGGATCGAGAACGTGTAAGGATCCCATTCGAGCAGATCCATGTTGGCCTTGATCGGTCCGCCGTCCTCAACCGTGATGTGCGCGCCGTACACAACCGGATAGCGCTCTTTTTCACGGCCCTTGTCGTCAACGATAGCGAGGATACCGTTGCGGTTCATCGCAATGATCTCGCCCTTTTCGTTCCGGACGTGCTGAATGTTGAGGTACTTCGCGAAACCGTCCGACTTGGCGTCCTGCTTCGACTGCTCGGAGACTCGGGTCGCCGTGCCGCCGATGTGGAACGTACGCATCGTGAGCTGTGTCCCGGGCTCGCCGATGGACTGCGCCGCGATGACGCCGACGGCTTCGCCGCGCTCGACCAGACGGCCGGTCGCCAGATTACGGCCGTAGCAGGCAACGCAGACGCCGCGCTTCGATTCGCAGGTCAGCACCGAGCGGATCTTGACGCGCTCGATACCGGCTGCCTGAATCGCTGCCGCGAGGTCTTCGGTGATTTCCTGATTGACCGCGACGATGACGTTGCCTTCGTAATCGCGCTGATCTTCGAGAGCCACGCGGCCAACGATGCGATCACGTAGAGGCTCGATGATTTCACCCGACTCGATGATCGGTTCGACGACGATGCCTTCAGTAGTGCCGCAGTCGTCTTCGGTAATGATGACGTCCTGCGCCACATCAACCAGACGACGCGTGAGATAGCCGGAGTCGGCCGTTTTCAGAGCCGTATCGGCCAGACCCTTACGGGCGCCGTGGGTCGAGATGAAGTACTGGAGAACGTTCAGCCCTTCGCGGAAATTCGCGGTGATCGGAGTCTCGATGATTTCGCCCGAGGGCTTGGCCATCAGACCGCGCATACCGGAAAGCTGACGAATCTGCTGCTTGGAACCGCGAGCGCCGGAGTCCGCCATGATGTAGATCGGGTTGATGTAGCGGCCCGTCCGGTCATCCTCTTCCATGGCGTTGAACATCTGATCCGAGACGCGTTCGGTAACGCGCGACCAGATTTCGATGATCTTGTTGTAGCGCTCGCCCGACGTGATGGCGCCGTCCTGATACTGACCTTCGACGGCCACAACGTCCTTTTCCGCGTTTGAAACGAGTTCCTGTTTCTCGCCCGGCACGACCATGTCGTCGACGCCGATCGAGATTCCCGCGCGGGTCGCATAAAGGAAGCCGAGCGCCTTGACCTCATCCAGCATCTGGACCGTGGTGTGAAGACCGAGCTTCAGATAGCAGTAGTTGACGAGCTGTCCGAGGCCCTTCTTCTTCAGAAGACCGTTGACGAACGGCATGTCCTCGGGCAGGTGGTCGTTGAGAATTACGCGGCCGACGGTCGTGTCCATGTACTGCTTCACGAACTCGATCGGCTCGGTGTGCATGATGTTCTGGCTGTCGAACGCCTTGGTGAGGTCGATGACTCTGCCGGTGTAGCGGAGCTTGATCGGCGTCAGCGTTTCGACTTCGTCCATTTCGAGCGCGATGAGCACGTCATCGGTCGAAGCGAACGTACGGCCTTCGCCCTTGCTGCCCGGACGCGCCTTGGTGAGGTAGTAGCAGCCAAGCACCATGTCCTGCGTGGGGACCGCGATGGGTCCGCCGTGCGCCGGCGAAAGGATGTTGTTGGCCGCGAGCATGAGCGTCGCGGCTTCGATCTGGGCTTCGGGCGAAAGCGGAATGTGAACGGCCATCTGGTCGCCGTCGAAGTCCGCGTTGAACGCCGTGCAGACCAGCGGGTGCAGCTTCAGCGCCTTGCCTTCGACCAGCACGGGCTCGAACGCCTGAATGCCGAGGCGGTGCAGCGTGGGAGCGCGGTTGAGGAGAATCGGATGGTCCTTAATGACCTCTTCCAGGATGTCCCAAACCACGGGA
>DATFSM010000144.1:0-5330 GCA_035262625.1 Bryobacteraceae bacterium
TACGGCGGCGATCCGGTGCTCTTCCAGCACCTCTTCTGGTTCTACTCACATCCCGCCGTCTACATCATGATTCTGCCCTCGATGGGCGTGATTTCGGAGGTCGTGTCCACGTTCTGCTCGAAGAAGCCCTTTGGGTACACCTTCATCGCCTTTTCGAGCGTCGCGATCGCGGTATTCGGCTTCCTGGTCTGGGGGCACCACCTGTTTGTCAGCAGCCAGTCCGCTTACGCGGGCATGGTGTTCTCCGTTCTGAGTTTCATCGTCGCGATCCCCTCAGCGATCAAAATTTTCAACTGGACGGCCACCATGTATAAGGCGTCGGTCCGGCTCGAAACCCCGATGCTCTACGCGATCGGGTTCATGGGCCTCTTCACGATCGGCGGACTGACGGGCCTCTTCCTCGCCAGCATGGGCCTAGACGTTCACCTGACCGATACCTACTTCGTAATCGCTCACTTCCATTACGTTATGGTGGGCGGCGCAATTATGGGCTACATGGCCGGGCTGCACTTCTGGTGGCCCAAGATTACCGGTCGGATGTACAACGAGGTTTGGTCCAAAATCGCGGCCGTTCTGGTGTTCGCGGGATTCAACCTGACCTTCTTCCCGCAGTTCATTCTGGGATACATGGGCATGCCGCGGCGTTATCACGCGTACCCTCCGGAATTCCAGGTCTTGAACGTTCTGTCCTCCGCGGGAGCCTCGATCCTCGGATTGGGTTATCTGATCCCCGGAATCTATTTCGTCGCCTCGCTGAAGTACGGAAAACTTGCCGGCGCAAATCCGTGGGGCGCGACGGGCCTTGAATGGCAGACGTCTTCGCCGCCGCCCCCCGAGAACTTCGAAATCACCCCCGTTGTGACCACCGAAGCCTACGAATACGGAGCGCAGGAGGTACTTCACGTTGGATAGCCCAGTGGCGGTCGTTCCGGAAATTGAAAATCCGTCGGCGCTCCAGCATCATTTCGAGACGCCCGAGCAACAGAAAGATTCCGCAACCATCGGGATGTGGGCCTTCCTGCTCACCGAAATCATGTTTTTCGGCGGGCTGTTCCTTGCCTACTTCGCTTACCGGCAGGCATATCCGCTGGCTTTCGCTTCGGCGAGCAACAAAACGAATCTCTGGATCGGCGCGACCAATACGACCGTGCTGATCTGCAGCTCTCTCACCATGGCGCTCGGCGTTCACTTCGCCGCCCTGGGAAAACGGAAGCTCCTGGCGCTTTTTCTGGTGCTCACATTGCTTCTCGGGGGCGTGTTCCTCGGAGTGAAGGCTTACGAGTACCACGACAAGTGGGTGCACCACGAAGTGCCGGGCGTTCATTTCGACTGCGAGGGGTGCGTAGACGCGCAGCACGCGCCGCTTTTCTTCTCTCTCTATTTCGGAATGACCGGACTGCACGCGGCGCACATGGTCATCGGAGTGTTTGTGCTGCTGGTCCTGATCTGGCAGGCATGGCACGGCAAATTTACGGCCGACTGGTATACGCCCATTGAGAATTTCGGCCTCTATTGGCACTTTGTCGATATCGTGTGGATCTTCCTCTTCCCGTTGCTGTACCTGATCGATCGTTCCGGGCGAGGTCTCTCCTGATGGAAGCTCATAGCGAACACCACATCGTACCCAAGCGGGTATATTTCCTGGTTTTCTTCGCCCTGATCGCGCTGACCTGGGTGACCGCGATCGTCTCCACGGTTGACCTCGGCCGATGGAATATCTTCGTCGCGCTCGCGATCGCCATCGTGAAGGCAAGTCTCGTCATTCTGTTCTTCATGCATGTGAAGTACAGTACGAGGCTCACGAAGTTCATCGTCATGTGCGGCTTCTTCTGGCTGATGCTGCTTCTGTTTATTACGATGGCCGATCTCTGGACGCGCTCCTGGATGGGCGTCCCGGGCAGGTAAGGGCGATCTTAAGTTTAAGGGCGGGCCAAAAGCCCGTCCTCACACCAGAATTCCGGCCAGTTTTTCTTTAATCTGTTCCGCAGTGAACGGCTTACGCACGTATCCCGTTGCGCCGAGTTGCACTGCCTCCATCACCTTGCCCTGTCCGCCCTCAGTCGTGATCATCAGGACCGGCACGCTTTTCATGTGCGGCATCTCCTTCACGCGGGCGAGCAACTGAAGCCCGTCCATCTGCGGCATATTGATATCCGAGAGCACCAGCCCGAACGTCCGCGTTTTCAGGACCTCGAGCGCCTCGGCGCCATCGCCGGCTTCATGGATCTCTCCCAGCGGCAGATCCGTCTGACGCAGGACTCGTTGCAGGATCTTTCGAATGGCGGCGGAATCGTCGACGATCAGGACGTCCAAAGGCGCGGTTGCGGTCATACTTCCTCCGGTTAAGAATCGGCGGAAATGCCTCGCGAGTTTAGGGCTAAAATTCCGGGGCCGCCCCGCCGATAAGACAATCGCGAGAGCTTCAGGATGAATCGCTACTTCGATGAGATGGTTCTTTCGGCGAGCCCGATGGAACTGATTCGACTTCTGTACCAGAAGGCGATAGCCTCGATTGAGGCCGCGCGGCAACATTTGAACTCCGGACGGATCGACAAACGGTCTCAGGCGATCAACAATGCCTACCTGGTCGTTACCGAGCTGACTGCCTCGCTACGGCCCGACTCTGCACCCGAACTCAGTGAGCGTCTCGCCGCCCTGTACGCGTATATGCAGACGCGCTTGCTTAGCGCGAATCTCCTCCAGGAAGATGCGCCTCTTGCCGAGGTCCAGGGCCTTCTGGTAACCCTGTCTGAATCCTGGGACTCCATCCCGGATCGGAACGAAACACGGCCGGATTCCAGGCGGCTGTCCGATTCGGAAGGGCGCATCTCTGTCACCGCCTGAACGTCCTTGATTCTGCGTAAGTTAGGTGCATGCTGGACTCCGGGGCCGCTCTGCCGCAAAATCAAATCATCGCGGTGATCGGGCACATGAAGCAAATGGTTCAGCCGTCGGAATACCCCCGCGCCGAGGTCTGCCGGATGCTTAACGTCTCGGAACGGCAGCTAAAGTCCTGGGAAAAGCGCGGTTTCGTCAGCCCCTCGGCGACTTTCGGGTTCTCGGAACTAATCGCCCTGAAAACCCTCAAGCGCCTCAGCGACGTCGATATCCCGCCGAAAAAAATTCAGCTTGCGCTGTCTTCTCTTCGCAAAAGCCTGAAAGACATCGAACAGCCGCTGTCGCAGTTGAAGATTACGGCGGAAGGGCGCCGGCTTGCTGTCCATGTCGCCGGAAATAAGATGGAGCCGATCAGCGGCCAACTGCTGCTTGATTTCGACGATGTCGAAATCGAAAAGCTCAGGGCTTTCCCCGGCGAGTCACGCCGCGAACAGACCGACGAAGTCCAGTCTGAGTTCTGGTTTCAGCGAGGCCTCGCTCTCGAAGAAACCGGCGCTCCCGCCTCTGATGCGGTCCTGGCGTACCGGAAAGCGATCGAATCGAATCCCAAAGCCGCAGGCGCCCTGGTGAATCTCGGTACTTTGCTGTTCCGGATGCGCAAACTCAAGGAAGCGGAATCGTATTACACCCGCGCCGTCGACGCCGACCCCTCCTATCCGTTGGCGCAGTTCAACCTCGGGAATCTCTATGACGAGCAGGGCAACGCCGAAGAGGCGCGCAAGTACTACCTCAACGCGATTCGCCTCAATCCCCGTTACGCCGACGCCCACTTCAACCTCGCGCTGTTGTGTGAGCGCAATAACGATATCCTCCAGGCGATCGGCTACTGGCAGACGTACCTGAAACTGGATTCCACAAGCTCTTGGGCGCGCGCGGCGCGCAAGCAGTTGGACCGCCTCAAGCGAGCCGTGCGATCAAAGTAACATCCTCGCCCGCTGCGCTACCATAAACCCTATCCATGATCGCCGAGGTGACATCATGATCACGCCGCTGTTGTTGCTAATGCTGGCCCAGCAGGTTGCGCAGCCTCAGTCCGAAGGTCAGGTCCAGACGCAGCCCGCGCAGCGGGCCACCCAGCCGCAGGCTACTCAGCCCCAGGCCCCGGCGCCTCCGGACTCCGAAGTTCCCGGTGGCCGCAGCGGCGGGGGGCGCGGTCGCGGCGGAATCGCGCCTCCCGGACCGGCCGTTGGCGGGGAAGTCGATGAGACTCCGGTTATCACGCATCACACGATCAATCTCGATGGCAAGCCGCTCAATTACACAGCGACTGTTCAGCAGATGCCTATCAAAAATGCCTCCGGCGAGACCGAAGCGCACATCTTCTACATGGCCTACACGCTGGACGGCGTGACCGATGTCTCCAAACGCCCGGTCACGTTTTGCTTCAACGGCGGCCCCGGTTCGGCATCGCTGTGGGTTCACATGGGAGGCATGGGTCCGCGCAGCCCGCGCCTGCTCGCGAACGGAGGCATGCCTCAGCCGCCCTATCAGCTCAAAGACAACCAGGATACATGGCTCGACAAAACTGACCTTGTCTTCATCGATCCGGTGGGCACCGGTTATAGCCGCGCCCGGAGCATTGATGTCGCGCGCCGGATGAACAGCGTCAATGGCGACATTCAGTCCGTCGGCGAATTCATCCGAATGTACCTGGTGCGGAACAACCGTGAGGTTTCTCCGCTGTTCATCGGAGGCGAGAGCTACGGGACCTTCCGCGCCGCCGGTCTGGCCGGCTATCTCATTGACCGGGGAATCGCGTTTAACGGCCTGGTCCTGATCGGCACGACATTGAACCTGGAGACGATCTGGAGCCGTTCCGACGATCTCGTTTATCAGCTTGAATTTCCAACTTACGCGGCGGACGCCTACTATCACAAGAAAGTCGCCCCGGACCTGCAGCGCAAGGATCTGAAAACCTTCCTGCGTGAAGCTGAGGCCTTCGCAATGGGTGACTATGCCGAGGCGCTGGCGAAGGGAGATGACCTTGCCCCAGCTGAACGCAAGGCCGTAGTCGAAAAACTCGCGCGGTTCACTGGTCTCGATACGCGTTATATCGAACAGAGCAATCTTCGTTGGGACGTCGCTCATTTCACGCGGCAGTTACTCCGCGATTCCAGCGAAACCATTGGCCGATACGATGGCCGTCTTTCCGGTCCGTCTTCGATGAACACGGGCGAGACCTCCGAATACGATCCTTCCAGCACGTTGATCACTCCGCCGTTCACTGCCATGTTCACCCATTACATTCGGGCTGAGCTGGGCTATAAGACCGACCTGTTCTACTACCCCACCGGCGGCATTCAGCCCTGGGATTACGGCGTTCAGAACGGCTTCGGCGACACCACGGCGATGCTGCGCAACGCGCTTACCAAGAACCCATACATGAAAGTGATGGTTGCCGCCGGATACTTCGACCTGGCGACTCCGTACTT
>DATFSM010000145.1:0-12904 GCA_035262625.1 Bryobacteraceae bacterium
CTCGGTCGGCGGCAAGCACGTTCTCTTCAACTACACGCAGGCGCTCGTGAACCCCGGCGATGAGGTCATCATTCCCGTCCCCTACTGGGTCACTTACAAGGACATCGTCAACTTCGCGGGCGGCAAGTGCGTCTTCGTCGACACCGATGAGAAGGAAGACTTCCGTCTCACCGCCGCGATGGTCGAAAAGCACATCACGCCGAAGACCCGCATCGTCATCATCAACTCCCCGAGCAACCCGTCGGGCGCTGTGCTTGACAACGCGGAATTCGAGAAGATCTACCAAATTACGTCGAAGCGCGGCATCTACCTGATCACCGACGAGTGCTACTCGCACTTCCTCTATGACGGCAAGCCGTATTCCGTGGCGACCATTCCAGGCTCCAAATCGACCGTGCTCATCGCCGGCACGGTTTCAAAGACCTACGCGATGACCGGCTGGCGCATCGGCTACGCCCTAGCTCCCGAGCCGATCATCGGAGCCATGATGAAGCTTCAGAGCCACTCGACGTCCAACCCGACGTCCATCGCTCAGAAGGCCGCCATCGAAGCCTTACGCGGGCCCCAGGACTCCGTACCCCAGATGCTCGCCGAGTATCGCCGCCGGCGCGATTACGTCATTCCGCGGCTGCGCTCGATTCCGGGCTTCTCGTGCTCCATGCCCGCGGGCGCGTTCTACGCTTATCCCAACGTTCGCGGCGCGCTCAAAAAGGCCGGTATCGCCACTCCGCTGGAATTCGCGGACAAGCTTCTTAAGGAAGCCAATGTCGCGGTCGTTCCCGGCGAGGCGTTCGGCACTGACGACCACCTGCGCATGTCCTACGCAACCTCGATGAAGGAACTCGAGCGTGGTCTCGACCGCATCCAGGCGCTGGTGGAGAAGCTGGGGTGAACGCTGTTTCACGGCTGCCCACAAAGCCGTACACGAAGGTCTGGGGCACGCCGCGAACGCAACCCTGGTATAGCAACGACGAAAATCAGGAGATCGGAGAGGTCTGGTTTGAGGCATCGGAAACGATGCCTCTGTTGGTCAAGCTGCTGTTCACATCCGATCTCCTGTCGGTTCAGGTCCACCCCGGCGACGAGTATGCTCGCCTGCATGAAAACTCGCGCGGCAAAACGGAAATGTGGCACATTCTTCGAGCCGAACCCGGCGCTCGCATCGCGGCCGGACTGAAAGAGCCCGTTTCTCCCGAGCGCCTTCGAGCGGCATGTCTTTCGGGCGCAGTCGAATCCATGCTGCAATGGACCGAAGTCCATCCGGGCGATACGTTCTTTCTCCCCGCGGGAACGATCCACGCCATCGGAGCCGGAATCGTCGCGTGCGAAGTCCAGCAACTTTCAGACGTTACCTACCGCCTCTACGACTATGGCCGCGGCCGGGAACTCCATCTGGAACGGGGCATGGATGTCGTGAAGCCGGAACCCTGGGACGCCCTTGTGCCTTCCGAATCCCAAGGCAATTGCGTCCGCCTCCTGAAGTGCTGCGAATATTTCCGGACCCAGCGCCTTTCCGTAATCGGCGAAGCGCAGTGTCCATCGCCCGCGAGAAACACGCTCTACATAGCCCTCGAAGGTGAAGGAATGATTGCCGGACTGCCCTTCACGCCCGGCGCCGGATTCGAAGTCGCCGCCGGCGCGCCGCCCTTCGGCATCAATTCCGAAAAGGCTGCCTTCCTGATCACATCCGAGCCTGCCTGACCGCCCCGGCGAACCTACAATAGACCTGTGTATCCCGCCTACAACGCCCAGCTCACCGCCGGACGCGTCCAGTGGCCTGAATCCGCCGCTCTTGCAGCGAAAGTCGGCTTCCCCGGCTGCGATGTTTCGGTCCGTACCGCCATGCGGAACGGCCTGGAGCAGACCCGCGCCACTCTCGCGCAAAATCGACTGAAGCCATCCGCTGTCGACCTTCCCGTCGATATCCGCCGCGACGACGCCACGTTCCGCTCGGGCCTGCCTGACCTTCCGGACTTATCCTCCTTCGCAGCCGCCATCGGCTGCCCCCGGATGGTCACCTACGTGTTGTCGTCCAGCGACAAACCCAAACCCGAACAGCGCAAAATCATGCTGGACCGCTGCCGCGCCGTTGCCGACATCCTCGCCCGCTCGCACGTCCGCCTCGGGCTCGAGTTCCTCGGCCCCCTTCACATCCGCAAAGCCCAGCCCTACGAATTCATCTACCGCATGGACGAAATGCTCGCCTTCGCCCGCGAATGCGGCCCCAACTGTGGTCTCCTGCTCGACACGTGGCACTGGCATCACGCCGGAGCAACCGTCCAGGACATCCTCAACGCGGGCAAAGACGGAATAGTTCACGTTCATTTCAACGACGCCGCGCGCCAGGCTCCCGAAGACGTACGCGACAATGAACGCCTCCTCCCCGGCGAAGGCGTCATCAACCTGACCGGCTGCCTTCAGGCGCTCAGGAAGATCGGCTACGAAGATGCGCTCTCGGTCGAAGTCTTCGGCCGCGGTCTCAAAGACATGCCGCCCGAAGAAGGAGCCCGGCTGGGCCACGACGCCGCGGTAAACGTCATGAAAAAAGCGGGCGTATTCTGATGGCCTCCGACATCGCCTCGCTCCTGACGGAACAGACCAATCCCGCCTCCGCCGGTATCGATCGTCTTTCCACCGAGGAAATGCTGCGCGTGATCAACGACGAGGATCGGAAAGTCGCGGACTCCGTCGCCGCCGAACTGCCCAACATCGCCCGCGCGGTCAATGCCATCGCCGCGGCATTCGCGTCGGACGGCCGCCTCTTTTACGTCGGCGCCGGGACGAGCGGACGACTCGGCGTGCTGGATGCCTCTGAATGTCCGCCCACTTTTAACGTCTCTCCTGAACTCGTCCAGGGAATTATTGCAGGGGGCCAGGCAGCTCTTGCACGCGCAACCGAGACGACCGAAGACGATCCCGCCATCGGAGCGCGCGATCTCCAGGCTCGCGGCTTCCGATCCTCCGACATCCTCTGCGGCATCGCCGCCAGCGGCCGCACGCCCTACGTTCTCGGCGCCATCGACGAAGCCAAACGTATGGGTGCATTGACCATCGGCGTCAGTTGCACACCGGACTCGGAACTCGCGCGCCGCGTTGCCATTCCCATCACCCCCCTGCCCGGCCCCGAGGTCATCGCGGGCTCCACACGGCTCAAAGCAGGCACCGCCACCAAGCTGGTCCTTAACATGCTCACAACCGGCAGCTTTATCCGAACGGGATACGTATGGCGAAATCTCATGATCAACGTGCAGCCGAAAAACTCGAAACTCCGCGACCGCGCGAGACGTATCGTCAGCGCCGCCACAGGGGTTTCGTACGATGACGCCGGTCGACTCCTTGCCGCCGCCGGCGACAACGTCCGCGAAGCCATCCGCCAATGGGAAACCGCGGAAAACCACGACGAAAAAGCGTCCGGCCAATAATGAACTAATGGACAAGTTCGTAATCGAGGGCGGCACGCCGCTCGAGGGAGAAATCGCGACGAGCGGCGCGAAAAACTCCGCCCTTCCCGCTCTCGCGGCCGCCCTGCTCACGTCGGAGAAAGTAACGCTTCAGCGCATTCCGCTCGTGCGGGATATACGCACCATGGAGCGTCTCCTCGTGAACATCGGCGCTGAGGTGGTGATCGATGGCGAGACCGTTACCGTCGAAGCGCCCAGGATCGTTTCGCCGGAGGCTCCTTACGAACTCGTCAAAACCATGCGCGCGTCGAGCCTCGTTCTCGGCCCCCTGGTCGCCCGCGCGGGTCGCGCCCGCGTTTCGATGCCGGGTGGCTGCAATATTGGCGCCCGCCCCATCAACTTTCATCTGGCGGGTCTCGAACATCTCGGCGCAAAGATCTCCCAGGAGTTTGGCTACATCGAAGCGGTCGCTGAAAACGGCCTCAAAGGCGGTCACATCGTCTTCGATCGCATCACTGTCACCGGCACCGAAGACATCCTGATGGCCGCTGTTCTCGCTGAAGGCGAAACCATCATCGAGAACGCCGCCCGCGAACCCGAAGTCGTCGATCTTGCCAATCTCCTCATCAAGATGGGCGCGCAAATCGAAGGCGCCGGATCCAGCCTGATCAAAGTGCAGGGCGTCTCAAGCCTTCACGGAGCGACCCACGAGATCATCGCTGATCGCATTGAAGCCGGCACCTTCGTAATCGCTGCGGCTATCACAGGCGGAGATGTCACCGTCACCGGATGCGTAGCCGATCATCTCGGGGCTCTCATCGAAAAACTCATTGACGCCGGCGTGAAAGTGTCGGTACTCGATCCCTGCACCATCCGCGTGGAGCGCAACGGCGCGCTCCGCCCGATCGACATGGCGACCGAGGAATACCCCGGCTTCGCCACCGACCTCCAAGCCCAGTACATGGCTCTTATGACCCAAGCGGACGGTATTTCCATCATTACCGAGACGATTTTCGAAAATCGCTTCATGCACGCCCAGGAACTCATGCGAATGGGCGCGAATATCCGAGTCGAAGGGAGTCGCGCGATCCTCGCCGGACGATCCAATCTCACCGGCGCAGGCGTCATCGCCTCAGACCTGCGCGCCAGCGCTTCACTCGTCCTGGCCGCAATGGCGGCGCGAGGTGAAAGCGTGATCGACCGCGTCTATCACATCGATCGCGGATACGAACGAATAGAAGCCAAACTCTCCGCTGTAGGAGCGAAAATTCGTCGGGTAGAATAGCCGGGATGGCGCACGCTCATAGCCCCGAATTTCTTACTCTCGTTAATGACGCGAAGTCGCGAATCAGGGAAACCGACGTCGAAGGTTATCGAAAAATGGTCGCCAACGGCGAACCCGCCGTGCTGGTTGATGTGCGCGAAGACCACGAGTATGCCGCCGGGCACGTGAAGGGCGCCGTGCACATGAGCAAAGGCATCATTGAACGCGATGTCGAAGCGAGATATCCGGATAAAAGTACGACTTTCGTGCTTTATTGCGGCGGCGGTTTCCGCTCCGCGCTCGTCGCTGACAATCTGTCGAAGATGGGCTACAAGAACTCCATCTCGCTCGATGGCGGATGGCGCGCCCTGAAAGAGTCAGGACTGCCTCTCGAATAGACGCCGTGGCAGTCGAATTGCCAGATCGTCCCATGTGGCAATCCAATTGCCCCATCGTCCGATGTGGCGCTCAGAAGGCCGCGTCTGCCGAAAGACCCAAAGCAATCCGCCCTCGTCGCGGGACTTCGATATGTCAGTTGCTCTTCTCGCGGAATTCAGCGAAAAAAGGCCGGTAAGGGCTTCTCATACGTGGATGCGGACGGCCATCCCGTCCGCGATAAAAACGTTCTCACCCGCATTCGTTCTCTGGTGATTCCGCCCGCGTGGCGCGACGTGTGGATCTGCCCCCTCGAAAACGGGCATCTTCAAGCCACAGGCATTGACGCCCGCGGCCGCCGGCAGTATCGGTATCATCCGCAATATCGCCGCATCCGGAATCAGACCAAATTCCACCAGATGCTCGATTTTGCCCGCGCCCTGCCGGGTATTCGCGAGCGTGTCGAGCAGGACTTGGCACTGTCTGGCCTCCCGCGAGAGAAAGTGCTCGCCACCGTAGTCCGCCTTCTCGAAACCACCTTCATTCGCGTCGGCAACGAAGAATACGCCCGCGAAAATTCGTCATACGGCCTCACGACCATGCGGGACCGCCACGTCGAAATCGATGGCGCAACTCTGCGCTTTCGTTTCCGCGGTAAGAGCGGGCAGATGCATGAAGTGACCGTCGAAGATAAGCGCCTTGCGCGAATCGTCCGCGCCTGTCGCGATCTTCCCGGCTATGAGTTATTCCAGTACAAAGACGATTACGGCGAACTGCACTCCGTCGATTCGTCGGATGTCAACCAATACCTTCACGAGATCAGCGGCGGCGATTTCTCAGCCAAAGATTTCCGTACGTGGGCGGGAACTGTACAGGCTGCATTGGCTCTCGCCGACATTGGACCTTCTACGACCGAGGCCGAAGCGAAACGAAAAGTTGTCGAAGCCGTCAAACACGTTGCGCAACGTCTGGGCAATCGCCCGGCAACCTGCCGTAACTACTACGTCCATCCCGCCATTCTCGACGCCTATTCCGAAGGCGTACTCACTGAATCGATTAAAGCGGCAATCAAAGAGGGCGAGATCGAAACCTGTATCGTGAATATCATTCGCAAGCGAACCCTGGCCGCTCTGGCCGCATAGTTGCATTTATCTATCGCGTGAGACGCGCGATGCGAAGAATCATACTGGGAACTCTGGTCCTCGCGACTACGGCAGGGGTTCTGATTTGGTGGATAGGAAATCCGGCCCCCAGACGTCTCGTCATATCGCCCCGCCTGACCGCGCCCGTACCGCCGTCAATCGCGTTCTCGATTCCAAAACCCGCGCTTACATTCCACCGCGGCGACCACTTGGGCAGGATCGAGATTCCACGCCTCGGCGTCGGCCTTCCCGTCTACGAAGGAGATGACGCCGCCATTCTCGACCGTGGCGCGGGCCATGTTCCCGGAACTGCGCTTCCCGGCGACGACGGGAACACCTGCATCGCCGCTCACCGCGACAAGTTTTTCCGCGCTCTGCGTTTTATCAAGCCGCACGATGAAATCGTCCTTCAAACCCCCGAAGGACAGTTCAAGTACGTGGTGAACTCCACCCAGATCGTCAACCCGAGCGACACGCAGGTCCTGATGCCCGCGCCAAACCGTGACCTGACGCTCGTGACCTGTTACCCGTTCTTTTACGTCGGTCCAGCGCCGGACCGCTTTATCGTGCATGCGGTGCGCGAATCGTCTACCAATTCGTAATCGATCCGTCTGGACGGTAATAAAGCTGCGCCCGGTTCGTATCGTATTTCGTAACTTCCAGGATCTGCGTCAACTTGCTTATATCCAGTTCGACGCCCAACCCGGGTCGATCGTTCGGATACAATTTCCCCTCTTTGAAATCCAGACACACCGGCAGATGCGGCAGGGGCTTTCCCTGAAACCCGTATTCCATCAGCAACGGTCCCGAAAACGTCCCCAACGAGTTCACCAGCGCCGCGGTCGCGATCGGTCCCGTGAAATGCGGAACCATCCCCACGAAATGCGTCTCGCAGATCGCCGCGATCTTCATCATCTCCGTAATCCCGCCGACGTTCGGCAGAGTCGCGCGTACGTAATCGATATCGTGCTCCTCTACCAGCCGGTTGAAGTCCCACCGGTTGCCCCACTCCTCGCCCGCCGCAATCGGAACCTTCACCAGCTTGCGCAATCGCGGAATATCTTCCCCAAACGCCTCCGCCCGAACCGGATCCTCCACAAACAGCGGCGCAAGGCTCTCGATCAGATCGCACCCGCGAATCGCATCCGAAAGATCGAACCGCTGATGGAAATCGATACAGAAATCCCCGTTCTTCCCAACACCCTCGCGCGCCTGCTGGCACTCTTCGAAAAGCTGATTCACCTTCTGATGCGTGTTGTACTTGGTATTCGCCGGAGTATCCGCCGCGCCCATCCGGAACGCGCGGTAACCCGCCGCCACCGTAGCCGCTGCCCGATCCTTCACGCTCATACCAGGCTTGATGCCAGGCACGACGCCGCCCGTGTTGTAGCACTCACAGTAGTTGCGCGTCATGCCGCCGAGGACCTCGTGTACGGGAAGCTTCAGGACCTTGCCCTTGATATCCCACAGCGCCAGATCGAGCGCCCCGAGCGCATCCTCCTTCTCCCGCCCCGGCGGATAGAAAAACGAACGCGACATATCCTGCCAGAGCCGCTCGATGTGCTGCGGATCCTGCCCGATCAGCCGCCCCGCGCACTGTCGCAGCGTGTCGGGAAAGCCGCCTTCTCCGATCCCCGTAATCCCCGCGTCCGTCTCGATCGTAACCACCGTGTCCGCCTGATTGAACAGCGGATTCGGCGTCGGCGGAGCATACGCCCGCACGCGCGTGATCTTCATCTTCGGCAGCGCTGCTTGTACCAACGGGAGACTCGCGAATGCCGCGACTCCCCCGATCATCGTTCTCAGAAACCCACGTCGGTTCATTTCGCCTTCTTCCCCACCAGATTCCCGTTGCGGATCAGCCCTGATGACTCGCTGATCGCCACCTTAACCTCATCGCCCTCGAAATGCATCGTCGCCGTGTAGTGATTGATGTTCGAAATGAAATTCAGATCGAGAGCAAAATCGCTGTCGGATGTCCACTTCCCCGTTGCCCCCGCCAGCAGCTTCAGAGGACCATACGGACCCAGCCGGTAAACACCATCCAGCCCCAACGGCATTTCCAGATCCGTCCCGAGATACCTGAGTTTTAGACGCGCTTCACTATTCCCCTTTGCGCGCGGCCCACCAACCGTCGGGCCAGAACCCGGCGGCTTCACGGGAACCTCCGACCAAACGGGGGCCCGGATTCCGCGGGTGGGAAACTCCAGGCAGATGCTATCGATGCGTGACGCATTCCGTGGAAACTCATACACCACGCCCGATACCGTTCTCGCCATCACCGGTAATTCCGCCACAGCAGTTGGCGCCGGAGCCTTGGCCGCCTCCGCCACCCTTGCCTTCATTTCCTTCACGCCCTCGGCATTCTCCGCCAGAGGCGCATCCGACCGGATCGCCTTCGCGATCCCCGGACTCACCTCACTCGCCGGATATCCGCCCCCCGTCACGATCACGATCATGTCCCGCTCAGGCCACACCGCAACAATCTGCCCACCGCGTCCATTGCCGCCGAACTCATCGATTCCGTCGGTCTTGGCCAGCCACCACCCGTATCCATAACCGCGGCCCGCGCCGCGCCCGGGGTCCGACTGCTTCTGAATCGATTTCTGAATCCACTCCTTCGAAACAATCTGCTTCCCGTCCCACTGCCCATCATGCAGATACAAATACCCAATCTTCCCGAAATCCCGCGGATAGAAATGGCTGTCGCCCCAGCCATGCGTACGCCCCTGTTCATCCGGAGGCCAGGTTACGTCCTTAATTCCCAGAGGCCCGAACAGATTCTTCCGCCCGAAATCCACCAAAGGCTCGTGTGTCTTCGCTGTCACAATCGACGAAAGCAGGTGGTAACCCGGGCTGCAATACCCAAACTTCTCGCCCGGCGCGTACTTCATCGGCAGCGCCAGCGCGAACTTCACCCACTCGTTCGTCCGCCGCATCTGTTCGAGTTCCTGTTCACCCGGCGCAAATCCGCAATCGAGGCCGGACCGCATCGCCAACATATCGGCCACCGCGATCTTCTGCTTCTGCTCGTCTGGATTCGCGGGCCGCTCCTCGGGAAAAAATGAAAGCAGCTTGTCATCGGTCCTTACCAGACCCTTGTCCACCGCGATTCCCACCAGCGCGGCCGTGATGCTCTTCGTCACCGAAGCCACATCATGAGTCGCGGTCGGACGATACGGATAAAAATACGAATCGAGCACCACATATCCGTGCCGGATCACCGTCACGCTGTGCACATTCAGATGCTTCTTCGTGATGTTATCGACCACGCCCGCAAGCGCCTGCGAGTCGATTCCCTGCGCCTCCGGAGTCGACTCACGCCAGCCGTTCGTCGGATAATACGCGGGCGGCGCGGCCCACGCAAAACCGCCAAGCAACGCCAGAGAAAGACAGATACGGGTCCGCATTCGGGACCAAGAATATCATCGGGCCGGATTTCCGGGCCAGCTCTCGATCACCGTGTCACGGTTCACCACGGAACGCCATCGTTCATTGAATCTCGCGGCCACTTCGGGATGTGCGGCAAGCGCCCGCTCGAGCCCCAGTTGTACGTGCGGCAACGCAACCCGCTCATCGGAAGAAAGCTTCTCCCGGATATCGTTCCACCGGTTTGTGAGCCCTCCGGTATCCAGTAAAACGATGCGGTTTTCGATAATCCCGAAGTTCTTCAGATGCGCGTCCACCGAGAACAATCCCATCCGCCAGCCCGTCTGCCGCGTTTCGAGGAACCGGTCGAGCCAGCGTTCCACGGAGTCGAACTCCTCAGCCGCTGCAAGCTCTGAGATGCGCTTATCAAGCGTCTGCTCTACCCGCTCGGTCGCCTGGTTCACAACGAGCCACCCCGGCCATCCGCCCACCAGCACTGTGATCGGTGGGAACGAAATCGTCTCCGGAAGCAGTCCCGTGTCTTCCAGATGCAAACGCGCCAGCCGATCACCGCGCCGGTCCTGAAACCGGTACTTCTTCAGAACCTGCGCGACATGGTTCGTGTACCAAAGCTTTCGCGGCAACAGTGCGATTGAAGTATGAATCACAACCCGCAGAAAGCGGATCGGCCGCGACGGCTTGTTCAGCAGGGACTTGCCCCACCCGAACGGCAGCCAGTGAGCGCGCTTCCGAATCAGTTTCCAGAGGATGATGAGGGCCACCACCTCGCGCGGCGAACGCTCACGACGCACCACCCAGTGCGGCGAGCCGTACACCACCTTCCCGATTCCCTCCCCGAGCCGGATCAGCCGGTCTCGAGTAAGTTCCTCGGGAGCCTGCTCTACAACGCGGGACATCTCGCACGACCAGTATCGGACAAAAACGACCCCGCGGATTTGGGCCGGTAACAATGCCGCACCCGAATCGCCAGCCGTCTATGCGGATTTCCGAATCGGGAGAAAACGAATTTCCACACGCCTGTTGAGCGCGGCCGCGATGCGGCGAAGCATTGACACCGAATGCCCCTCATAATCGGCGTCCTCAAGCCGGCAGATCACGGATGCCGTGGTGCCGACAAGTTTCGCCAATTGGCCCTGCGTTAGCTCTGCTCTCTTTCGCAGAATCTGAATGGTCCGCGCGATCCCTTCGTTCTCGCGCGCCGTCTCCAAAGATCTAAGCCTCTCAGGCTTGCCTTCGTAGAACCTGCGGTGCAGGTACCGGACGGCGTCCGCTGACTTGTCCCTGCTTTCAGCCATTTGCGTCCTCAAAGGTGTGTTTTGATGGATTCCCTTCAAACAAACGTTTCCGGCGGATGGCCAGATTGATGTCACGATCCGGGACCGCCTTCTCTTTTGCCAGGCCATGCGCGACCACCGCGGCCACTCGACCGTGAAAAAAGTACAGAACGCGATAATGAACGCCACGCGACGTCGCCCGCAACTCGTGAATTCCGTCCCGAAGGAAATCCGCTTCGGGACGGCGCAGTTCATGCCCGAGATCTCTAAGTCTTTCCAGCCGGACGAGCACCTTGTCCTGAGCATGGTCCGGCAAGTTTTCGAACCAATCGACGAAGGGCACTGATCCATTTTCCTCGCGGTAGATAACTACGCGCGATGTTGGCATCCACGCTCATACTATTCGCAAATTTGCGAATAGTCAAATTCGACTGACAGATGGCCTATTTCCGGCGGAGCGCCTCCAGTTCTTCCAGTGTCCGCGGCCAGTCAGAACCGAGCAGCCTCGAAAGTCCCCGGTCGGCCAGTACCTTTCCACCGGTCTGACATTTCGCGCAGTAATTTGTTTCGTTATCCGCGTACCGGATGCGCTGAATCTTCTCGCCGCAACGCGGGCAAGGCTCTCCATACCGCCCATGCGCGGCCATGCCGTCGCGAAACGCCGTCACCTTCTCCGGAAATGAGTCTCCCGGCGCCAAACGCTCAATCCATAACGCAAGCGTCCGCCGCGTCGCCTCATGCAGCCGCGTCCACTCCTCCGGCTTGAGCTTCTGAGTCTGAGCCAGTGGCGAAAGCATCGCATCGTGCAGAATCTCGTCTGAAAACGCATTCCCAATGCCACTCAGAATCCGCGGATCAGTGAGCGCCCGCTTCAGAGTGTGGTTCTCCTGAACCAGAACTTCCCGGAACTGCTCCGGACTGGCCGACATCGGATCGATCCCGCCGGCATCCAGGCTCGTCAGCCCGTCATCGCCCTTCACAATATGCAGCGCGGCGCGGCGCTTCGAACCGGCCTCGGTAAGGGTTAACGCGCCGCTCGAAAACTCAAACGCCGCGAGGCTCTTCCGCCCGCTGACCTTAGTCCCCGCGTCGAACCAATGCAGACGCCCGGCGATCATCAGATGAATCGCCAGCCAGACATCGCCTTCCACGCCAATCGCGATCCGCTTACCCACTCGCCGAATCCCGACCACCTCACGCTTTTCGGCATCCCCAACAGTCGGCGTAAGCGTTCTCAGCAAAAAAGGCGCATTAATACGAACGCGCTCGAGCCGATGACCAACGATCCTCGGTTCGAGCGCGGAAATGTAAGCAGTGATATCGGGTAATTCGGACACTTATGCCGAAGCGAAACGCTTGGCCACTTCAGCCCACTTCACCACGTTCCACCATGCGTTGATGTAGTCCGGACGGCGGTTCTGATACTTCAGGTAATATGCGTGTTCCCACACGTCAAGCCCCATCACCACACCCTTGCCTTCCATGATCGGGCTGTCCTGGTTGGGCGTCGAAGTCACTTCCAGCTTGCCGCCGCTCTTCAGCAGCCACGCCCAGCCAGACCCGAAGCGTGTCGTCGCCGCCGCATTGAACTTCTCTTTAAATGAATCGAAACTTCCAAACGTCGAGTTGATCGCGGAAGCAAGGTCGCCCGTCGGCGCGCCGCCGCCCTTCGGCCCCAGGATAGTCCAGAACATCGAGTGATTGGCATGTCCGCCGCCGTTGTTACGCACGGCTGTCCGAATGCTCTCCGGCACAATCGCGCAGTTGTTTGCCAGCAGTTCTTCGAGTGATTTGCTCTGCAGCGCCGGCGCCGATTCGAGCGCCTTGTTCAGATTCGTCACATACGCGTTGTGGTGCTTGCCGTGATGAATCTCCATCGTCAGCTTGTCGATGTGGGGCTCCAGAGCGTCGGAAGCATACGGCAGCGAAGGAAGCGTAAAAGCCATGTTTTCTCCTTTTGGTTGTTGATGATGAAAAACGGACGAAATTCGATGCTATCGTTTTTCGAACGCATGGGCGAGCCGGAACATCGTCAGCTCGTCGAAATGTTTACAAAGG
>DATFSM010000146.1:0-18029 GCA_035262625.1 Bryobacteraceae bacterium
AAAAGTAGGCCATTCCACGCGAGCGACAGCACAATCGCGCTCCAGATTAAAAACGGCGCCGCCGAGGGCCGCCCGCGCCCTTTCACAGCGAAAATGCCACCGAGGATTACCGCCAGGTGGACCGAATAGATCGACAGCAACTGGGTAATCAAGGCGCTTTGCTCATCTACAAAAATTCGATTAGCCAATCCGACCGTATAGATCAGAATAATCTGAGCTGCAAGAAAAACGAGAAAGATGATCAGCAGACTAATGCGGCCGAAGTTCAGATTCATAGCGATGCTACTTTAAGCCGGCATTCAAGGACTCAACTAGGTTTTGGACAAAGCTATCGGCGGCTTGGATCACCTCCGCAGTGGTCGGCTGCCGCCAATCGTCCGACGAACTGCGGCCCTCCCGTATCGACTGCTGAACGCGATAATGCAGTTGTCCGGTGGACTCGTCAAATGGGAAGGAGACCCGCAACGCGATTTGCCCAGTGATGTTTCTTGGGCCGTTGCGCATGGGAAGAGACTGGTAAGAAGTCGTAACACGCGTCAAATGATTGTCATCACGAGGCTCAATCTGGAATGACGCTTGAAGGGTTTGATAGACGACGTCGCGCAGTTTGGTAGCAGAGGCGGAAACTGCGTAAGTCCGGAAGGCTGAGGGAAAATCGCTTTCTCTTGGAAAGTCGAGTCTTGGCGCCGTAGCGGTCGCGACTTGCACTGTTTCTTCGACGGGCACAGACACGATGAGGCGCCCCGAATCCGCTTCTCGAAATTCAATGGTCCTGCTGCTGGCGAGATAACTATAGCGAGATCGAGCCGGTACAAGCCCAAGGTCCTTGACGAACACACTGTCACGGTTCTTAAATTGAAACGACGCAGTGATGGCGTAAACAAGCGAGTCGCCTGCATTCACCTTTATGGCGCGTTCTACCAGTACGTCGTAATCGCGTCCGTGGGATTGATTGGGTACCTGAGAAGGGCTGTTCGAGCCAATCAATACGAGCACCGGCACGACCCGCAAACTTCGTGTGAGTCGCCGTTGTATCGGGGGACCTTGCTTGTCCGAATGACATCTGGGCATAGTCAATACGTCGCGATTGGGAAATTAACTCCAAGAGAACTTACCATCGGCGTTTGGGTAAAGCCCGCGGTCTGGTTTGAAATCTCAGGAAGACGTTTCTGAACTTCGGCGATCAGATCCTGTATGGTTACGGCGGACGAGCGATGCATTTCCAGTGATTCCAGGAGTGCGGTGGCCAGAGCGCTGCCCCGGAGGCGCGGCGAGAGCACCGCGAACTGAAGCGGAGTGGCTGCCGCAAGTATGTGTACCCCGGACTCGTGGGCGTGAGTCTCGGCCCCGCGTTTCTCAATCTCCGCGCGGCGTTGCTCTGCCTTGAGCTTGACTTCCGCCACTTTCTCCAGAGGCTCGAGGGCGCCGCCAGATTGGCAGGCATCGATGACCAGGGCGACTCTGCGGGCTGGCAGATCGCGCACCGCTTCAGCAAGCATCGCCGTATTCAGAGAGGTGTCACGCTGTTGTTCAAGAGTATCGGAATGTCCGTCTACGGGCATGAACCCAAACATCTCTTCGCCTCTGGGCACCACGCCGTGTCCGGAGAAGTACAGGAAGACGACGTCATCTTCTTTGGTAGCGCGGGCGAGATCGGCGAGGCGTTGGCGGATGGCTCGGCGCGTAGCTGCTCCATCGTATAAGCCCGGCCACACGCGCACCTGCCCGAAGGTTTTTTTCTGATTGGCCGCTTGGCTGCTAAAGAATCGCTCTATCTGGCGCGCGGCCGCCACCGAGAATTGTAGGGGTTCGAGCCCGGAATCTTTGGGATAGGCGCCAATCCCGATGGTAACGACGTGGAGGGTGGCGGTGCCTACGAGCGAGTTCTTACCATCCCATTCCGATGTAAACGACTCGGGTTTCCAATTTTCTAGGCGGGTTTGAATGTCGCGCTGATTGCCTGAGAATTCGAGGGGACGACGATATTTACATTCGGGGTCATTAGGCGAAACAATGAATCCGTGGGCCTGCACCGCGGCGTCCCGCCCGCTGATTAACAGCTCCGGTACCACCGCCGTCGGAGGCTGATCGAAACACAGAGAGACTGTGCCGTCGCGAGTCAGAATGCGAGCAAGCTTCTGCTTGAGCATAGTTCCCAGGCCGGGAAGCTGAATCGCTGTAGTTATGTCAATTTGCGCCTTCGGCCGGTTCCGAGCCATCACCTCCGCGAGAATACCCGGATAAAAAAAATCCGCAAAGAATGAATCGAGTGGCGATGTGACCGCGCGATTGCCGACTCGCCAACCGAACCGAGGCATCGCCTCTGCAGAGCCGTCGAAGAGACCATCGGGTGTGTAGGCGACCCATCCTGCTTGATCCGGGAGACTAGCCAGCGAGAGGAGTAGAGCGTTGCTGCTCCGGGCGTCCCAGATCCGAGTTGTGCCGTCTTGGCCCGACGACACAAGCAACTTGACGTCACTTGTCAAATCGATCGAATTCACGCCACCGGGATGGCTTCCCACAGTTCGGATCAGCCGGGCATTACGCGAATCCCACACTCGGATCGAGTTTTGGCCGCCCGTGATCAGCTGCGTAGCATCGGGTGTAAACAACACTTCATCGACGGAACCGGCAGGTGAGGTCATGCTCGCAAGTTCGGTGCCCGTCGCTACATCCCAGATCTTAGCGGTGCGTCCTGCTACGCCGAGGCCCGAGGCGACACGCTTGTTGTCCGGCGAAAATGCCATTCCGTTCATCTCGGCAACCTTCGCAGGAATGGTCTGAACCAGCGCGCCGGTGTTGGCCGCCCAGATCTGAATGCCCCCCGCGCCACCGGAACCGATCAAACTGCCATCCGGGCTGAATCCGAGGGCCGTCACTCCCTGACTGTGTCTGGTGTTGATGGTGCGTCGCAGCTTCTTTGTTTCCGTATCCCAGAGTTGGATCTGGAAGCTTGAGAATCCGCTTGTTGCGAGCAACCCATCTTTGCCAAAAGCCAGCCTGCTGTTTTCTTTTGTCGGCAAAACACCTGCGGGCGTGAAGGAGGGTATGCCCCAAAGTTGCACAGTCCCTCCGATGCCAAGCGAAGATGCGAGCACGCGACCATCGCGGCTGAAGGCAAGATTGCTCACAAGGTCAGTCTGAGGAATGGACGCCGCGACCTCGCCAGTGGCGAGGTCCCACAATGTGATCGCTTTGTCGACGCCACCGGTCGCAATCCAGCGTCCGTCGGGACTGAGCCGCGCACTCCGCACAGCGCCGATGTTCACGTTTGCGGTTGGCAGATCGATCTTCTTAGCGATGTTCCGAATATGGACGGTGTTGTCGAAACCGCCCCACGAAGCCCATTGCCAGTCCGCACTCAGGGTGCCCACCAGGAGTTGATCGCCGGGGAGTGTTAGCCAATCAGTTTCTTTTTGGGTAGCGATGTTCAGTAGATGAACTTCAGTTCGCCCGAAAGCAAGCCGTTCGCCATCCTTGCTGAAGGCAAGGAATCCGTCGTTCGCAGCGACGGGAAATGACACAAGCTTTTTGAGCGAAGTCAGATCGCAGAGCGTTACGGTGTGGCCCGTGCTGGCTGCTGCGAGCTTGCCGTCTGGGCTCATCGCAACACGCCAAACTGTATCGTCGGCCCCAACAGTACCGATGGGCTGTGCGGACGCGACGTTCCACACGGTTAGCTTCTGATCGTATCCGCCAGATATGACGACCCGGCCATCCGGACTGATAGCGGCGCTGTTTTGGTTTTCGGCGTGTCGGAGGGTGACCTTTAACGTGCCGCTGGTGGTTTCCCAAACACGGACGGTCTTATCCCAACACGCCGCGACCAGCCAGCGGCCGTCGCGGCTGAACTCGAGCGACGATACCAATTCCGTCGGACCGGTCAGAGTCCGGATTCTTTGTCCGTTCGCGACATTCCAGAGAGGAACCGTGCCTTCACTGCCACCCGAGGCAAGCATGGCCCCGTCTGGGCTGAACGCCACAGCTAATACAAGAGAGGCATGCCCACGCAGTGTTCGCAGTTCTCGCCCGCTGGCGACGTCCCAGAGCTTCACAGAACTGTCATCACTGGCCGATGCGAGGAGAGCGCCATCGGGACTAAACTGAAGGCTGCGGATATTGGAGTTGTGACCGGAATGCAGAACGAGTTCCGGCAAATGTGAATCACTGGTCTGAAACCCGTTCGCGACTGCGACCGTTAGAACTGTAGTCAGAATCGCGGCTATCCCTCCCAGCGTAGGGGTGAGCATGGCGGCTTTATTATATTCCGCTGGCGAACTGACAACATTCTGCAGAAACCGGGTTCAGATCAGGGACCGAAGCCTTCCTTGCGAACCCGGCGTTTCGCGTGGATGTTCTCGTTGGCCACCCGTTCTCTTACCCGTAGCCCGGATGCGCAACCCTAATATGGAAACAGCGTAGGGGAGAGAAGTGTGGCTGCAGAGGTTAGCAGGTCTCTGCGAACACAATAATTTCCCAACCGCGCCCTCTACCCCAGTCGAACAATCTCTTCACGGCATTTCCTCGCTTTGCGCTGTTAATTCAATTTCGCGAGGCGCTCGTTTAGCAGCCGGTTAGAGATTTCCGCGCAGCGCCTGTTCGCGTTCAATCGCCTCGAAAAGGGCTTTGAAGTTCCCTTTTCCGAAGCTTCGGCTGCCCTTGCGCTGAATGATCTCGTAAAACAGCGTCGGCCGGTCTTCCACCGGACGCGTGAAGATCTGGAGCATATAGCCTTCATCGTCACGGTCGACCAGAATCCCGAGCCTAGCCAGATCCTCGATGGATTCGTCGATGCGGCCGACTCTGCTCTGCAGTTGCTCGTAATAAGTTCCCGGCACCATGAGAAACTCGATGCCCTTTTCCCGCAGGCGTGAGACCGTCGTGACAATGTCATCGGTAGCCAGCGCGATGTGCTGTACGCCCGGGCCACCGTAAAATTCCAGATATTCCTCAATCTGCGATTTTCGCCGTCCCTCGGCTGGCTCGTTGATCGGAAATTTGACCCGCCCGTTGCCGTTCGCCATCACTTTCGACATGAGCGCCGAATATTCGGTGCTGATGTCTTTATCGTCGAAATGCTGGTACAGGCGGAATCCCATAACGTCGCGATAGAACTCGACCCATTTATTCATCTCGCCCCAGCCGACGTTCCCGACCATGTGATCGATATGCTTCAGCCCCACCGGACGCGCTACTCGGTCAGGTCCTTCGACAGCGCGAAAACCGGGGAGAAACGGCCCCGCATACGCGCCGCGCTCGACAAATGTGTGGATGGTGTCGCCATAAGTCGCGATTGACGCCGTTCGAACGTGCCCGAACTCGTCCTCCGACGACGAGGGCTCACGCACGCTCCGGGCGCCGCGCGCCACAGTTTCTCTCCAGGCGCTCTCCGCGTCCTCCACGGTAAGCGCAATATCGCGGACGCCGTCGCCGTGGCGTCTCACCAGAGCCGAGCGGTCATCTCCGCCGCGCACGGATGACGTGAACACAAACCGCACCTTTCCCTGCTGCGCCACATACGAAGCGGACGACCGCTCGCCCGTTTCCGGACCGCGGTACGCGACGAGCTCCATCCCGAACGCCGCTCGATAAAAATACGAGGCCTGTTTAGCGTTGCCGACCCAGAACTCCACGTGATCCGTGCCGTTCAGGGGCAGAAAATCGGCATTAGCGAGAGCGGATCGCTCTTCCTCGATTACCGGCTGCACAACACCTCCTCGTTCTTGATAGCCTGTGACAAGGCTTCAACAAGCAATTCGTTTTCCTCAGGTGCGCCGATCGAAATCCGAATGCCGTTGGGTACTCCGTAGGCTGTCATCGGCCGCACGATCACTCCTGCTCGGAGCAGTGCTTCCGCGATGTTCGCGGCCGCTTCTTCCGAGCGCCAGAGTGTGAGTACGAAATTCGCTTCCGATGGCACGGCCTCGACTCCCGCCGCTTGCAGCTCCGTCATCACGAACCGCATTCCGCGCGCGTTGTTTTCGAGCGTGCGATGGAGAAATTCGCGGTCCGAAAGCGCCGCGATTCCCGCCGCCTCGGCGATGCTCGAAGGCTCGAAAGGAAGCTTGACTTTAAGAAGTGCGGAGATGAGCGACTCATGCGCGAACCCATATCCGATGCGTACTCCCGCAAGCCCGTAGGCCTTCGAAAACGTCCTCAGCGTGATGACATTGTCGTAGCGGTAGTGCATCGAGTCCGGATAACGCGGGTTGTCTTTCGCGAATTCGAAGTACGCCTCGTCGAGAATGATGAGCACTCGCTCGGGAATATGAGCGTAAAAATCGTCGAATTCCTGACGAGTGAAAATTGTTCCCGTCGGGTTGTTCGGATTCGCGAGATAAACAATTTTCGTTTTCTCATTTACGGCCCGGGCCAGCGCGGGCAGATCGAAGCGCCAGTCACGCAGCGGAATTGTCCGATAGCCGACTCCGCGCGACTGCGCAAGAACCCGGAATCCGATGAAAGTAGCGCTCGCGGTGAGAACCTCGTCGTCATCTTCCAGAAACGCACGGAAGATGTTTGACATGATGCCTTCCGAGCCGCTTCCTGCGATGACGTTCTCCGGCCTCACCTCAAACTGCCGCGCCAGTTCCTCGCGAAGCTTTGCCCCGCCCGTCGGATATACGTTCACTCCCTGCAGCGCGTCCGACATGGCTTTCATCGCAAGCGGCGACGGCCCGAGCGGGTTCTCGTTCGATGCCAGCTTGATGACTCGCGGTACCCGGTACAGGCGCCGGATTTCGTCAACCGTTCGCGCGGTCTCGTAGGGTTTCAGAGTCGCAATGAATCGCGGTACGAGAGGCATCCGTACCCAGAATACACCCACGTTAAAGTGGGTGCTATCGGTCTTTTTGCATCACACGACCGGATTAAGCCTATAGACAACCTTTCGGATTCTCCTCACCGATGGTACTTATGGACCAGGGAACGCTCTGAACAGGCAGTGGGAGTAATATGGATCGAAATGGAGCGGCAATTTCGGCGCAACGCGAGGGTTTATGCTGGATGGGAGCGACAGCTATGAACAATAGGTCGATTTTGTTCATCAGCGCGGATTCGGCGGCCGCCGCAAAAGTAGAGACGGCGCTGCGCGAAGGAATCGATGAGGGCTTCGCCTGGAATCACAAGGCGGCGCTTCTGGACGGGCTGCGATCTCTTCAGGACGCATCGTATGATCTGATTCTTTCCGACATGATTCAGCCGGATGGGAATGGACTATCTACGCTGCGGTATCTTCAGCAGCACGCCCCGACAACGCCTGTGATCGCAATCTGCCACTCGAGCGACCGGGATACCGGCGTTACGGCGGTTCGCCAGGGAGCCTACGATTTCTTCTGCTACGAAGACTTAAACCCGGCGAATCTGCGTAAGTCGGTGGAGGGCGCTTTGACACACGCGAATGAATCCGAGAAGAAGACAACTGAGCGGCGCAACAATGCGAGGTTTCCATGCAGGTTGGCGGTAAGCTATCAGACTCTCGAGCACCCCATTCTGTCGGGGCAGGGAACCAGCGAGACTCTGAATATCAGCAGTAAGGGAATCCTGTTCACCAGCAACGAGAAATTTGAAATGGGCCAGCTGCTGCAGGTTTCGCTCGATTGGCCCGCCCGACTGGAAAATCAGGTGCCCCTGAAACTGGTCGCGGAGGGCCGAATCGTTCGCAATGCCAACGGTCAGACCGCAATGACCATAGACAAGTACGAATTTCGCACTCGCCGGGTCCCGAAGGCCGGGCCGGAAGCAGGCAAGAGCGTCAGTTGATAGCCCCGCGCCCGCCGTTGTGGGGTAGCGCTGGAATCGCTGCGACCAGCTGCTTCGTAAACGGATCTTGCGGGTTGCGGAAAATCTCCGAACGAGGGCCCGACTCCACCACGCGTCCCCGGTCCAGAATATCCACCCTTTGCGCCAGCGCGCCAACCGACAGCAGATCGTGCGAGATGAACAGCATGGCCGTCCCGCGCCGTTGATTGAGGTCTCCGAACAACCGCAGGATCGCCGCCTGGGTAATGGCATCGAGAGAACTGGTCGGCTCATCGGCGATCACAAGGGCGGGGTCGTGCATGATCGCGAGCGCAATTAGCAGGCGCTGGCCCTGTCCCGCGCTCAGACTTCCCGAGCGCCGTTCCCGAAAATCGGGCTCGGCCGGTAGCTGCACGCTTTCAAGGAGTCCGGCGTAAAAATCCCCTGGGGGCTTCGCGTTGGCATGGGCGCGCCAGGTCTCGTCGAGCAGCGTGCGCACCCGAAGACGCGGGTTCAGCGCCGACGCCGGACTCTGCGGAACGTAGCCGATCTTCCTGCCTCGGATTGATCGCAACCGGCGCTCTCCCGCCCCGGCGATCTCTTCGCCTTCCAGCCGGATGCTTCCGGTCACCTCGCCTCCGCGATAGTGAAGCAGGCCAAGCAGCGCGAGCGCCAGGGTACTTTTGCCGGATCCGCTCAGGCCGACCAGCGCCACGATCTCGCCACGTGAGATTCGGCCCTCCACGCCTCGAAGCACCGTCACGCCGCCGTATACGGCGGAGACGTTGTATTCCAGAATCTTACTCAAGCCGCAGCCACTCGATATTCCAGAAAATCTGTGGCGGCGCGACCGTCGGCTGTACGCCGCGCAGCGCGGGCGAGTACGCGCAGAGATAATCCGGGTTCACCAGATATACGATCGGCTGCTGTTCCGAAACGATCCTCTGCATCTCATCGATCGCTTTCTTTCGCGAGTCGCGCGAGATCTCGGAGGACTGCGCAAGTTCCAATCGGTCGATCTCCGCCTCCCAGGGCGTCGCCGGCGTTTTTTCGGCCGGCCACCACGGATGCTGGGCCCCGGAGCTCAGCCAGAAGTTCATCTCCTCGAGAGGATCCACCTCAACATTCGAGAAGCCTAGAATCGCCGCCTCATAATCGAGCGTCTTCGAAATCCGCTCCATCATCGAGCCAAAATCGAGCGTCACGAGGTTGACCTTGATCCCGACCTTGGAAAGGTCCTCCTGAATAAGCTGCGCCATCCGTTGCCGCGGCCGATTACTCGAATTCGTGACGATTGAAAACTCGACGCGATGCCCCTCGCCATCCCGCAGGATGCCATTCTCGAACCGGAAACCGCCCTGGGAAAGATCGTTCAGCGCAGTCCTTATGTCGGCGCTCAATGGCTTGAGAGCGGAGTAAAACCAGAAATGATTGGCGGGCGATATCGGACCGAACGCGGGATGCGCATGTCCGCGGTAAACCACGCGGCTCAGATCGTCCCGCTGGATCGCCTCGCTGATCGCGCGCCGAAACAGCGTTGATGTAAACCATTTGCGTTTCCACTCGGGTACCGTGCGCGCCGGCGCCTCGTTAAACCACAGGAACTCCGAATTGAGCGACACCCCCAGATCGTGCGCTGCCCCCGACCGCTCCTTCGCGATGCGGTCGAAGGCCTCGGGATCGAGATTCTGCATCAGATGCGATTCGCCCCGCAGGAAGCGCGCCAGTTCGAGATCGCGGTTCTGTTGGATATCGATCCGGATGGAATCGAGATACGGCAGCGGGCGGCCCGATGGGTCCCGCTTCCAGTAACGCGGATTGCGTACGAGGCGAATGAAGTCGCCCGGATGATACTCCGCCGCCACGAACGGTCCGGCTGTTGCGAAGAACCGCCCGGAGGCCGGTCCCGGAATGCCAATCTGATCGAAGAGACGGTCGAGGTTGGCTTTGGGGTTTCGATATGCGACGATCAGCTCGCGCGATCCGGCGATCCGCACATCGGGATAGCCCTCGGCGACCCGAAACGTGTCTCCGGCGGGCGACGCCTCCTTGGGATCGAAAGCCCGCTTCAGCGCCCTGGCCACATCCGCCGCAGTCAGCGGCGAGCCGTCGGAGAAATGGAGATCGGAACGCAAGCGGAACACAATCTCGCGGCCTCCGTTTTTCAATGTCCAGGATTCGGCGAGTTCGGGCTCGAGCTGATCGGTTACCCGATTGATCCGCACCAGCGCTCCGGCGGTCAGATATTGAACGATCTGCGCGTTGCTTTCTTCGATATGAAGGGGATCGAAACTTTTCGGATCGCCGGGAATCGAGAACCGCAGTTCTTTGGCGTCGGCGGTTCCCACCCACACGGTCAGAAGCATCGCAGGGACGAGCGCAAGCCTCCTCATATCGCCGGCTCCGGTCGTGACTGCAGCAGTTCGAGCGAAATCATCGCGATCATCAGGATCGCGAGTGGAGCGAGAGCCCAGGGATTGGCTTTCACGACGTCCGGCTGCTGCAAGTCTCTGAGCAGATTACCCCAGGAAGGGAGCGGATCGGGAACTCCCAGTCCCAGCAGTCCCAGACTCGCTTCGGAGAGAATGTACGCCGGAATCAGAACTCGGAATTGGGCGGCGGCCAGGCTCTTGAGATGGGGCCACGCATGCGCGGCTGCAATCCGCAGGTCCGAAATGCCGGCGGCGCGCGCCTGCATCATCCAGTCGGAGTGGACCATCTCCCCGATCGCTGCGGTAAAGACCCGCCCGGGCCACGCCCATCCGGCTACGCCCATCAGTCCGAATGTCAGCGCCACCGACGCCGCCGGGCCCGTATTCAACGGCAGTTCCGCGCGGAGCACGATAAACAGGAAAATCCAGGGCAGAGACAGACAAACGGTCGTCAGGCTTTCAACGAGACGGCGCATGAGGCGTGAACGAAAACCCGAAAATGCGGAGATCGCGAGCGCAAGCGCGATGGACGCAAACGCCGCCGCTGGCGCGAGCAGGACTGAGATCCGGGTTGCCCAGGCCAATCGGGAAAAGCGGTCCCGTCCGATCTCGTCGGTTCCCATCGGAAAAGCGTGGCTTGGCCCCGCGTCCGGGCGATCCCGGAATTGCCGGTCGTAGGGATAGGGCGCGATCACAGGAGCGAACAGACCGAAGAGGACGATCGCCGCGAGTGCGGCGATGGCAAGTCGGCGCGCAATAATCACTGCGCAGCTCCGATAATTTCGCCGATCGACTGAACCGACGCCGCGACAAACGTCACGAGTAACCCGAGCGCGCAAAGCACCGGCAGATCGCGCGCGAGCGCAGCCTTCCATGCCAGTTGCCCGATCCCGGGAACATCGCAGAGCGCCTCAATCGGGACGGTCAGGCCGAACGCGAGCATGATCGCTACGCCCGCCAGAGCGAACCATCGCGGCAGGCCCGCGGCCAGCACATACCGCAATGCGATGCGCCCTGCGCCGATACCCCGGGCGCGCGCCGCAAGCAGCGCCGGAGAGTCGTAAAGATCGCTCAGCGCCGCTCGAATCGTGCCGAATACTCTCGGCAGAACCGCGAGCGCGACTGCCAGCGAGAGCGGCGCCTGCCAGAAGAAGAACGCGAGCCCGAGCACCGCGGGCGGAATCGCCAGCAGAACGCCGCTGGTTGAGACGCTGATCAATCCCGGAAGCGCGCGGCGCGGCCAGACGGCCATCCACGCGAAGAGGGAGCCCAACGCCAGTCCTCCCGCAGTCCCGAAGACAACCAGCCGCGCGGTTACCGGCGCACGCTCGCGAAGCAGTTCGGAAACCGGCCGGTGGTAGGCGTCGGATGTGCCGAAATCACCATGCGCCGCCGCACGCAGATAGCGCAGGTAGAACTTGGGGAGCCGGCTCTCCGCCGCCTTGGCGCGATGCATGGCCTCAAGCGTGGACGCGCTCAGCCGCGGATTCCACGCATTCTCATCCACATCGAATCCGGGACTGAAACGAACCAGCGCGGCGGCAGCGAATCCCCCTCCCAGAACTACGAACACAAGGTTGAGCAGAGAGGATACGGCGCCGAACCGGCGGTTCATGACGCCGCGGCGGTAACTTCCGGCGCCGGCGCGGGAGCCGGCGAGTGCGTCATGACTCCTGATTTCCGCCGCGCGCGCTTGCTCTTATACATCCGGCGATCCGCTTCCGCGAGGAGTTCTTCCGCGTCCTGGCCGTCTTCCGGATAAGTAGCGACGCCCACGCTCAGCGACAACGCGCAAAGCTCCGGCGTGATTTCTCCTGCCTTGCGCACGAGTTCGCGCATGCCCTCTATCTTGATATCCAGCGCGCGCGAATCCCCGCCCGGCGCCAGCATCACGAATTCGTCGCCGCCCATGCGCGCCACGTAGTCGTGCGGATCGCAGTTCTCTCGCAGTCCGTGCGCCACGAGGCGCAGGACCTTGTTCCCCGTTAAATGGCCGAACCGGTCATTAACCTGTTTGAATCCATCAAGGTCACAAACGACCACAGACAGCTTTGTCCCGGCGCGCTGCGCCCTCGAGACCTCGTTGTCGAGCGAAAGAAATAACGCCCGCGCATTCGGTAGATTAGTCAGGTAGTCGGTCGTGATCGAAGTCTCGAGCAGCCGGTGCTGCAGGGCATTTTCGATCGCCAGCGCGACCTTCGAACTGATCGCGAGAAGGATGCGCAGGTTCTCCCTGCTGAACGCATCGCGTTCGGCGCGATACAGCGCCAGCACCCCGAGCGTGCCGTTAACTCCGTTCAGCGGCACTGCCAGCGCCGAGCGAAGTGTGCTGTACTTGGTGGGATCGTTGAGATAACCAGCCTCAACTGACGGATTGCCGTTCAGAATCGGCTTGTGATTTTCGGCTACCCATCCCGATAAACCTTGTCGGATCGGGATCTCGAGCGACGTGAACAGACGCAGGTTTTCACCGCTGACGTATTCGGGAATCAGCTTGTCTTCACGTTTGATATAAGCGACCACTGTGTCGTAGGGAATGAGCCGTTTGAGCCGCACCGCCACAAACGCCAGCGCCTCCTGCAGACTGAGCGAGTTGCCGAGGTCCTGGGTCAGCTCATAAAGCATCTGAGCTTCCTGAGTCGCGGCGGCAATGGACGAAAGCGGATCGGATGCCGCTCCGCCCGCGCCGCCAGCGGGCGACTCATCTTCAGCCGATTCCGCGAATCCGGTTGCGGGAGCGAGCCCGCGTTCCACCTTCAGGTCCATCGAAAGCCTGATCTTTTCGCCGCCCGAATCGAGAGCCATCTTTTCGAGTTCGACGTATCGGCGGCTCAGGATATCCACAATCACCGGATCGAAGCTCTTGCCCGACTCCTCCGAAACAATCTTCATCGCTTCATCCAGCGGCAGCGCGCGGCGGTATTGCCGGTCGGATGCGAGTGCGTCGAGGCAATCGACCACCGAAAGGATGCGCGCGCCCATTGGAATTTCTTCGCCCGCGAGACCGAACGGATATCCCGAACCGTCCCACTTCTCGTGGTGCGCCCGCACCATGGGAACGACGGGATAGGGAAATTGAACCTCTTCCAGGATTTCCGCGCCCACCACCGGATGGATCTTCATCTTTTCGAACTCTTCCGGCGTGAGTTTGCCGGGCTTCGAAATAATGTGCTCCGGCACGGCCAGCTTTCCGATATCGTGCAGCAGGGCCGCGGCCTTCAGGGCTTCGAGTTCGCTCGGGTTCATGCCGACTTCCTGGCCGATCTCGTTGGCGTAAATGCGCACGCGCTGAAGGTGGTCATGCGTCGTGGCGTCCTTGGCTTCGATCGCAAGCGCCAGAGCTTCGATGGTTCGAAGGTGAAGTCCCGCGATCTCTTCGACGTGCCTCTTATCTTTCTCGAGCCGGTCGATGTGCGCGCGATATGAGCGGTAAATCCAGTACACCATCGGGAACAGGATGAACGCCGCGTGCCACGTGTCCTGATGAAGCAGAACCACAATCAGCCACGCCATCCCGGCGCCCGCCATGTGATACTGCAGCACCCAGAAGTAACTGTCGCGCCAGGTCCCGTAGATCGACTTCGACTCCGTGAGCGCGATCACACCGGCGACCAGTCCGGTGTTGACGATGTAGTAAAAGAACGCCGCAACCCCGATTCGCAGCGGGTGCAGCACGCCCAGATACTGCCCCAGAAGCCCGTGGAACGTCGTATGCGCAATATATGTCGCAAGGCAGATCGATGATGTACTGAAGGCGATCTGCACAGCCCGAGGCTTCACCTGAGCTCGCCACAGACACTGCACCAATGTGCCCGCCGCGCCCAGGACCATGGCTTCCGGAAGGCTGAATTCTACGATTCCGACAAGAATAAAGAGGAAATTGACGGAAAGCGTCGCGAATACGGTTGGCAGACGAACTTTTAGTCCCGACGTGAATACCGTAACGACAAAATAGAGCCAGAAAAAACGAGGATGGGCGGAATGGAACCGCAAAAGCGGTACGAAGAGGCTGGCCGCTCCGAGCGCGAGGACTAGCCCGATATAAGCCTTTGCCCTTATGTTCATTGGGGCCCGATTTAGGGCTAGTGTACCACGTTATGCGCGTAACAAATTGAAAATACGAGTACTTGTCTGGTACCAAAGCCCGATGTGGCGCCCGGCCGCCGGAAGTAGGAGAATCGGAAAGTGACTATCGTCGACTGGGACAAAGACGTTCGCGAACGCTATGACCCCGAACGTTCGCGGGAAGATTTCCGTCAGTATAACGACTCCACACCCCCCGTGGTGCGCGAGTTTTACCGCGAAAACCACCGGAACCAGACCCTCGATTTCGTTCTGTCGAAGGAGAGTGAATATGGAGCGCTGAACCGCGGCCGCATGACCATCCGGGCGGCGATGGAAAAGCTCAACGAACTGGTGGACGACAGCGATCCCGATACCTCGCTGTCGCAGATCGAGCACAATCTTCAGACTGCCGAAGCCGTGCGCCGCGATGGCCATCCGCGATGGATGATCCTCACGGGCTTTATCCACGATCTGGGCAAGATGCTGTGCTTCTACGGCGAGCCCCAGTGGGCGGTTGTCGGCGACACCTTCCCGGTGGGCTGCGGTTGGTCTCCGAAGATCGTTTACAGCGAGTTCTTCAACTCGAACCCCGATCGCCTGAAACCCGAGCTTCAGACCACCCACGGCATTTATGAACCGGGTTGCGGTCTCCGCAATGTTCACCTGTCCTGGGGGCACGATGAATACCTCTATCGCGTCACGCGCGATTATCTGCCGGAACCCGCGCAGTACATGATCCGCTATCACTCTTGCTACCCGATTCACCGGGAAGGAGCATATGCGCACCTCATGGATGAGCATGACCGCGAAATGTTTGAGTGGGTCCGCAAGTTTAACCCGTATGACCTTTATTCGAAAAGTGATACGCGCCCGGACATCAAAGAGCTTGGTCCGTTTTACTGGGATCTGATTGACGAGTTCTTCCCGGCCGAAATCGCCTGGTGATCGGCTGCCGCCTCGTTACCAGGCGTAGCTGGCGAGTACCTTGGGTGGTCCCGAATTGCCCTTGATTACCTCGGTCGAAAGCACAATCTGAAGGTCCTTCTTCGGCCAGTCCGCGGGAGCGCCATTAGCGAAAGCCTCCATGTATTTGTTGTCGCTCAGGAACTCACCCGCCGCGAGCGTTCCGTAGCCCAGTAGCCCGCCGACGGCCACCAGAATTCGATCCGTATTCGGATCAATCACCCTCGTAATCAGCGCGAAGTCTCTTGCCACGGGCGCGCCATTTTCGGTGACGCTCCATTTCCGATCGCTGGGATTCTGCTGATCTTCGATCCAGTCGGTTGCGCCTTCCTTATGAAACGTGTAACGCATGGAACTGCCAAGGCGAAGATTCCAGCTGTCATTGAAGGCGCCGATGAGCACTGCGGGCCCCTGCCGCAAATCGGCGAAGGTCGCCTGATCTTCCGCTCGGATGGTCCACGGCTGACCTTTCGCCTGCAAAAGCCCTGTAACGCGCGCCATGGTTGTTGAGTCCGAAAGAGCCACTCCGTGGGGACGTCCGTCGGGGTCGTGTATCCTCCCGATACAGAGCAAAACCGACTTGTCTCGCACCAGCATCGGACCCCAGAATTGATCCAGCGCGCTCTGGGAAGCCCAGGGCTTTAGCGAGACCAGAACAACCGCCGCGACAATCACCAGCCCGGCGGCGATCATAACCGGCAACGCCTTTCGCCGGGGCGCAGCCGCCGACACCGCAGGTTCAGCCGGGATCGCTGGCGGAGCCTCGGGAGGCAAAACCGACGCCGCGACCGGCGTCGTTACCGGAGGGGTCGCTAGCCGCAGGGCCCTCTCCGGCGGCAGCCGAAACTCGGGCACATAGGAGCCTAGTGGGAGTTCGATGCGGATCTCATCTTCGTGCCCCGGCTCGTGATAGTACTGCGCAATTCTTTTGCGGATCTCAGCGGCCGAAATCCGGACCACCGGATCGATATTGGTGTCGTAATCCGGACTGCGCCCGAACACCTCGATCCCCAGAGTCCGTTCCTTCAGATCATGCGCATGGCCGTCCAGGGACTGTTCCACTACATGCCGCAGCAGGCTCGGATACCGCTTGCTGTTTCGCAACAGCGGGCTCGAAACGATCCGCTCCAGTTGCTCGCGGATTTCGGTCGGGCTTAATCCGGCTTCGGCCAGACTTGTGTTGACTGATGGATCGCTTCGCTGCACGTCTCAGCTCCGGGCATTTGCATTATATCCGCGCTGTCACCGGGATGCACGGGGGTAGCATACGGGGCGTTACGCGTTGTTACGGAACCTCTTGATCATCCTCAGGCCGAGAGCAAATGCGTTTGAATATATACTGTCACCGATGATCCGAACCCGAATCTGCCCGCTGGTGGTGTGTCTGCTCGCCGTGGGCCTTGCAACGACTCAAACTCCTGCTCAGGAGCCCGATGGCGGAGGCGCTCCGGCTGGCGGCAGAGGAGGCGGGCGTGGCGGACGAGGCGGCCGGGGGCCGGGTGGCGCGGCCGGGACGCGCGCTTTTCTTGGGTTGGGCCCCGCGCCCGATGCGGTTGCAGCTAAGAAGGGCGAGCCGCTCTATCAGCAGAATTGCGCCACATGTCACGGCGAGAACGCCCGCGGCTCACAAGGGCCAAATCTGGTCCGCTCCGTTGTCGTCCTTCATGACGAAAAAGATGAAGAGATCGGACCAATCATCAAATCCGGTCGCCCGCAGGCCGGAATGCCAGCTTTTCCTCAGCTTTCCGCGGACGACATTCACAACATCTCGCAATACCTGAAAATGCAGGTCGAACTGGCTGCGAATCGCGGCACTTACGGTTCCACTTATGGCGATCTGCGAAACAAAGTCACGGGCGATCCCGCGGCCGGCGAGGCCTTTTTCAAAACGAACTGCACGAGTTGCCACTCGGCTACCGGAGATTTAGCCAAAATCGGCTCGAAATTCCAGCAGGCTGCCCAGTTACAACAGAGATTCCTTTGGCCCGCAACTCCCGGGCCCACAAAAGCCACGGTCACGACGGCCTCCGGCGAAAAGGTCTCCGGGACAGTCGCGAAAGATGATGATTTCATTATTTCTCTGTATGACGCTTCCGGTCAGTTCCATGAGTGGCCGAAAGACAAAGTGAAAGTTCAGATCGAAGACAAGTTGCAGGGGCATCGCGCTTTGCTGGCCAAGTATTCCAACGCCGACATTCACAACATGACCGCTTATCTGGTGACGCTGAAATGAAGACATCCCGTTTATTGCTGGCGATATTGCCCACCGTATTGTGCGCTCAGGGCCTGGATCCGAAAACCCTGTCGCTGTTCAAAGCGCCCGCGGGCGTCTGGCCGACTTACAACGGAGACTACTCCGGACGCCGTTTCAGCGATCTCACGCAGATCAATCAGTCCAACGTGGACATGCTGAAGATCGACTGGATCTTCCGCATCAACGGCATCGGGCCGCAGCGTGGCGTCGGCACGCCGACCATCAAATCCACGCCGCTGTTGGTTGACGGGATTCTCTACTTCACGATCCCCGATCACGTCTTCGCCATCAGCGCCCGGACGGGTGAACAGCTCTGGCAATACGATTTCGAAGATAAAGGCGGCCACCTCGTGGGTCAGCGCGGCGTGGCTATGTATGGCAACTGGCTCTACTTCCTTTCTCCGGATGGCTGGTTCATTTCGCTCAATGCCAAAGATGGGAAAGAGAGATGGCGGAAGAAAATCGCCGACGAAAAGCTGCAATACTTCACCACGATCGCACCGCTGATCGTGAAAAACCATGTCATCGTTGGCGTAGGCGGCGATGCGATGGACGTGCGTGGCTACCTCGAATCG
>DATFSM010000147.1:0-5280 GCA_035262625.1 Bryobacteraceae bacterium
GCGGGACTACCGGCGGAAAACCGCGCCGACCGTGTTCAGACTGTCAAAGACGTTGTGACGCGATATCTCGCGCATTACGGACTGAACCACCGTGACGGCTCGATTCGTTTCTCCACACAGCGCCTCGCCCATGTCCTCCGCAAGCTCGGTTCAATGGTACTTCCCGATCTCACAGAAGACGCGGTGCGGGATTACATTCGAAGGCGACGTGCGGAGGGCGCGGCGGGACGCACAATCAACATGGAGTTGGGCGAACTGAGTCGCGCCATCGGACGGCCATGGTCTGTTCTGTGGCCGAAGGTGCGAAAGATGGAAGAACGGAAGGACGTGGGAAAGGCGCTATCTCCCGCCGAGGAATCGCGTCTTCTCGAAGCGCTCAGACTGAGCCCGCATCCCTGGCGAACTCCGATGCTGACGGCATTCGTTCGCATTGCCCTCCTGACCGGAATGCGCTCAGGCGAGATCACTTCTCTGACTTGGGGACAGGCAGACCTCGAACGCCGCGTACTCACGGTTGGACGGGCGAAGACTGCCTGCGGCACGGGCCGCCAGATTCCGATGAACGCGCAGCTATTCGCGGTCGTTTCGGCGCACGCCGACTGGTTCACAGACCGGTTCGGCGCGGTGAAGCCCGACCATTACCTGTTCCCGTTCGGCAAACCCACGCCCAACGATCCCACGCGGCACATCACGGATATGAGCAGCGCATGGGAAGCGTTGCGCGCACGCGCGGGCGTCGAATGCAGACTACACGACCTTCGCCACACGGCGGCAACCAAGATGGCCGAAGCTGGCGTCCCCGAAAGCACAATGCTTGCTCTCATGGGCCACATGAGCAGGGCCATGCTCGAACGCTATTCGCACATTCGGATGGCGGCGAAGCGGGAGGCGGTGGAAGCTCTCGCGATCCGGGAACCGGCGCAAAATTCCTCGGTAGTCCCCACAAAATCCCCCACAACGGGCGGCATGGCCCTCGTTCAGTAGTCCGTAAGTGATTGAGAGAACTGGTGGGCCCTGCGGGATTCGAACCTGCAACCAACGGATTATGAGTCCGCTGCTCTGACCGTTGAGCTAAGGGCCCTTACGCTCTAATTTAGCAACCATCGACGAACCAAACAGAAAAGCGACCGGGCCGCCTGATGACCAACCATCGGCCACAAACCCACGAGGCTTCGGAGATGCGTTTCATTTGTAATACACCGAGGATTCCTGTCGGGACGGCCTTCAGATGATCTTCGCGCGGCGCGGCGCTCACGCGTACTTCATAAGCGCCATGAAGCCATAGTCCATGTGAAGCTGCTGGTGGCAGTGAAAAAGCGATAGGCCGGGATTATCGGCGATCAGAATCGCCTCAACTTTCGATTTGGGTGGAACGACTACGACATCCTTCAAAATACCGGAGGTGGCGATGCCGGCGACATTCACGAGCTCAAAGCTGTGCCGGTGAAGATGCACGGGATGCGCTTCATCGCTGCGGTTATCGAATACCAGGCGATAGCGTTGCTGCGCCCTGACAACTATGTCGTCGGTATTGGGAAAAGATTTGCCGTTAATGGTCCATTTGTCGGTCCATCGGCTGCCGGCGAATTTCTTTTCAAAGATCAGCGGAATAGGCTCATCCCGCGCAGCTGACCGTGACTGAGTTCCGAAGAGGGTGTAGTCCCACGCCGGAGACGGCGGCGAAACCCATCGCGGGTTTCCGTTTCGCTGAGCGTACTCCACCACGATTCCCATCCCGGCGACACGATCGTGGTCGTCCGTTGCGCCAAGAACCCATACTCCAGGATTGTTCATGTCAACGATTGCGTCGACTCGCTCCGCCGGCCCGAGTTCAAGCATCGGAACTTTCTTTGGCTCTGGAACCGCATTGCCGTCCATGGCGCGGACCTCGAAAAGATGCCCGGCGATCGCGATTCTGCGGAGGATCGTCGCGCTCGCGTTCAGGATGCGAAGCATCACGCGCTGCCCCTCCTTCACGCGAATCGGTTCTCCGTGACCAAGCGCGCGATCGTTGATCGAAAAAGCCTTGTAGGCAACCTCCTGGCCCTCGTCGCCCATCGTCGAAAAATAAGTATCCCATTCACGCAGGGCGAGAAAAATCTCCTAGTCAAAGCCACCCGGTTCGCTCTTCGGCTCGACATAGAAAAATCCGAACTGGCCGGTATAGGTCCCGCGATTCAGATGACGCTGCGCCATGCCATGCGTGTGATACCAGCGCGTACCTGCCGGGGATGCCGCAAACACATATCGGCTCCGTCCCGCAACAGGAATCATCGGCGTACCCTCCTCCGTCGCTCCGTCCTGCGCCGGAGGCGTCCGCAACCCGTGCCAGTGGACCAGTTGCGGCGTATCCGACTGATTGTGAACATCGATGGCGATCTCTTTGCCTTCGGGCACTCGCAAAAGCGGGCCCGGCGCTTTGCCGTTATACCCGAGCGTTCGGATCACCTTTCTGGGCGCCAGTTCGATGGAAACCGGTCCGATCTGAAGCGTGAAATCGGCTGCGCGTTCGCTCGATATTTGAAGCGCTCTCGCGGGCAGGCTCAGGCCGGGAACGCTCGCCGAAGCAAGAACCAAGAGCACGTCGCGTCGGTTATAGAGAGTGGTCAGGCGATTTCAATTTAGCAACCGTTCCGGGAAAACAAAATCGTTTTCATCCGTCCGGCATAAGAACGCCGCGGCGAGCGGCCGAACAGGACACGAATCTTTACGAGTCTCACTTCGTATGCGGCGGTAGGGCGTCAGCGGCGTCAAACTCTGGCAGTCAAAACGGCGCGATGCAACTGAACACTGAACCTCAGCGGCTACACGGCGGTCCGCTATCTCAATCAGCCACCCCCACGGGTTCGAGATTTACGGAACCACCTCCTATATATTCAGCCGATTCGGACATCTGAAGGAATTTATCGTGGAATACCCGGAATCTCCGAATAAATCTTCAGCTGATTAACGCCGATCGGTCGCCCGTAAGTTGTACGTTCGGTTTTTATACAGGACAAATCCGAGCTCAGGTGGTTTCGATCTGATTCACGACGCTGTATGACCTCGCCGATAGATGGGCAATCCTGTGAACCTTCCCAAGCGGTTTGCGTAGCGACCGCAAGGAGAGATATACATTGAGCGCTTACCTTCCGTGAACATCTTCTTGCTCCCATCGGTTGCGGCGACGGTTCGGGCAGCCGAGGTGACGGGCGGTTGGCGAGACACGACCCGATTCCGATCAAAGGAACGTGAGCGGCAACATACTCACCATAAAGACTTTTCCGCAACCAGGACGACACCGAAGCGTGGAAGATCGAGTTCGTGAGAACCAAGAGATAACCGCCCCGATCGAGCTGTCAGCCGAACAAAATAGTCCGCAACAGCGACCCAGGCATCCTACTGCTGATTTGAGTCGCCGTTGCCGATGAAACCGTCGCTGAACTGGCTGCTGGTCTTCATTCCGATTACGCTCGTCGTCGAGCACACGGGAGCGCCCCTGCCCGTGCTGTTCTTCTCCGCTGCGCTGGCGATTATTCCGATCGCGGGCCTGATCGTCCAGGCGACGGAGCAGATCGCGATGCGAACCAACGACGCAGTCGGAGGCCTGCTGAATGCCACGTTCGGCAACGCCCCTGAGCTGATTATCGGAATGGTCGCGTTGCGCGCGGGCCTTCTGGAAATGGTGCGCGCTTCGCTGATCGGCGCCATTCTGGCCAATCTGCTCCTGGCGCTGGGGTTGTCTTTTCTCCTCGGCGGGATTCGCCAGCATGTGCAGCACTTCAATCCGACCGCCGCGCGCACCTACAGCACGATGATGCTGCTGGCAGCCGTCAGCATGGGAATACCGAGCGCGTTCAGCCGGTATCTGGCGCCGAACGCTTTTGTTCGCGAGGAACGGCTGCTGAACGTGGGAATCGCGCTGCTGCTGCTTGCGGCCTACGGTTTGTATCTGTGGTTTTCGCTGGCGACGCATGCGGGCGAATTCGCCAGCGCGGAGACCGGAACTGAAGAGCACGAACACGGCGGGCAATGGAGCACGGCGCGCGCGGCCGGGACTTTGTTGGGCGCGTCCGTATTTGCCGCGTGGATGAGCGAGATTCTGGTGGGCGCCGCCGAAGGCACGGGCAAGGCGCTCGGAATGTCATCAACGTTCATTGGAATTGTTCTTCTGGCGATTGTGGGCGGCGCGGCCGAGAGCGGATCGGCGATCACTATGGCACGAAAAAACAAGATGGATCTGACGATCGGGATCGCGCTCGGCAGTTCTATTCAAATAGCTCTGTTCGTCGCTCCCATGCTGGTGATCGCCAGCTACTTCCTCGCGCCGCAACCCCTGAACCTGGAGTTCGGACGCGCTGAGGTGGGCTCGCTGTTTCTGGGTGTGATTCTCGGAACGCTCGTCTGCGGCGACGGCCAATCGAACTGGTACAAAGGCGTTCAACTGCTGACGATCTACTCAGTTATGGCTCTGATGTTTTTCCTGATTCCGCAACTGGGAGAGTAAGATCCGAATCATCGATCGGAATGACCCAGATCCCTGCCCGGGGCGATCCGATCACGGATAAGTTGTTTGAGTTCCTTGATTTCGGGAAAGCGTCCTTTTTCCGCTCGCGACCAGAGCCCGTCCTGATCGATCCGAATCTCGAACACGCCGCCGACGCCCGGAACAAGCGCAAGTTCGCCGATGTCAGATGAAAAGGTCGTTAGAAGCTCCTGCGCCATCCACGCGGCGCGGAGCAACCAATGGCACTGCGTGCAGTACTCGATTTCAATGCGGGGAGTCTTCACCATCACTGCCGTGCAGTGTAACTCAGTTAAGAAATCTCGCGGTCGCCGCGATGGCGCATCAGGCGCGGTCAAAACCCGACACTCTGACAATTGACGACAAATGCAAAAAAACCGCGGACCGGCTCATCGCCAATCCGCGGCTCTTAACTACCTGACTGAAAAGCGATCTACTTCTGATCGCCCTCTTCTTCTTCCGGCTCGCGGCCTTCCTGCTGAGCCTTTAACCGCTCTTCCTTACGCTTCGCCCGCTCAGCTGCGCGCTTCACCAGTTCCGAACCGACCAGTTCCAGCATCGCGAGTTCCGCGCCATCGCCCTTGCGGGCGCCAAGCCGGGTGATACGGGTGTAGCCGCCGTTGCGCTGGCCAAACCGCGAACCGAGCGATTCGAACAGCTTCTTTACCGAGGCCGGCGTCGTGAGAAACGATGCGGCCTGACGGCGGGTGTGCAGCGTGTCCTTCTTGGCGAGAGTGATCATCTTCTCGACCATCGGAGCCACGGCCTTTGCTTTC
>DATFSM010000148.1:0-25893 GCA_035262625.1 Bryobacteraceae bacterium
GATCTGTCGCAGCCGGCGGGTCCGCTGCGACGCGCCTTCGATTCGATCGATCGGGAGGTTAATGGGCGCATTCAGCAAGCTTCACTCGCCGCCTGAAATCTGACGCATTCACTTCAGATTCTTTACTTCAAGACTTCTAGTCACGTGCTGTCTGCGGTTTGCAAAACGCAAGCCTGACGCTCAGAAGCATTAGAATCGAGTTCTATGGATCGGCCTACCGAGCTCACCGTGGAAAATGAGACCGTCTCAGTCTCGGTGGAAAGTCCGGCATCGACGCCCTCTCACCTCTCGCACAGCTCCATCGTCGACGAAGGCCGTTTCATTTCCGGCACGCTGCTCGCAGGGCGCTATCGCATCGTTGGCCTGCTCGGCAAAGGCGGAATGGGCGAAGTGTATCGCGCAACCGACCTGACCCTCGGCCAATCGGTCGCCCTGAAATTCCTGCCCCCGGCAGCGCGTGATAACCGCTTCCTTCTCGAGCGCTTCCACGGCGAAGTCCGCATCGCGCGCCAGATCTCCCACCCCAACGTATGCCGCGTATACGACATCGGCGAAGTGGATGGAATGCCCTTCATCTCGATGGAATACATAGACGGTGAAGATCTCGCCTCGCTGCTGCCCCGCATCGGCCGCTTGCCTGCCGAACGCGCGGTCGAAACCGCCCGCAAAATCTGCGCCGGCCTTGCCGCCGCGCACGCGAAAGGCGTCATCCACCGCGATCTCAAGCCGCACAACGTAATGATGAACAAGCGCGGCGAGATCGTCATCATGGACTTCGGCCTCGCCGCCATCGCCGATCAGCTTTCCGGACCCGAAGCCCGCAACGGCACTCCCGCTTACATGTCGCCCGAGCAGCTCAAGGGCACTGAAGTCACCGCCCGCAGCGATATCTACGCGCTCGGCCTCGTGCTTTACGAGTTGTTCACCGGCAAACGGCCCTTCGAAGCGAAGTCCGTAGCGGAACTGATCGAGAGGCAGGAGTCCGCGCAGCTCACGAGCATGACGACCATCGCCGCCGACGTCGATCCCGCCGTTGAAAATGTGATCCGGCGTTGCCTCGATCCGGACCCGGCGCGGCGTCCCGAGAACGCGCTTCTCGTCGCCGGAGCCCTGCCCGGTGGGGATCCTCTCATGGCTGCGCTGGCGGCGGGTGAAACCCCGTCGCCCGAACTGGTCGCCTCTGCCGGAAAGACCGAAGGCATTGCCGTGCGCTACGCCGTGATCTGCCTGGTGACCATTTTGATTTGTATCGGCGCCATTCCTTTTATCAAGCAGCGCGAAGTGGCCTTCCTCCAGACCGCAGCCGACTATCCGCCGGATGTACTGAGACAGAAGGGCCGCGAAATAGCCGCGACATTCGGCTTCACTCAGCGCCCCGCCGATACCGCCTTCTGGATGGATCAGCGTGTCGAGCTCATTCTCTGGATGAACCTGCGCCCGCAGCCTCGCAAATTTACCGAATGGCTCAATGCCGAGTCGCCCGTCCTGGCGAATTACCGCGAAAGCTCCACCCCGATGGAAGCGGACCCCGATGGCTCCGTGACCGACTCGATGCCGCCGTTCACCACCAACGGCATGACGTATGTATCGATGGACGCCGAGGGAAGGCTGCGCGGCTTTACCGGCGTCCCTCTGCCGCAGCCTCCGGAACATGCGGCGACCGTCGAAGACGTTTTTCATGCCGCGCAACTCGATCCCGCGAAATTCCACGAGACCGCTCCCGTTACCGTGCCGCCGGTCGCGACCGACCGGCTCCAGGCGTGGGAAGGTGAGCATCCCTCCATTCCTGGTCTCCCGATTCATCTGGAAATCGGTTCATGGCAGGGCCGCATCACGTATGTAAAGTTCCGATGGCCATGGACCCGTGATACGGGCGTGCATCAACAGAACGCATGGATCGCCGATATTCAGGAGATCGTTGTTCCGGTTCTGGGCGGCTCGTTCCTCCTCCTGGCGATTCTTTACGCTCGCCGCAACTGGAAGCTGGGTCGCTGCGACCGTAGAGGCGCCCTCGCGGTGGGCGGTGTACTGTTTGCCCTGAAACTCGCCGCATGGGCGGCCTCCGTGCACGCCGTACCGACCAAAGGGATGGTCGATTACTTCCTGCAAGCGCTCGCGGACTCCACATTCAAGGGCGCCATTTTTTTCATCCTGTACCTCGCCCTGGAGCCCGCTCTCCGCTCCCGTTGGCCGCACTCGATCATCACCTGGAATCGAGCGCTCGTCGGTCGATGGCGTGACGCGAAGGTGGCGTCGGATGTGCTCATCGGCGCTGCGATAGGAGCGGCGCTGAGCGCCCTTCTGATGCTTCACGATGCCTTCCAGGTGTCGCAGTTCGGCATGAGCACGATGAGCGGCCTCTACGCTGCGACCGGAACACGCTTCTGGATTACCTCCCTTCTGGCGCGCCTGGGCGATGGAGTCACTACGGGCATTGTTATTTTTTTCGCGATCTTCGGCCTTCGCATGCTGCTGCGGCGCGACTGGATCGCTGCGCTCGCTGGCGCCGTGATTTTTACCTCACAGCAGAGCGATCTGGTCAACGCCGTGAACTGGCAGGTAAACGTTATCGTGTACCTCCTTGTTTACACGATCATCATCTTCCTGATACTCAGGATGGGGCTGGTTGTGACCATCGCGACCGTATTCATGATCAATACGCTCGGCAGCATCTCGCTTGGTTCGGACTGGACTATGTGGTATGCGCCCGCGGGCTTCGCCACAATGATTCTGTCCATCGCCGTCGCCCTCTGGGCGTTTCTGCGCACAGTGGACGGAAGGGATCTGCTTGGTCGCGCGTCCATATAAGGGATGCCAATCTTCTCTATAATTACTCTGGATCATGAAATCCGAAACTAATGGCCTCTCTGTTGCACTTAATACGTAGAAGGCACTATGACGGGGATAACAACACCAGACGTCGACGCGCTGCGGAATGAAGCCATCTTCGCGGGAGCGTTGGATCCAATGAGCCTGAGGTTTCAAATCGTTGAATACGATAAGTCCAGCGGTCGCTTGTTGGGCGTGCGCTGCGACAACATCGGCTTCAACGAGGCGATCAAAAAGACTCAGGGGTTGATCGAGCGGCGGAAAGATTCACACTTCTGCCTTGAGCCTGTTGGCTTTGTCCAGTAACGGTCGGTAAAGATTCCATCAGTCCGTTTAGTACACCGTATACATCTAACTGGCATACGGCGATTTTCGTATACAGATGCGTAGCTGCGCCTTGACTCCGCAGCGCCGTGAGTTCCGCGGCTGCTTTCGCGTCGGCGGGCGTTTGCGAACCGTAAAAGTTTAGAATGGCTTCGCGAAGCCCCTCGTCGACTGGCGCACCGTGCCTTTCCGCAAGTTTCGTGAGAAGCGTATCTGATGCCTTATCGGCAAGCTGATATTTTCCGGCGCGCGGCGCTTCGCCCGTGTCGAAATTCGTGTTCGGCAGATCAGGCTTGCCTTTCGCGCGCACTTCGGCCAGTTTCGACTTGTAAAAATCCAGCGCCTTAACGAAGCTGTCCATGAACAGCTTCTGCGTTTCGGGAGTCGCGGGACGGAAGGCGAGCGATTTGAGCGGGCCGACTTTCGGCAGGATGCGAATAAAAAATGCCAGTATGCTGGCTCCCGGGCCTGGTCGGCCATAGTTGGTCCCCCACTCTTTCTCGTAACTGGACCGTGAGATCGCGTAGACGAATTTTTTTCGAACGGCGCCGGGGTTGGCGCGCATGATCTCGTCTTTGTGAGCGCTCCACGCGGCGCGCGTCATCTTAGGCAGCAGCGTGGAGACAGTCCATCGATAGGTGCCAAGGGCGAGATCGAGGTTCTTTGAAATCTCCTTCAGCGGCACGCCGTATGTGGCTTCGAAAGCGCGCTCGAGGACGGGCTCGGAGACCTCGAATCCAATGAAATCGTGATAGTCCTCGGGCGCGTAATGGTTCTCGGCGGCCTGCGAGACATCGAACGCGAACTCCATCTTCAGGTGGTCGCCGGGATTGTCCTCATAGGTGGCCACCGGGCCGAATTTGCGTCGGTCCTTGGGGTAGATGAGCGGTACCGATATGTTCACCGCGATCGAGTGCCCGATGTTGTCTGACCCGTAGTGAGCGAGCGAGCCGAGCGCGAACGCGTATTCGTTCAGATCCTGCGCGGACGCAAGCATGTTCAGAATGAAGTCGCCGCTGCGGATGTAATGCGTGAGGTCGGTGAACAAGTGGCTGCCGAAAGGGTAGTAGCCCAGGTCCTGGATGATGGCTCCGCCGTACGCATATCCGTGCGCTTTGCGCAGATCGTCCGGAGTCGCGTTCGGGAATCGTTGCAGAAGAATCGGGCGGATGTTATCTTTCCACGCCGAGTCGATGATCGCCTCGTGGCTCAGCACCGAGTAACCCGATGCCGCCGCGCTGGATGCCACAAAGAGCATTACGCAGCGCAGGCCGTTCATACCGGCTTCGCCGCGTCGCGGTGCGTGACCCGGGTCTGATAACCCGCGGAGGCAAGATTCTTCCGGATCTGATCGGCGATCATCACGGACCGGTGATGGCCGCCCGTGCAGCCGAAGCCGATAGTGAGATAGCTCTTGCCTTCGTGAATGTAGTGCGGCAGAAGGTAATTCAGCAGATCCGTGATGCGGGTGATGAACTCGCCGGTCTGCGGGAAAGACCGGATGTATTTCGCGACGGCCGGATTCTGCCCCGTCAGCTTTTTGAATTTCGGGATGTAATTCGGGTTCGGAAGGAACCGCACGTCGAACACCAGGTCGCAGTCGGGTGGGAGTCCGTGCCGGAAGCCGAAACTCGTGACGTAAATGAGGATGCGCGCTTCGTCTTCGTCGCCCGCGAACTTCTGCCCGATGAAATGCCGCAGATCGTGAACGTTGAACTTGGAAGTGTCGATAATCAAATCGGCCAGCGCCCGAATGGGCGCGAGCATTCCACGTTCCTTTTCAATGCTGTCACCGATCTGTTCCTCACCAGTGCTGAGGGGATGCGGGCGCCGCGTCTCGCTGAAGCGGCGGCGAATGGTTTCATCCGAGGCCTCGAGGAAGATCAGTCGCGCGTGGACATCCTTGCGGATCCTGCGAAAAGTGGCCGGAAACTTCGTCAGACCCGGGCCTTCGCGGACATCGACAACCAGCGCCGCGCGTCGCGTCGACGCGGCATCGCGGACCAGTTCGGCGAACTTCGGAATCAGGTCGACGGGAAGATTATCGACAGCGTAATAACCCTGATCCTCAAGGGCGCGAAGCACCGAACCCTTGCCTGAGCCGCTTAACCCGGTAATGATTACGAGTTCCGGAGTTCCTTTGGCGGGTTCCGGCCGCGATCGCTTTCTCGAGGGCGCCGCTTTACGCTTCACTCTCTTCGCCCGCGGTCTCGCGCGGAACGCGGAAGCCTTCGCGCCACTTGGCGCGAACCTTGAGCGCCTGCGCTTCCAGCTTTTCGACAGCCTGCCGGAGGGCGGAGAAAAGGTCGGCGTCCGAAGCCTGTCCGATCAGTTCGTGGTTGTGATAGGCAACCGTCACCTCGACATTGTTCAGATGCCGTTCGTGAGCGAGGACCACGCGCGCTTCGGCCTCGCCTCGTCCATTGTCAAGTAACTTCCCGACCTTTCGAAACTGCTCTTCGACCTTTTGGGCCTGAGGAGGGGAAAGCTCGATGTGGCGTCCGGTATAAGTCACTTTCATAAGTCGTTCCGATCAATTCCGAACCCGCCGCTGGTGCGTGGACGGAATCTTCATATCTTCACGATACTTCGCGACCGTGCGCCGCGTGACATCGATACCCTCGGCCTGGAGGCGCGCGGTGATCTGTTCGTCCGTAAGAGGATGCCGCTGGTCCTCATCGGCAATCATTTTCTTTACTTTGCGTTTGAGGAGCAGCAGCGGGGTGTCGCCGCCCGAGGGACCCTGGACGGCTTCCGAGAAGAAATATCGAAGCTCATATACGCCGTGCGGCGTATGCGCGTATTTGCTTGCGACAGCGCGGCTCACCGTGGAGGGATGCACGCCAACCTCTTCCGCCACGTCTTTGATCATCATCGGCTTGAGGAACTCGATGCCCATCGCCAGAAACTCCATCTGACGGCGCTTGATCGCCTCGCAGACTCTGAGGATGGTCTGTTTGCGCTGCTCGATATTCTTCATGAGCTGAATCGCCGAAGAATACCGCTCGCGCACATAGTCGCGGACTTCCTTGGTCGAGCCCTGATCGCGATCGAGCATTTTCCGGTACTGCGCGTTGAGCCGAAGCTGCGGGACTTCATCGTCGTTCATCTGGATGAGGAAGTCTTCGCCGTCGCGCACGAAGTAAACATCGGGTTCGACGGTGCGCGCTCCCTGACCGGAATATTTGACGCCAGGTCGTGGATTCAACCGGCGAATCATCGCCACCGCGATATCGATGTGCTCCTGGGGACGGCCCATGGCCTTCGCCAGTTCCTTGAACTGCCGAGTCTCGAGCAGGCGCATGAAGCTGGACACGATCTGCCACGCGACGCCGCCCTTGCCGTTCTTGCTCTCGATCTGAAGCAGCAGGCATTCTTTGAGATCGCGCGCGCCGACGCCCGCGGGATCGAGCGACTGCACGGCTTTCAGCGCGACGTCCATGATCTTTCGGTCATGGCCGCCCTGTTGGGCCATTTCGTCGAGAGTCGCGGTCAGATAGCCGTCTTCATCCAGATTGCCGATGACGGATTCGGCCGCGTCGCGCGTGTCGTCGTCAATGAGGCTGACGCTTAACTGCGAGCGCAGATAATCGGGCAGCGTCTGGGGCTGGGAGAGGAACGTTTCAAAAGACGGTTTCTCGACCGATTCCGCCGCCGGGCTCTTGTAGCCGGGATCGAGATAGTCGTCGAAGAAGGAACCGAAGTCGATCTCGTCGAAGGGATCGGCGGTTGTGGCGTCGCTGGCCTCGGCGGGCTCCGGAGCTTCCGCCGGCGCTCCTGGCTCGGCTTCAGCAAAAGAACCGGCGTTTGCGGCGGCCAACTCCGGCGAGTCGGCTTCGATCTTAATGTCGGCGGCTTCAAGAATCGCCTTATCGGCCGGTTCGGCGCCACGCTCGGCTTCGAGCAGCGGCTGAAGCTCTTCCGGAGTGATCTCCTCTCCGATATCGAGGGCATCGTCCAAAACGGGGTTGTTTTCGATTTCCTGCGTGATCATGTCCTTCAGCTCAAGGCGATTGAGCTGGAGAACCGTCACCATCTGGACCAGGCCGGGTGTCAGAACCTGCTTCTGAGCCACCTTCAGCTGGAGCCGAGGAGAAAGCATACTCACAACCCGATTATAAGTGCGATCGTACAAATTGTTTCCTCGTTCCTGTGAAAACCGTCACGGATGGCATTTAAATTGCTAAGAAGTGGTATCGCTTCGGTTGTGGTTCTTTAAACAGCAATTCGGCTCACTCGGATTTGCGCCACAATCGAGTGATGGCCTATTGTTCCGGTTGCGGTTCTCAGATTCCAGAGCTCGCCAATTTTTGCGGCGCCTGCGGGCGTCCCCTCGGCGGAGCCCCGACTTCCGCCGCGGCGCCTGCCGCGGCGCCTGAACCGCTCGACTACACAATCGTCGGCGACAACCTTCAGATCGTTCGGGTTCACCTTAAGTCCGGCCAGGAAGTCTATGCCGAGGCCGGAAAAATGATCTATAAGACTGCGAATGTCGATTGGGACACCCGGATGACGGGTCAAACGCTGGGCCAGAAACTCCTGGGCGCGCTTCGACGCACCGTCACGGGCGAATCACTCTTCGTGACTTTTTTCCGCTCGAACGGCGCGGGAGATGTGGGTTTCGCGGGGGCCTACCCGGGCAAAATCCAGGCCTTCGATCTGGCGGCGGGGCAGAGCCTGATGGCGCAGCGGGACGCGTTTCTGGTCGCTCAGCCGAGCGTTCAGCTCAGCGTGGCGATGGTCCGGAAACTCGGCGCGGGGTTCTTCGGCGGCGAAGGGTTCATCCTGGAGAAACTCACGGGGCCCGGCATGGTTTTCATTCATGCGGGTGGCGATTTTGTCGAGTTTAATCTCGCGGCCGGCGATTCGCTGCAGGTGGAGACCGGCTGTATTGTGGCGTTCGATGAATCTGTCGAGTACGATATCCAGTTTGTCGGCGGGATCAAGACCGCGATCTTCGGCGGCGAAGGTCTGTTTCTGGCGACGCTGACCGGTCCGGGACGCGTGATTCTGCAAAGCATGACCTTGCAGAAGATGCGGCGGGAACTTGCGCCACATCGGCGGGGCGGGGAAGAGCATCGAGGACTTGACGCGTTCTCCGGATTGTTCGGTGGCTCTGAAGACTGATTGCTGGCAGCGCGTGCTACAACTGACACTTGGATTGCGTCCTGACCCTCGACGTAGGGAGTTCCTCGGCCAGAACCCTGCTATTCGGCTTCGACGGTAAAGCGGTTGAGGGATTCGGATCGCAAATCCGTTATCGCGCCAAAACCAGCGAAGAAGGCGCGTGGGAAATCGACGCGTCGGATATGGCGCGGATCGTCGCGCAATCGCTCGACGGAATCTGTGAACAACTGCGATCGAAGGGCATTAAACCCGCCGCCGTTGCAGTTGACACGTTCTGGCACAGCCTCGTGGGAGTGAACGGCGAAGGAAACGCCGTTACTCCGATTTTGCATCCGTTCGACGGACGCAGCGCGGACGCGGCGCAGCGCCTGGCCAAACGCATCGATAATCGGAAGCAGCATCGGCGGACGGGGTGCATGCTGCATTCGAGTTATCCGCCGGCCAAGCTGCTTTGGTTATCAGAAGCCCAGCCGGATACGTTTCGCGCGGCGCAGAGATGGATGAGCGCCGGCGAACTCCTCTACCTGAAACTCTTCGGGAAGGCAGCGGCATCAACGTCGATGGTTTCGGCGGGTGGGCTTTGGGACCAGAATCGCGGCGCTTACGACGATGAACTGATGGACGCGCTACCCGTGAAGCGCGAACAGTTTGCCGATCCGGAATCGTTGGATGAGCCTTGCATAGGGCTCGCGACTGAGTATAAAGGTCGCTGGCCGGAACTTAATGGTATTCCCTGGTTTCCCGCCCTCGGCGATGGCGCATGCGATAGCGCCGGAAGCGGCTGCGTAACCCGGGACCGCTGGGCGCTGATGGTGGGTACAAGCGGCGCTATGCGGGCAACGTTTGAAGCGGACCGAATTGATATCCCCGATGGACTCTTCTGCTACCGAATGGACCGCAAGCGGTTCGTGGCGGGCGGCGCGCTCACCAACGGCGGCGAAGTTTTCGCGTGGATGAGGCGCACGCTGCAACTGCCGGAGCCTGCGGAGATCGAGAAGCAACTAGCCGGCCTTAACCCAGGGATGCACGGGCTGACGATTCTGCCGCTGTTCGCAGGGGAACGATCCACTGAATGGAGAACGGATACGCGGGCTGCGATTACGGGCCTGAATTCCGCGACAACGCCAATGGAGATCGTTCACGCGGGTCTGGAGTCGGTTTCGCTGCGGTTTCGGAATGTGTACGAGATCATGGAAAACTCCTTCGGGGTCCCGAAGGACCTGATCGGCTCCGGCGCTGGGTTACTGAACTCGCGCGTGTGGACGCAAATGATGGCGGACACGATGTGTCACACGGTGGTGATGTGCGTGGAGAAAGAGGCCACGTCGCGCGGTGCGGCGATGCTGGCGCTCGAACGATTGGGCGTAATCGGCTCAATCAACGATCTTCCGCCGCAGTTCGGCGACACGGTTCAGCCCGACCGGGCGAAAAAAGAAGTATACGGAGCGGCGCTGGCAAAGCAGCGGCAACTTTATAAAGAGCTATTCGAAGAACAGAAATGAATCCTGACGTGACCGCCCGCGCGGCGAAGATCAAGTTACTGCTGATGGATGTCGACGGCGTTCTGACCGACGGCAAGCTTTACTTCATTCCGGACGGATCGGGCGGAATGGTGGAGTTCAAGGCGTTCGATTCCCAGGACGGCATCGGGCTGCAGTGGTGCCAATGGAAAGGCATTCGGACAGGCGTCATCAGTGGGCGCAACTCACCGGCGACGGTGGAGCGCGCACGGCAGGCGAAGATGAACTACGTCTATCAGGGGCATACCGAAAAGATCCCGATCATCGAGGAGATCCTAGCCGACGCGAAAATCGCCATTGAAGAGGTGGCGTACATCGGTGACGACCTGACGGACGTGGTGGTGTTTCACCGCGTGGGGTTGGCGGTTGCGACCGCCAACGCCCGCCCGGAGGTCAAGCGTGAGGCGCACTGGGTTACCGCGAATGTCGGCGGGAGCGGCGCCGTGCGCGATGCGATCGAGATGATCTCGAAGGCGCAGGGATGGTGGGAGGAGATCCTGCGCCATTATGAGGTCGTTGGCTGAGCTGAGCGTAGCAGGCGCACTCGATTGAGGCAATGTGTAATCAGATAGTCGAGCATCCCGTCGCATAGCAAGATATCCAAAGTCGAATCCCGCTTTTACAAATCACCAACCCGCGTGTATTGAAGTTCGCTAAAAATTCACCTAGCCATCATCTTCTCCGTCTGGTCCGCCGCCCCCAATTCCTCCATCATTTGGGTCGCTGCACTGTTGCATCTCGCCGTCGTCGAAATTGTCGTCCGAAGACCATACGCAGACCGTTGTATTTTGTGCAGCTTCCTCGATCAGCTTGACAAGGCCCAGAACGAGAAAGCTCCCGAGGAACCCCTCTGTTACCTGAAACGGGTCCGTGCTCACATGGAGACGGAATTGCACGGGCGAGGATCTAACGAGGTCCCACTGGTCTGCGATTATTTTGTCGCTGATATCAACCTGGAACTCATCGTGGTCCTTGCCCACCGTGAGTGATCCTGCAACGTTGCCTGTGTGGGCGAAGACGACCGTTGCGCCTCGATCGTCTTTGACCCCCGTCAGTGCGGCGGCAAATAGGTAGTTGTCGCCAACCACACCATTCTCCTTCACCGCGCCTCTGAAAGATCCTTTTCCGTCGCTCTGCAACCCGACCTGCGCCGAGCCGTGAACGAAACCGGCGGTCAAGGGCCCAGAACTCCTCGTAACGACGGCGGACGGCAGACCGTTGAGCGCCGGAATCATGTCATGAGATATCGAGACTGGAGAGTGCAGATTCAAAGCTTTTCCCAGTGCCCCGATGTCCCCCGGAGGAAATGCCGGTACCTGTTTTCTATCTTTCGCAATGCGAATGGTTTCACCAAGACTGGGCATATCGCTTCCTCCCGATGGCTTTATCGCAATGCGACCAGAACGGGGATCATGCCTCGTCCCTCGCTTTTGGCCCCTAACGCCTTGCCAATCACGGCCCCGAATGCCTTCATGGGGTCGGTGGCTTTCATGGCGTGACCGACGGTGGACGACGTCGTCAGTAGGTCACCGACTTCGATTGCTGCGTATTCTGCGTCCACCTTGCAATAGACCTTCCCCAGCAAAGCAATTGGTACTCGGTTTCCGCTATGTCGTTTATCCAAGACGATGCCGGGTTTATACTCTCCAGCTCCCGAAATAACGCCGGCAACTCTCCCGTCATACGCTTCCGAGCTAGGTAGCAGATAGCCGTCACTTCCGAGGGACATGAGAGTTCCGGGCTCGATAACTCCTGCGCCTGAGAGATCGAATTCTTCCGCGCAATCACCGTTCAGGACGTTTAGGTCGAGGCAATGGATCGTGCTGGTAGGGCATTGCACTTGGCCTGTAACCTTGATGTCCCCTTCAAATAGGCCCGCGAGTTGCCCGCCCTGCCCGTGCACGCCGACGCCGCTGACGCTGGTTCCAAAAACACCGTCCGAACTCGTGCTTTCGCCGGTCACGCCAACGAATGTCTGGCTTATGCCAACGACGCCCCGACCTGCCGCGCTTTCGCCGTGAACAGCGTGGTTGGTCCTGCTCTCGCCGTGAACACCGTGCGCGGTGTCGGAGATGCCTTGAACGCCATGGTTATTGCCGGTACATCTTCCATCTACCCCAATGCCTGAAGTGCTTGTCCCGAAAACGCCCGTCCCAGTGGTGCTCTCGCCGGTTACGCCAACGAACGTTCCACTTACGCCAACGACACCTCGACCCGCCTGGCTCTCGCCGTGAACGGCGTGGTTGGTATTACTAATGCCTGACAGGCCAAATCCGCCATCTGTGTTTGTGCCTGTGACAGCCGGAGTCCCATCCTGCGAAGAAAAAACTGCCATCGTTAATCTCCTTTTCCGTTTATCTTCTATGCCATCGTTGCCTTCTGTGGCCCTACAGTTAACCCATTCACAGGGCGTAAATCCCGCAAATAAGCCCTATTTCAGAAGAAAAGTGAAGGGCGAAACCTACTGCCCTTAGCCCCTCCAACTCAGTGAGGAACCAACAATCATCCGGTGAGTTGGATCGGAGCTCCCTAGCTACAGCCTCTGACTTCGAACCTGTGGTCGCTTTCCCTTATCGCCTTCGGTTCAAATGGAACTGCACAGCGGCGTCGAAGCCCTTCTGGGCCGGCGCGCTCAATGCATTCCGGATCGCGGTAGATCCGGGTCCGGTCGATGTGTGGCCTTCGCCACCCAGCGCTGGGTCGCCAAACAGACCTGAGCCGATATCGAAACCGAGCCAGTAACGCGCGTCCGGGTTCGCCGTGCGGGCCCTCGCCACAACCGGGTCCTGCTGAGCGATGGAAGCGCCCGCCGCGGCGAATTTCGCATTCCGGTTGCGATCCATCACGAACGAAGAGGCCACCCTGAAGCCCTCTTGCTCCACCGGGGGCAGTGAGTCGAGAATCTTCTGTTTGCCGGGGCCCCATTCCGTCTGATTTCCACACACGGCGACGCCGATGTTGAATCCCCGCAACATGTGATGACCACTGGCGGCGGCGCCAATCTCGGCTCCTATTGATCCCCCGCCGTCAACTTGTTGCCGCAAAGCCGTCAGGAGCGGGTCTCGTTCACCCATCGTTGCGCCGGTCAGCGCGTACTCATCCGCCGGCGTTGCAAGAGCCTGCCCACCGCCCTCCGCCCGGCATTTAGCGGATAGATCCATTGCTTCCAGAGCGTTTCGATCCAGGGCCGATTGCGCCGCATCACAAACGGAGACCGGCACTCCGGAGGGGCCCGGCGCAAGGTCGGCTTTCTCGTTGGACTGGATCAGTAACTTAACGTTGTTGCACTGAGTTTCGAGTCCCGGCGCAGCCGATGAATTTCGGGCTCGCGCAGACGCAGCCCTATCGCAGATGGTGCCTGGCGGAGTTACGATCGACTGGATCTGGGCCGGAGCGCTACCCAACGGCGGGGGGACTCTGCCTACGACTTTTGGCGGGTCTTTGAGAGACTGCGCGCTCAATTGCGCAACCCCGGCTATCAAGAGCAGGACAAAACCTGAGAATCTAATCGCGTGCATCGAAATGACCTCTTTCTCGCGCACTCATCAACTTCATTTCGGGATTGTAAGGAAAAACCTTAGTTTCTTGCCCCCCCAATTCAGGGAGGAATCAGCGCACTACCCGGTAAGGTGAGACCGCAGCGCCTTAGCTACAGCTTCCGACTTAGAGTGGACCTGCAGCTTTTGGTAGATATTCTGCACATGAAAGGCGATGGTGTGGAAGGCGACGCCTAGCTCGGAGGCGGCGCTTTTGTAGGTGTGGCCGTCCACCAGGAGCTTCAGGATGCGCAACTCATGAGGCGTCAGGGTGTGATCGGATTGCTCCGGGGGCCGGAACGTCCGGAACAGCGTCACGACCCGCCGCGCGATTTCGGGTGACATCGGCGCGCCGCCCGCAACCACTTCCCGGATACTCTCAAGCAGTCTCACAGGCGGCGTGCCTTTCAGCAGGTATCCGGAGGCGCCGGAGCATAGAGCGTTGAAGATCCGCTCGTCGTCATCGAAAACCGTAAGCACCATCAACGCAACCGAGGGGTAGCGGTCGCGCAGCAACTGAAGGCCTTCGATTCCGGACATGCCGGGCAAGCCAATGTCGATCAAAGCTACCGCCGGCAGTGGCGCCCAGCGTTCGGCAAGAGCCTCCTCCATCGACCGCCAAGCGTGCGGACAGTTGAAGCCAGGGGTGCCTTCAAGCAGCACCTGCAGTCCTTCACGGACCCGGCGATCGTCTTCGACGATCACGATCGATATGGTTCCGTGCTCCAGATGCCTCAGCATAGTCCAGATGGCAGGCATCCGCCCCCCTTAATTAGGGGGCGCCACACACCTAAGCTGGCGTCCCGGTTCCGGGTTTCACTCCGTGCAACGGAGCTGTAACTGTGATCGCGACCCCTGTGCCGGGCGATACGCGAACATCCGCATGGCCGCCGAGCCATGCGGCCCGGCGGCGTATGTTCACCAAGCCGTTGCCCTGCTCGGGCATGGCGTCGTTAATTCCCGGGCCGTTGTCGCTTACGCTCAGCGTCAGACGACGCGCCTCCAGGTCAAACTCCATCCGGGCCTCAGTTGCGTCTGAATGCTTCACGATATTGTGAACCGCTTCCTTGGCAATCAGAAGGAAGTGCCGCCGGATTTCCGCGCCGAGGAGCGGGTCCTCTGCGGCGTCCGGCCCACGAAACTGCAAAACGATGTCGTGAGCGGCAAGGGTGTCTCCAGCGAAACGGCGGACGCGAGCGACCAGATCGCTCAGGTGTTCGTACCTCGGATTCACGACCCAGACCATGTCACTTATCGAAGCCATCACCTCACGGGAGATGGCGGTAATTTCCGCGAGGGACCCTGCCGCGGCCGGATGAGCTTCAGCCAGAGGCGCGCGGGCAACCTCGCTGAGGACGGCGATTTGGGAAAGGCTCGCGCCGATGTCATCGTGAAGATCCGCGGATATGCGGGCACGCACTCGCTCCAGCTCTACGATCTGAGCTACACGAACACGGTATGCGCCGTACGCTATCATTCCAGCCGTCATCGCCCCAGCCGCCAGAAACCACCATTGCGCCCAAAACGGCTTCATCACGGTGAACTCGAGTGTCGCCGGGCGCGGACTCGACACGCCATCGGCGTTGACGGCCCGCACGAGGAAACGATACGAGCCCGGAGCGAGTCTGGCGAAGTTGACGCTTCGCTGCGCTGTGGGCGGACTCCATTCGGTGTCAGCCCCGTCGAACTTGTACTGATACCGGTGCCGCGTGTTGGGACTGAAATCCATCCCAAGAAACTCGATGTCCAAGCCGTTCCGGTCGGGCGAAAGAGTGAGCCCCGCGATGCTGGTCTCTCCCAGTTCCGAAATTGCCAGGGGGGCGCCCATCACGCGCACCGCGCTGATGAGAATCACCGGCGGTGGCGAGTCGACATCGCGCGCCGGAATCAGACGCGAGACTCCGGAATTTGTGGCGAACCAGAGGGCGCCTGAGCGGTCGCGATAGGCTGCCTTAACAGCTCCTTTCGCCAGTCCTTCCGATGTTGTGTAGCGCCGGATGGAACCCGTGAGAGGATCGAGACGATCCACGCCGCTTCCGGTGCCCAGGTAAATCCGTCCGAAGCGATCCTCGGTCATGGACAAAACATGGTTACTCGACAGGCCTTCTTCGGTCGAGTAGGATCGAAATCGCGGCCGATCTGAAGCCGGATCGTCCACGCGGATCACTCCGTTCTCGAGGGAACTGATCCACAGCCGGCCCGCGGTATCGAAATACAATCCCTGGACAGGTTCGATTGGGTGGTGAGGGAGTTCTTCGAAGGCGGCCGATCGTCCTCGCACCAGCCCTCCTTCCCTGAAGGCTATCCAGAGTTGACCGGAGCGATCCTCGGCAAACGCGTTTACTGTTTTACGCATCAAAGAGGGCGCCCCCACGGTGGGAATATTCCGCACGGCATCGGTCGCGCTTTCCCAGCGATACAGCGCATGAGCGCCGGTCCGCGCGCTCCAGGCGGCAAACCAAAGATCGCCGTTCGAATCCAGGTAAACAGGATCCAAGGCATTGTCCAGCAGCCCTTTTTGGGCTGTGAAAGACGCGGCGGGACGGGCCGTCGTGAGTTCCCTCGCGCGGCGAACCGGCGGAAAGCGGAACAGGCCCTCCGCGGTGGTCAGCCACCACGCGCCGCCACGGGTCTGAAGCATCTCGGCTTCCCGGAATGGATCGGTTCCCAGCGGCGCGTTCAGCCGGGTCGCGAAAAACCGGGAACCATCGAAGGCATTGACGTAAACCGCGGAATGATCCCCGGTTGTCACGCACAGTTCGCCCTGTTGCGATTCAAATATGGAGGAACTGAAACTGCCGGCCCGGTAACCCTCAGCTTCACCATATGTCGCGAGTCCGCCGAGGGCCATTTTCATGACGCCGTTCTCTTTGGTTCCCATCCAGAGATTTCCGTCCCGATCCTCCTGCAGGGAGTAAATCGCGGAACCGCTCAAGCCATTGCTGTTGGCGTAGCTCCGGAAGCGGGCGCTTCCAGCGCCGGATTGGAGCTCGCTCAGTCCTCCCGCTGTGCCAATCCACAGCCGCCTGTCCGAGGATTGGTAGACCGACCGAACATCGTTGGATGGAAGGCCGTCAGCCGTCGAGTAGCATCGCGAGAGGACTTGCTCGGTTCGCTTCGGATCGGGAATCACCGAACAGATCCCCGTTCGACGAGTGGCGGCCCAGAGTCCGCCATCGCGATCTTCCGCCAGCATTTCAAAGAAGTCCTCGGGGATCGTCCGCGGTATAAAGTAGCGTTCCCATGAACCTCCCTCCGCGCGCCGATAGAGGCCGCTTCGGCTGGCAGCCCAGAGTGTATTTCGACTGTCCAGAAAGACTGAGTTGATTAGAGATCCTTCGTAAGCGTCAGCGGGCGATCCGATCTCCTCGCGGGAGAATCGGACATCCTCTCCCCGCGTACGTGACATCCGGTAAAGGCCGTCGTAGGTTCCGCACCAAATAACGCCCTCCCGGTCCTCCAGAAGGGAATTGACGCGGGCGGCGCCCGGTCTCTCACTCGGCCGATAGACCCGAAATCGCTGCTTACCGGTGGGATTGTACCGGCTTACGCCGGCATCTGTCGCGACCCAATAGGCGCCGTCTCGGGTTTCTAATAAATCGTTGACCCACGGGTGAGGCAGTCCGTCGCGGACGGTGTAATTGGTGAACGAATGGCCGTCGAAGCGCGAAAGCCCCTCGTCGGTACAAAACCATAGGAAGCCACGCGAGTCCTTCCGGATGCGGCTGACATGGTTGTTGGCAAGTCCGTCCGCAGTAGTGAATGGCTGGATCGGTAGCTTCTCTCCGAAGAGAGGAGACGCCAGAATAAGCGCACCCAGGATGAGGGCGGTCCTCATGAGGTTTCGGATTATATCGGGTTTCTGGTTGAGGCTGGTGGCCGATAACCACCAAAACCTTTGTTAATCCTTGCGTAAATGCTTTGTTTTCAGTCCGATTTATTTGGCCCAGTCCGTGCATTTATCAAGCGCGGAAGTTGGAGGAAACGAAAATGAAAACCAAGATCATCGCAGCGTTGCTTTTGGGGGCGAGCGCGCTGGCCGCCGCTCCGCGAGTTGCTATCGGCATCGGAATCGGCGTTGGCCCGCGATATTACGCTCCGGCGCCCGTTTATGTTGCTCCTCCGCCGCCACCGGTTTATTACGCTCCGGCTCCGGCTTATGTGGCCCCGGCTCCTGCTTACTATGCGCCTGCGCCTGCTTACTATGGGCCGGCGTATCCTGCTCCGGGTGTCGGATACACGTGGGTATCGGGATATTGGTACGGCGCAGGCGCTCACAGGGTCTGGAGAGGCGGATACTGGAGAGCTCCGGTGCACGGGCACTACCATCGGTAAAGCAACTGCCTCAGGCGCTGTTCCTGAATTTCCAAATGATCTGACGAAGGATGCCCAACAGCAGCGGGGCATCCTTTTTTTGTATGCGAAGGCGTCTGATCCAGCGCCGAATCTTGCGCTCGGTAGATGTGGCCGTGATGCGATTCGTATAGCCTGAGGCGTCGAGCGCCTCATGCAGCATCGTCGTCAACTGCTCCGCATCCGCGCCGACGATCGGGTCGAAGCGGGTCGCCTTCAGTTCGTGATCCTCCCGAATCAGCTCATACAAACATACGGCGACGGCCTGGCCCAGATTCATGGAAGGCGTCTCGGGAGATGTCGGAATTCTGACCAAAGCGTGACAGAAGCTCATGTCGTCATTCGACAGCCCGAACTTCTCCGAACCAAACATCAGCCCGACGCGCCCGATGTGGCCCCGGACGCGAATGGCGCCCGTTTCGAGCCGCTCCGTAGGATGCTGAGCGACGCGCCGCTGAGCCGCTGTCGTGCCGACCACCAGTGAACAGTCGGCCGTCGCTTCGGCCACTGTGGGGAATACGCGAGCCGATTGCAGGATATGCGCCCCGCCGACAGCGGAGACGGCTTCCCGGAACGCGACGTCATAGGGATCGACCAGACGAAGGTCGTGAAAACCGAAATTGGCGACCGCGCGGGCGGCGGCGCCGATGTTCAGCGGGTTGCGGGTAGAAACCAGGATAACCGCGAGTTCAGAACCGATAAAAAGCTCCCTGCATAGTGTAGAATCGGAGCTTTGCGTATCTCTCCGCGCCTATCGTATCTAAAGCAGAGTTGCGCTCCCCAATTTCGTATAGTGGAGGAAGTATGGCATCGCCCGTAGAGCAAAAGGTCAAGCAGATTATCGTCGAGCAACTCGGTGTGGACGAGAGCCAGGTGGACAACAAAGCTTCCTTTGTCGACGACCTGGGCGCCGATTCGCTCGATATTGTCGAGTTGGTGATGGCCTTCGAAGAAGCGTTCGAGCTTGAAATTCCGGACGAGGACGCCGAGAAGATTACGACGGTGGGCGAAGCCGTCGCCTATATCGAGTCGAAGAAAAAATAACGCCGCATCCGGCTTTCGGAGGGCGTGTTCCCGCATCCGCATTCGTTTTGGCGACATCGAATTGACGGGATCGGCGAGCGCAGCCCTGATTGATCCCTCCCCGGAACGGGCGCACGAAGGAGAAAGTTATTTCCCGCAGAGTCGTTGTTACCGGAGTCGGTCTGCTGACCGCTATCGGCGACACAACCGAACAGACCTGGAACGGATTGATGGAGTGCCACAACGGCATCTCTCGCATCGAATCGTTCGACGCTTCCGCGTTCAATTGCCAGATCGCCGGTGAGATCAAGCATTTCGACCCCACTCGCTTCATTGAAAAGAAGGAAGTGAAGAAGATGGGGCGCTTCATCCAACTGGCGGTCGCCGCGACCGAAGACGCGCTCCGGAGTTCCGGACTGAAGGTCACGGACGAAAACGCGGAACAGGTCGGGGTGTATATCGGCAGTGGTATTGGCGGTTTCGAGGTTATCGAGCGGGAGCACAAGAATCTGCTCGAACACGGGCCGCGGCGCATCTCACCTTTCTTTATTCCCGCGACGATTATCAATCTCGCTTCGGGGTACATTTCGATCCGCACGGGCGCGAAAGGGCCGAATTCGGCGACCGCGACGGCATGCACGACCAGCGCTCATTCGATCGGGGATTCCTTCAAGATTATTCAGCGCGGCGACGCGGATGCGATGATCTGCGGCGGCACCGAGGCATGTATTACGCCGATGGGTATCGGCGGATTCGCGGCGATGCGCGCGATGTCGCAGAGGAATGACGATCCCGCCAGGGCTTCGCGTCCTTTCGACAAAGACCGTGATGGGTTTGTAGTGGGCGAAGGCGCGGGAATTCTGGTGCTGGAGGAGTTCGAGTTCGCGAAAAAGCGCGGCGCACCGATTCTGGGCGAGGTTGTCGGTTATGGAATGAGCGGCGACGCGTTCCACTTCACGGCTCCGCCGGAGGACGGCGAAGGCGCGTACCGCGTGATGCGGAATGCGCTGAAAGATGCGAAGCTCAACCCCGAGCAGATCGATTACGTCAACGCGCACGGAACCTCGACGCCGTTGGGGGACCAGGCGGAGACGATCGCGATCAAACGCACTTTCGGCGACCATGCAAAGAAGATCGCCGTCAGCTCGACCAAATCGATGACGGGACATCTTCTCGGCGGAGCGGGCGGCCTTGAGGCCGGGATTGTCGTCTGCGCTCTTGGGAAACAAGTAGCTCCTCCGACCGCGAATTATCAGACGCCCGACCCCGGGTGCGATCTCGATTACGTGCCGAACGAGGCTCGTCCGATGCGCATCGATTATGCTCTCTCGAACTCATTTGGGTTCGGCGGCACAAACGGGGCCCTCATTTTTAAGAGATTCACGGAGTAAAACATTGAAAATCGTTGTCGCCATCAAGCAGGTGCCCGCGAGGGACAGCCTGCTCAAGGTGAATTCGTCCGGAACATGGATTGAAGATGCCGATCTCGCTTATGAGATCAACGAACCGGACGCTTACGCCCTGGAAGCCGGGCTCCAACTGAAAGAGAAAGAGGGCGGCGAGGTCGTCGTGTTGTGCGCCGGGCCGGAGGGAGCGAGCCAGACGATTCGCGAAGCCCTGGCGAAAGGCGCGGACCGGGCGATTCATATCGAGAACTCGGGCGGGAATGCGGTCGATCCGCTGTCCCTCGCGCGCGCGATGGCGCAGGCGCTTGATGGGGAGAAGCCCGATCTGGTGCTGACCGGATTGCAGTCCGACGATTTCGGCTACGGGCAGACCGGCGTGATTCTGGCGGAGGTCATGGGCCTGCCGCACGCGACGATCATCATGAACATCGAAGCCGCTGCGGGAAAGATCAAGGTCAAGCGGGAGCTGGAAGACGGATGGTTTCAGCACGTCGAGATGCCACTGCCGGCGCTGCTGACGATTCAGTCGGGCGCGACGAAACTGCGGTACGCGACGCTCATGGGGATTAAAAAGGCGAAGACGAAGGAAGTGAAGAAGGTTGCGGCCGCGGGGCTTGGTTCCGGCGCTGCGCCGATTCGTCTCGAAAAGATCTACATGCCCGAGAAGACCAAACGGTCGCAGATATTTGACGGGCCTCCGAAGGAAGCGGCCGCTCAACTGGTCGAGAAGCTGCGTTTCGAAGCGAGGGTGATATGAGCGGCGTTCTAGCTGTTCTCGAACAGCGCGACGCGAAGCTGCACAAAATGTCGCTCGAAGCTTTGGCGGCGGCGCAGCAGTTTGGGGAAGAACTGGGGCTTCCGGTTTTTGTGGCTGTTCTCGGCGCAGAGATTCCCGAATTAGCGGGATATCAGGCAGAGAAGGTTCATGTGCTCGAGCATGAGCTGCTGAAAGACTACACGCCGGATGCGTATTCGATCGCGCTGCGGCAGCTTGTGGAGCAGCATCAGCCGAAGTATGTGATCTTTCCGCATACGTATCAGGTTCGGGATTTCGCTCCGAAGCTGGCGACTGCGATGGGCCGGGTGCTGGTGAGCGACGTGGTCGGCCATCGCGTGGAGAACGGGGCTTTGGTTCTGGTGCGGCAGTTGTTCCAGGGCAAGATCAATGCCGATATTCGGTTCGAGGGAGATGCTCCCTATTTCGCATCGATTCAGGCGGGAGCGTTCCGGGCCGACAGACTGAAGGCTGGTTCCGCGGCTGTCGAAAAGACGACGCCGGAACTGAATGCTTCGCAGATCCGCACGAAGCCGCTGGAGTTGTTCCGTGAGTCGGCTCGGGCGGTGGATTTGACGGCGGCTGAAGTGATCGTGTCTGTGGGCCGCGGAATCAAAGAGGCCGAGAATATCCCGGTGGTGCAGAAGCTGGCCGAAGCTTTGGGCGCGGAACTCGCGGCATCGCGGCCGATCTGCGATAACGGGTGGCTGCCGATGGAGCGGCAGGTGGGAAGTTCCGGGCAGACCGTGTCGCCGAAGATGTACGTGGCGGTCGGAATCTCGGGCGCGATTCAGCACCTTGTGGGGATGAAAGGATCGAAGACGATTGTCGCGATCAATAAGGATCCCGAGGCGCCGATCTTCGAAGTGGCTGATTACGGAATTGTCGGGGACCTGTTTCAGGTGGTTCCCGCCATTATCGAAGCGCTGGGGAAATAGTTAACCGCTTGCTTGCGCGCGCGGCTCGGAATTCTGAGCGTTAAGACAGCGTCACCCGCCGCCACTGCTTGCCAACCTGGATCAGCATTTCGGCCAAACCGGCGGTCGGGTAGACGAGGTCCGTGACACGCATGCCGTTGATTTCGACCGCGCCTGCCTTGCGCTTGCGGCTGGCGTCGGAGACGGATTCGGCGAGTCCGGTTCGCGCGAGTAGTTTTTCGATGTGCAGACCGTTCGGTCCGGCGACCCCGTCGGGAAGGGCAACGGTCGGAATGTCTGACGGGACTTCCTTGCGGCGCACTTCGCGATTGAACTTCTCGGCCGCTGCCGCCGCGTCCGCCGCTGAGTGGAAATCGGACACGATGAGCTTGCCGAGTTCGATCTTGGCGTCCATCGGGTGCATGTCGCCGCGCGCGATCCGTTCCTGCATCGCGGCGATTTCGGGCATGCTGATGTCGGTGAGCAGTTCGTAGTAACGGAACATCAGGCCATCGCTGATCTGCATCACCTTGCGGAACATGTCCGCGGGCGATTCAGTGATTCCGATGTAGTTGCCGAGGGACTTCGACATTTTCTTCTCGCCGTCGAGTCCTTCCAGCAAAGGGGTCGTGGCGACAATCTGCGGAAGTTGCGCGTAATCTTTTTGCAACTCGCGGCCTACGAGCAGATTGAACTTCTGATCGGTGCCGCCCATTTCGACGTCGCATTCGAGCATAACGGAGTCGTAGCCCTGAGCTAAGGGGTACAGCAACTCGTGCATGGAGATGGCTATGCCGCCTGCGTAGCGCTTTGAGAAATCGTCGCGCTCCAGCAGGCGCGCAACGGTGTAGCGCGAGCAGAGGCGCACGATGTCCTGGTAGCCCATCTTGCCGAGCCATTCGCTGTTGAAGCGAACTTCCGTTTTTTCGGGGTCAAGAATTCTGAAGACCTGCGATTTATAGGTTTCCGTGTTGGCTTCAATTTCCTCGCGGGTAAGCGGGGGACGCGTGGCATTGCGCCCCGCGGGGTCGCCGATCATTGCGGTGGAGTCGCCGATGAGGAAAATCACGCGGTGGCCGAGATCCTGGAAATGCTTCATCTTCCGAAGCAGAACGGTATGGCCGAGATGAAGGTCTGGCGCAGTGGGATCGAAACCGGCTTTGACGCGCAGAGGCCGACCCTCGCGGGCTCTCAGGATGATGCGTTCGCGCAGGTCTTCCTCGCGAATGATCTCGGCAAGGCCCTTTCTCAGGTACGTAAGCTGTTCGTCGGGAGTGGAAGCCACTAAGCCGATTGTAGCGATTGACTTAACGCCACTCAGGCTCGTAGCGGTAGATGAAATCGCGCGCGCGAAGGTACCATTCCGCGCCAAGTTCGGGGAATACGAAGGGGTTCCATGCCATCAGGTTCAGCTCAGGCCCGCGAATTCCCAGCGACTTCGCGACGAGCATGTCTTCGGCGGCGTTGCGTTGAATCAGTTCGCGCAAACGCACCGTCGTCATCGGCATTTCGGGCGGAAGGCCGTTTATGTAGCGGAATAACTGGCGCTGCGCGGTCGCGCTGGAAGGCGCGTCGATTGGAGCGATGTCTTCGACCTCAGGCAGACGGCTCGTGTCCGGGACGCGAGGCTCGATCACACGCACTTCCATAGGCGCGACCATCCAGATTCCGACTTTCAACAACGCCTCGATCCGGACGCGGCGCGGAGGAACGTCGGGCGGTATCCATATATCGAAGAGATAGCAGCGGGTGTCCTGATCCGGGATGTCGCGAAAGGACTCGGGCATGGCTCCGAAAGCCGGCGAATGCTGCTCGGTGAGAAGTTCGGGACAGAAGTCTTCACCGCAGCGCACGAAGTGCTCGCGATAGATTTTGATCTGCAGAACGTCCTGCGGGCTTTGCCCCGCGTAGAGGAAGTAATTCGTGCCAATGGGAGCATTCACGACGACGTGAACGGTGAGATGGCCGTTGCGCGGCGCGGCGGGGGAGAGTATTTCACGCGGGCGGACCTCGCGATCCTGCGCAACGACGCGGCCGAACGGATCGAAGCGCTGGAACTCGGAGTAGATATTGATTTCCTGGGCTTGCGCTGCCGATGAGATGAGCAGCGCGGCGGCGAGGCCAACGCGCATCAGCCCTTTTCGTCCGGGAAGCCGTGCTGGTAGTCGCGAACCAGAGTGCGGTCGGGGAGGATCAGATAAGGTTCTTCCTTGCCGCGAGGTCCGTGGGGTTTGTTCTGCAAGGCATATTCGCGGGCGGTCATGACGTAGACTCGCCTGTCGTATTCGTCGCGAGATGCCACCATTGATTCCGTCGCGCCGGGAATCGAGAGCGGGTCGCCTTTTCTGATTCGCGCCATTCCTGTGCAATGGCCTCCAACCGCATAGTATCGGATATCGTGAAGGCATGAAGCGATGGCTCGCGCTGCTGATGCTCGCCGCGGCTCCGATGCATGCGGCGACCCCGCAGACATGGGCCTTGATCGTGGGGATTTCGAAGTATCAGAAGCTCCCGCAGGATCTCTGGCTGCAGTATGCGGATTCCGACGCCACGGCGTTTGCCGGTTTTCTCTCCAGCGCACAGGGAGGCTCCGTTCCGAAGGACCACCTTTTAGTCCTGACGAACGAGAAGGCCACGACGTTGGCTGTGAAAGAAGGGCTTCACGGGTTTCTTCACGACCGTCCCGCCAAGACGGATACAGTCTACGTCCTGATAGCGGGGCACGGGACGGTAGATGACACCGGCGCTTATGTTTTGACCTGGGACAGCGACCCGGAAAACCTCGCCAAGACAGCGCTGCCGATGGCGGAACTGCACAGCATGGTGGAGAGTGAGTTAAGTCGCGTAGGCCGCGTGATTCTGCTGGCCGACGTGTGCCGCGCCGCGACCATCGCGGGTCAAAAGACTTCGTCGTTGGGCGCTGTTGTGGAGAAACTCGGCGAGTCGCCGGGCGAGATGCTGGGCCTGATGGCCGCGCGGCCCAGAGAGCTTTCGATCGAAGGGCCGGATTTCGGCGGGGGACATGGAGCGTTCACGTGGTCCGTTTTGCAGGGGCTTCAAGGCGCGGCGGATGCGGACCACGACGGCGTAGTCACGGCGGGCGAGCTGATTGACTTTGTGAATACCGATGTTTCGAAGCTGACGGGGAATAAACAGCATCCCCGCGATTTCGGAAATATGGATAACTCGACGAAGCTGTCAGAACCTAAACGCGGCGCGACGAATCCCTGATTTTGAGAGTCGCGGGAAGGCGGATGGTCCGGATTTCTGAGGCGCCGTTCTCAATGCGGTCGAGGAGAATGTTGGCTGCCTGTGAGCCGATTTCGTAAGCGGGCTGAATGATCGTCGTAATGTGCGGCGAGAAGAGTTCGTCCACAGTCAGTTCGTCGAAAGTTACGAAGCCGATATCATCGGGCGTCTCCAGACTGCAGGCTCTCATCGCGCGCAGAGCGCCGAGCGCCGTGGGGCCGTTCGTGCATAGCAGCGCATCCGGTCTGGCCGCGGCATCGCGCAGGCGTTCGCCGCACATCGCCGCGAGGTCGTCCGGCCGAAGATTACCCTGCCAGACCAGCGCCGGATCGAGTTTGATCCCGGCGCGCTTCAGGCTCTGCTCGTAACCCTGAAGACGGCGGCGTTCGTTCTTGAGGGCGAGCGGTCCGGTCACAATAGCGATACGACGGTAGCCCTGTCCAATCAGGTGCATCGCGCCTAATTCGGCGGCGGCGACATCGTCCACCGAGACTGAGTCAACCGGAATTTTTTCGGGTACGCGGTCGAGGCACACAACGGGTACGCCGGCCTCGATCAGACGGGTCATCTGACCAAGAGGCGTTGGCGCGGCGGCAACGACGACCAGAATTCCTTCCACCTGCTGGGAACGGAACAGGGATAAGAGTTCGCGCTGGCGATCGGCGCTTTCCGAAGAATTCGCCGCGATGACCGAATAGCCGCGCTCACGCGCCGCCATCTCCGCCCCATGGATGATCTGGGGGAAGAACGAAATCGTCATGTCCGGAACGATGATTCCGAGTATCCGGGTTTTGCTGGTTTTCAGGCTGCGGGCTACGTGGTTGGGATGATAGT
>DATFSM010000149.1:0-19611 GCA_035262625.1 Bryobacteraceae bacterium
CGACGATGCTGCACCTGGGCGCGGTGCTGCCCAACCTGTCCTTCGCGGCGGACGCGCATTATCACCACCTCACCGACGACATCATCGAGGGCGGTCTCATGCGGTATGAGAATGGGGCGATTCGTGTGCCGGACGGACCCGGACTCGGCGTGAAGCTGAATCGCGATAAGCTCGCCGAGTACAGCGAACTGTATAAGCGGCTCGGCGGATATCCGTATGATCAGGACCCGGGGCGACCCGGATGGACTCCGATTCTGCCGAATACCCGCTTTGCAGATCCCAGGGACGACCGTCCGGTGAAAGTGCCTTTCTAAAAGGATGTCGTCGCGTTTTGATCTCAGCGGCCGCGTCGCCGTAGTCATCGGCGGAACTTCGGGAATTGGACTGGCGATTGCCAGAGGGCTTGAGGAGCACGGCGCACGATCCGTCGCAGCAGGACGGCGATCTCCGGATTGGCCCGTCGATGTAGCGGACAGGTCGAAAGTTGACGCGCTCCGCGACCGGGTTCTCGCGGAATTCGGTTCCGTCGACATTCTGGTAAACGCGGCGGGTTACACATTCCGGCAGCCGACCGAATCGGTGTGTGACGAGCAATGGCGCGGGCTCATCGATACGGATCTCACGGGCGCGCTGCGGGCCTGCCAATCGTTTCACGCCGCTCTGAAAAACAGCGGGCGCGGCCGCGTGATTAATATCGCTTCCCTCAGTTCGCATGTGGCGTTTCTGGAGGTCGCGGCTTATTGCGCTGCCAAGACCGGCCTGCTGTCGCTCACGCGAAGCCTTGCGGTCGAATGGGCGCGGGACGGAATCTGCGTGAACGCCATTGCGCCGGGCTTATTTCCCACTGAGCTGAATTCGCCGTTGATTCTCGGCACGCCGCGCGGGGCCGAGTTGCTCCAGCGCACTCCGATGGCTCGCTTCGGCAAGCCGGAAGAGCTGATCGGCGCCGCGATTCTGCTGGCTTCGGACGCATGCAGTTTTCTGACCGGCCAATGTATTACCGTGGATGGCGGATTTCTCGCCTCGGGGGTCAACCAATGAAGACTTTGTTCTTCCTGATTTCGAGCGCCTTGTGGCTTCAGGCCGAGACCGGCTATGACGCGTGGCTTCGTTATGCTCCGGTCAGGCTGGCGCGGCCGCTGCCCGCGGCGGTTTTCGCGGCGGGCGATTCGAAAACGGTGACTGCCGGGCGGGATGAAATCGTTCGCGGCGTTCGGGGAATGACAGCGCGTACTCTTCGTATCGAATCTGCGCTCCCCAGGGAAGACGCGATCATTCTCGGCGCGATGGATGAGATGCGTCGCCTGTTCCCGCAGGCTGGGTGGACTCAGAGCCTCGATTCCGATGCGTTCTGGCTTCGAACGATCACGTCGGGAAACCTGAAGTACACGGTGGTAACCGGCGGCAGCGATCGGGGCGTTCTTTACGGCGCTTTCGCGTTGCTTCGAAAGATTGCTACAGGCGACCCTGTTACGACTCTCGATGAAAAGCAAACGCCGTATGCGCCGGTTCGCTGGGTCAACCAATGGGACAACCTCGACGGTTCGATCGAGCGCGGTTACGGCGGCCGATCGATCTTCTGGGAAGGCGGACATGCCCGTCAGGACTTGAGCCGCGTGTCCGACTACGGCCGCCTGCTCGCTTCACTGGGCATTAATGCAACAACGATTGATAACGTAAACGCCGATAAGCGTCTGCTTTCGGACGAGTACATCCCGCAGGTAGCCCGGATCGCGGAGGCGCTTCGCCCCTGGGGAGTGCGTATCGCGCTGTCGGTCGATTTCGGCAGCCCGCAGTCTCTGGGCGGACTGAACACGTTCGATCCCCTTGATCCCAAAGTCGCAGCCTGGTGGAAGCAGCGCGCCGACGCCATTTACGCCGCGATTCCCGATCTGGCGGGTTTCGTCCTGAAAGCCGATTCAGAAGGGCGCGTCGGCCCTTCGGCCTACAAACGAACTCATGCGGATGCCGCGAATGTCGTAGCCCGTGCGCTTGCGGCGCATCAAGGAGTTCTGCTTTACCGGGGCTTCGTCTATGACCACCGCATGGACTGGAACAATCCGAAGAATGACCGCGCGCGCGCCGCGTATGACAATTTCAAGCCGCTCGACGGCCAGTTCGACGGCAACGTAATCATCCAGATCAAGAACGGCCCGATCGATTTCCAGGTTCGCGAGCCGGTCTCACCCCTCTTCGAAGCGCTCGAAAAGACCAACGAAGTGATGGAACTCCAGGTTACGCAGGAGTACATGGGCCAGGCGCGGCATATGGTGTTCCTCGCGCCGCAGTGGAAGGAAGTTCTGGATGTTGTTCGCCATCAGAACCGGAAGATGCGGGGTTTCGCGGGCGTGGTCAACGTCGGGCTGGATGACAACTGGCTCGGAAACCATCTTTCCCAGGCGAATCTCTACGCTTACGGGCGCCTGGCCTGGAATCCGGCGCTGACTTCCGAAGCCATCGTGCGCGAGTGGACGGTTCAGACATTCGGCAGCGATCCGAAGGTAGTCGAAACGGTTGACGCGATGCAGTCGAGTTCCTGGAAGACTTACGAGAATTACACAGGACCGCTCGGGCTTCAGACCCTGACGGACATTGTCGGAAACCACTACGGCGTCGCGGTCGAGGCGTCCGAAAACAACGGATGGGGACAGTGGCATCGCGCGGATGCTAAGGGCGTCGGCATGGATCGTACGGTGGCAACCGGCACCGGATACATCGGGCAATACAACCCGCACATCGCGCACACCTACGAGAACCTCCAGACCTGTCCCGACGAGTTGCTTCTTTTCATGCACCATGTCCCGTATACGCACGTGCTCCATTCGGGCAAGACGGTGATCCAGACGATCTACGATTCGCATTATGAAGGAGCACGCGCCGCCGAAGCCTACGCGCCGCAATGGGAGTCGCTCAAGGGGAAGATTGACGATCAGCGCTACGCCGCAATTCTGGCGCAACTGAAGTATCAGGCAGGACAGGCGCAGGTGTGGCGCGACTCGGTGGTGAGCTGGTTCCTGAAGGAATCCGGCATTCCGGATGCGAAGGGTCGCGCCGGGCATTACCCGGGGCGAATCGAAGCGGAATCGATGACGCTCGATGGCTACAGTCCCGTAGACGTGAAACCGTGGGAAACCGCGTCGGGAGGAAAAGCCATCGCGTGCGACAAGCCGAAATGCTCCGCGTCAACGCGTTTTGACGGGGCGCCCGGGTGGTACGACCTTCGCATTCAGTACTTTGACCAGAACAACGGAATCTCACATTTCCGGACACAGATCAACCATCAGGTCGTGGACGAGTGGGACGCGGCCGACCGTATCCCGACGAGAAAGATGGATGGATCTTCGTCGACCCGCCGCGAAATCGACGGGATCGCGTTGCGTCCGGGTGATCAGATCGTGATCGAGGGGACGCCGAATGGCGGCGAACCGGCGGGGCTGGATTACATAGAAATCCTGCCGCCGCCAGCCAAAACGCCCTAAGAAAGAATCCGCTTCAAATTGATGTAGCTGGTCTTCGCGGCCGCCATGGAATCGCCTTCGACCGCACTGTCCTGTTCGATGCAGAAGTGTTTGAGTCCCGCGAGTTTCGCGTTGGCGAAGATCGGTTTGTAATCCACCTCTCCTTCGCCTACAGGGACGAGTTTTGCGGCCTGCATGCGCTCGCCCTGGGTCATGTTGGGCGTCATCGCGGCAATTCCCTTGGCGTCCTTCACGTGCCATAGTTCGAATCGCCCCGGGTTCTTGCGGAACATTTCCAAGATGTTCTGACCTGCCACTGAAGCCCAACCGATATCGAGCTGCATGGCGACCAGAGACGGATCGGTCTCGGCAAGCAAGACATCGTATGGCCTGCGCGACGTGCTTCCTTCGAGCCAGGCGAATTCCATGGTGTGATTGTGGACCAGCATCTTCATGCCGAACTTTTTAACGAGTTCGCCATGTTTATTGAGCTGATCCGCCTGACGCTTAATCGCCTCTTCCGTTTGCGCGGGGGCTGGCGGGCGCGGCATTCTTGCCGCATTGGGAGGTCCCGCGGGCCCGCCCGGTCCACCACCGGGACGCCCCGGACCCCGGCCTGCGCCTCGCCCGCCCGCCCCGCGAACCTCTGTGTACCGGATCCCCATGATCTGGAAACCTTCGAGTTGCTTCTCGAGATCAGGCCCTTCAGCCGCGCCAACGTGGGTGCTGGGCATGGAGAGGCCGAGGCGCTCCAGCATCGCGCGGAACTGCTTCGGCTCCTTATCGCCGTAATTCGTGGCTGGCTCGATTTCCTTGTAGCCGATTTCGGCCACTTTCGCGAGAGTGCCTTCGTAGTCCTTCTGGATCACGTCGCGAACAGTAAACAACTCGAGTCCGATGTGACTCTTCCAGGCCGGGTCGATCTGGGCGAAAGCGTCGGGCAGGGCGAAAAGCGCGGCGCCCGCCGCCGCGCCTTTCAGAAAATCTCTTCTCTGGATGCTCATATGAATCGATGCCATTGTATGCCCGCTGCGCGAGCATAGCGCCGCGCGCCTTTAAGAGTTTGTAAACGCCTGCCGGGCGGCCATTCCCCGAGCCGCAGCGGATATAATCGAAGCAGCGGCTGGCTCGGAATGCACCCATTCCCGGCTGGTCTGCGTCAACGAAATATATGAACAGCCGCGCGAAGTACCTGGTCGTTATGTCTTCTACCTGCCTTGTGGCGATCCTGCTTCTGGGCGGGGTGGTCACAAAAGGCGCGGCGGCGGATGATGCGACTGCGGGTAATAACGTTTACCGGCACCTTTCCGTTTATTCCGAAGTGCTTTCGCGCATCAAGAGCGAGTACGTCGAGGAGCCCGACATGAGCAGCGTCACGCTCGGGGCGATGAACGGGATGCTCGAGTCGATTGACCCGTACGCAAGCTACCTGAACGCGACTCAATATAAGGAATACCTGAAGAACTTCGACACGTACAAGGGCGACCTCGGAATGGTGCTGGCCAAGAAATATGGCTACATCACGATCGTTTCGGTCATCCCGGGATCCCCGGCGGACAAAGCCGGCCTGACGACGTCGGACTTCATCGAATCGATCAAAGGCATCGCTACGCGTGACATGCCGCTGGCTTACGCGAGGCTGTTGCTGAAAGGCGAGCCCGGATCACCGATCGACATGACTGTGCTCCGCCGCAAGCCTGAACCCCAGAAGCTGACGCTGACCCGCACGATCATCGCTTACCCGGCCGTTGAGTCGAAGATGCTTCCGAATGAGCTCGGGTACATCAAGGTTCCGGAACTGACGGACGGGAAAGTGAAAGAAGTGGCCAACGCTGTCGCTGCGCTGCAGAAACAGGGCGCGAAGAAGCTGCTGCTGGATCTTCGGTTCTGCGCTGCGGGCGATCCTGACGAGGGCGTGGAACTGGCAAACCTTTTCCTGAACAAAGGGTTGATTACCTACGTTCAGGGCCAGAAGGTTCCCCGCAAGGATTACAACGCGGACGAGAAGAAAGACATCACGTCCCTGCCCCTGGTTGTGCTGACGAATCGGGGCACTGCGGCCGCGGCCGAAGTCGCTGCCGCTGCGCTTCAGGACGACAAGCGGGCCACTCTGGTCGGCGAGCATACCTATGGCGACGCTTCGATTCGCCGTCCGATTCAGATGGAAGACGGCAGCGCGGTCATTCTGTCGGTCGCGAAGTACTACTCTCCGGCTGGCAAGTCCATTCAGGACAATGGGATCACGCCGAGCGAACAGGTCGTCGAGGCCGAGCCCAACATCGGCGATTCGGACGACGACAGCGCGGATCAGACGCCGGTTCCAGCGCCCAAGAAGCCCACCGAGGACCTGATTCTCAAGAAGGCCATCGAAATCGCTCAGCGGTAAGTCCTTCGTTTCCCAATCAACGCTTTGCGGCCGCCGTACGTTCTTATAACGTGCAGGCGGCCGCAATCGTTTTGAGTTCGGTTCGGACGGAAAGTGATCCGTTCGAATCGATCATGCGCGCCCATGAGACGCGGGTTATGCGAACGGCGCTGCGCATTCTTGGGAACCGGGCCGACGCGGAGGATGTCGCGCAGGAGACTTTTCTCCGCCTTCATAAGCGGGGCGTTCAGTTCGAGAGCGACGCCGCTCAGTCCGCATGGATTTACCGGGTCGCCGTCAACCTTTGTCTGGACCGCGCGCGCGCAAAGCGGCCCACGGCGGAGTTGCGCGATCTAAGGTCGCCGGGGATTTCGGTCGAATCCGCAGTGATTCGGCAGCAATCGCGCGAGATCCTGCTGGCCGCGCTCCAAGAGTTGCCCGCAAGAGAGCGGGCGGCGGTTGTGCTGCGCGAAATCGAGGGGCTTTCGACGCCTGAGGTAGCGGAGATTCTCGGGGTTGCAGAGCCTACGGTCCGCAGCCAGATTTCGAAGGCGGTCTCGAAGCTGCGCGCAAAGTTCGCACGGAGGAAAGTATGAGCGACGAAAGCCTGCGCGAACTCTTCCGGGAACTGCATGACGAGCCGATCTCCGCCGATTCACTCGCTCGCGTGCGGGCGGGAGTGTTTCGTGGAATCGCTGCGAGACGGAAGCGGGTCTTTGCGTTCCTGACGCTCGTGCCGGTTACGATAGCCATTCTTCTTTTCTTTGCGCCTGTTCCACGCCGCGCGCCCGTTCTGACGCCTCCGCGACCGGTAATAGCCCCCGCCATTCTCGACCAACCGCGGGAGCAGGAGCCGGTTCGGCCGCGAATGAAGTCGGTCACGCGGCGAGTGAAGAAAGACCCGGAAAAACCGGTGCTGATCCGAATCGAAACCGACGATCCCGAAGTTGTGATTCTGCTGGTTGGCAATTAAAAACGACTGATTTCAAGGAGCCTGACATGCGTCTGCCGATTCTGTTGTTCACCGCCGTTGCGCTGCTCGCGCAGGACAAAGCGCCTGACAAGGCGGCTGATAAGCCCCCGGAAGTTGCGCCCACGGCGTCGGGGCAGTCGAACGAAGCCGTGATCATCCCGGTGAAAAATTTAGTCGGCGACTCATTTAATCGTCTACTGAATCTACTGGCGGTCTTCAATGCGAGATACAGGGGCGACGCCGATCTGGGCACCATCGTTGTGTACGCGCCTCACGACGTGGTGACTCAGATGAAGCAGGTTATCACTGAACTGGACAAACCGGGCAGCGTCGCCAACCTGGGTCACAACATCGAGATGACGTTGACGTTTCTGCGATGCTCTCCATCCGGCGCCGCGGGTTCTGAGGCTTTGCCGCCCGATATGCAGCCAGTGGTGAAGCAATTGCGCGCCACTGTACCCTGTGTGACGGCCCGGGTTTGGGACACGCTTCCGATGCGGGTGCAGGAAGGAAGAGATGCAAACGCAAACACGCAACTTCCACCGAATCCGAATATGTACCGGGCTTCCGTGAGGGTAACGATGCGCCCGGATGCCGTCTTCCGCAGGGGGCAAGCCTGGTACGTACGTTTTTCCCGGATTGAGATTAACTTCCGGATACCCGACCGCACTGGCACGTATTCGGATCTGGTTGTCCACACGTCAGGCGACTTCATGGAGGGCCAGAAAACGGTGCTCGGCAAGGTCTCCGGACTAAGCGATGAAGAGTCAGTCTACTCGGTCATCACACTGAAGGTGCTCGACTGACTAGACGCTGTAAACGCGGCCGCGGTTCACCCCAAGCAGAATCTGAACCAGACGATGGCCGATCAACTCGTGCAGCGTCATCAGTTCCTTGTTCGCTTCGAAGATCTCGCGCGGATCGTTGCTTGCGGAGCCCGCTCCGGCGCGCAGAGCTGCGGTTGCTTCTTTGATGACGGAATCCTCGAGCGCTTCGCCCGCCATCTCCCAAAGAGTGATGAAGCGATCTACCGCAGTGGGGAAGCTGACGTGGAACACGCCCCAGTTGCTGGTCGTGCGCGGCGGTTTGTAGTCCAGGTTGAACGGTCCGTTGTAACCGTGGCTGCGAAGCAGAATCAGGACGTTCAGCCAATCAAGCGGATTTACCAGACCCACTGCGATGTCCACATCATGCTTGAGCCGATAGCCGTCATTGATGTCGAAGTGCCAGAGTTTACCGGCAGTAAGTGCCCGGGCCAGGGCCGCGCGCGGTGCTCCTCCCCACATAAGCTCGTGCAGGTACTCGGGGTTCAATCCCACCATATCGGGATGCTTCAGTAAGCCCGAGGCGATGAACGAGAGCATGGCGTCGCTGGTGGGCAACAGGATCTCCGCCTGAGGCTCGAAAGGCTTCGCTTCGAGGCAGTGCTTCAGAGTCGGGCGGCCCTTTGCCTTCGCGACTTTGATGTCGTGTTCGCACGCGGTATTCAGCGATTCCGCGTACCACTTGAGCGTTTCGGTCTCTTCCACCGCGCCCTGAATCTGATAACCCAGCGAACCAGGCCAGTAAACCGCGAACTGCGCGCCGAGCTCATGCCCGATTTCGACAGTGTTCGACACTCGCCATGCGGCGTAGCGGCGGATCTCCGGAGACTCGGACGCGGGACTCGCCGCGAAGACCGCATGATGGAACGTTTCCGTCGTCACCATCGAGCACTTGAGGCCATGGTCCGCGAGAGCTTTCTTGATTCGCGCGGCAATTTCGTGCTGGCCATCCTTGCCCAACTGATCGGCCGGGATCACGTCGGTATCGTGCGTGCACCAGTAGCCAATGCCGATTTTGGCGTATTCGGCGATCACTTCTTCAAAGGTGACTGGACGGCGCGTCGGCGCGTGGAACAGCGCATGGCCTTCGTAGGCCGCGGCCCATTGGGGCCCCGTGATGAAGTACTTCCGGCGCGTCTCCGGGGAGTAACTTCCTCCGCATGCATCCATGAGGCGTGAAACGAGCGGCTGCTGATCCTGCGGTGCTGTAGGCTTCATGTCTTTCGGGAATATTCAGCATAGCTCACGGATGCTAGACTGACGAATTGCCTGCAGTGTCTTCGCTTGAGCGCGCGGGCCGCTGGTTTCTCGACTCAGGAATACAGGAACCTTCCGGCGGCGTAGCGCGTTTCTATCTGGCCGACAGCAAGAAAAATAAGACGGTTTCCACCGAAATCACGGGTTACGCCGCGTCCGCGTTCGTGTTTTTCTACGCGTCCACGGGACGGGACGAGTATCTCGACCGGGCACGGCTCACGGCGCGATTCCTGTGCGAGCACGCGTGGGATCCGGCGCTGCGCATTTTTCCTTACGAGCACCCGTCGCCTTCCGGCGAAAGCGACCACTTGGGCTATTTCTTCGACTCGGGAATCATCGTGCGCGGCCTGATTTCGGTGTGGCGGGTTACGAAGGAAGACCGTTTGCTGGAGACTGCGATCGACGCGGCGAAGGCGATGTTGTCTGCCTTTCGCACGGACGATGGTTACCATCCGATCCTCGCCCTGCCCAACAAGATGCCTCTGCCAAGGCGCGATCACTGGTCGCGGACCGTGGGCTGTTATCAGGCGAAGTCTGCGATGGCGTGGCTGGAAGTGGGGGAGATCGCGGACGATAACGCGATGCGCGAGGCCTACTTAGAGACGATTGCCGGCGCGCTTCGCACGCACCGCGATTTTCTCCCTGGGGCCAATGATTCGGCGCGCGTGATGGATCGGCTTCACGCGTATTGCTATTTCCTGGAGGCGCTGACTCCGGTGCTCGATCGCGCGGATTGCTCGGAAGCGTATGCGTATGGAGTTGCGGCAGTCTCGCGATACGCTCGCGAGATCCGCGCGAGCTTCGTCCGGTCGGACGTATACGCGCAGCTACTCAGAGCGCGTTTGTCTGGCGGGCCCACGATGCCCTTTGATGCTGCCGCTGCCACCGATGAAGCGCGGTGGATCGAGGAGTTTCAGGCGGAAGGCCACGACGCGCGGATTCAAGGCGGCTTCTATTTCGGACGCAGGGATGCGGCTTTCATTCCGCACGTGAATCCCGTATCGACAGCATTCGCCGCGCAGGCGCTGGAGTGGTGGCGGAGATATCAGTCGGACGGGATTTGCGTGAACTGCCCGTCGCCGATTTAAGTGAAGATCGCACTCGCGTTCGCCTCAGGCACGGCGGACCTGAACCGCGCCATGCTCGATGACATTGCGGCGCGCAGACCCGATTTGCCGCTGTACGTGGTCTCAGAGTTCACGCCACACCGCGGGGAGTGGATACCTTGGCACGTGCTTCGCCCCGTAACGGAAAACAAAGCTTCGATAATCGCCGCCACTGCCGGGCATGAGATCGCCGAGGCTTCCGTAGCGTTCGCAACGGGCACGGCGCTGGGACCGATGCGCAAGACTGCGCTCGCAATTGCTCCGGGAAAGCTGCGGTTCTACGGTTTCGGCTCGTGGGCGCGGGATTCGGCGCGGGAGTTGGTCGGGCCGTTTGCTCGGTGGGGACGGCGCTTCGCGAATCCACGCGAGATGGAGATCCCGATGCGGGCGCGGACGGCGCAGTTGTATGGAATCGCCGCGGCGCGACTGCGTCACACAACTGCGGCGAAGCTTCCGGAGAGAGCAGAGTCATTGCCGGAGGGCATCAGCGTCGTGATCCCCACTCGGGACGGGCGCGAGCTGCTGCATACGCTGCTGCCGACGCTGATCCCCCAACTTGCGTCGGGCGAGATTATCGTGGTCGACAACGGTTCGCGGGATGAAACGCCCACCTGGCTGCGCGAGACCTATCCTGCGATTCGGATCATTGAATCGAAAGAACCGCTCTCCTTCGCGCGCGCCGCGAATGCGGGCATTTCGGCGGCGCGCTATGCCTTCACGCTGCTCCTTAACAACGACATGGTTCTGGAGCCGGGTTTTGTCGCAGCCTTGCGCGTGGCTTTCGCCGAAATTCCGGACCTTTTTTGCGCTACTGCCCAAATCTTCTTCCCCGAAGGCATACGGCGCGAGGAAACCGGTAAGGCCGTGTGGCGTCGCTCGAGCGAACTGGACTATCCGCTTCGCTGCGACGAGCCGCTTCCGGGTGAAGATGGCACGTGGGTCCTGTACGGAAGCGGCGGCTGCTCCCTGTTCGATACCGCAAAATTGCGCGATCTGGACGGCGTATCCGAAGTCTATGAGCCCGCATACGTCGAGGATTTGGATCTCGGCTATCGCGCGTGGAAGCGCGGTTGGCCCTCAGTCTTCTGCGCGGGCGCCAGAGTGGAGCATCGCCACCGCGCGACGACGTCGCGTTTCTTCGGTCCGCGCGATCTCGATCATTTCCTGGAGCGAAATTACCTGCGTTTTGTGATCCATGCGGTCGGTGAAAGATCCCTGTTTAAACACCTCTGGGTTTCTGGAATTCGCCGGCTGCAGCTGCTCGCCACGCAGGGAAATGGCGCGGCTCTGGATACCCTCCGGCGCATTCCCCGCATCGGCCGCGATCAGCCGGCTCCGGCGACTGGCTTGCTTTCCGAAGAGGAGATTTTCGCTCTGGGCAACGGCGATGTCGCCGCCTTTCCCGGTCATGCCTCACCGGATTCGGGACCGCGCGCGGTTGTGGTGAGCCCGTATCTGCCGTTTCCTCTGTCCCACGGCGGCGCTGTTCGCATCTTTAATCTGATGCGGCAGGCGGCCCATACTCATGCGCTCGCGCTCATTTGCTTCTGTGATGAACTCGCCACACCTCCGGCCGAACTTCTGGACTTATGCGCGGAAGTGGTTCTCGTTCGGAGGCACGGGTCACATTACCGCCGCAACACCGAGGCGCCGGACACAGTGGAAGAATTCCGCTCGACCACCTTCCGCGCCTGTCTGAAACAAACCGCCGCGCGCTGGAAGCCCGACGTGATTCAGTTCGAATTCACATGGATGGCGCAATACGCGGACGCGTATCCACAAGCGAAAAGCATCCTCGTCGAGCACGACATCACATTCGATCTTCAGCAGCAGCTTCTCGAAACGAGAAGCGATACCGGAGCGGAAAGGCTGGAGTTGGAGAACCAACTGCAAAAGTGGCGCGCATTCGAAACAAAAGCGTGGCGTGACGTGGACTGCGTCGTCACGATGTCCGCCAAAGACGCGGCCACGGTGACCGGCGCGCGAGAGGTGGCGATCGTTCCGAATGGCGTCGATTGTGAACGCTTCCAACCATCCGTGGATCCACCCGAGCGCCGGCGGCTGCTGTTTATCGGATCTTTCGCTCACCTGCCCAACCTCCTCGCGCTCGATTGGTTCCTGCTGGAAGTCTGGCCGCTGCTGAAGCCTGGCTACAGGCTGCATGTGATCGCAGGCTCGCGCCCCCAATACTACCTGGACTTCCACCGCTCGCGGGTCTCGCCCACCTTGTCGCAATCCTTTATTGAACTGGAAGGATTCGTGTCCGACGTTCGCCCTGCTTACCGGCGCGCCGAACTCGTCCTTGCGCCTCTTACCGCGTCGGCCGGAACTAACATCAAAGTCCTCGAAGCCATGGCCATGGGCCGCCTCGTGATCGGCACGCCGGCGGGCTTCAACGGCATCGATGTCATCAGCGGAGTAGACGCCATTGTGGCCGCGTCGCCGGCGGAGTTCGCGAAGGCGATCGAACACTTCTCAGAGGGCGAGTCTGATCGCAGGGAAATCGAAGCGCGGGCGCGGATAACTGCGGTCGAACGATTCGACTGGAGCGCGATCGGTAAACTTCAGGCGACGCTCTGGACCGCTAACAAAGGCTCCGCGATCCTCGGATAGAATGTACCTCGCCATGCGTCTCGCGATACTCGCCGTTCTCGCCCTCCCGCTCGCCGCACAGACCGCGCGCCCGTCAGACACGATTTCAACCGCCGCCGGTCCCGTCAAAATCACGCCCATCATGCACGCCTCGCTTCTGCTGCAGGGGGGCGGCAAGAACATCTATATCGATCCGGCGCAAGGTTCCTTCGATGGACTTCCCCCTGCCGACCTCATCCTCGTTACCGATATCCATGGCGACCATATGTCGCAGGCGATGATCGACAAGGTTAAACAGCCTTCTACGGCGATCTGGGGACCAAAGGCGGTGGCGGATCAGATTCACGCTGAACCGATCGCCAACGGCGAAACGAAGAAATGGGGCGAATGGACGGTGGAAGCCATTCCCGCGTACAACATTAAGCGGGGACCGTCAGCAGGCAAGTTCTATCACGACAAAGGCCGCGGAAACGGCTACATTCTGACCTATGGCGGCAAGCGCTTTTATTTTTCAGGCGACACCGAGGCGATCCCCGAAATGCTCGCTCTGAGGAACATCGACGTCGCCTTCGTGTGCATGAACCTGCCGTTCACGATGACGCCTGAAGAAGCCGCCGAGGCGGTGCGCACGTTTCATCCCGCGATCGTCTATCCGTATCACTACCGCGGCACGGATCTGAGCGTGTTTGCTAGCGCCTTGAAGGGTTCCAATATCGAAGTTCGGCTGCGCGAGTGGTATCCGAAGTAGCGGCTATTTCTTGCCGTCGATGATGTAGATCTTCTCGTCCGGCTTGGCGAGTTTGAGCCGCTGGCGAATTTCGAATTCCTGATCGGCGGGATTCTGCTCCAGCCTCTTGATCCGATCCTGCTTCTCTTCGATCTCGCGGTGGAGCTTCTGGTTCACCAGCTCCAGTTCCTTCACCTGACGCCTTTTTTCGAGCAGGCCGGGAATTCCGTTCGGCCCCTGTAACGCGAAAAATGCATAAACGACGCCCGCTCCGACAACGGTCGCATATGTCGCTTTTACGAGGAATTTCATGAGGGAAATCGCGCTGCGAGACAATGTTAGCACCGCACGCTGAAGATGACAAATAAGATCCTGGTTTTCAGTACATGCGAGTCGAAAGAGGAGGCGGAACGGCTCGCAAAGGCTCTGCTGGAAGCCCGTCTCGCCGCTTGCGTAAACGTAATTACGCAGATTCGAAGCTTCTATTGGTGGCAGGAAAAGATTGAAAGCGCCGACGAGTCAATGATGGTGATCAAGACCTCCTCGGATTTATTCGATCAGGTCCGCGAGCTGATACAGGAAAAGCATTCTTACGATGTGCCGGAGATCATCGCGATCCCTATCACAGCCGGATCACCTGCCTATCTCAATTGGCTCGGCGGCGAACTTGCCGAGCCAGGCCAAACCAGAGACTCCTTTTGACCAAACCCAAGGCATTCATCTTCGATATGGACGGCGTAATCGTCGATTCGAATCCGTTGCACCGGATCGTTTGGGAAGAGTACAATCGGCGGCACGGGATCCAGACAACCGAGGCCATGCAGCAGCGCATGTACGGCAAACGGAATGACGAGATCGTTCGCGACTTCTTCGGCGACAAACTCACTACGGACGAAGTCTTCGAGCACGGCGCGGCCAAGGAAGCGCTATACCGCGAGATGCTGGGACCCCGTTTGAGCGAAAGCCTCATACCAGGACTCCGCGAGTTCCTTTCGCGTCATAGCGACGTTCCGGCTGCGGTGGCGACCAACGCCGAACCTGCCAACGTGGACTTCGTTCTGGGCGGCGCGAAACTGGCCGATGCTTTCCGTGCAGTCGTCGACGGACACCAGGTCACGAATCCGAAGCCGCATCCCGAGGTCTTCCTGCGCGCGGCGGACCAACTCGGCGTTGAGCCGCGCTTCTGCGTAGTGTTTGAGGACTCCTACGCCGGCGTGCAGGCAGGCCTTGCCGCCGGGATGACTGTCGTCGGGGTCACGACTACGCATTCGGATCTTCCCGGAGTATCGCTTCAGATCTCGGACTTCAACGATCCTGCCCTCGAAAACTGGCTGACGACGCAATGACCGCGCTGCTTCCGATCGTTCTGATGTTGTTCGCAGCCGGTCCGAAGCCCGACAAAAAAGACATCCCCTATCTGCTGCTGGCTAACAATCTGGTGCAAACCGAGGTTGTGAGGCCATCGGCGCAGCAGACGTCGGAGGGTACGACCTACTCAATTCCCGGCGAGACGTCGCTCGCCAAAACGCCGCTCGCCCTGCCGGTATTTCTTATCGATTCGGCGCAGATCCGGCCCGAAAAGCTCCGCCTGATTCGCCTGATCCCCTCGAGCGGGCATCGCCAGGCGCTACTCCGCAAGACCCCGTCACCCGACGATGCGCCCCTGCTGCTCACCGCCACCAAGGTCGCCGACACCATCTACCGTCTCGAAGCCGTGAACGAGATAGAGAATGGCGAATACGCGCTGAACGCGGCCGGTTCGGACCAGTTTTTCTGCTTCACGGTCTTCTGATTCCATCGGAACCACGCTGATGTAACCTAAGGTCATCATGCGCATCCTCGTTGTGGAAGACGAGAAGAGAATCGCCGATTTCCTGGGACGCGGGTTGCAGGGAGCGGGCTACGCGGTCGATGTGGCGCACGATGGATCGACGGCTCTCCAGTTCACGCACGATACCGATTACGACCTCGTGATTCTCGACCTCATGCTTCCGGATATGGATGGCCTGAAAGTTCTGGAACGCATTCGCGGCCGTCGCACCGGTCCGCCCGTGCTGATTCTAAGCGCGCGTGGACAGCTCGACGATCGCGTCAAAGGGCTCGAAACAGGCGCAGACGATTACCTCACCAAGCCGTTCGCTTTCGTCGAATTGTTGGCGCGCGTTCGAGCGTTGCTGCGGCGCGGTCAACCTGCGCCGGAGCGCCTTCAGGTGGGAGATCTCGTACTCGACTGCACACGGCGTAAGGTCACGCGCGGCAATGAAGCCATCGAACTGGCGCCCAAAGAGTTCGGCATTCTCGAATACATGATGCGCAACAAGGGCCGTCCACTCAGCCGCACCATGATAGTCGAGCACGTATGGGACATGGATTACGACGGCCTGACGAATATCGTGGACGTCTATATCCGCCACCTCCGCAGCAAGATCGACGACCGCTATCAGCAGAAACTGATTCATACCGTGCGGGGCATCGGATACATGATCGAAGCTGCGGAAAAAAGCGCCCTGTCCCGCAGCGGCGCCGAAGCGCCCCTGGAAGCCTGAAGCATCCTTCCTGATTCGGGACCGACGAGGCGATCGCGGCGCACTCCGTATATTGAATGGGAAACATGACGGAGCGAACGCAGGTTGCGATCGTCGGCGCCGGGCCCGCGGGGCTCATGCTCGGGCATCTTCTTCACCTTTACGGCATCGATTCGGTGATTCTCGAGGCTCGCGCCCAAAGCTATGTGATCGAGCGAGTGCGCGCGGGCGTGCTCGAGGAGCACGTGGTCGACACCATGATTGCCACCGGCGTGGGCGAGCGCCTGCGGCGCGAAGGATTGCGGCACGGCGGAGTCTGGCTCGCCTTCAACGGCGAGCGCCGCCGGATTGATTTCGAAGAACTCACCGGCAAAGCGATCACGGTATACGGCCAGAACGAGGTCGTGAAAGACCTGATCGAAGCGCGAGGCGCAAGCGGCCGGCCAATCGAGTTCGAAGTTCAAAACGTATCGATTCACGATTCCGACACGGAGACGCCCCGCGTTCGATATCAGAGCGGCAGCGAAAGCCGCGAGTTGAGTTGCCGCTTTATCGCCGGCTGCGACGGCTTTCACGGAATCTGCCGTGCGCAATTTCCCGCGGGGATTCTGGGTCTTTACGAACGCGCATATCCCTTTGCCTGGCTGGGCATTCTGGCGCGAGCGGCTCCCTCGTCGGAAGAGCTGGTTTACGCGCTGCACGAGAGCGGGTTCGCGCTGTTCAGTATGAGATCGCCTGCAGTGACGAGGCTCTATCTCCAGTGCGCCCCCGATGAAGACATCGACTCATGGACCGATGAGCGAATCTGGCAGGAACTGGATGCCAGGCTCACGACGCGCGATGGCTGGCGGCCGAACCAGGGCGCCGTGTTTCAGAAAGGCGTCACTCCCATGCGCAGCTTCGTGGCCGAACCGATGCAATTCGGGAATCTCTTTCTCGCGGGGGACGCGGCCCACATCGTGCCGCCTACGGGCGCGAAAGGGTTGAACCTCGCAGTGGCTGATGTGCGGGCGCTTGCCTGGGCATTTCATCGCTTTTTCCGGCAAAACGATCGGGATGCTCTCAACAATTACTCGCATACATGCCTGCCGCGCGTGTGGAAAGCCCAGCGCTTCTCCTGGTGGATGACTTCGCTGCTCCACCGGTCGAACGGAGATTTCGCCGATTTCGACTATCGCCGCCAGCTCGCCGAGCTCGATTACGTGACAACTTCGCGCGCGGCGATGACGTCTCTGGCTGAAAATTACGTAGGATTACCGATTGATATATCGCTGCCTTAATCAGGCAGCGCCGGCGACGCGAGCCACCGAATCCTGAAGGAACACGTAGAAGCGGAAAAACGGTCTGATCTCGCCTTTTCCCCAGCGCGTCACTCGCCAAACAGCTTTCAGGTATTTCGCCTCAAGTCCGGAGAGAAACAACTGATAGGTGCCGCAATAGTACTTGCGAGTAAAGCTCGCAACCGGCAACCACTTATTTCCGTCGCGCGACGCAAAAACATCCACGTCGATGCTCTCGTGTTCCATCGCGTGAGTAATTCCGAGCGTGAGCGTCAGGTTCGGTTCCCGGGAGTTCCGGAGAGGGAGGACATCGCTTTCACCGGCTTCGCGGACGGTGGTTTCTTGAACGAGGAATTCCGGTAGCATTTTCTCGCCTCCTTTAGAGGAGCCATCTTAAGGAATGCGCGAATTACGGCAGGGCGATTCCAGGCAACGTGGCCAATCTCTTTCCTGCTGCCTCCAGCGTCTCATACTTTTTGCAGAAACAGAACCGTAACTGTGATGAACCGTCCGCTGGATTCAGATAGAAACTTGACCCCGGGACGCCGGCAACTCCCACCTTTTCCACAAGATACCGGGCAAACGCAACATCGTTGGGAAATCCGAAATTGCCAATATCGGTCATTACATAATAAGCGCCGTGCGGTTCGAAGCATTTGAAACCGGCATTCTGCAACATCGACATAGCCGCGCTTCTGCGGCCCGCATATTCCACCGATAGTCCCTCGAAATAGGAGTCCGGTAAATCCAGCGCCATGACGCCGGCCTGCTGGAGCGGCGTCGCAGCGCCCACAGTGAGAAAATCGTGCACTTTTCGGATTGTCGACGTTAATCCCGGCGCGGCGAGCACCCAGCCTACGCGCCATCCCGTCACCGAGAACGTCTTGCTCATGCTGTTGATAAGAATCGAGCGCTCCCGCATTCCGGGCAGCGTCATGGCCGGCACGTGCTGCCGGCCGTCATACGTAATGTGTTCGTAAATTTCGTCCGTAATGATGAGCGCGTCGAACTCCTGACACAGCGACGCAATAAATGTCAGTTCCTCGCGTGAGAAAACCTTTCCGGTGGGATTGTTCGGGGTATTGACGATAATCGCCTTCGTTCGCGGAGAAAATGCGCGCCGCAATTCGTCGGGATCGAAACTCCAGTCCGGCGCTCTCAGTTTGACCAGTTTCCGGTCGGCCCCGCAGAGGAGCGTGTCCGGGTGATAGTTCTCGTAAAAAGGCTCGAATACGATTACCTCATCGCCGGGATTCGCCACCGCAAGCAGCGATGCGATCATTCCCTCCGTCGCGCCGCAGCACACCGTGATCTCGCGCTCGGGATCGATGTCGAGCCCATATGTCCTCGCGTATTTCCGCGCGATCGCATCGCGAAATGCCTTTGTCCCCCAGGTAATCGGATATTGGTTGTGATCGGCTTCGATTGCGTCAATCGCCGCCTGTTTGAGATCGATCGGCGCCGGAAAATCGGGAAAACCCTGGGCGAGATTTACTGCGTTATTGATGATCGCCAGACGCGTCATTTCCCGAATCACGGATTCGGTGAAATTCGCGGTTCGGTCGCTTTGAAAGCTCTTGGCGGAGACGGCGACGGGCATTCCATCCATCGTCTCACGCGAATGGCCGGTTGAAGCACAATCGAAGAATGCTCCTTCGCTTAGCGCTACTCGTTGCTGTGGCCTGCCTCTCCGCCCAACCCGCCACACAGTCCTTCGATGTAGTCGTCTATGGCGGGACGGCGGGCGGAGTAATCGCCGCCGTGACCGCCGCTCGCGAGGGACTGAAGACCGCGCTTCTCGAACCATCGGCTCACATCGGCGGCATGGTATCGAGTGGTCTCGGCTTCACCGATTACGGAAAGAAGGAGGTGATCGGCGGCTATGCTTACGAATTCTATTTCCGGGTCGGCAAACGCTACGGCGTCTCGCAATACGGGCAGGATGTGGCTTGGCTGCACGAGCCTCATGTCGCCGAAGAGATATTTCGGGAAATGCTTGCCGAAGCCGGCGTGACGCTCATCGAACATGCGCGGCTCGTAGAAAAAAACGGCGTACGCAAAGCAGGCGCACGGCTGGAATCGATCGAAACGGAGACCACGGGGACGTTCACGGCATCGATCTTTATCGACGCCAGCTACGAAGGCGACCTGATGGCGCAATCGGGCGTCGAATGGACCTACGGCCGTGAATCTTCGTCTCAGTACGGCGAATCCCTCGCAGGCGTACGCGACCGAACGCCTCTTCATCAGTTCCTCGTGGACGTTCCCGCCCGCGATTCGCAGGGCAAACTGCTTCCCGAGATCAGCGCGCAGACTCCGGCCGCGCCAGGATCGGCGGACAAAGCAGTCCAGGCATATAACTTCCGGATGTGTTTCAGCGAAGCGGCGGACCGCGTCGCGTTTTCAAAGCCGCCCGGTTATGATCCCAGGCGCTATGAACTTCTCGCGAAACTGATCGAAGCCCGTACCAAAGCCGAACGTAAAACGCCTGCCCTCGGCACACT
>DATFSM010000150.1:0-148602 GCA_035262625.1 Bryobacteraceae bacterium
GGGGCCGGCGACGAAGTCGATTCCGGTTTCACCCGCGAGGAGTTTTTTCGCGGCGGCGACGTAGATGTTGCCAGGGCCGACGATGCGATCGGCGCGCGGAACGGTCTTCGTGCCGTAGGCGAAAGCGGCGATGGCCTGCGCTCCGCCCATCTGAAATACCTGATGCACGCCGAGCATGGCGGCGGTTCCGAAGACTTCGTCCACCGCTTTGGGACAGGCGGCGCAGACATTCGGAACGCCCGCGACAAGTGCCGGCACGGCCGTCATGATGACGGTGGAAGGCAGCGGATAGCGTCCGGCGGGAATGTAGGCGGCGACGGTGTCGAGCGGCCGTACGATTTGCCCGAGTTGCAGCCCCGGACTAAAGGAAGAAGAGGACTCGCGCGGGAGTTGCTTCGCGGCAAACCGGCGTACGTTAGCTGCAGCCACTTCGACTGCAGAGCGGAACTCCGGCGTTAAGCGAGCGGCCGCCTGACTGAGTTCTTCGTTCGGAACGCGCACCGACTTCCGTTCGAGGCCGTCGAACTTGCGCGCGTATTCCATCAGGCCTTTGTCGCCACGCTTACGCACGGCTTCCAGGATCGGCCGGACAGTGGCTTCGGCGTCGGCCATGCGGGCAGCGCGCCGCGCGAGAACGCGGCCCATTTCATTCGACTGAAGGATCCGGATCATGCTTACATCACGATCTTGTTGAGCGGATATTCGACGATGCCTTCTCCGCCGGCCTGCTTGAGTCGCGGAATGATGGTGCGGACCGCGGTTTCATCGAGGATGGTGTTTACCGCCATCCATTCGCCATCACTGAGGTGCGAAACAGTGGGGCGCTTGAGCGCCGGCAGCACCCCGAGGACGGTTTCGAGGTTGTCTTTGTGGACGTTCAACATCAGGCCGACTTTGCCCAGCGCTGCGATGGCTCCATCGAGGAGGAGCTTGAGGTCTTCAAGTTTGGCGCGTTTCGCTGCGTCCGCCCAGGACGTCTTGTTCGCGATGAGCTGGGTGTTGGATTCCAGAATGGTTTCTACGATGCGGAGTTTGTTGGCGCGCAGCGAGGAGCCGGTTTCGGTGACCTCAACTATGGCATCGGCCAACTCGGGCGGCTTGACTTCGGTGGCGCCCCAACTGAATTCGACCTTTGCGGTGACGCCATTGCGCTCGAGATAACGCTTCGTGGTCGCGACGAGTTCGGTGGCGACGATTTTGCCCTGAAGGTCTTTGACAGACTGCACAGGGCTTGACTCGGGGACCGCGAGCACCCAGCGAACTTTGCCGAAACTCTGCTTGGCGTAGACGAGGTCGGCCACGGCTTCGACGTCGGCGCCGACTTCAGAAACCCAGTCAAGGCCGGTGAGGCCCGCGTCGAGAATGCCGTCTTCGACGTAGCGCGCCATTTCCTGCGCGCGGATCAGCATGCACTCCATTTCCGGGTCGTCAATGACGGGGAAATAGGAACGGGAACTGGTGCTGATATTGAAGCCGGCGCGGCGGAAGAGGTCGATGGTGGCGTTTTCGAGGCTGCCTTTGGGGATGCCGAGTTTCAGCTTCACCATTTTTTGATTCACTTCGCACTCCCGTAGACCGCTTTGGGGTCGTAGGCGGGTTTTTCGGTTTCAACCCATTCGCCGGAATCGAGACGGCGGTAGAAGCAGCTTTCGTAGCCGTTGTGGCAGACGCCGGGCCCGAGAGACTCGACTTTGATGAGGAGCGAGTCGTCGTCGCAGTCGGTGGAGATTTCGCGGACTTTCAGCAGATGACCGGAACTCTCGCCCTTCATCCACAGCTTGTTGCGCGAGCGGCTGAAGAAGGTCACGTTGCCGGTTTCGACGGTCTTGCGGAAAGCCTCCTCGTTCATGAACCCGACCATAAGGACGCGGCCGGATCGGTCATCCTGGATAACGGCGGGAATGAGGCCGTCGAGCTTGGTGAAATCAAGAGTCATCTTTTGTTTCAGCGCCCGTATCGCGAGCCGGATGGGGAGCAATAAAAATGCCCGCCGTTACTCGCGGCGGGCATCCTTTCATTCGTTTTGCAAAAGCCGAATCAGGACAGGACCCGTCGCACACTGATCGCGTGGTGATGATGATGGCGATGCGTGGCGACCGTCACTGTCATGAAAACGGTAGTGTAGCACGGCGATTATAGAGGATCGATGCGTATGCGCGACTGAAGTCGCGCATACGCCGCAAGGTATGATCTTCACTTATCCCGAAACAAGAAAGCTGGCTGCCATCGGTTTCGATGTGGCTGGTATCCCTGATCAGTTATGTCGACCGGAATACGCTTGCGATTCTTGCGCCGGTCATTCTTCGTGACACCCATCTGAACGCGGAGCAGTACGGGTTCATCATCTCGTGCTTTTCCGTGGCTTACATGGTCGCGAATCCGGTGTGGGGGCGAATTCTCGATGCCTGGGGCGTGCGGCGGGGTATGACAGCGGCCGTCGGAATGTGGAGCTTTGCGGCGGCGGCGCATGCGTGGGCTGCGGGGTTCTGGAGTTTTGGAATCGCGCGCGCGGCATTGGGTTCAGGCGAGGGGGCAACATTTCCCGGCGGCCTTCGCACTGTGGCGCAAACGCTGCCGCCGGAGAAGCGCGGGCGGGGGCTCGCGATTTCGTACAGCGGCGGCTCGCTCGGCGCGATGATCACGCCGTTTATCGTTACGCCGATCGCGCTGCGGTTCGGATGGCGGGGCGCGTTCCTGGTTACCGGCTCATTTGGGTTTGCGTGGCTGATTATGTGGCGTTTCATCGCGCGCGGCATTGATGAGCGGACCGAGATTCGGGAACAGAGTTTGCCCTGGCTGCATCCTTCATTGTGGGCGTACATTGCGGCGTACGCCTTGGGCGCGATGCCGCTGGGGTTCATCCTGTACGACTCGTCGATTTATCTGCACGCGAGGTTCGCGTGGGACCAGGCAATGCTGGGCAAGGTGCTCTGGATTCCGCCGCTCGGCTGGGAGGTGGGCTACTTTGTCTGGGGGTGGGTTGTGGACCGGACAGGACGCAGGTTCGACGCGCTGATGCCGGTATGTCTCGTGCTGAGCATCCCATTGGCGTGGATGCATTCGCTTCCTTCCGGAGCCTGGGTGCTGGGCGAGATGTTCCTGGCGATGTTCGCGCTGGCAGGATTCGTAGTGGTGGCGGTCGCTTACGCTACAGACGCTTTCGCGGGCAACGCGGGACTGATTGCCGGAATCGGGGCAGGATCGTGGGGCGCTGTGATCGCGCTCACAAGTCCGTACTTCGGAAGGTTGTTCGACCGGGGCGATTACGCCGCGGCTTTTCGGATCGCAACTCTATTTCCTGTAGTAGGATACGCGCTTTGGGCTTGGTTTTCGCGCACGAGGACGAGGCATGAAGGCTTGGTATTCTGATGAAGGTATTTTCATATGACGACGTCGTTCACCACGCCAACCAGCTCGGAACGGCTCGAATTTTCACGCTCTTTAGGGCTTGAACCAGAGGCCCTGATTCGAGTTTTTCGACTCATGCAGACCTCGCGGGCGATCGATGACCGCGAGATCATTCTCAACAAACAGAAGAAGATCTTTTTCCAGATCAGTGGCGCAGGGCACGAAGCCATCCAGGTGGCGGCAGGGCTTGCGATGCGCGCCGGGCACGACTGGTTCTATCCGTATTACAGGGACCGGGCGCTGGCTCTCACGCTGGGGATGAGCCCGCTCGACATGCTGCTGCAGGCGGTAGGGGCAGCCGATGATCCGAGTTCCGGGGGGCGGCAAATGCCTTCTCATTGGGCGGACACCGCTCGGAACATCGTGGCCAGTTCGTCCGCGACCGGGACGCAGTTCGTGCAGGCTGTGGGATGCGCCGAGGGTCTGAAGGTTTTGTACCCCGCGGAAGACCGGGTCGTACTGGTGAGCTCGGGCGAAGGCGCGACGAGCGAAGGCGAGTTCTGGGAATCGGTGAATCACGCGTGCCTGAGCAAGGCCCCGGTGATTTTTCTGATTGAGGACAACGGCTACGCGATTTCGGTTCCCGTGGAGAGCCAGACGCCGGGCGGTTCGCTTTCGAAGCTGCTGGCGAACTTTCCGGAGTTGCTGACTCTGGAAGTTGTGGATGGCACGGATTTTCTGTCCTCGTTCGGGGCTATGCGCACTGCGGCGGCTTACTGCCGGGAGCGGCACGGTCCCGCGCTGGTTCATGCGCATTGCGTGCGGCCGTACTCGCATTCGTACAGCGACGATGAGCGGTTTTACAAAACGAAGCGGGAGCGCGAGGAAGAGGCCCTGCGCGACCCTATCGTGCGGATGCAGAATTTCCTGCTCGATGAAGGTCTGCTGGACCGGCAGGAGATTGACCGTATCGTGCGTGAGATCCAGCATGAAGTGCTGGAGGATGCGCATCAGGCGATGAAGTCCGCGCCGCCCGCCCCCGAGACGGCTCTGCTTCATCTTTATTCGGACAAAGTGGATCCGACGTCCGCCGCGTTTGACACTCCCGCCGCGCCGGAAGGCGAGCCGAAGACCATGGCGGATCTGATTAACGCGACGCTGCGGGACGAAATGCGGCGGAATCCGCGGATGGTCGTTTTTGGCGAGGACGTGGCGGATTGCAGCCGCGAAGGCAGCCTGAACGAGGTGAAGGGAAAGGGCGGTGTCTTCAAGCTGACGGCAGGCTTACAGGCCGAGTTCGGATCACGGCGGTGCTTCAACACGCCCATCGCCGAGGCGTCGATCGTGGGCCGCGCGAACGGAATGGCCACCGTGGGGCTGAAGCCAGTGGTCGAGATTCAGTTCTTCGATTACATCTGGCCCGCGATGATGCAGATCCGCGATGAACTGGCATCTTTCCGGTGGAGATCGAATGGTAAGTTCGCGGCGCCGCTGGTGATCCGGGTACCCATTGGCGGATATCTGAACGGCGGCGCGATTTATCACAGCCAGTGCGGCGAGGTGACATTCACGCATATTCCGGGGCTTCGGGTGGTTTTTCCGTCGAACGCGGAAGATGCGGCGGGGCTGTTGCGGACAGCAATCCGGTGCGACGACCCGGTGCTGTTCCTCGAACACAAGAAGCTGTACCGCGAGATGTACAACCGTGCGGCGTATCCGGGACCGGATTTCATGATTCCCTTCGGCAAGGCCAAGGTTGTGAAGCCGGGGAACTCGCTGACCATCGTTACTTATGGCGCTTTGGTCCACAAGTCGATTCTGGCGGCGCAGGCGATCGAGAAGCAGAATACCGGCAAAACCATCGAGGTGATCGATCTCCGGACCCTGAATCCCTATGATTGGGAGACGATCCGCACCAGCGTAGAAAAGACCAGCCGGGTCATCGTCGCGCACGAAGACACGCTGAGCTTCGGGTACGGGGCTGAAATCGCGGCGCGCATTGCGGATGAGTTATTTACGTATCTGGATGCCCCGGTGAAACGCGTTGGCGCGATGGATACCTGGGTCGGCTACCACCCTCAACTAGAGGCGAAAATCCTGCCCCAGACGGAAGATCTGGCCCATACGATAGACCAGTTATTAACCTGGTAGCCACAGCTGCCGCGTGCGTCATGCTATTCTCTATAGGGAATAGGGAGATTTAGCGTGACCCATACCGAAAGCGTCGTTGGCGTGCGCGACGAGTTCAACCAGCAGCACGATCAGACCGTCCGCGCCGAGATCGAAGCCTTCCGCGAAAAGGCGGCGGCTTTTCTCGCCGGTCAAATTTCCGAAGACGATTTTCGTCCCTACCGTTTGCGCTTCGGCTGCTATGGACAACGGCAGCCCGGGGTTCAGATGATGCGTACCAAAGTGCCCGGCGGCATGCTGACCTCCGAGCAGATGGAACGTCTGGCCGACGTGGCGGATTTCGCCGGGGGCGGAAAAGGGCACCTCACCACGCGGCAGAACATGCAGTTCCATTTCGTGCCGCTCACCAAGGTCGCCGATGCCATGCATATGCTCCATGACGTCGGAATGACGTCGCGCGAGGCTTGCTACAACACGGTCCGAAATGTCACGGCTTGTCCCTACGCGGGGCTCACCCGCCACGAGGTGTTCGACGTGCGGCCCTATGCGCGGCGGACGGCCTACTCGTTCTTGCGAAAGAGCCTGACGGACTCGATGCCGCGCAAGTTCAAGATCGCGTTCGACGGCTGCGATAACAGCGACTGCACCATCGCAGCGATTCACGACGTAGGTCTGAAAGCGGTGATACGCGACGGAGAGCGCGGATTCAGAGTCGTGATCGGCGGCGGACTGGGACCTCTTCCTGTGGAGGCCCGGCTGCTCGACGAATTCCTGCCCGAAGACAAGCTCGTGAATCGGATCGAAGCCGTGCTGCGGGTTTTCAATCAGTACGGCAACCGCAAGAACCGCAATATGGCGCGTCTGAAGTTCGTGATGCGCGAGCGGGGTTTCGAGTGGCTGAAGGAACAGATCGATAAGGAATACGCGGACATCCTCGAAAACGGCGGAATCACGCCTTCCATTCAGGTTCCGGAAGGCTTCGGCGGCTACCGGAGTAAGCCACAGCCTCTTGGTTCGGGCGCTCAGCTTCCGGTGGTGAACCGTGGCGCGTCGGGCGATCCGCAATTTGATCGCTGGCTCGAATCCAACGTCGAAGAGCAGAAACAGACCGGCTACGCGATGATCACGGTCAAAGTGCAGCAAGGGAATCTGTCAAGCTCGCAGATGCGTGAGATGGCGAAGATCGCGCGCGAAGCGGGTGACGGATGCCTGCGCGTGACCGTGGAACAGAATCTGGTGCTCGGTTTCGTGCAGCTTGGTTTTCTGCCGCGCGTTCACGCGGCGCTGAAGGCCATCGGGCTGGGGAATGCCGGCGCGCGGGAGATTCAGGATGTCGTGACCTGCCCGGGCGCGTACTCCTGCAATCTGGCGCTCACCAAGGCGATGAACCTGGGTGACGAACTCGAGGATCGCGTGCGCCGGTATGACGATCCGGCAGTGAAGAACCTTCAGATCAATGTCAGTGGATGCCCGAACTCGTGCGGTCAGCACTGGACCGCGGAGATCGGCTTCTACGGTAATGCCCGCAAGATCGACGGCAAAGAAGTTCCGCATTATCAGATGCTGCTGGGCGGTGGTTACGATGAGCAGGGCGTTATGCGTTTCGGCCTGCAGATCATGAGCCTGCCTGCGCGGCTGGCGCCGGTCGCGATGGAGCGGGTGCTGGACCACTACAAGGCGAATCAGCGTGAAGGCGAGACGTTCCGCGGCTACGTGCTTCGGCACAAGGTGGAGTTCTTCAAGAAGGAACTGCTGGCGGATCTGACCAAGCCCTCAGACGACCCGGACATGTACAAAGACTGGGGCGACGACGAGGCGTTTTCGCTGAAGCTCGGCCGCGGCGAATGCGCGGCGTAATATCCGCTCGTTAAAGGCTGGACCAGCGGTCCTCTTGCGCTAATCTGATTAGGCGCGAAAGTGACCGAAATTCTGGAACGCGTTCGTGACTACCTGCAGAGCGAGGTGATTCCGCCCGAGGCGGAGTACTGGCTCAGACTTCTGATCGGCCACGATGAAGGTCGGCGATTTGCGGCCTGCCTCGCGATCGATCTCCGTTGCGGCGCGCTGAAACAGGAAGAGGTGCGTCCTTTTTTCGCCGCCGTTTCGAACGGATGCGCGGATGGTCTCGAAGCGTTAAAGTCGTTCGCCGAGGCGGTTCAGGCAGTTCGGGATCAATGGGTCTGCCGCTCGTCGCACAAGGGGACGCCTCTGGAAGCAGGCGACCGATATGCGCGCGTTATGGAGATCAAAGGCTTCACCGAGCGCTATCTGGCGCCGACGCTGCCCATACCGCCCAACGCGGCCGGCGTGCGCGAGGCGCGCCGGATGCTGAAGCGAGGACTGCCGCTGGGAATGCTGAGGGAAGTCTGGCGCGGCGGTTTGCCGAACGTCTGGATTTCGTCGCAGGCCGATCTTGACAAGGTCCGCGAAAACTCCGATCCTGATCACCCGGGAACGGTCGTGAACGACGCCCTGGGGCTGGGTTTCCCGGACGGGGGCGCGGAGGACCGGAGGCCAGAGTTGCTAGCCGTCTTCTATCCCGAGGGAGTTCCTGACGAGACCTTTCAGCCAACGTCGTTCGACTGCAGATGGGATTTGTATCTGCACCTTTTCGTCTCCATGGGCAGGAACAATAGCTGGGGGGAGACGTTCAGCGTCTCCGGCCAACCGCCTTACTGCCCGGAACGCGTCCATCGCGCTATCAGCGGACTCAATAACTCCTTCGTCGCGCAGTATATCGGCGTATCGAATATCCTTACGAGGGACGTCTCCAGGCTTGTGAAGGCTGCGCTGGAGCGGTTCGAGAAGACGGGAAACTGACGTGGCGGACGGAAATGAATTAGGCCCGACATACTGGCGCGGGCGGATCGAAGCGCTGTTTCGCGGCGAAATTCCATCCGATCTGCCTCATGGGCGCGACGACGAGCCGCATCACCACGTGGAGCGCATGGGGAACGCGCTCTCGGGCGAGGCCAAAGACGCCTTTCTCGAAGCGATTGCGCAGCTACTGCAGACGACGCCGCCCCAGCAGCAGAATGCCGAGCGGCTCTACCGGCTGCTTTATCTGGTGTCCTTGTTTACGCCGCCCACCGCGGAGGCGGTAGTGTGGCGGCTGCTACGCGACGAGACGTTAATCGATCTGAAGTACGAACCGTATCACCTGCAAAGTCTGGCGCTGAGCCTTCTGGCGGACTACCGGCCGGACGAAGATGCGTGGGAATACGTGCAGGCGACGTGCCCGAAGGCGGAGGACTTCCGGGTGCTTCTGGCAGGCTTCCGGCTGATGGGAAGGACGAAGAAGACGGACGTTGCTTTCCGATTCCTCCGGTACCTGATCCCGAGGTTCGGGGAGGACGAACGCTACGCCGATCAGGTGTCGTACCTACTGCTGGGAATGATGGGGCCGCTGACTTATGCGGGATTGCTGCGCTTTCTGCAGTGGTCGGAAACCGACCTTCAGCCGAAGTGCCCGAAGGAATACCAGTCGTTCTGCTCCTCGCTCCGCGCGGTTCTTCTCGAGTGGACGACGATCGGCGCTGACGAATCGGACGAATACGTCTGGTTGTGCTCTGGCTGGTTAAACGCGGGGTATTATTCGTTCACCGCGGAAGAAATATTTGAGTTCGCGGTACGTGCAAGAAGGGCTCATCTGGAGGCGCAGACGACCGAAGTACTTAAGAGGATTTACAAACTGAGCGTTGTGGCGAAACTGCACTCGCCCTGGAGTTTTTCGGATTATCGGGACGTCAAGAAAATCAACTGCCTGCACGTGAGCCGCGCCGACCTCGGCCGATACAACTTCGACCAGGAACAGTTCCGGGAAGAGGCGAACATCGTTGCTCGCGCGATGCCGCCGAAACAACCGGTCGCGGAATCGGTCGCGTTAGCTGCCTCCGCATCCGCCAGGACCACCGATGTCCTGAGTCAGCATTTTTGGCGATTTGATTCATGATGGAAGCAGACTCGCCGAGTTTCTTTAGCCTGACTCCGGAACAGGTGGAAGAACAGATCAAAGACCTCGAGCGGCTGGATGGGGGGGCGACACTCTTCTATGCAGTCGACCCGCACGAGATCTTTGACTTTTGCCTGCCGGTATTCGGCTCCGAGGCGGGGAAGAAAGACATCAAGAGAATCGCGGACGATCAGATCGCGCTTTACTATGTCTTCTTCAAGTTTCAGCCCCCGCCGATTCTGCTGCGCGAATACGATCCGGAGATGGATCAGATGCTCTGGCATGTCCGAACCAGCGCAAGCAAAGGATTCAACAGGCTGGAGTCGGTGCAACGCATGCTTGAGCACAGCGCCGAAGAGGAGAGCCTGAAAGATTATGTTCTGAAAAACTTCAACGTCCTGCTGGCAGCGGTGATGGATGTCTATTCGACGGGCGCGGAACGTTTGCAACGCATCGCCCGCCGTTTAAGTGAACCCCCGCCGCCGGAAGCAGCGAAAGTATTGGCCGATTCCCTGGCCGGCTATCGTATTTCAGCAAGCGTCGAAACAATTTTCGACCGATTGCTGAAAGGCGTGAAGTTTCGCGATACGTTCGAGGAGCGCAAGATCCGCGACTCAGCCGATCTCGATGCCAAGGCGATCCATAAGCTTGTTTTCATAAACGAATCGCTCATCCGGGCCTACAGAGAGAAGCGGATCGCGAAGCCTGTGTTCTGCCTCTATCTTTCCTCGGCGAATCGAACTTCGAGATTCTTTAACGCCGAGGATCGGAAGGCGTTGCTTCCGGACCTGAATGGCGAACCATTTAATTTCTGGAGAACGCGCGCGCAGATTTTTGCCGCCATCGCGCATACGGGCGAGGATCGGCGAGACACGATCGCGCGGTTGAGGCAGTTTCAGCGAATCCAGGAGGGCGCAGGCCAGATTCGGGAGGCCGCGCAGAGGCATGCGAGCGGACACTCCGGGGATATCCAGTCGCGGCTCGAAGATATAACGGGAACCGTCGGCGACGAGCTGGCGCGTATGCGACAGGAAGCCGCCAATCTTGGGCTGCTGGGCAATGTGGCCAGATTCCAGGAACTGACCAAAATCGCCGTAACGAGGGATGATCGCGCCGCCAGGCTCTTTCTCGAGATTTGCAAAGAAAGCAGCCGCGACACCGCGCTCGAAGACATGAGGACCGCTCTGCGCGTGATGGTTTCGCAAAGCGAATTCGGTTCCGAGGCTTCTCGCAGCCCTCTGGTGGCGAACGGGGCAGGAGGCGGTCGGGATCCCGGACGCAGCGTGCAGTATGTGCCGATCCGTCTGATAATTAACCGCCAATCGGAACACGCCGCGACTTACCAGGAACTCGTGGAGCTTTATACAGTTCACATGCCGCGAAGCGAAGCGGTGAAAAAGCTTCTGGAGATTTACAACCATTTTCTGAGGACTCAGCCGCCGCAGGAGGAGCCGGAATACGAAGCGATCCGGTGTCTTTTGTACCTTTCCTTCTTCACCAAAGAAGGAGATCAAAAAGCGTGCGATCTGAGCAGGAGCCTCTCGCGGCGTTATCCGAACCTCAGGTTCGAATTTCGGCATGTGGAAGGATGGGCGGCAAGGAGACTGAAACGTCTGGGACAGGCCGTTGAGCGCGCAAAGGAGTGTATCGCTTCGAATCCCGCGGACCCGCGTTTCCATCACGCTTTGGGACTCGCGCTGCACGACCGGGCTGACGCAGTGGATGGCAGTGACAAGCTGAAGGATCTGGAATTATCCGTCACCGAAATCTACACGGCCATTGATTGCTACGCGGAATGGCAAAGAGACGTCGGGGACCTGATCGGTACATGCTACAACTCGCTGGCATACTTCCTCAGCAGGAGCCCGGACGACGCCTGTTTCAACCTTCCCTCTGCGCGAGTCGCGCTGGCCCAGCTAAAGGTGTACGTCCCTTCGGACACCTGGTATCCGATGCATCCGGAGTACTTTCATACCGAGGCGAATTTTGAGTTGCAGGATGTCCTCATGTTTGGGGGGAGCCGGGATGAAGACCGCCAAAAGCTAAAGCGGGCCCAGGACCTGATCGACCGAGCCTTAAAACTCAACGGAAGCGAGCCTTACCGGGTGCTGAAGAAGGACATCGAACACCATTTCCATCGCCTGGAGCTGGCTTGAGACGTGATTTTCACTCCGCCGCGCGTTTCTCGGTCGGATAGCCCTTATCGATCCAGTCCGCCTTAAGATTTTCCGGCACGATCATCACCTTCACATCAGTGAAGCCCATCTCGCGCAGCGCTGAATACGCCGGCCGGATATTGGGGCATTTCTCCCACGGGCAACAACCGCAGTAAAGGATCACGCGGCTGTTTCGAGGCTCGCTAGAGACGGCCTTCTTCAGTTCCGCGATTCCCTCAGGTTTCGACCCCGGCCCCGCGTACTGGGAACCGGCGATGTGAGCCGCGCGATAAAGCACCGGAAAGCCGACATGGATGACCAGGGTGCCCTTCAGCTTGGCAGCCACTTCAGAGGGTTGCAGAACATCGCTCGGATTCCACGGATCGCCCGCGAGAAGCAGGGAAGCGAACAGTACAACGGCAAAGAACGCCTTTCGCATACCAGATCATAGCGCGGAGCGCGGTATCCGATATCCTGCACTTTATGCGTCTGATGACCTTTCGATACGCCGGGCAGGATCACGCCGGAGTGGTGACTGCCGGCGGGGTTGTTCCGGTGCTCGAGATCAATGCCAAGCATGGACTGCGAACTCCGAACAGTGTGCTCGAAATCATCCGCGAGGATATTCGCGAACTTCCCACGTCCCGTGTGGGCCCGATTCCGCTGAAGGACATCGAGCCGCGTCTGCCGTATGAGGTTCCGCCGAAGATCTGGTGTATCGGACTCAACTACAAATCGCACGCGGAGGATATCTCGGCGGTGCAGCCGGAAGAACCGGGAAGTTTCATGAAGCCGGCGTCCTGCATGTTTCAGCCCGGCGGGCGAATCTTTCTGCCCCCGCCCGAGGTTTCGGATGATGTGGATGCGGAGGGGGAACTCGGAGTGATCATCGGGCGGAGTTGCCGGTTCGTCCCTGTGGAAAATGCGCGGCAGGTCATCTACGGCTTCACCACAACGCTCGATCTCACTGCGCTCGATGTGCTGCGAAAGAATCCGCGTTACCTGACGCGATCGAAAAGCATCGATACGTTTTTCAGTTTCGGGCCAGTAATCGTGACCGCTGACGAGGTCCCGGATATCGATGGACTCGAGGTGATCACGGAGCACAATGATGGAATCTGTTCGCGGGATTTTGTGAAGAATATGAAGCACCGGCCGCTGAACCTGGTGTCATTTCATAGCGATTTCTTTACGCTGCATCCGGGCGACATCATCTCAACGGGCTGTCCGAAGGGCGCTCGCATCAAACCGGGTGATTCCGTCCGCGCGCGCATCGAGGGAATCGGTACTACAAGTGCTACTGTCCATGCGGGAGAGCGACGGCCCTTCGGCTTCGGCGAATGAAGCCCGATTGTTAAAATAGGAACAGTGCTGACGGGCCTCAAAAGACTGATTCTGTGGGACTACGAGCGCGGAGTCTGGCAATACGACGTCATGTGCGCGGTGATCATGCTGTTTATCGCGTTTGCCCCGCGGGTATGGTTCCGCGATCAGCCGCGGATTCAGTATGCCAGCCAGATTTCGGATGGCGTCTTCTGGATCGAACCGGAGCTGGTGAACTTCTCGAAGCCGGAACCGCAGAGGCTGGAAGACCTAGGGAAGGCGCTGACGCTTCGAACGGGCAGGAAACAAACCATCGCCCGCATCGAGCCGATAGTGGACTCCGAAAAAGTCGTCAAAGGGTACATGGCGTTCACGCAGCCTTTCGCGCACAAATGAAGCTCACAATCTGGTTTTTTTGCGCGGCTCTGACGCTTTCGGCCGCACCGGCGAATACTCTGCCCGACGCATTTGCTCGCATGGATGCCGCGGCGAAAACATTCCGTGGCATGACCGCGAATCTGCAGCAGACTGTCTACACCGCTCTCGCGAAAGATACCAGCGTTTCGAACGGCGACATTAAGCTGAAGCGTGCGAAACCGGGTGAGGTGAGAATGCTGGTGACTTTCACGCAGCCGGATCAGAAATCGGCCGCCTTCGATGGAAATCAGGTCAAGGTCTATTACCCAAAGACAAACGTGGAACAAATCTACGACGTCTCGACAAAGAAAGATATGGTGGAGCAAGTGATGTTGCTGGGTTTCGGCGCGACCAGCGCGGAAATGACATCAGCATACGACGTTAGCTGGATCGGCCCGGAGGTTATCAGCGGGCTGCCAACGTCGCACCTCAAGCTTGTTCCGAAATCGAAGGAGATGCAACAGCATTTCCGCGAGGTTGAGCTCTGGATCGCGGACTCGCTCGGCGTGCCGTTGCAGCAGAAATTCATCACATCCGGCAGCGGTGACTTTAATCAGTTCACCTACTCCAACATGAAGCTCACCCCGTCCCTCTCGGACAAAGATTTACAACTGAAAACCGCAAAAGGGGCTCAAATAAAGCAGGTTGGTAAGTAGCGGCTCCGGGGTTTGGAACCGCAAGTGCAATTTCCTCTATCATGAAGCCGCCGTCTCAACGACTTCTATATCTTGATTGGCTCAGAGGCATCGCCGCAATCACGATGTTGCAAGGACATGTATTTCAGTCCTTTACGCGCAACGATCTTCGTAACGGCGGGCCATACATGATGTCACAGTTTGCGGGCGGCATGCCGCCGGCGATTTTCCTTTTTTTGCTTGGCGTGACGTTCGCGTTCCTGATGGATAGTCAGGAGAAGAAGGGTGTGACGGCGGGATGGCGTGTGCTCGCTTGTCTGCGACGAGCGGGTTATCTGTTCGCGGCAGCGTTCGCCTTTCGACTGCAGCTGTGGATCTTTTCGCTGGATTTCAGTGAATGGGACAATGTCTTCCGCGTCGATATCCTCAACTGCATGGGCTTGGCTCTGCTGGTGATGGCGCCCATGGCTGTATTCCGAACCGTCGAGCGAATCCGCTTGTGCGCCGTGTTGGGCGTGGGAATCGCGGTGGCATCGCCGCTGGTTTCGGCGGCGGACTGGACCGGTGTTCCTGAAATCGTGCGGCACTACATTGCGCCCGATTACAACTTCTTCGGGTTCTTCCCGTGGGCTGCGTTCGTTGCGTTTGGGTTGAGCGCAGGCAGCCTCCTGCGCAGGCTGAAGCCGGAGGAAGTTCCGGCCACCATGCAATGGCTCGGATGGGGTGGCGTCGCAATGGCGTTCGCGGCGTACACAATTTCGAGCATGTCGCCTTCGATTTATCCCAATGTCGACTTTTGGCTGAACAGTCCGGCTCTCATCTTCATCAAGCTTGGCGCGCTCCTGATTTTGGTTGCGTTCTGTTGGGTGTGGAATCTACAGGTCACTCCGGAACAATGGAGCTGGGTGCGGCAGTTTGGTATGACAAGCCTGCTCGTTTACTGGGTCCATATTGAGCTCGTCTATGGCCGCTGGCTGGGAGCATTCAAAGAGAACCTGAATGTCGGAGAAACGGTAGCCGCGGCTGCGGCGATTATCGTCCTGATGCTGCTGCTTTCGCTGTTGCGCACGAACTGGACGAACGTGAAGTCGTGGTTCGGCGGATTGAGTCCGGCCCCCCGTCGCGTTTCCGGCGATTAGTCCGTCTTGCCTCCCTGCGAGGATCGCTATATATTAGAGGCTGAAGGGAACCGGATAGTGCGAATCCGGCCCCCTTTGGTCAGGCTATCGGCCCTTTCGGATCGAGAGCACGATCGAGTGGATCGTAACCGTCAGCCTCACGGTGTACATAGAACCACCGCCTTTCAGTCCCCGGATTGAAGCAGAAACCAGCCAGCGGCTCTATCCGCTGGTTTTTCTGTTTCGGGACTTCGTACGTAATCCCTCGGCAGAAAACCAGCACACTGATTTCGGAGAAACTGAAAGCTGTGTCGAGTATTCCAGTCCTTGCGAGTTTCCGTCAATATCTCTCCGCTCGCTAGGATGTAGGGATATGGTCGTACGTATTCTTCTGGGGGCCGCGATGGCACTCTCGCTTTATGCCGCGGGAGAGAACGCCAGTAATTATTCGGCGACTGCGGACAAGTTGATCGACGCGGCGCTGAAGGATGAGCATTCGCTCGACCGGCTCGAGTATCTCTGTTATCGAATCGGAAACCGCCTCAGCGGATCGAGCACTCTCAATGACGCAATCGAATGGTCGGCCGCCGAAATGAAGAGAGCCGGGCTGGAGAATGTGCGCACGATTCCCGCGAAGGTCCCTCACTGGATCCGCGGAAAAGAATCCGCCGAGATGCTGGCCCCGCAGCGCAAGCCATTGTTCATTCTGGGACTGGGTAACAGCATCGGCACGCCTGCGGCCGGAATCACCGCCGATGTGGTTGCGGTATCGAATTTCGACGAACTCGAAAAACTGGGACGCTCGCGCGTAGAGGGAAAGATCGTTTTATACGACGCGCCGTTCGTCAGTTATGGCGAGACCGTGGCTTACCGTTCCCAAGGCCCGTCGCGCGCCGCGCGACTTGGCGCCGTGGCTGCGTTCGTGCGCTCGGTCACGCCACGTAGTCTGCGCGACCCTCATACCGGCGCCTTGCGGTATAACGATCAGGATCCGAAAATTCCCGCCGCTGCGGTGTCGGTCGAAGACGCGATCTGGATTCATCATTTGACCCAGGCCGGCGTAACCGTTCGCGCTCATCTGGAAATGGAAGCGCACTTCGAACCCGACGCCGATTCCGCTGATGTGATGGGCGAGATCGTGGGGAGGGAACGGCCAGAAGAGGTTGTCGTAATCGGCGGTCACATCGATTCCTGGGATGTGGGGCAGGGTGCGCACGACGACGGCGGGGGCATCATGGCCGCGCTTGAAGCCGTGTCGCTGATGAAGAAACTGGGGCTGCGGCCTCGCCGCACGATCCGGGTCGTGTTCTGGACCAGCGAAGAGAACAGCGGCAATGGCGGGCGAGCCTATCGCGAGTGGTTGGGCGACAAGGTAAAGAGCCATTACGCGGCGATCGAGATGGATGGCGGCGCCGAGCGGCCGATCGGATTCGATTTCGCGGACACGCCGCGCCGCCGGGGAGGCGCGTCAGCAAGCGCTGCGCCCGCAGCATCGAGTGGCGTTCGCGCGCGAGCCGAGGCCATCTCCGCGCTGCTGAAGCGCATCGGCGCCGATCGCGTGCAGGGTGGCGAATCGGAAGCAGATGTGGAACCGTTACTTGCGGCGGGTGTTCCGGTGCTGGGTTTACGTACGACGATGGAGCATTACTGGGACTACCACCATACCCAGGCCGACACATTCGACAAAATCGTTCCCGAAGATTTCAGGCGCTGCGTCGCGACGTTCGCGGTAATGGCGTACGCGCTGGCCGACTGGATTTGACGCCATGTCAGCGCCGGTGTTCGACCGTGACGCGGGCCCTTAGATTGGCTACGCCGGCCGTATAACGCTCATCTGCGACCGCGAACGCCACGGCGTCTTCACGCCAGTCATGCCAGAGGCCATCGGGATCGTGCGAGGCGACCGTTACCGTATAGTCGCCGGGGCAGAGATCGCACACGAATCGGAACGTAGCGATGAGGAAATCGCCCGCGGAAACGGGCCCGGCGTCGATTTTTTCCAACTCGGTATTAGTGCCGTACACATTGAGGCCGATGCGGGTGCGGATCATGATTCCGATCACCGGCGCGGGAACGTTCTCGTGGTAGCGGAAACGAGCGCGAATCGACATTGGTTCACCGCTGCGAAATACGGTCGACGCCGTTCCCGCCTCGTCGAGCAAGTCGATGCCTTCCAGAACTGCGCGCCCGTCGCCTTCGCGACGCTGCAGCGCGATCTCCGCGCGAACGTCCGCCCCCGCCGCTCGAAGGGCTTTCGCAATGTGCGCGCGATAGCGGTCCAGCACATCAAGGGGCTCACCTCGGGCGACGAGGGCGCCGTCGCGGAGCCACCAGATCTCGTCGGCGCAGCCTTCGAGCAGCGGTTCATCGTGAGTAATCAGGACGAACGTCCCGCCCGCGCGCCGCAAGTCCAGCAGCCTCGAGATCCCCCTGGCGCGGTCGACCGCGCATGATCTCGAAAACGGGAAGCGCAGTATGAAATCGCCCGGCTGTTCGGGCAAAGGTTCGTCCGGGCCGATGTGCCTTGCGCCGCCGCGATCGCGCGGAACGCCGCCGCTCTCCGCAATCACGCCGACGATGCTCCCCGGCGCAGCAGTGAGAGAGGGCGACTCGAATTCGATCATCGAACCGCCATGTTAGCGCGGCGGCTCTTATTCTTCGCGCAAGGCAGATAACGGATCCACGCGCGCGGCGCGAACCGCGGGGCCTGCCGCCGCCAGGATGGCTATTCCAGCTACGCCGAGAAGCACGCCGGCATACGTCGAAGGATCGGTAGGCTTCAATCCGAACAGCAGCGCTGAAACGAATCGCGAAACGGCCAGCGAAAGCGCGCCTCCGAGGACGACCCCGACTGACACGAGCGCGGCGGCGCGAAACAGGATGAGCCGCATAACGTCCGTTGTCCTCGCGCCGAGCGCGATGCGGAGCCCCATCTCGGAAGTGCGTAGCGTGACCACATAGTTCATGACCGCGTATATCCCCGCCATCGCGAGCAACAGAGCCAATCCGGCGAATGACGTCGCGAGGAACGCGCGGAACCGCGGCGCGGCGATCGAATCCGAGACCATGTCCTCGAGCGTCGTGAACCGAACCGCCATGTCCGAATTGAGATCGTGCGCGATTTTGCGAACAGCCGGCGCGAGTTCCGTTGGATTGCTGGTGGTTCGCAGAATCACCTGCAGTTCGTTCGCGTGGTACGGGTGCTGTTCGAGCGGCATGTAGAGAGTAGGCTCGGGCGGCGCGCCGGGCGAGTCCTGGCGCACGTCGCCGACTACCCCGACGATCGTCATGGGCCGCATCGAAGACTCGTCGAGCCCGCAGACGATCTGTCTGCCGAGCGGATCCTCAGCGCCGAAGACCTGCCGGACCGCGCTGTCGCTCATGATGATGACGCCATGCGCATCGTAGGTATCTTGCCGGGTGAAATCACGCCCCCGCAATAAAGGTATGCGCAGTGTCGCGAAGTAGTTCGGGCTGGTCAGTGACCAATTGGACTCCGGCAGTTTGCTGCCCGGAGCGAAAACATGCTTACCGATGACCGCATAGCTTCCGTTCGAGCCGTAGCGGCCCGTGGGCAGTCCCATAACAGCGGCTGTCGACTGGACGCCCGGCACTTGCCCGAGCGAGGGTATCAGCCGGTCGACGAAGGCGCGGCCCGCCCCAACATGCTCATCAAGCCCTTTTGCTGGCGCATGCGCGTACATTACGAGAACATTCTGCGATCGAAAACCCAGATCGACAGCGTTGAGAGCCAGGAAGCTGCGGAAGAACAAGCCCGCGCCCGTCGCGAGAACGAAGGAAAGCGCGATCTCCGCTACGACGAGCGAATTCCGCAGAGGATGCGATCCGCCATGAATCGTTCCGCGTGCGGCGAAGCCCGTGCGCGCGGCGTGAAACGCGGGCAGCACGCCGAAAGTAACGGCCGAAAGAACGGAGAGCGCCACGGCAAAAACGAGAACGGCGCTATCGACATGAATATCGTCAGCGCGCGGCAGGTTCGGCGGCGCGAGGCGAATCAGTAGCCGCGTTCCCCACCATGCGAACGCGACTCCGAGCAGACCTCCCGCGATCGCGAGCGTTAAGCTCTCGGTCAGCAGCATCCCGATGATTCGAGAGCGCGAGGCTCCCAGCGCCGCCCGCACAGCGATTTCCTTTTCGCGGACGGTGGCGCGCGCGAGCAGAAGGTTCGAGACGTTGGCGCACGCAATCAGCATTACCAGGAGCACTGCGCCCAACAACACATAGAGTGTCGAGCGTACAGATCCCGTGAGTTGCTCTCGCAGCGAAACCGCAATGAAGGTTTTGGCGCGATTGGAATCCGGGTAAGCGATGGCGAGGCGCGCCGCGAGGTTATCCAGACGAGCCTGGGCGGCGCCGGGCGAAACCCCCGGCCTGATTCGGGCGACGGCCCGGTAGTTATAGGCCGTCCGGTTGAGATTCTCGGGAACGTAAGGGGCGGGCAGCCACACTTCGGCTTCCGCCGGAAACCGCGCGCCCGGCAAGACACCCGCGACGCGGTACGAACGGTTCTCGACGCGCAAGGCCTGATTCACGGCGCGGGAGGCGCCGCCGAAATTCCTCAGCGCGAAGGCTTCGCTTACGATTGCGGTGTCTTCCGAAAGCGCCGGTACATTCTGCCCGAAAACCGCGAAGAATTCCGGCGTAACCCACCACACTCCAGTGAACTCGGCGTGATCGCGAAGCTGCACGCCCACATCGCCGCCGAAATAGAGTCCGACGGCGGAAAAAACGTCCGAGGCGGCGCGCAGATCCACGAAGTCTCCACCGGTCACCTTCGCGAACCCGGTTGGCCGTTTATCGAGCTTCGTGTTCAGGCTGACGATGCGATCCGGCTCCGGGAAACGCAGCGGTTGCAGGAGAACTCCGTTCACAACGCTGAACACCGCGGTCCCGATTCCGACTCCCAAAGCGAGCGTCAGGACTGCCGGAACCGAAAAGCCGGGATGTGAGCGCAAACCGCGAACCGCCTGGCGTAATTCGGAGAACATACTTTAGGTACGGAGAGCGCGCCGGAAAGTTTGCACGCTTGCGAGGCCGATCTCCAAACTTGCCCGGCAGCTCGCGGCTTTTACGCACAAGCGTTTCCCGGCTCACAGACCAGAAAACCGTGCGAAACCGACCCAAACACCCCATCCGCGCTGTCTCACCCCATACCGCACGGCCTTCACGGGCCCGTCATATAAAATATCCGGGGTACCTCTTTCCTCATGCTTCCTTCCGATACCAGCAATCCCGACTACTTCCACAAAGTAGTGGATTGCCAGTGGGCGTGCCCCGCCCACACGAACGTCCCCGAATACATTCGCCTGATCGCGCAGGGCCGTTTTGCTGACGCCTACATGCTCAACCGGCAGTCGAACGTATTCCCGGCCATCCTCGGGCGCACCTGCGACCGCCCCTGCGAACCCGCCTGCCGCCGCGGCAGACTGCCCAGCCTCGCGATAGCCGGGGAAAACGGGGCGAACGGAAGCACGGAAAAGCCAGTCGCTATCTGCCGTCTGAAGCGCGTCGCCGCCGATAACTGCGGCGATATTTCCGGCCGCCTTCCCAAAGCCCCCGCCGCCAAAAACGGAAAGCGCATCGCCTGCATCGGTGCCGGTCCGGCTTCTCTCACCGTCGCCAACGATCTCATGCCGCACGGCTATGAGGTCACGATTTTCGAAAAATACGACAAACCCGGCGGGCTGATGCGGACCAACATCCCGTCCTTCCGGCTACCCGAACAGGTCCTCACCGACGAATGCGACGCCATCCTTAATATGGGAGTCGACATCCGCTATAACTCGCCCGTCGAAAGCCTCCGATCGCTGATTGACGAAGGCTATGATGCAGTCTTCGTCGGAAGCGGCGCGCCGCGCGGCAAGGACCTCGACCTGCCCGGGCGTCACGATACCGACCGCATTCACATCGGCATCGATTGGCTCGGTTCCATAGCCTTCGGTCATCTCGACTCCATTGGAGAGCGTGTCCTGATCATCGGCGTCGGCAATACCGCCATGGACTGCTGCCGCTCCTCGCGTCGCCTTGGCGGCAAGGATGTCAAAGTCATGGCCCGGCGTCCCCGTGGTTACTTCAAAGCCTCGCCGTGGGAACTCGACGATGCCGAGGAAGAAGGCATCGAAATCGTCGTCAATCACGCGCCGAAGCGTTTCATCGTCGAGAACGGCAAGCTCACAGGGATGGAGTTCGACCGCCTCGAGTGGGATGCCGAAGCGAAACGTTCCACTGTCCTCGAAACGGTCGTGATCCCCTGCGACGACGTCATCCTCGCCATCGGACAGGAAAACGCCTTCCCCTGGATCGAGCGCGATCTCGGCATTGAGTTCGACAAGTGGGGCATGCCGAACGTCGATCAGACCACCTATCAATCCACTCGCCCCGGTGTCTTTTTCGGAGGCGACTCCGCATGGGGACCCAAGAACATCATCTGGGCCGTCGAGCACGGGCATCAGGCCGCCATCTCCATCGATAACCACTGCCACAGCATCGCCGTCACCGAGCGCCCGGCGTACGGCATGAACCTGATCAGCCAGAAGATGGGCATCAGCGAGTGGAGTTACAGCAACGACTACCATCCCGCGCATCGCCAGAAGATGAAGCACGTCGACCTCGTGCAGCGCTTCGAAGACCTGCACCTGGAAGTCGAGTTGGGCTTCAGCGCCGAGCAGACCGCGCGTGAGGTTCAGCGCTGCCTGAACTGCGACGTCGAAACCGCATTCAATGCGCCCAAGTGCATCGAATGCGACGCCTGCATCGATATCTGTCCGCTCTCCTGTCTCACCATCGCGCCGGATGCGCCTGAAAACGTGCTGCGGGAAAACCTCTCAGCGCCCGCTCTCAACCTCGATCAGGCGTTGTTCGCCTCGAAGCCGCTGCCGCAGACCGGCCGTCTCATGCTTAAAGATGAAGATCTCTGCGTTCACTGCGGCCTCTGCGCCGAACGCTGTCCCACTGCCGCGTGGGACATGCAGAAGTTCCAGTTATTCATTTCTTATGCAGGGGATCAGTTACCCACCTCATCATGCGTAGCCGCGTAAACGATTTTGCGATCAAGCTGGCCAATGTTAACGGGACCGGCTCCGCCAGCGCCAACAGCCTCATCATGCAGGCCATCTTCCGGATGGGCGTTCCCGTCTCCGGCAAGAATCTCTTCCCGTCGAATATTCAGGGCCTGCCCACCTGGTACGAAATCCGCGTCAACCGCGATGGCTATACGGCTCGCGCGCTCGATTACGACCTCATGGTCGCGATGAACGGACAGACGTACCAGCGCGACATTACCGAACTGCGTTCCGGCGGCTACCTGATCTACGACTCGACCTTTCCGCTCGACCCCGCGCTGCGCCGCGACGATATCGAATACATCGGGATTCCGCTCGCGCAGCTCTGCAACGAGAACTTCCGCGAGCCCCGCGAGCGCATCCTCATGAAGAACATCGCCACCGCCGGCGCTCTGATTGAGTTGCTCAACATCGACGGCGCGGTGGTCGAACAGCTTCTGGAAGAGAAGTACGCCAAGAAGAAAAATCTTCGCGAATCGAACCACAAAGCGCTCAGCCTCGGCGCCGATTATGTCAAGGCGAACTACGCATATCCGTTGCCGTTCCATCTCCAGAGCATGGATGCGAACAACGACAAGATCCTGATCGATGGCAACACCGCGACCGCGCTCGGCTGCGTGTTCGGGGGAGCCACGGTGGCTGCGTGGTATCCCATCACGCCAGCTACCTCTGTGATGGACAACTTCACAGCCTTCTGCGAAAAACTCCGCAAAGATAAGGCCACCGGCGAAAACAATTACCTCATCCTTCAGGCTGAGGACGAACTCGCCGCCATCGGCATGGTGATTGGGGCCTCGTGGAACGGAGCCCGCGCCTTCACCTCCACCGCCGGTCCCGGCATTTCGCTCATGAACGAACTTCTCGGGCTCGCCTACTACGCCGAGATCCCCGCCGTCGTCGTCGACGTCCAGCGCGTCGGCCCCTCCACCGGCATGCCGACCCGCACACAGCAGGGCGACATCCTCGAATGCGCCTACGCCTCGCACGGCGACACGAAGCACATTCTCTTATTTCCCGCGAACCCCGCTGAGTGCTTCGAATTCGCGCCCGCCTGCTTCGATCTCGCCGAGCGCTTCCAGACGCCGGTGTTCCTCCTCTCCGATCTCGACATCGGGATGAATGACTGGGTCACTCCGAAGCTCACGTGGGACGACAATTACCGGCCCGACCGCGGCAAAGTTCTGAACCTCGATCAGATCGAATCGTTAAAGGCCTTCCATCGCTATCTCCCGGAGAACGGCAGCGCGGTGGCAGCGCGCACGCTTCCCGGCGTTCACCCGAATGGCGCCTTTTTCACCCGCGGTTCCGGCCATAACAAATTCGGCGGATACACCGAAATCCCAGACGAATATCAGGAAGTGATGGATCGTCTCCTCCGCAAGCACAAGGAGGCGGCCGGCTACGTGCCCGCGCCCATTATCGAAAAGCGGCATGGCGCGCGCGTCGGCATCGTCACTCTCGGAGGGTGCGATGCGGCGGTCCGCGAAGCGCTCGACATTCTCGACCAGATGGGCCGCCCGATGGACTACATGCGCGTCCGCGCATTCCCGTTCCCGGCCGAAGTCGAAAGCTTTTTCGCGGATCACGATTACTGCTACGTCGTCGAACAGAATCGCGACGGCCAGCTCTGTTCCCTCCTCACCCTCGAAACGAACGTGCCCAAAGATAAAATCAAACCCGTCCTGGTATATGGTGGCTTCCCCCTCAGCGCGAAGAACGTGCTCGACGCCATCGCGGTGAATGTGGAGGAACTCGATGCCATCTATAGTTAAGCCCCGCGTCGCGCATCCGAGTCTGGCCCGGAACGAAATCGGCCTCACCATCCGCGACTACGAAGGATCGATGTCCACCCTCTGTGCCGGGTGCGGCCACGATTCGATCACCGCGGCGATCACGCGCGCATTCTGGGAACTTTCCACGCCGCCGCACATGATCGCCAAGATGAGCGGCATCGGCTGCTCGTCGAAGACGCCCACGTACTTCGTCGGTGGTGCCCATGGATTTAACTCCGCACACGGCCGTATGCCAGCCATCGCGACAGGAGCCAACGCCGCGAACCGCGAACTCACTTATATCGGCATCTCGGGCGATGGCGACTCGCTCTCCATTGGTCTCGGTCATCTCTGCCACGCCATCCGCCGCAATCTCAACATGCTGTATGTGATCGAGAATAACGGCGTCTACGGTCTGACCAAAGGCCAGTTCTCGGCGTCCTCCGATCCCGGCTCAAAGAGCAAAAAAGGTGACACGAACCGGCTCCAGCCGATCGACCCTGCAGTTCTCGCACTGAGCCTCGGAGCCTCTTTTGTCGCCCGCGCGTTCTCCGGCGACAAGCAACAGCTTGTCCCCATCCTGAAAGCAGGCCTCGCCCACCAGGGTTTCGCCATCGTGGACGTCATCTCCCCCTGCGTGACCTTCAACGACCACGAAGGTTCCACCAAAAGCTATCTCTATACGCGTCAGCACCTGCACGCGGGCTTCGTGCCGCCCGCGAAGGAAATCCTCACCGAGATTTCGCCTTCCGGTTCCACGAAGATCACGATGCATGACGGAAGCGCTCTCAGCTTTTCGAAAGTCCCAACCGAGTATGATCCGACCGATCGTCTCTCCGCGATGGCCTATCTCAAGGCTCATGAAGGCGAAATCGTCACCGGAATTCTTTATCAGGAAGAAGCCAGCGCCGATATCCACGAGCGAAACAAAACCCCGGCCACAGCCCTCGCGAAGTTGCCCTTCGAAAAGCTGTGCCCGGGGTCGGCCGAACTCGACCGTCTAATGGAAACGTTCCGCTAAAATTGGAACCGCACCCCCAACTGTAACTGCCGCGGCAGATTCGCCTGATACGTAATCTTGCCGAACGCCGCGTTGCCGAACTGCGTATTCGGGTTCGCAAACAACGGCGAGTTGAACAAATTCAGCGCCTCGGCCCGGAACTGCGCCGTGTACTTCTCTTTGAACGTGAAGTTCTTGAAGATCGAAGCGTCCCAGTTCTTCATCCCCGGTCCGCGGTAATTAATGTCTCGCGACAGATTTCCGAATGTGTAAGCCGGAGCCAGCGAGAACGCTGCAGGATTGATATAAGCATTCAGTCTCTGCTCCACGCTGCCGCTCATCGACGGGCTCGTTCCCGTTGCGTTCGGCCGCTGCTCGCCCGTGCCGATAATCGAATTCAGGTTCTGCTGGAAGATGAACAGCGGGAAGCCTGTCTGGTAAATCATCGTCGCATTGGTCTGCCATCCGCCCACCGCGTAGTTCAGCCACTTGTTGTTATTCAGGTACGGCTTGCCCTTTCCGAACGGCAGCTCGTAGCTGTAAGTCGTGGTGAACCGTAGCGGCGTATCCACCGACGAGAGCGCCCACTCGGCGCCCAGATTGTAGTAATTCTGCGGCTGCGAAGGCGGCGTGCTCCCCGCGAATCCGTTGAACGAATTTCCCGAACCCGCGCCCCATTCATTGTCCAAGCTCTTGGCGTAAGTAAACGTCGAAAGGAACGTGAATCCTTGCGCCAGCCGCTTCTGAGCCTTCAGTACCACCGAATCGTATTGCGCCTTCGACGGGTTCGTCACCTCGCCAATCGTGCTGTACTGCGGGAAAGGCAGCAGCAACTGCGCCTGGGCCACGGTCGCCGAACCGATCACGCCCGTGCCTCCGTGCCCGAAGAACGGATTCGCCACCGCCGCGCCCAGCGCCGAACCCATCGAGAGATACGATGTCGGCAACTGATTGATGTTCATGTTGCCGTTGCCCGTCGGCGAAGGCTGCAGGTGATTCGATCGCGAACCGATATAACCCGCCTCGAATGCGACGCCGAACGGAAGCTGCCGCTGAACATCGAACGAGAACTGCTGCACCATTCCCGCCGTCCGGCCCTGATCAAGATAGTTGAAGGTCGATCCGATCGCCGTGAGGGCGCCCAGTGAATTCCCGATCGGCTGCAGCACGCCGCCGGGGAACGGATTGCTCAGGGAGTTCGCCGGCGTCGAATTGCCGTTGTTACTCGCCACATACGTCGTGGTCTGCGTATATCCGGGAGCGATTGATGCGTCCGTCGAGAAGATCGTCGGCGCATAGAAAATGCCCCATCCGCCGCGGATGGTCGTCTTCGGGGTGAGCTGATAGGCCAATCCGAATCTCGGCCCGAACTTAGTCTTCGACGGCGCACAGCACGAGGTCGCAGCGCCGCCGACGCCCGCATACTGCAGTACGCCGACCGGAACCACGCCCGTCACACCGGCGCCGATCGGATTCGGCGCCGTCTGATTGAACGCCGTGACAAGGTGATTGTTCGACTCGGCGAGCCCCGTTTCGTACTCGTATCGAAGCCCGATGTTCAGCGTCAGCTTGCTGTTGAACCGGAAATCATCCTGAACGTATCCGGAGTAATATCGAACAAAATCATAGAACTTCGTCGTCGTGACAACCGAACCGCTTGACGGATACCCCATCAGCAAATCGGCGAAATCGGCGCCCGTCCCATTCGTCACCGTCGGATACTCGCGCGAGAACACGCCGTTGAAGCTGAAGTTCCCCGCCGCATTGCTCAGGCTGGTGAAGTCCGTATGGATCAGCCGGTAATCGAACCCTGCCGTCAGATTATGCCGGCCGATGTACTTCGAAACCGCCGCCGAGAAGTTCTTGGAATGGAACACCGAAACGCTCGGCGAAACGGAACTGATCGTGTTGCTCAGCAGCCCGATGGTCGGGAAGTAGTTCGCCTGAATCCCGCTGACGTAGCTCGCCGGTAATCCGAGCGTCCCCGGATTGAATCCATAGCTGACGCCCTCAGTGAAATTCGGGAAGCGATTGAACCCGTACCGCAGCGTCAGCACCGTCGTCGGATTCAAAGTCATGATGCTGTTGACCGCCGTGGCATCCACCTTTCGGTAGAGCAGGTAAGGTCCGTTACTGCTTCCGCCCGGCAGCGTCCCGAGCGAGTTCCCGCCCGGTTCGCGGCTCTTGTAGTGCATGTACGATGCGCTCACGCGCCACCAATCGAAGATGCTGTGGTCCGCTTTGGCCGTATACTCATCCGCGCGGTCATGCAGCGTGTCAACACCCGTATAGTTCAGACTGTCCGTCTTACCCGAGCCCGGCGCCACCGTCGGAATGTACGACATGATCGCCTGGCCAACCGGATTGATCATGCTCGCGGGAATGATGTTGCCGGCGAACGCAGTTCGCACGGTTGATACGTTGCTGGGGCAATTGTCGGCGGCCGTGCACGCGCGGCTGCTCAGTGGGTTGTAAATTACCGCCGAACTCTGCGAGTAATTACCCGTTGCCTCGAGCGTCGTCGGCAAAGCATAGCCATCCGAGAGCGGCGACTGCTGCCGGTAACTTTCCGTAGCCACCCAGAAGAACGTCTTGTTCTTGCCGTTATAGACTTTCGGGATCACCACCGGTCCGCCGAAAGAAGCGCCCCACGTATAGAACGGCGTCTCCGGCCGCGGACGCCCGCTCGCGTTGTAGAAGAAATTGTTCGCCAGCCAGTCGCTCTGTCGCGTATACCCGAACAGCGATCCATGCAAGTCATTGGTCCCTGACTTCAGCAGCGTATTGAAAACGCCGCCGCCCGTGCGCCCCATCTGCGCATCGTAAGTCCCGGTCTGCAGCTTCATTTCAGACGTCGCTTCAATTGAGGGAATAATCACCGCACGATTGGTCGAATCCGTGATCGGCACGCCATCAATCAGATAGTTGTTTCCACGTATCGGTCCTCCCGCCACCGAGATCTGCGACGAACCGCTCTGATCCTGAAACCGGTTGAACCGCGGGTCGCCAGCCGGGACCACGTTCGTTGAAAGCTTCGACAGCAGGAAGGGATTCCGCCCCAGATTCGGCAGGTCCGTCATCTTCTGCGTATCGAGCACCTGGCCGTTGGACGCGTTTGAAGTCTCGATCAGCGGCACGTCCTCCTTGACCTCGATGCTGGTCGTGACATCACCCACTTCCATCTTCAGGTCGATCGTCAGGAACTCCTGCGTCGCGACCACCAAGCCCTTTTTTTCGGTCTTCTTGAACCCCGGAGCTTCCACCATCACGGTGTACGTGGCAGGGTCGACCTGTGAAAACGCGTACTCGCCTTGAGCATTGGTCACAGTCGAGCGCGTCGTCTGCTTCTGCTCATCGACTAGGGATACTTTGGCGTTGGTCACGGCGGCGGCCCCCGCATCCTGCACCATGCCGCGCACCCCTCCGAGATAGGACTGGGCAGGCAGAGAGCTGGCTGCGCCGAGCCCGAGAACCGTTGCGATTACCGCGCTGTAAATAGACTTTGCCTTCACGAATGCGCTCCTCTTGTTGAGATTCGACCAAGGGAATGAAAGGCGGCGGGGACTTGAAGCTAGCGCGGTCTCGGCGCGTTTACAACGAGGAAAAACTTAAAAGTATAGTAGAACGCTCCGAGCGCCCTGCTGAAGAAGAATTTGACGCTAGCGCCGATTCAAATTTTCGATTCCACTTTTGATTCGTTGATTTCGATTGAATTCGCGCTCCCGCTGCGTTGACATTAAAGCGTCGTTGCGTTACCGTAAACTCGTTCCCGATTCGTTTTCAGGTTCGGGCCCGCCTCGAAGCGCTTCTCCACGTCCGGAGAAATTAGTACACTACATCTATCGTTTCGCCTGCTCACAATAGCCGGCAGTCTGGGGACGACAAGGAGACTCAGTGACACTCACCGCACAAGAACAGAAGGAATTCATCAAGCGCGGATTCACGCGCCGGAACCTGGGCAAAATCGCAGCCATGATTACGGCGGGGACAACCTTGCCGTTTTACAACGAGTCCGCGCTCGCGCAGCTCTCCAAAGTGGATAACGCGCCGCCGGACGCGGTCATGATCAACGCCAACGAGAATCCGCTGGGTCCGTGCGAAGAGGCCCGCAACGCCGTGCACGCGATCGTGGCGCAGGGCGGGCGCTATCTGTACGGCGAAACCGACAAGGTGGTCGTCCTTCTCTCGCAGCAGGAAGGCGTTAAACAGAACTATATCCGCATCTATCCCGGCTCGAGCGCCCCGCTCCATCAGGCGGTCCTGGCTTTCACCTCGCCGACGAAGCCGCTCATCATGGGCGATCCTGGCTATGAGGCGGCCGGACGCGCCGCCGCGTTCATCGGCGCGCCGGTTGTCAAGGTTCCTCTCACCTCCGACTATCGGCACGACGTGAAAGCCATGCTCGAAAAGGGCGGCTCAAACGCGGGTCTCTATTACATCTGCAATCCGAACAATCCGACCGGTACGCTGACGCCGAAATCTGAAATCGAATGGCTCGTCGCGAACAAGCCCAAGGGTTCGATCGTAATGATCGATGAAGCGTACACCCACATCTCGGAAGCGCCGTTTAATTCTGATCTCGTCGCTGCCGACAAAGATGTGGTCGTGCTCCGGACCTTCTCGAAGATCTACGGGATGGCCGGGCTCCGCGCCGGCGCGGCGATCGCCCGCCCGGATCTGATCGAGAAGCTCGCCGGATTCAGCGCGGGCATGCTGCCGATCACCGGCATGGCGGCCGCGAGCGCGAGCCTGTCGCAGAAGAATCTCGTTCCGGAACGCCGCAAGCTGATCGGCAACGTTCGCGAGGACACGTTCAACTTCCTCGAGAAGAACAAATTCCACTACGTGCCTTCGGTCTCGAACTGCTTCATGGTTGATACGAAGCGTCCGGGCAACGAGATCGTGGCCGCGATGCGCAAGGAAAAGGTCTACATCGGCCGCGTGTGGCCGGTGTGGCCGACCTACGTTCGCGTCACCGTGGGTACTTCGGATGAAATGAAGAAGTTCCAGGCCGCGTTCCAGAAGGTGATGGCCTGACGCTCGTTCACTGACAGATAAAGGGGAGTATGATCCGCGCGACCGGCAGATATAACTGGGAGCGGTTTCTCGGCGATTGCGCGGGCGGGTTGATCGCGGCCCTCATCGCGCTCCCCTATGGCCTTTCCATGGCGACGCTGATGCATCTGCCGCCGATTCTCGGCGTCGTCACGTCGATCGTCACCGCGCCCATCACGGCTCTTCTCGGGCGCAATCCGGTTCTTATCGGCGGCACCGCCAGCGCTACCGTCCCTTTCATCGCCGCTGCCGTGAACCGTCAGGGCGTCGGCGGAGCCGCGAAGGTATCGATCGTCGCCTCAGTTTTCATGATGGTCTTTTGCGTGATGCGGCTTGGCCGTTTCGTCGCAAAGGTGCCTGCCACCGTCGTCGCTGGCTTCTCGGCGGGAATCGGCGCCATCATGTTCATCTCTCAGCTCAACGTGCTCCTCGGGGTGGCCGGGGCCGGAGGCGACAATTACCTCACGCAACTCATCACCGTTCTCGGGCAGGTCCCGAGCATGCGGTTCGCGCCCCTTCTGCTCGGAGGAACAGTGATGCTCGCGGCGGCTCTCGTAATGAGGTGGTCGCCGCGGCTACCCGCTCCCCTGATCGGCGTCGCAATATCAGGGCTGCTCGCGTACATCTTCGGCGCTCACGAAGCGGAAGTTGGTTCCCTTCACCTGGGTATGCCCGACTTCGCCGCCTTTGAGTGGAAACGTCAGGATGTCACCACTGTGTTGCCAAACGGTCTGACGCTGGCCTTTGTCGTATCCATCAACATCCTTCTTACCTCCCGCGCGGTTGAGCACTTTCAGGGAAAGCACAAACACCTGAAGCGCAGCGATGCGGACGCCGAAATCGGCGCCTATGGAATCGCGAATCTCGCGGCAGGAATGTTCGGCGCCCCGATGAGCGTCGGCATTCCCGCACGTAGCGTGGCTAATGTCCGCTGCGGTGGAACCACGCGAGTCTCGAACCTCATGCACGCCGCCTTTCTCTTCGCCTTGGTGAGCTTGGGTTCCGGCGCGCTGGCTCACATCCCGATGGTCGCGCTCGCCGGCGTAACCGCGTGGATGGGTCTCTGCCTTCTCGATGTGAGCGCGTGGCACCGCCTCTCCAAAATGCGGATTGTCGACGCCAGCGCCTTCCTCGTCACGGCTCTCAGCGTCCTCATCGTCAACGCCGTGGCCGCCGTTCTGGCTGGCTGCGCCATATACGGTATCGGTTACCTCTTCACGAGATATCTGAAGCCCGGCTCCGACCTGCCCGTTCCCAGCATCGCAAAGTAAGCTTTTCCACCGAACTTCGGCGCGCGCCCTTCGTATATGATCTCGGGACATGCGTCACTGGATCATAAACTGGCTACTCAGCGCCGTCGGGCTGCTGATCGTCGCTCACATCCTTCCGGGAATCGAAGTCGATAGCTTTGGCTCCGCGTGTATTGCGGCGCTCGTCATCGGCTTCGTGAGCATGACGGTTGGCCTGATCCTGAAGATCGTCCTGTTCCCGTTCATCCTGCTCAGTCTCGGAATCGTCTACTTCCTGATCAACGGCCTGATGCTGAAGCTTGCGTCCGAATTCGTACCGGGATTTCGCGTCAACGGTTGTATGACCGCCATCTTTGGATCCATACTACTTTCAATTATTGATTTTCTGCTAAATCGCCTGGCTTTCTACTGAGTAATCTCTCGCTCTCGGTAGTCTCAATATGTGCGGCCTTTCGCCGCGCGGCGCTTGGGGTGTCTTCCCTCATTTTCCGATTCGATTCAAACTGGATTTAACGGCTCCGGGATAACTGTTCCCGTCCGATTTAGAGGTTTTAGTTCAGGTCAATCCAGGATGAAACACTACAGGTATATCTCCGCGATACTCGCATATTCTTTATTTCTAATGTCCGGGGCTCTCGGGCAAAACTCAGGCGCTCTCAGTGGAAAAGTTACCGGTTCGAGCGGCTCTGCCGTATCCAACGCCTCGGTGTTGGTTACGGATTCAACGGGCTTTGCGCGCAATGCAGTAACTGGACAGGAAGGTGAATTCACAATCAACAATTTGCCGCCCGGTACATATCGGGTAGAGGTACAGGTTCCGGGATTTAAGCGGCTTACCCAGGAAAACGTACAAATAGCGGCGGGCACGCCCGTCAATCTGCAACTCCGCCTCGAAGGGGGCAGCGATCAGGATTCCGTGACTGTAGCGGCGAACGCTCCGCTTGCGGATGACGCAAGCGCACAGGTCGCTCATTCGTACGCGGGCCGCGTGCTCAGCGAACTCCCGGTGCAGGACATCAATCACACTCAGCTGTCGGAAGTCACCACCGGCGTGACGCCACCCACCGTGACACCCAACATTCTGGTGGATCCGCAGCGCAATCGCACGTGGAACACGAACGGCCAGCCCACGCAGGCGAACAACTATCTTCATGACGGCGTCGAGAATCAGGAAGCAGTTGCAAACATGGAGGCGCACGTCGTCACGATGAACGGCATCCAGCAGATGAATCTGTCCACCAGCAACTATGACGCCGAGCAGGGCAGAGCCGCCGGATCAATTCTCATGCCGATCTCCAAGCCCGGCGCCACTTCGTTTCACGGTGAGCTATTCGAATATCACTCAAACGATTGGCTTCGCGCCCGCAACTACTTCAATCCCAGCCCGCTTCCGCAGGGCGTGTACGTATCCAACCAGTTCGGAGGGAATGTGGGCGGCGCGATCCGTCCCGACCACACCTTCTTCTTCGTGTCAGAACAAACCGACTGGGTCCGCGACTCGAACCCGGTATTCGCGACCGTTCCGACCGCGCCTTTCGCCTCGGGCAACTTCAGCTCACTGCCGTTCGTGACGATCTACAATCCGTTCACCGGCTTTGCGAACGGCGCCGGCCGAACCGCTTTCACGAACAACACCATACCTTCGAACCTCATTAGTCCGACGGCCACGGCGATTCTGGCGCAGGTTCCCGCCCCGAATCTTACTGGCCCTTTCAACAACTACTACACGAACCAGATATTCCGAAACAGAGGATCGCGGGTTGACGCGCGGCTCGATCAGCGGTTCAGCGACCGCAATCTCCTGTTCCTCCGCTATGGGCTCTCGTACTACGACACAACGCAGGACGCGGCCCTGGGACCTATCAGCAGCGATGGAGGATCTTCGCGGTTGCGCGGGCACGATGCGCTCATCGGCTACGCTCATTCGTTCGGTCCGACTACCTTCACGGACATTCGCGCCGGTTATATCCGATACTCAAATCCAATCTCGCCACTCCCGGGAGTGGGAAGCGGATCGTCCTTCGGATTCATCGGCAGCACGGGCGGCATCCCGAGTATCGCGATCGACGGCATGCCGACCCTGGGCACGAACCCGACCTATCCGCAGATCAACAAAGAAGACAACTGGAACATCGTCAATAACTGGACCTTCCGGATCCACAACAACGATCTCCGGTTTGGAGCAGACGCCTATTGGATTCGGGCGGATGGCTTCCAGAACATGCTCTACGGTCCTTCCGGCGCTTATAGCTTTACCGCCGGCGCGACCAGCACACCCGGCGTCGCGCTCGGGCCCGCCGCGACTTACGCCAACTCGCTGGCGGCATTCCTATTGGGGACGCCGACAACCTCGGGCATTACAACCAATACGTTTCTGCCAAGCTACATTTCGCGGCAGTACTCAGCCTACGTAGCCGACCGCGTAAATATCCTGTCGCACCTAACGCTCGACATCGGCTTACGCTATGACTACTTCTGGCCCCTGCAGCCCCGCAGTAACGCGGCGAGCTACTTCACGTACGATCCGATAGCCAACACGCTGAACTCGCTCGGTAGCGGATCGCGCTCCGGCGGCGTGCACGGAAACAACGCGAACCTGTCACCGCGCATCGGCATCGCCTATCGGCTGCGTGATCGCACGGTGGTTCGGGCGGGATACGCCATGAGCTATTTCAGCCCGGGCATCGCCTTTCAGTCGAGCGTCCTCAATCCGTACATGACGACGGCGGCGGTCGGCGTGTCGGGTAGCTACGCGGTCGCAGGGCAACTCGGCACGTTCCCCTCGGTACTGCCGAATGGCATTGCCCCCAATCAGGCGCTCTACGTGACTCAATCTCAGGTCCGCACTCCATACGTGCAGTCGTTCAACTTCGATGTCCAGCAGGACGTCACGCACGGAATCCTGTTCGACATCGCCTATGTCGGAAATCTCGGCCGTGATCTTCCGTTCACCCAAGACCTGAATGCCGCGCTGCCGGGAACGGGCACGGCGGGCCAGGCTTTTGCGGCGGGCGGTCAAACCGCTCCGGTTCTTCTGCGTGGAACCGGCTTTAACAGCAATTACAATTCGCTCCAGGCGAACGCCACGAAGCGGTTCTCAGGAGGGCTCGCCTTCACAGCCGCCTATACCTTCAGCAAATCGCTCGACTACGGCGCGGGGCTTCAGCCCTTCCTGAATAACAACAACCCGTTCGCCAACTATGGTCTGTCGAACTTCGACCGAACACACATCTTCACCCTGACCCACAACTGGCGTCTGCCCTTCGGCGCGGGGACCGCGCACTTCAATTCCGGAGTGCTCGCTCACATTCTCGGGCCGTGGGAATTGGACGGTATTCTTCGCACCGCGACCGGTCAGCCGTTCACGCCCACGGCATCGGCGGCCGTCTGCCAATGCCCAGGCAATACGGCGACGGCGGATGTGACTCCGGGCCCGACGCTCTCGGGCGTCAGCGTCTTCCCCGGATTCTTCGGGTCCTTCGCGTTCCCGGTCGCCATTCCGACGATCCAGTTCACCCAACCGGCGGCAGGCTCGTTCGGAAATATCGGACGGAACGCAGTTCGGGGACCGGGCTTTACGAATTATGATCTGGCGCTGAGCCGCTCGTTCGTCTTCCACGAAGGCACGTGGGTGGATTTCCGCGCGGAAGCTTACAACATAACGAACTCGCCCCACTTCGGCATGCCGATCACGAACGTGAATTCGGTAAACTTCGGGCTCAGCAATAAAACCGCTCCGGGGCTGGATTCCCGGCTCTTCCAGGCGGTTGTGAAGTTCGTATTCTGAGCTCATTGACCTCCTCGCCACGCGGCCCGGATTCTTTCCGGGCCGTTTTTTTCGCGTTATGCTGACGGTTGGTGTGCCTTACCTTCGCCGCGCTTGCGCTGCTCTGCGCTCAGTCCTCAACCACCCGCCCGGCGTTTGATTCATTCGAAGTCGCGACAATCAAACCGACGCCGTCCGAATGGAATGCGGGCCGGTTCTTCCGAATGCAGACGGCTAACCAGTTCGCCGCCCGAAACTATACTCTTCGGGTTCTCATATCGGCCGCTTACAATCTGAACCCCAAGGCGATCTCCGGAGGACCTGCATGGGTGGACTCCGACCGATATGACATCGTCGCCCGAACGCCCGGAGAAGTCCGGCCGAACATGGATGAGCAATTGGCGATGCTCCGAAAGCTTCTCGCCGACCGGTTCAACCTGACGTTCCATCGCGAAAAGAAGGAGATGCCGATCTATGTTCTGACGGTCGCGAAGAACGGTCCGAAACTGACGGAAAGCCAGCCCGTACAAAACCCGGAAGGTCCCCCGCCTCTGGTCTTCGTTCTCGCGCCCGATGTCGTGAAGGTTCCCGCGCGCAGCGCAACAACCACTGAGTTCACGTACATCCTGCAGCGGTCCGCATTCGACCGCCCCGTTCTGGATAAAACCGGTCTGACCGCCAGGTACGACTTCGATCTCGAATTCGCGCCCGACGAAAGCCTCTTCGGCGGTTTGCTGAAAGCCCCTGCGGACGCAACCCGACCCGGCATCTTTGCCGCGCTTCAGGAGCAGTTGGGACTGAAACTGGAATCCACCAAAGGCCCTGTCGATGCGATCGTCATCGACAGAATTGACCGCCCCTCCGAAAATTGAACGGGCGCAATTCGGGTGTCCTCAGGCTGCGGAACATCGGCTTCGACCCGATCAGGCGGCGATTTTCATAGGCTGAGTGGCGGGATTGCCGCAGCATTTTTTGTATTTGCGGCCCGACCGGCAAGGGCAGGGGGCGTTTCGCGGGGTCTTGTTGACTCGGATCGGCGCCGTCGGGGTTGGTTTACAAAACGAACTGGGCGCCGCAGCGTCGCTCGGGCCTGGTTGACAAAACGAACTGGCCGATGCGGCATCCTCCGGGGCGGACTTCATCGCTTGTAGGATTTTCTGCGTTTCCGCAAGACCCGCGGCGCCGATATCCACGTGCGCTCGGATGGCGCGTTCGGTCTGGAGCTTCCGCAGTTCGGCGAGTGAGCGGCGCAGGATGGAGTGAGACTGGGACCGGGCGCGATCGACCGAGCGCTGGGCTTTTTCGTCCGGCTCCGGAAGGAGCGCAAGATCCGCTTCGATGACGCGGCACCGGCGCAGGCGCCAGTTGGCGGACATGATTTCCGTGGTGAAGACGTACTCGAGCGGGGTCTGTGGATCGAGCTCCGCGATGAGGTTATTGAAGCCGAGGATGTATTCGTCTTCTTCGCCCGGCCGGATGAAATCGCGTGCGGTATACAGGCCGATTTTTGTGGCGTTTTGAGATGAGCGGGCTTTGCCCTCGGCGGTGCGGGGCCCTGTGGCAGCGCCCGGCGTGGCGTTCTGGTTGTCGACTGGCGTTGGCGTCATTGGTGATTCCTTTCCGCGCTGTCGCGCGGGGATCAGCGTTTCGACGGAATGATAACCGGGCCATGTGCAGTTGCAGCAGGCGGCGGAGGGGATGTCATTGAAAAGAATAGGTGGAAAGGCCCGGAAAATCCTGGATCATCGAGATGGCGGTCTTCGATGGCGATCAGATGGCGCTTGATTGAGAGATTTCAAACGCCTGACGCAATCCTAAGAGGGGTAGCTCGGGCACATAGGCGTCAAAGAGATCTTCATCCGCGAACAGGCGCCCAAACCCACCTGTGCCTACGATGAGAACCTGCTCATTGACAAAATGTTCCTGCGCAATTGAGCCGGCCAGAAACCGCACCGCGGCCAGGGCGCCGTAATACAGGCCCGACTGAATGCTCTCGGCCGTCGAGCGTCCGAGAACGGCAGAGGGCCGGATGATTTCCACTGCCTGGAGTCGCGCCGTATGAGTGTCGAGGGCCGTCATTGACATGTGGATGCCAGGCGTGATCACGCCGCCCAGATATTCCCGCCGCCTGCTGATCGCACAGAGCGTAGTGGCAGTTCCAAAATCGATAATGATCAGATTCCGTCCCGGGAAACGGTTCAGCGCGCCGATCGCGTTCGCGATCTTATCCGCGCCGACCTCCGCCGGATTTCGATAGAGGATTTTGAGCTTCGTCTTTACGCCCGGTTGAAGCAGGAAGGGTTCGAAGCGGAAGTATTTTCGGAAGCAGTTCTGCAGCGAGTGAACGGCATCCGGAACCACGGAGCAAATACCGGCTGCGTCAATCTGTTCGGGCGCTATGCCGTTCTCGCGAAGCGTGACGCGAAGGAACGCGCTCAGTTCGTCAGAGGACGCCCGCACGCTCGAGGTTCGCCGGAAGGTAGCTCTTAATTCCTCTCCATCGTAAACGCCGCAAAAAATCTGGCTGTTGCCTATATCGACCGCGAGAAACATCATCAGTTCCTGTGGCTGGGCTCTGCGATTTCCGCGAGGGCTACGTTGTCAATGAGCCGGACACCATCGAGATACGCCGCCGCCAGACGTCTCGACCATCGTTCTTCAACGTACTCCACTATGAAGCCGAGCGCTTCCAGACGTTCTCGCGCCAGGGCGCAGGTGTCCTCCGCGCTGAGCGCGGCGAAAAGGCGCGGCGCCACGGCACGCGCTTCAGACGAAAGGAGGGTGTTACGTGAGCTCAGCGCCAGCCCCGATTCCTCCCTGATGGTAGGGCACGCGACAATCTCCGTCGGAAGGAAGAACTCTCTCGTCAAGGCGGTTACGAGCATGAGCTGCTGGTAATCTTTTTCGCCGAAGTAAGCGCGCTCGGCCCTCACCAGGTTGAGCAATTTCATCACTACCGTCGCAACCCCCTGCAAAAAGCCCGGCCGGTACGCCGCTTCCAGTACCAGATCGCAAGCCGGCAATTCAACGCGCAAACCATAGCCTTGCGGGTAAATTTCATGCGCCGCCGGAACGATCACGCCATCCGTACCCAATTGCTCCAGCAAAAGAAGGTCGCGGTCGAGATCCCGCGGGTATCGCTCGAGGTCACGAGGATCATTAAACTGCGATGGGTTTACGAATATGCTGACCACGGCGACTTCGTTTTCCGCGCGACACCGCTCTATCAGGGAAGCGTGTCCAGCGTGCAGCGCTCCCATCGTGGGGACGAAGCCGACGCTGCGCCCTTCCAGGGCTTGCCGCCACGCCTGCCAATCGTGTAAGGTTTCGAAAACACGCATCACGAATAACTCTCTTCTTCAGCCGGGAAGGTTCCCGCTTTCACAGCTTCATCGAAATCGGCCAGACTGCCGAGAATCCACCGCGCGCCATCGAGAAACGGGCGCACGAATTTGGGTCGAAAGTCCGTATTCATGCCGAGCAGATCCTGAAGGACCAGGATCTGTCCATGGCACCCTGCCCCCGCTCCTATGCCGATTGTGGGAATGCGAAGGCCGGCGCTGATTTCCCTCGCCAGGCCGGAGGGCACGCACTCGAGAACGATCGCAAAAACGCCGAGTTGTTCCAGGGCCGAGGCCTGCCGCGCAATATTCTGCGCTGATTCGCTCGATCGCCCCTGTACCCGAAAGCCCCCGTAAACATGTACAGACTGAGGTTGCATGCCGAGATGACCCATGACGGGAATACCGCTCTGCGCCATCGCCCGGATCACGTCCTCGTGCCCGTCCACGCCTTCGAGTTTGAGGGCGTGCGCGCCGGCCGTCATGAGGACCGCCGCGGTATCAAGGGCCGCCGCCAGGCCTTTGCGGAAAGACAGAAACGGCATATCCGCGATGACCAGTTTCTCCGGAGCGCCACGCGCGACGGCCTCTGTGTGGGCGCGCATCAGTTCCAGGCTGGCGGAGAGGGTTGAGGAATGACCGTGCATCACCATCGCGGCGCTGTCGCCGACCAGAATTCCGTCTATCGCGCTTTTCGAAAGCAGCCGGGCGAACGTGTAGTCATAACACGTCACCATGGAAAGCTTTCGTCCTTCAGCTTTTGCGCGAAGAAAATCCGTAATGCTCACGTTTGGTCCTCATTCCCGTAAGGGCGGGCCGGACGTGGCAGGTTTTGATTTTGGTTGAAAACGTCTCAGCATCGCCTTGGTACCCGTCGTTTCGGATTGGGTCCCGGACTTACACGCCGCCCTGGAGGGCCGCAGTGGATAGTCGCTGCAATATGTCAGCGCTGAAACGAGTATATCAGCGGTGTAAAGTGGACCGTGGACATTCGCGAATATGCCCTGAGCCGGGCTATTCGTGAGTCATAGCCGCCGTCATCCCCACCGGAAGCGTAATCACCGCCCGGCAACCCGGTTCCGACTCCTTATTCCTTATCGTGACGACGCCGCCATGCGCCTCCGCAATCTGCCGGCACAAAAACAGCCCGATCCCCGACCCCCCCGGCTTAGTCGTAAAGAACGGAACGAACAGATTCGCCGGATTCGAAATCCCATGACCGGAATCATCGACGACGACCTGCACAGTAAACGGCTCCCGGCGCCACAACACAGACACGCCCTGGCTGCCCGCGCCGTTCCGCTCCAGCGTCGCATCCACCGCATTGCGCAGGATATTAATCAGCAACTGTTCGAGCTGATCCGGGTCCGCCTGAATCGTCATCTCAGGGCCTTCGGTTAGCTTGACGGGAAGCCGCTGCTCGAGCTTTACGACTCGCGTAACCCAATCCTCCACCCGCACAGGCTGAAGCTTCGGCGCTGGCAGCCGGGCCAGCCGCGCATAGGCGCCCGTGAACCGATTAAGCGCATCGCACCGATTCCCGATCACATTCAGGCCGGAACGCAGATCATCGCGCCAATCCTCCGGCAACGGCTCGCGGGAAATCAACGACAACAAACTCGACGAAAGCGACTTCACCGGAGTCAGCGAATTATTGATTTCATGCCCCAGCACCCGCACCAGCCGCTGCCACGCATGGAGCTCTTCCTCGCGCAAAGGACGCGTGATATCGGCCAGCACCAGAAGCTGATGCGGCTGCCCGCTCTCCCGGAAGTCGCCGCGTCGAATACTCCACTGACCCGATGCCCCGCGAAATGACGCCCGCGCTACCTGCGCCGCCGGACCGGCCAGATACGGCGCCAACCCGAGGTCCGTCGCCGATTCCCCCATCGCCTGCTCAACCGGCATCTGAATCAACTTCTCGCCCGCGCGATTGATCAGCCGCAGCAGCCCCAGCGAATCGAACGCGAAGATCGCGACGTCGATCTCGCTGATCACCTTTTGTAACAGCGCCGCCGCTTCCATCGCGCCCAGACGCTGCTCATGCAGCGTCTCCGCCATGTCGTTGATCTGCGCGTACACCTCGCCGAGACTGCCGCGGTCGTCCATCCGCAGCCGGAACGAAAAATCCCCGTCCCGCAGCGCGCCGAGCAAATTCGCCAGGGTCCGCATCGAATAGGCGAACCGATCCTGCACCGCTGTCGCGAACGCGATCCACACAATGAAAAGAATGACCAGCAGTGTCCAGGTCGAGCCAGCCGAGACATGGAAAACGAAAAGGACGATGGCCGCCGTAATCAGGGCAGGGAAGCCCGCCGCGAGCGCCAGCAGCAGCAGCTTTCGCTCAAAAGTGAGCCATCGGCGCGCTCGGGGGGAGCGGGCCATCAGGCGATGCCGTATCGGTCGAGACGCCGGTAAAGAGCGCTGCGGCTAAGCCCGAGCGCGTTCGCGGCCTTACTGACGTTGCCTTCGTAACGCGACATCGCTTTGCGGATGAGCAGGGATTCCACCTGTTCGAGGCTCAGTTCCTCCAGCCGCTGCGGCGCCCGTCCGCCGCGCAGCCCAAAGTCGGCGGCCTGAATGCGTTCGCCCTGCGAAAGCAGCACCGCGCGCTCAATCGCATGTTGCAGTTCGCGCACGTTACCTGGCCAATCGTGCTCGAGCATCGCTCGCATCGCGGCAGGCTCGAACTCCGAGACCGGCTTGCGGTATTTCGTCGCGTAGTTCGTAAGAAAGAAACTGGCAAGCGGAGCGATATCCTCCCGCCTCTCGCGCAGTGGAGGTAAATGAATCTCGATCGCGTTCAGCCGGTACAGCAGATCCGCGCGGAATCGGCCGGCCGCGACCTCCGCGGGAAGGTCCGCATTCGTCGCGGAAAGCACTCGCACATCCACCTTCACCGTTCGCGAAGACCCGACCCGTTCCAGTTCACCCGTCTGCAGCACTCGCAGCAGCCGCGCCTGCTGTGCCGGGCTGATGTTCGCGATCTCATCCAGGAAAAGCGTGCCGCCATCCGCAAGCTCGAACCGCCCGACTCGATCCGCCTTCGCATCCGTGAACGCGCCGCGCACGTGCCCGAACAATTCGCTCTCGAACACGCCTTCCGAGAGCCCGCCCGCGTTCACCGTAACCAGCCGCCGTCCGCACCGCTGCGACACCGCATGGATGGTCTGTGCGACCACTTCCTTGCCCGTGCCCGGTTCGCCCGTAATCAGAATGTTCGCGTCCGAAGGCCCCACGTCCCCCACGATGCGAAGCACCTGCTTCATTCCCGGCGATTCGGCAATGAACACCGGACGGTCCACCGCCCGCAGCACGCGATCCTCCGCCTCCAGTTTTCGTGCCATCCGCAGCGCCCGGCCCAGTTCCATCTGCGTTCCGACAATCGCCAGCACCCGCGCATTCTCCCAGGGCTTCTGAATGAAGTCCCGGGCCCCGCGCCGCATGGCCTCCACCGCAATATCCACGCTGCCCCACGCCGTCATCACAATTACCGGCATCAACGGATCACGCGCCTGAATCGCGCTGAGCAACTCCAGCCCTTCCGCGCCCGACGTCGTGTCGCGCGCGTAGTTCAGATCGATAATCGCGCCGTCGAACTCACGCGAATCGAGCAGGGCCAGCGCCGCCGCGGGCGAGTTCGCCTGCTCGGTAACATAGCCTTCCGGCTTCAGCAGCAAACGCAGCGCTTCGAGAACATCCGGCTGATCGTCGGCGATAAGAATACGAGGCGCGGCCATGGGCTAGTGTCCCGTCCCACGTAGAATTTGCGAGATGGTGGCACAGGCTTCAGCCTGTGTTTTCAACGGCCGTTTCACAGGCTGAAGCCTGTGCCACAATTTTATGCACCCGGGCGAAGACTTTTTAAGCATCCTGCTACGCGGCGATCCATCCATCCGCGAGATTGATCGTGCGGTGGCCGTATTCCGCGTTCCTCTCCGAATGGGTCACCTGAATGATTGTCGTTCCCTCGTCATTCAGCTTCTTAAAGAGCTTCATGATTTCATCGCCCTGCGCGGAATGCAGGTTCCCGGTAGGCTCGTCCGCAAGGATGAGCTTGGGGCTCGCAATCACCGCGCGCGCGATAGCTACAAGCTGCTGCTGCCCGCCCGAAAGCTGGCTGGGATAAAGATCTTTCTTGCCCACGATATGGAACCGGTCGAGCGCATCCGCCACCAGCGAAGCGCGCTCCGATTTCTTGATATCCCGATACGACAGCGGCACGTCGAGATTCTCCGCCACCGTCAGATCGTCCAGCAAGTGATAACTCTGGAACACAAACCCGATATAGCGCTTGTTCAACTCAATGCGCTGTTTCGGATTCAGCTTGTGAACCGGCTGATCGGCCAGGTAATACTCGCCGGTCCAGCCGTTATCGAGCATCCCCATCACGTTCAGCAGCGTCGATTTCCCGGATCCCGAAGGACCCATGATCGTGATGAAATCGCCGTCGTTGATATCGGCGACGATGCGTCGGAGCACGTAAGTCCGGGTGGGTCCGGTCTGATAAAAGCGCTCGACGTTATTGAGTCGTATGAGTGGATTGGGCATTCAGCGGTTATTCATAACGTAACGCGACCATCGGATCCACCGAGGCCGCGCGCCTCGCGGGCAGATATCCGGCGATCATCACCACGACCATCAGCGCCACGATCGCCCCCGCCACGCTGGCCGCGTCGAAACCGCTCAAGCCATACAAGAGCGACTGCATTTCGCGGTTCGCCACCATCGAGAGGGGAAGACCGATCACCATGCCGATGAACGCTAGCGCCAGCGCATCGCGCAGAACCATGGACAGTACGGCCGTGCGCGCTGCTCCAAGGGCCATCCGGATGCCGATCTCGTTCGTGCGCCGTGCGACCGCAAAGGAAATCGTCCCATACAGGCCGACCGCCGAGAGCAGCAGCGCCAGCCCCGCGAAAAAAGTGGAAAGCTGGGCGATCGTACGCTCCTTTACCAGAGAGTCGCTCACCTGATCCGCGAGGGTCGTCGTCCATCGAATCGGCAGATTGCGCTCTGTGGATGCCATCGCGCGCCGCACTGCTGTCGCCACCTGCGACGGATCGCCCTTCACGCGCACCGCGAGATTGTTGACAAAATGCGGGTTCTGGTAGACCGAAAGCCAGACGTTTTTCACGTCCTTATCCCGGACAGACTCGGCCTTGATATCGCGCGCCACCCCGATGATCCGGATCTCCCTCGCCTGTTCGTCGCCGAGTTGGAACGTTTTGCCGACCGCATTTGCGGGGTCGCCGAAAACCTGGCGCGCGAACGTCTCGCTCACCACCGCGACCTTCCCTCCCGCCGCGGAATCCGACGCCTGGATCGCCCGCCCGAGAATCATCGGAATGCGCAGCGCGGGAAAATAACCCGGGCTCACATAGTTGACGATGGCCATCCGCTGATCTTCCGGGAGATTGATTCCCGGGCCGCTGAAATCGATAAGGATCCGCCCTTCATTGAACGTAAACACGCTGACGCCCGTGGAATCCACGCCCGGCAGGCGCGACACGTTCGCTTCGATCCGCCCGTAAAGGCTCGCCAGTCGCGCATCCTCTTTGTACCCTGACGACGTCGAGTCGAGCTTGAAGATCAGCACGCTGTCCTTGTCAAAACCGGCCCCGAGATGGATCAGATTGGAAAAGCTGTGCAGCAGAAGCCCCGCGGTAACCAGGAGCCCGAGCGAAACGGCAACCTGCCCCGCCACCAGAACACGCCCGAAGGTCACCCTGCGCGGCGACGTCATGCTGGACTTCGTTTCCTTCAGCGAGGAATTCAGATCGGTTTTGCTCGCCCGAAGCGCCGGCACGAGCCCGAACAAAAGACCGGTGAGAATCGAAACCAGCGCCGTGAATGTGAGCACGCGCGTGTCCAGATTGAAATCGAGCGGCAGCGCCTGTGGACCCGTCGAGATGACATGTACCAGAAGCTTTCCCGCCCCGTTCGCGATCAGAATTCCCAGTCCGCCTCCGCATAGCGCCAGAAGCAGGCTTTCCGTAAGCACCTGACGAACAATCCGCACTCGGGCCGCCCCGATGGCGAATCGCAGCGCAAACTCTCTGCGACGCCGCACGGCCAGAGCCAACTGCAGGTTCGCCACGTTCGCGCAGGCGATCAAAAGAACCAGCCCTACCACGATCATCAGAATCCGCAGCGGCGTTTCGTATGTCCGCCTGAGGTTCGATGCGCCTTTAGCGCCCGGCGTCATCCGAATGATCGCGTGCCGGATGTGCTCGAAGTCGCTGGGCGTTTTCGCGCCCACTTCGTCCGGCAGAATTCGCTGATAGATGACGTTGATATCGGCTTCCGCCTGTTTCAGGCTGACGCCGGGCTTCAGACGCCCCATAAGATGGCAGAATTGCAGCGACGCGTGACCCAGCAGGTCTTCGCCCTGTCCCGGCATTTTTGCCTGCATCGAGAGGGGCAGCCAAAGGTCTGGCGCATCTCCCAGGCGGATCCCGAAAAATCCGCGCGGCGCAACGCCGATAACGGTGTACGCGATGCCGGCGATCTCGATAACCTGGCCGGTGACCCCGGAATCCCGGTGAAAACGGCGTTCCCAGTACGCATCGCTTAGAATGATCTGAGGACTCGCGTTCACGCGTTTATCCACGCCCGGATCGAAGAATTGGCCGATCTGCGGCTTCACGCCAAGCACATCGAAGAAGTTCCCGCTCACCAGGTTTCCCTGAACAGGTTCGGCGGCGCCCACGGAGCGCTCGTTGGCGACCGTAGCGTAGAGGCGGGCCGGCAGGCTGTTCACAGCCAGAATGTCCGTGAATACTTCGTTATGCGCGCGGAACTCCTGATATTGCTTCCACGAGTACAGCGGGATGTCGGGTGGGGGAACGCCATCAATCATTCCGCGCCCGAGCGCGTCGCCGAAAAGCGCAAGCTGTTCCGGATGGCTCACCGGCAGCGTCTTCAGCAGCACCGTGTTGATGAAGCTGAAGATCGCGGTGTTCGCTCCAATGCCCAAGGCAAGCGACAGGACGGCCACGCCGGTGAAACCCGGCCGCCTCAGAAGATTGCGATAACCGAATCGAAGATCCTGCGCAAATCTTTCCATAGGAACCTATTCGTATCGAAGAGCGACCATCGGATCGAGCCGAGCCGCACGCCGGGCGGGGATGTATGCCGCCAGCATCGCCACAACCGCAAGCGCCGCAATAGCCAGAGCGCAGCTTGCCGGATCGAGCCCATCCGATCCATAGACCAGCGATCGGATCGCTCGCGACGCCGCGTACGCGATCGGTAATCCGACGACCACGCCCGCGCCCGTCAGGAGCAGCGCGTCCTTAAGGATCAGAGCCAGCACTCCCGAGCGTTCGGCGCCCAAAGCAAGCCGCACCCCGATTTCACTCGTCCGCCGCGCCACAGCGAAAGAAATGGTCCCGTATAATCCGATCGCCGAAAGCGCCAGCGCAAGCGCGGCGAAGAACGTGGAAAGCTGAGCGATCGCGCGTTCCGCTGTAAGCGAGTCGCCGATGTCTTCCGCAAGAGTAGTTACGCGCGAAACCGGGAGATTCGGCTCGATCTGATGAATCGCCGCGCGCACGGCGCTGGCCGCCTTGGTAGGATCTCCGTTCACTCGCACCTGCATAGCACGCGCGTAGACCGGCCCCTGCGCAATCGGAAGGTAGGAGAAATTCTCGGGCTTGTCGCGCACGTCGTTCGATTTCGCGTCGCGCGCGATTCCAATCACTGTGTAGGGCGCGTCCTTGTCGGTAACGGGCGACATGAGAAACGTCCTTCCGATCGCATCCGTCCCGCCGAACACCCGCTTCGCGAACGTTTCGTTGATCACCGCGACCCGCGTCGCGCTCGCGTTGTCGCGCGCATCAATGCCGCGCCCCGCGAGGATCGGTATCTGCATGGTTCGCAAATAATCCGGCGTCACGAAATTCAGGTAGGTGCTGACGTGGCGTTGAGAAGAACCAGGAACCGAGACGCCTTCCCCCCAGTGCCCGTCGTGGAATGCTCGTTCACTTATGGCTGCGCTCAACACTCCCGGCGCATGCGAGACGCCGTCATCAAGCCTCTCGTAAAGCCCATTCAGCCGCGCGTCCGCCTTATAGCCGGACGACTCCGTATCGATGCGGAAAACCAGCACGCCCGAACGTTCGAACCCCGTAGGCGAATTCACGAGCGTCTGAAAACTTCGCAGCAGCAGAGCCGCCGTAATCAGCAGCGCGAGCGAAAGCGCCACCTGCCCCGCGACAAGCATCCTGCCGAACCGCGCGCTTCCGAATCCGCCTCGCGCGCCCGACAGGCCCGTCTTGCTCTCGCGCAATGAGGAAATCACATCCACGCGCCCCGCCCGAAACGCAGGCGCAATCGCGAACAGTATCCCCGTCACCAGCGCCAGAGCCGTGGTGAACCCAAGCACCCGGATATTCGGATCGAACTCGATCGGCAGTGTCCGCGGACCCACCGAAATCATATGAACGAGCACGCGTCCGCCAGCCGATGCCGCGAACGTACCCAGCACCGCCGCCCCGGCCGAAAGCAGAATTCCTTCGGTAAGGAACTGCCGGATTACCCTGCCGCGCCCCGCGCCGATTGCGACCCGAATCGCCGTCTCGCGTTGCCGCCGCGCTCCCAGCGCGGTCAGCAGATTCGCCACATTCGCGCACGCGATCAGCAGCACCAACGCCACAACGCCCATCAGCACCACCAGAGGCCCTTCGTAACGCACCCGGAGATTCGAAAGCCCTTTCCCGCCGTAAGTCATTTCGATGTGCGCGGATTCCGTCTCGCGTTTGTAATCGACGGGAGGAACCGTGCCGATGTAACCGGGCAGCAATTGCCGGTACAAACGGTTGATCTCGTCCTGCGCGGCCGCAAGACTCACGCCCGGTTTCAGTCTTCCGATCAGGTTGAGGAAGTGTGACTGCGGGTCGAGCAGAGTGGTGTAGGAAGTCGCGGGAATGTATGGTTGCGTCGTCGCAGGCAGCCAGACATCCGGCGCCTCGCCAACCCTCGTTCCGGTGAACCCCGCACGCGCCACGCCAGTAATCGTGTAATCCCGGTCCGCAACCCGGAACACCCGCCCCACAACGCTCGGATCGCGATCAAACCGCCGCGTCCAGAATCCTTCGCTGATCACCGCGAGCGGCGTGGGCCCCCGATCCGCATCGGCATCGAAGAACCGCCCTATGATCGGCCGCACACCGAGAATGTCGAAGTAATTTCCGCTGACGAGCGTCGAGAGCAGAGCCTCCGGAGCGCCCCCATCGAACGATCCGTAGACCTGACTTCCCAGACTATTGACCGCGAGAATATCCTGAAACGCGCCGTTTCGCGCCTTCAGATCGAGATATTCCGGCCACGAGAACATCTCTCGCGGGCCGGTCGCGGGCCCACTATGATTACCCCGGCCCTTGCCGGTCCCGAACAACACCAGCTCGTTCGAATTCCGCACCGGCAAATTCCGCAGCAGAATCGTATCGATAAAACTGAAGATCGCGGTGTTCGCCCCAATCCCGAGGCCCAGCGACAGGATTGCCGTGATCGTAAAGCCGGGATGGCGCCGAAGCGTGAGCAGCCCGTGGCGGATGTCTTTAAACAGCGTTTCCATCGGGCCTCCCGAACTGGCGAGCCGAAGCTCCGCCTTAATGAACGGCGCTGCCGGCGCTCTCTTCAACGATGCGTCCGTCGAACATGTGAATCGTTCGATCGGCGAAGCTTGCGTACCGCGGATCGTGCGTCACCATGCAAATGGTCGCGCCGTTGCGGTGCAACTCCTTCAGCAGCCCCATCACCGCCTCACCGTTGACGGAGTCCAGGTTTCCCGTGGGCTCGTCGGCGAGCAGAACAGAGGGGCTTCCCGCCAAAGCTCGCGCCACCGCGACGCGCTGTTGCTGACCGCCCGAAAGCTGCGAAGGATAGTGCTTCACGCGGTGCGACATCCCCACCTTTTCGAGCGCCTCCATAACGGCCTTTTTGCGCTCCGAAGACGGCATCCCGCGATACGTCAGCGGCAGCTCGACGTTCTCATAAACGTTGAGATCGCCGATCAGGTTGAACGCCTGGAAGATGAACCCGATCTCGCGGTTGCGAATGCGCGCGCGCTCCTGCATTTTCAGGTTCGCCACTGGCTGCCGGTTGAGCGTATAAGCTCCGTCGCTCGGCGTATCGAGCAATCCGAGGATCGCGAGCAGCGTCGACTTCCCGCACCCGGACGGTCCGGCGATGGAAACGTATTCGCCGCGTTTAATATCCAGATGGATACCGGCCAGCGCGTGCGTCTCGACCTCGTCTGTTACGAATACCTTCGTGACGCCGTCCAGTTTGATCAGCGACTCGTGACCGTTCGTTGACTCCATGAAAATCTCCTTAGTAAATGTCTAATTCAGCCGGATCCGATCGTGCGAATCCTGGGCGCTCATGTCAGAGAGGATGACCTTGTCCCCAACCTTAAGCCCATCGAGAATCTCGATTGTGTTTACAGACGCAACACCCAGCTTGACTGTCACGCGCGTCGCCGTTTTTCCGTCCGGGTCGTAGCGGAACATCGTCACCGTGCTGTGCGGCTGACCCACCGTTGGCCGTCCGACGTAAACCACATCGGCAAGCCGCTCGATATCGATCGTGCCATCCACGCTCAGGTCGGGACGAGCGCCCGCGGGCAGCGCGCCATCGAGCTTCACGTCCACCAGAACGGTTCCGTTAACAGCCGCGGGATCGACGCGGGTCACATGCCCCGGAATAATGCCGTTCCGCGTATCGATCTCAGCGGGCTGTCCCACCGCCACATCCTTCGCTTCCGTTTCGGTGATCTTGACCTGCGCCTTCAGCTTGTCCTGCTGCGCGACCTTGGCGAGGATGCTTCCCGCCGTGACGTTCTGACCGGCTTCAAGCGGCGGCGCCGTGCCCGCCGCCGATGTCGCTCCGCCCAACTGCTGCAGCACGCCCGTTACGCCTGCGCGCACGTGGAGATCATCCACCTGCTGCTTCTTCAGTTCGTAAACAGCCTTGAGTGACTCGATCTTCACCCGCTGCGCCGCGAGCTGCGCCTCCACGGATTGCTGAATAATCCCCAGCCGCTTCTTCTCCAGATCATTCCGGTAATCAAGTTGCTGCGCCTTGTTCTGCGAGAGCTTCACATCGAGATCCGGAATCAGCCCGAGCTTCGCCAACTGCTGGTCCCGGTCCGCCGCGAGCTTCGCGTCGTTGTAATCCGCAGTCACCTGCGCCGCGGCCGCCTGCTTATCGAAGGTCGTACTCTGCAGAGTGACGTTCAGGTCGGCCAGATTCGCCTCCGCCTGCTTGAGATCGTATTCCGCCCCGACCATCGCCTGGGTCAGCGTCGGATTCGAGAGTTCCATGATTACGGTATCCGGCTTGACGATGCTGCCCGGAAGAATGTTGATCTTCTCGACGCGCCCGTCCGTGACGGCCGAAATCCAGACCACCTCTTCCGGTACCAGAGATCCGAGACCGTGCACCTGGCGGAGCATCGGGCCACGCTTGACGGTATCGGGATATACGGTACCCGCTTCGACGGTAGGGAGGGCTGGTTCCAGGTGGTAAACACCGTAGCTGATGCCGCCGGCGGCGCCTAAGACAATCACGGCCATCACCGTCCACCGGATCATCTTGCGCTTTTTTACACCTGTACGTTGAACATCCATAAGTTCACAATAACGCTGCAAAGCGGCAAGTGCAGCCGTCACGCCAATCGTTAGACTGTGGTAAGTCTTTGTCGGTTAGCAGGTTACAAAGCGAAACTCGCGCCTCGCCTGTTCGCGCCTGGGAATGAGGTGTTCGCTTCCGAACATCCCGCGGCGTCATGACCGGCCCGCGCCGGATTCCATGTAGGCCGCCGAATCTCAGATACGATGGTTTGCTGATGAAACAAGCTCTCCTGGCGCTTGCCGCAGTCGCCACGCTCTCCGGCGCGACTTGCGAAAGTCTCAAATCGCTGGCTCTCCCGCACACCACCATCACTCTCGCCGAAGCCCGCGAACCCGGCTCCTTCACTCCTCCCCTCGCTAACGCGAAGCCCATCGACCGTCTCCCCGCCTTCTGCCGCGTCACGGGCTCAATTGCTCCAACTTCTGATTCCGATATCCGATTCGAGGTCTGGCTGCCCGCCAACTGGAACGGCAAGTTTCAGGGCGTCGGCAACGGAGGCTTCGCCGGAATCATTTCATACGCAGGTCTGGCCGATTCGGTTCGGAACGGCTACGCCACCGCATCCACCGACACCGGCCACCAGGAAACGCACAGTTCCCCCAACGCCGAATGGGCGCTGCACCATCCCGAAAAAGTCGCCGACTTCGGCTATCGCGCCATTCACGAAACCGCGATCAACGCGAAATCCATCATCCAGAGCTTCTATGGCGACGCCCCGAAACGCTCGTATTTTGATTCCTGCTCCAACGGTGGCCGCCAGGCGCTGATGGAAGCCCAGCGCTTCCCCGCCGATTACGACGGCATCATCGCGGGCGCGCCAGCGAATTACTGGTCGCACCTGCTCGCCGGAGCCGCGAGCGGAATGCGCGCCACCCTGGCCGAACCGCAAAGCTACATTTCTTCGGCGAAGCTCCCCGCCATTGAGGCCGCCGCACTCGCGCAATGCGATGCGGCGGACGGAGTGAAGGATGGCGTCATCGAAAATCCGCTTGCCTGCCATTTCGATACCTCGTCCTCAAATGCAAAGGAGCGGAGACCGACGCCTGCCTCACGCAGCCGCAGCTGAGCGCGCTCAACGCTGTTTACGGAGGACTCAAGAGCTCCAAAGGTCAGCAACTCTTCCCCGGACTCTCACCCGGCGGTGAAGCGGAACAAGGCGGATGGGAACCCTGGATCACCGGCAAGACTCCGAAGGACAGCCTGATGTATGCGTTCGGTACCCAGTATTTCCAGAACATCGTTTACAGCGATCCCAACTGGCGCTTCCAGTCTTTCGACCCCGACCGCGACACCAAAGCCTCTGACGAAAAAGGCGCGAAGATGCTCAACTCCAACGACCCCGATCTCGGCACCTTCGCCAAACGCGGCGGGAAGCTGATCATGTACCACGGCTGGGCCGACGCCGCGATCTCCCCCACCAATGCCATCGATTACTACCGCAGCGTCCAGAAGAAAATGACCGCTGCCCAGACCGATACCTTCCTCCGTCTTTACATGATTCCGGGCATGGAACACTGCGGCGGCGGCGCGGGTCCCAATCCGCTCTCGAAGCGCACGCTCGATAAGGCGCTGGAAGCCTGGGTAGAGCAGGGGAGCGCGCCCGCCGAAGTTCTGGCGACAAAATACGGCGAAAAGGGTGGGATATTGCGGACGCGTCCGATTTGTCCCTTTCCGCAAGTCGCGAAATGGAAAGGCTCGGGCAGCACGGACGAGGCGGCCAGCTTCACCTGCGCCGCGCCTTAAGAGTCACCGGTCCTTTAAGAGTCACTAAAGTAGCGCCCCATCCGCCGGCCTCGCCGGGCGCATCGCTGAACGATTCCACGAACTCGGTCCGCGCCAGAATCTTCCGCACCATCTCGCGCTGCACCCCGATGCCGCGCCCGTGAATGATCCGCAGCGCGCTCAGCCCCAGCCGCCGCGCCTCGACCAGATACTCCTCCACCACGGCCTTCGCATCGCGCGGAGGCACGCTGTGCAGGTCCAGAACGTCAGTGACAGGAATTCGAACCGGCTCGGAATCGTCGGCAAAGACATCGTCCATACAAACGAAAAACCCGGCGGGCTCAAACCCGCCGGGCTCCTCTACTCCCAAAAAAGCGCACCCGAAATCTCTTCAGCTCGAAGCGTGCTGAAGACGATACTCGCTCACGATCGTTTCCATCTGGTCTTTCAGATGAAGTTTGAGTTTTTTCAGACGGTGTTCTTCCACCTCTTCCTCGGCCGTAAGGACATGCTTCTGTTCGAGGTTCTCAACCAGCTGATCATATTCGTGATGCTGGCTGTAGAGATCGCGGAAACGCTCGTTCGTCTGCATCAGGTGCGCTTTGATCTCTTCTTGGGTGTTCCGATCCATTATGGGCATTTCTCCTTGAGTGGAGTTGCCTCGCCCGGCCACATGGAACCAGTGATCGCGACCGGGTGGGTAGCTTCACTTCTCATTTGAAGTGCGGGCGAATTCGGGCCCGTCTACCCAGGACTTTAGCATGAACTTTTCTTCATCACAACCGCGTTAATCCGCCCGTTTTCATAGTACCCGCGACGTAGCGCCACCCTCCTCCATCCCCTGCTTTCATAGAGAGCGATGCCCCCCACATTGTTTTCCGCCACTTCGAGAAAAATATCCCCCGACGCCGCTTCGCGGACCGCTTCCAGCAGCGCCGATCCCACCCCGCGCCTCCGCCATTCCGGGTGTACCGCGAGATTCAGAATCTCCGCCTCTGCCTCGTCCACCTGCCGCCACGCGAGGAATCCGGCGGGCTCGCCGCCCACCAGCGCCAGCAGCATCCGGAATGGTGAATAGTCGCCCACCGGCCACTGCGCCGCCTCCGCGCATGCGGTTTGTATCCGGGCAATCGCCGGAAAATCCCGCTCCAACGCCTTTCGGACGACAATGGGGGCAGAAGTGGCGCGCAAATTCCATTTTGCTTTGACGGTCGCACTCGCTGCCGCCGGTGTCCTGACCGGAAGCTCCGGCGACTCCGCCACCGCCACGAAAAAACTCAACGCCATCGAATTCGGGACGCCCGGCCGCGGATCCAGAATCCACTTCTCCAAAGATGAGGTAAACGCCTGGATGCGCGATGAAGCCAAAGCCCGCGCGCCGCGCAGCGTTACCGGCCTGCGCGTTGACTTGGGCGACGGCCGCGCGACCGGCTACGCCCGCATCGATTTCGTCACGCTCCACCATGAAATCAGTGGCGAACAGCCCGGCTGGATCGCCCGCAACCTCCTCTCCGGCGAGCGGCCGGTCGTGGTCACCGCGCGCTTCGAATCCCGCAACGGCAAGGCGCGCGTGGACGTCGAGAGCGTCGAGGTCTCCGGCATGGCCATCCAGGGCCGCATGCTCGACTTCCTCATTGACGACTACCTTCGCCCCGCCTTCCCCGACGCCCGCGTCAACGAGTGGTTCGGTCTTCGGTACGGCATCGACCGCTTTACCGTAAGCCCGCCCGGCCTTACCGTGGTCATGGGTAGTTCCGCCGCCAAATAGGCGGCATCGAAATTTTCAAACGCGCTGGCGATTCCCGGACATCAAATAACGCCGATCGAGTACGACGCTTTGTCTCCGCTTGGGGGTGTGCCGGATGAATCGTAAACTTTTCGGACTTTTGCCGTGCCTGCTCGTGTCATCGCTCGCGCCGCAGGCCTATGCGCAATCAGCCGCTCCTGCGTTTCCCGACCCGGGAAAGCCTTCCATGTCGCGTGAAAACCAGCACGCTCTGGGGATGCAGGCCGCCGCTCAGGTCTATCAGCAGATGCCGGTGCTGCCGGACAACAGCCCGGAGACGCAATACATCCGGCGTTTGGGAGAGAAGCTGGTGTCCACCATCCCGCCTCAGTCCTCCTGGCCCTTTGAATTTCACGTGGTTGCGCAGAAAGACATCAACGCCTTTGCTCTGCCGGGTGGTCCTATGTTCGTCAATATCGGGACGATCACTGCCGCCGCCAACGAATCGCAGCTCGCCGGCGTGATGGCTCACGAAATGTCACACGTGTATATGCAGCATTCCGCGAAGCAGGCCGGGAAGGCCGAGACCACCAATCTGCTCGCCGGAATCGCAGGGGCCGTCCTCGGCGGCACGGTAGGCGGCGCCGCGGGAGGCATGGTCGGGCAGCTTGGACAAATGGGCATTCAGATGGGCGCCCAGGGCCTCATGATGAAGTACTCGCGCACCGATGAATCGCAGGCCGACGCAGTCGGCGCCGTGATCCTCTATAAAGCCGGCTACAACCCGCAGGCTATGGCGGATTTCTTCAAGACTCTCGAGACGCAGGGTGGACAGGCGCCTCCCCAGTTTTTCAGCGATCACCCCAACCCCGGGAACCGGGAGCACGCCATCGAAAAGGAGATCAGCGAGTGGCCGCAGGAGAATTACGTCGCCGATAGTCCTGATTTCCAGACCCTCCGCCAGCACGCCACGGGAGTCAAGGCTTACACCGCTCAGGAGATCGCCCAGGGCGCGAAATCCGGCCAGTGGGTCGCGCTCAACAAACAAAACGGCGCGACCTTCAATTCGCCGACCGGCCACACTCGGCCCGCTGGAGCAGCGGGCGCCGCGTCCGAGTCTCTGGCGGCACAGTCGTCCCCTGGCTCAGCAACTTCGCCCATAACCGCCCTCCCCAACCAGCAAATGGTCGCAGTCAACCTGGGTCCTGTAACGATTCAGCGTCCTGAGAATTGGGAAGTCACAGTGCCGCACAAAAAGGGGGAGTTCGTTACCATTGCTCCCCAGGAGGGCGTCACGAATCACGGTGTCGGTTATGGCGTACTGCTGAACGGCCTTCAGACGCCCCAGGGCCAGCGCGTCAGCATCGACGCGCTCACGAGCCAGTTGGTGGAGGACATGCAAAAGAACAACGGGTTGGAACCGCTCGGCAGTCCGCAGCCGATCAGTGTGGCCGGCACGCAGGGCCGCTCCGTCATGTTCCGCTCTGCATCACCAATCCCCGGCGCCAACGGTCAGGCGCAACTCGAACGAGACTGGCTTGTTGCGGTCGCTCGCAGCGACGGCTCCGCGATCTTCATGGTCTTCGTGGCGCCGCAATCGGAGTTTGCGCGTTTCCAGCCGATCTACGAGGCGATGCTGAAAAGCCTTCAGCTCCAGTAACATTTTTGCCAGCCACTGTCGAATTTCGTCAGGCTCGAACGTCGTTCTGTCGAAGGAGCAAAACGAAATGCAGTCAGCAGTCGCCCCCGAGCCAATGGCTCTCTCGCAACGGGAACTCGATCAGGCAAGATCATTCCTGCAACGAACACAGGAAACGGTAATCTGCGCCACGCGCGGCCTATCCGACTCTCAGTGGAATTTCAAGCCCTCTCCCGACCGCTGGTCGATTGCCCAAAACCTGGACCACATCGTGATTGTTCTGGAGCGCGTGCTCGGACCGGTTATGGACCAGCTCGCCAACGCGCCCGCGCCGCCCGACGGCGTCGATTGCGAGATCGTTGACGCGATTGTGATCAATCAGTTTCCCGCCCGCCTGACGAGAGCAACCGCGCCGGAATTTCTGAATCCCGCCGCTGAAATCTGTCCCCGCGAGCTGCTTGAGAGGCTTGAGAAGAACTATGCGGCCCTGAACGAGCGGCTCATCTCGACCGCCGACCTCCGCCGTCATGCGATCGAGGCGCCGCCGCTGAGATTCGTGACCAACAACGCATATTCATTCATGGACGGCTATCAGTGGATTCTCGCCGCCGCCGCGCACACCGAACGTCACGCGAACCAAATGCGGGAGGTGATGGCCAGCCCAGGGTATCCTGCCTAGTCACGATGCGATACATGATGTTGATCTACTCCGTCGAAGCGCCGGACGGCCTCGCGCCGGCGGAGGAGGAGCGGATTCGGGACGGCCATCGCAGAGTGATGGAAGAGGCGGCGCAAAAGGGCGTTTTGATTGGAGCCGAACCGCTCGCGCCCACCAGCGCCGCCACCACCGTTCGCATTCAGGACGGCAAACCGTTGGTCTTTGACGGACCCTTCGCCGAAACCAAAGAGCAGCTCGCCGGCTACTACATCCTCGAATGCAAGGACCTCGACGAGGCCGTCGCATGGGCGGCCAAAATCCCGACCGAGTGCCAGGGCCACCAGGGCTCAATCGAGATTCGGCCCATGCGCTGGCAGCCTGCATAACCCATTGACTCTATCGATGCATCGATAAACAATGTATCGATAGCCATGGCTCGTGAACTCCTCCCCGGCACGCTCGACATGCTCATCCTCAAGACGCTTACCCGAGCGTCCAACCACGGATATGGCATAGCCCAGTACATCCAGCGCGTCTCATCCGACGCCCTCCGCGTAGGCGAAGGCTCCCTCTATCCCGCCCTTCAGCGCCTCCTGAACGCCAAATGGGTCAGGGCCGAATGGGGCGAATCCGAAACCGGCCGCCGCGTCCGCCTCTACACAATCACCCCATCCGGCCGCAAACAGCTCGAAAACGAACAAGCCGAATTCGGCGTCACCATCGCCGGAATCATGCGCGTCATGGAGGCGATGTGAGATCCCGACGCGCCCAGCTAAGAGCCGAAATCGAAGCTCACCGCCAGATGATCGAGGATCAACTCCTCCGCGAGGGCATGTCGCCCCGCGACGCCGCCGCAGCCGCGCGCCGTCAGTTCGGCAACGAATCCAGCGCCGTCGAAGACAGTTCCGACGAGTGGCCCCTCACCTGGCTCTCCACCCTCCTCCGCGATGTCCGCTTCGCCGCTCGCGTCCTCCGCAAGCGCCCCGGCCTCACTCTCACGGCTATCCTCATCGCCGGCCTTGGCGTCGGCGCCAACACCGCCATCGTCGGCGTCCTCCGCGCCGCTCTGCTGAAGCCCCTCGGGCTGCAGGATTCGGACAACGTGGTCGTCGCCTCCGTCCGCATGGAGAAGATCAAACTCCTGCACGCAGAAACCTCCGGCGTCGAATTTCGCGAACTCCACGCCATGAACGACGCCTTCCAGAGTCTCGCCGCCATGGAAGGCCGCGCCTGGACCTACGAATCGGGAGGCCAGGCAGGAAACAATGCCAGCCGCCTCCGAGGCCGCGCCGTCACCCCCGAATTCTTCACCGTCTTTCACGAACGCCCCCACCTCGGCCGCTTCTTCAACGCAGACGATAACAATTCCCTCGTCCTCTCATACCTGCTTTGGAAATCGCAGTTCGGCGCCGATCCCAACATCGTCAACCGCACTGTTCTCCTCGACCGTGTCCCCTACCGAATCGTCGGCGTCGCCAGCCCAACCTTCCGCTTTCCCGCCAACGCTGACGCGTGGAGTTCCCTCCGCCTCGCCCCCGGCCGCCTCCGCCAGCGTGGCTACAACATGAACCTCACGCTCGTCGCGCGCCTGAAAGACTCGGTCAGCATCGAGCGAGCGCAGGACCGCGTCAACCGCCACGTCGCCGCCCTCAAGTCCGCGCCCGACGGCAAGGAACTGGCCGACTACGGCTACTTCGTCGATCTCGAGCCCTTCTCCCGCTATGTTGCTGGAGACCTTCGCCGTCCTCTCTGGCTCCTTTGGGCCGCCGCTCTCGCCGTCCTCCTCACCGCCTGCGCGAACATCGCCGTTCTCCTGCTCTCCCGCACCGCCGGACGCCGTCGCGAAATCGCCATCCGCCTCTCGCTCGGCGCCACCCGCGTCCAGATCCTGCGCCAACTCGCCGTCGAAAGCACAATGCTCGGAGCGCTCGGCGGCATCTTCGGCATCGCTCTCGGCGCAGCAGCCCTGTCGTTCATCGGACGCCTCACCCTTCCGGGCAAACCCATCCTCGAACTCGCCTCGCTCGACCTGCGCCTCGTCCTCTACGCCATCGCGATCTCCCTGGTCTGCGGCTTCGCCTTCGGTCTCGCGCCCGCCATCCAGCTTGCACGCGGCAGTCAGACCACCGCGCTCTCACGCGCGGGCCGTCACCGTTTTCAGGACCTCTTCATCGCCGCCCAGATCGCCGCCGCGCTTGTCCTTCTAATCTCCACCGGGCTCCTGCTCCGCAGCCTCTGGACCCTCGAGCGCATTCAGCCGGGCTTCGATCCGTCCCGCCTCACCACCGCATTCTTCCTGATCCCGCCGGGCGATCCAGGTTTCGTCGCCCGAGTCGAGCAGAAGCTGCGTTCCTCTCCCGGAGTTGAAGCGAGCGCCATCGCCTACCCAATCCCATTCACCGGCGGTGGTCTCACGAGTTCGTTCAATATCGTCGGCAGACGTCAACCCGCCAGCGGCCTCGCCTGGCACGGCGAAGCCTACTTCGTCTCGCCCGGCTATTTCGACGCCTTGCGCATCCCGATCCTGCGCGGACGCAACATTTCCCCGGCCGACACCGGCACCGCGCCCCGCGTCTGCCTGATCGACGCGAAATTCGCCCGCCGCTTCTTTCCCGGCGAAGATCCAATCGGACACGAGATCGGCATGTACTGGAAGGCCCGTATTATCGGTATCGTCCCGGATGTGCGTTCCTCGACTCTTGAAGAGGAGTCGCGCGCAACCGTCTACTACCCGATCGCCCAGCAGAGTTCTTCCTCCTTCGCGGCCATCGTGCGCACGCAGGGACCCGGCGCGCCCATTATCCGTGCCGCCGTGCGCGCGGCGAGCCCCTCTTCGCCGGTCTATGACGTTCAGACGATGGATGAGCGCATTGGCGAATCGCTCGGAATCCGCCGCACCGTAGCAACGCTCGTCTGCGTCTTCGCTTGCCTCTGCATCCTGCTCGCGGCCATCGGTCTGCACGGCGTCGTTTCACAGGTAGTGGGAGAGCGCGCGGGAGAGATCGCGGTCCGCATGGCCTTAGGAGCCCGCCCCGCGCAGATTCTCAGCCAATTTCTCACTTACGGACTAAAATCCGGCGCTGCAGGCCTCGCGATAGGCCTGGCGCTCGCGTTCTACGCGCAAGGGTGGCTCGGAAACCTGCTATTCAACGTCAAACCCTTCGACCCCGCGACATTCCTCGAAGCCTGCGTTGGCGTGATCCTGGTGTTAGCCGCCGCGGTCTTCCGCCCCGCCCGCCGCGCATCAAGGCTCTCGCCGCATGCGATCCTGCGGCACGAATAACGCGGTATCCTACCGTAGTAGGATACTTAGTATGCCGCGCGGAAACCCATCGCCGAAACTTGCGATCACAATAGACCCGACCATTCACGAACGTGTTCTTGCGGCAGCCGAACGCGAAGGCGTAAGCGTCTCGGCATGGATGACTAGCGCGGCGCGCGAAGCCTTACGGCGGCAGGCGGGTTTGGCTGCTGTCGCCCTCTGGGAGCGGCAGCACGGGGCCTTCAGCGCGGAAGAAATGAACGAAGCTCGTCGCGCCGTGCGGACGCAGCTCCGAGCGTCACGACCGGTCCGGCGTTCGGCGTGAGCGCCGTAGTCTACGATGCGGGCATTCTGATAGCCGCCGACAAGAACGACCGCAGGACTTGGGCGGAGCATAAGGCGCGTTTGGAACTGGGCGTTATCCCTCTGGTTCCCGCGCCTGTGGTCGCCCAGGTCAGCCGGTCCCCGCGACAGGCTCAACTCAGGCGCTTCCTGACGGGCTGCCAGGTCGTTCCACTTGTCGAGAGTGAGGCCTACCAAGCCGGACGGCTGCTGGGCTTAACCAGAACTGCGGACGTTATTGACGCTGTCGTGGTAACAACGGCCCTTCGCCACAAAGCCATAATCCTCACGCGCGACTCAGATGACATAACTCGGCTTGTCAATGCCTCTGGCCGTGACGTCGCCGTGCTTGCTGTATAAATGCGGTGAATAACGATTGCGGCATTCGAGACGCATCTGAGCCTAACGACCAGGACCATCCATTCGTTAATTCGAACTGCATCGTGAAGACCGATGCGAGAAGCGACCGCAGGTGGGAATGCTGGCAGATCGAACTCCTGCCATAGCGTCGATTGCCGACGATTCACGCGCCGACACCCGGCTCTCAATAACCCCTTGATGTCACGCTATGTTCGATACGTCGAACGCCGGGTCAGTCTCGAATCATCGGGCGCTGACGCTGCTGCGGAGTTAACAGAAATTCGAGGTATGGCTTCGAGCCTCTTTGGTTCGAAGACGTAGTTGCGTGCGATCTTGCTGCCGTTGAGCCGCTGCCCTTCGCTAACCCGGCAAAGAAGTGGGTACGCCTTGGCTTATGTCGCTCTCCTCACTCCCGGCGCCTTCCCAAGCTCTTCGTCGAAGCTGAGCAGTAAGCCGCCGGCGCGCTCCCGCGCAACGTGCGCGATCGCCGCATCGGCAAAACTCAGTCGCGTGCTCCCTTGGCGCCGGAATATCTGAAACGCATCCGAGAAGAGATCGGAACAGGGAACGAAATCCAGCTCATCGGCGTCGAGCAGCAACTCACACACCCGAGCCGCCACCCCGATCTCCCGTCGTACGAGCAGGACCGTGGCGACTTCCAGGAAAACGTATTCCAGCAGCAACCCTCGGCCCCATTCCCCTGCCAGAAATCGCTCCATCAGCGCGCAGGCCGTTTTATGATGTGCGTCGCGCTCGTTGTAGAAGCCAACGACAAAACTTGAATCGAGAACGATCACCGCCGCGCGCCGTAAACGATCTCGTCAATCTCGGAACTGAGGCGTTCATTCCCCTCCGGAAACGGCTCCGGTCGGAGCGCACGCAAGCTTGTTGTTCCGCGCTTAACGGGGTGACTGCCGAGATAGCTGCGGATCGCCTCGCTGATCAACTCACCAGTAGTACGGCCTTCCAGCACTGCCCGGGCTCTTAGCGCCCGGTAAGCCTGTTCATCCAGATTCCGTACCGTTGTATCCATCTGGTAACACTTGTAACACAAGATTGCGCCCTTCGCGTTTCCCAAAATTTCTGCTAATCAAATCAGCAACATACAGGCCACCCTTGACGCGACGCCGCATACCCTACCCACGAGGAGACCGAATACTCATGTCCCAAACCGAACTGAACCAGACCACACCAACCGGCGCAACCGGCCCACGCACCGAAGAAGGCAAAGCCACCTCATCCCAAAACGCCCTCCAACACGGCCTCTACGCCAAAGAGGACTTCGTCCTTCCCGACGAACGCAATGAACACTTCCAGCTCTGGGACAGACTCATGGGCGAACTCGACCCCCACGGTCTGCTTGAACAGGTCTTCGTCGAGGAAATCATGGGCGCTCAGTGGCGTCTGCGCCGGTGCCGTCTCGTCGAAGCCACCCTCGCCACCCGCACCCTCGAAGATGAAAACTTCGACGAGGACAAACTCGACCGCAAACAACGCTCCATCGACCGAGCCCGCGCCACCGCCCACAGCGTTCTGCGACGCTCCATGGCCGAACTCCGCCGGCTTCAGACCGAACGCCGCATCCGTCTCGAACTCGGAGAAACCGAACCCGCCGGCCTCGCCGACACCGCCAAAGTCATCCGAACCGTCGAACTCGCCACCGCCGATGAACCCGAAACCCAGGCCGAACCCGAACCCGCGCGCAAGCGCATCACCCTCGCCGATCTCGAAAACCTGATGGCGCTCGCCGACCAGAAACTCTGCGCCGACATCCGCCGCGAGAACCCGAGTTCGTTTTGTACGCCGAACACAAGCGCGTCGTCGCAGCCCGCTCCGGCCCCCAAGCCAGGCCGCGAAAGCGTCCTGCACGCGCTCCGAAACGCGCGAAATCAGGCCGCATAACCCGCGTTTAACTCTCGAGAACCAACCGCACGAAACAAGTCACGCCCGAAGTGCGCGCCCGTGAGATCGAAATCCGCGGTTAGGCCCGTTCATTTGTTGCCGCACATCCGCGTTAGACGACGGATAACAGCCGCGAACGTGAGACTTCAATGCTATGCTGCCACTGTGCAGTTCAGCCGCATCTCCACGAACCCCGAAGTGATGGGCGGCAAGCCGTGTATCAGAGGCATGCGCGTGACCGTCGGCATGATCGTCGAGGCGCTCGCAAGCGGTCGGTCCATCGAAAATCTGCTCGCTGATTTTCCGTACCTGGAAGAGCAGGATATTCGGGAAGCCCTCGCTTACGCCGCGAACCTGGCGCAGGGACGGGAATTTCCTCTCGCGAGCTAAATGAGGGTGCTCGTCGACATGAACCTCACTCCGAGGTGGGTTCAGTCGTTAGTAGACGCTGGCCATTACGCGCTCCATTGGGCTACGGCGGGCCCGCCAGCGGCGACCGATAGCGAGATTTGCGCATTCGCCCGGAAGGGAGGCTACGTAGTGCTCACCAACGATCTCGATTTCCCGCAGATACTCGCTTATACGCGGGAATCCGGCCCAAGCGTCATCCTTCTTCGAGGCGAACCTCTGGTACCGGAAGTTCGCGGTCATGCGCTGCTTCAGGCGCTTCAGGATTGTGAAAGCGATCTTGTCAGAGGCGCGATTGTTAGCCTCGATTGGTCCGGTCCGCCGCGAGCCAGAATTCTTCCCCTCAGGTAAGTCACGGAAATCTGAAACCTCTATTTCCCCGCCCATCAATCGCTTCCACCACCGACCCCGCCGCTTCTGTCCGCAAGCCCGTTACCTTCCAACCAGGATGAACCTCGTTCTGGCATACAAAAACTTCGCCGCCAATCGCGCGGTGAGTCACATCGGCCTCGGCGTCACGGCCCTCAACGCAGTCAAAACCATGCGCGGCGCGGGAGTCAACGCCGACATCTGGCCCATCATCAGCGCGCCCGACCTGCGCGCCCGCCTTCGCTCGTCTCCTCAAACCGGCGCCCCGACCCACATCGTCGTCTCCGCCCCATGGATCGCCACGCAGGACCTCGCGCAGCTCTGCGCCGAGTTCCCCAACACGCGGTTCGCCATCAACTGCCATTCGAATCTCGGCTTTCTCCAGGCCGACCCGAACGCCCTGCGCCTCGTCCGCGAAGGCCTCGAACTCAGCCGCGCCACCTGGAACTTCCGCATCGCCGCTAACTGCGAGCGCCTCGCCCGCTGGGTCGAAGCCGCCTACGCAACTTCTTGCCTCTGCCTGCCGAACATGTATCACCTCGATCAACTGTACACGCCGCGCGAACCGTATACCTGCGGAACCCTCCGCATCGGAGCATTCGGAGCCACTCGCGCCCTCAAAAACCTCCTCACTGCGGCCGGAGCCGCGCTCGAAATCGCCAACCGCCGCGCCGCCGACCTCGAATTCTGGATCTCATCCGGCCGCAACGAAGGCGCGGGCCCTGTCCTCGACGCCGTCCGCCAGATGATGAACGGCCTCGCGCACGTCAAACTCGTCGAGAACGGCTGGCAGACCTGGCCGCAGTTCCGCCAGACGGTCCGCCACATGCACCTCCTCCTCCAGCCCAGCTACACCGAAAGCTTTAATGTGGTCACCGCCGACGGAGTGGCCGAAGGCGTCCCCAGCGTCGTCTCGCACGCCATCGATTGGGCGCCGTCCTCATGGAAAGCCGAAGTCGACGACGCCGAAGACATCGCGCGCAAAGGCCTGAAACTCCTCGGCAGCCGCCGCGCCGCGAAGCAAGGCCTCGAAGCGCTGAAGAATCACAACCGCCGGGCCTTCGTGCAATGGATGAACTTCCTTCACGAACCCGCCCGAACCGTTAAAATCGAACATGGCCGTTCAAACCCGCCATTCAGTCTGCGCGCTCGATTGTCCCGACGCCTGCTCCCTGCTTATTGATATCGACGAACAAGGCCGCGGCTCGCGTCTGCGCGGCAATCCCGCGCATCCGGTCACGCGCGGGTTTCTCTGCGGCAAAGTCGCGCGCTATCTCGAACGCGAATACTCGCCCGACCGCCTCGTCTACCCGCAGCGCCGCTCCGGCCCCAAAGGATCCGGCCAGTTCACGCGCATCTCCTGGGACGAAGCCCTCGACGAAATCGCGTCGCGCCTGAAAGCCGCCGCGCGCGAATTCGGCCCTGAATCGATCCTGCCCTACAGCTACGCCGGCAACATGGGCTATCTGAATTTCGGAGGCATGGACCGCCGCTTCTTTCACCGCCTCGGCGCTTCGCGGCTCGACCGAACCATCTGTTCCTCCGCCGGAACGGTGGGCCTTACCGAAGCGCTCGGGATCCGCTACAACATCGAGCCCGAGCAGTTCCGCCACGCGAAGCTGATCATCGCCTGGGGAGCCAACATCCTCGGCACGAACGTCCATCTCTGGCCCTTCATCGTCGAAGCGCGCCGCAACGGAGCGCGCTTCTACACCATCGACCCGCATCAGAACCGCACCGGCAAACTCTCCGATCGCCACTACGCCATTCGCCCCGGAACCGACGCCGCCCTCGCGCTCGCGATGATGCATGTCATCACGGCTGAATCGCTCGAAGACCGCGACTACGTCGATCGCTACGCCCTCGGTTTCGACGATCTGAGGGAACGCGTCCGCGAATGGACGCCGAGCCGAGCCGCCGAACTCACCGGCATCCCGGCCGAAGACATCGTCCAACTCGCCCGCGAATATGCGACCACGCGCCCCGCCGCTATTCGCCTCAACTACGGTGTGCAGCGCTCCGAACGCGGCGCCATGGCCGTGCGCATCATCAGCCTCCTGCCCGCGATCACCGGAGCATGGCGCGATGTCGGAGGCGGTCTGCAACTCTCCACATCCCAGGCCTTCCACGTCAACCTGGCGGGACTCGAACGCCCCGACCTCGGCCCCCAGGCGCGCCTGGTGAACATGGCGGAGTTGGGCAACGCCCTGACGAAACTCGACAATCCGCCAGTCAAGGCGATGGTCGTCTATAACTCCAACCCCGCCGCGATCGCGCCCGATCAGAACGCAGTCCGCAAAGGTCTAAAGCGCGAAGATCTCTTCACCGTCGTTCTCGAACAGTTCCGGACCGACACCGCGGACTTCGCTGACATCCTCCTCCCCGCCACCACCTTCCTCGAAAACACCGACCTCTACCGCGCCTACGGCCACCTCCACATGCAACTCGCCCGCCCCGCGCTGGAAGCCCCGGGCGAAGCTCTGTCGAATCAGGAAATCTTTCGTCGTCTCGCCGCCCGCATGGGCTTCGAAGAACCCTGCTTCCGCGACACCGACGACGACATGATCCGCACGCTCCTCGAAAGCGACCATCCCTTCGTCAAGGGCATCACGCTGGAACGCCTCGACGCCGAGCATTCCATCCGCCTGAACATCCCCGATCCCTTCACGCCCTTCGCTGAAGGCGGATTCGGAACGCCTTCCGGCAAATGTGAATTCCGAGCGGATGAACTCGATTTCGATGCGCCCATCGAATCGCGAGCAGGTGATCGCGGACTGGCGCAACGTTATCCCCTCGAACTCATCTCGCCGAAGAACGACGACAGCATGAACTCAACCTTCGGCTACCGTCCAGACACCGACGCCCACACGTCAGTCCTCACAATCCATCCGGTCGAAGCGAACCTGCGAGGCATCGCGACAGGCGACGCCGTGCTCGTTTACAACGACCGAGGAAAATGCGTCCTCCGAGCCGAAGTCGCCACGACGGTAGCCGAAGGCGTCGTCTGCTCGCCGTCAGTTCGCTGGCCGAAGCTGTCACCTGGAGGCAACTCGGTGAACATGCTCACCTCTCAGCGCCTCACCGACAAAGGCGGCGGCCCAACCTTCTATAGCTGCTTAGTTGAGGTCGAAAAGATCGGCGACTGAGCCTGCTCAACGGCCAGGTAACCCAAACACATAATCGCGAGAAACATCGTAAGCACCTCAGTGTCGTTGAGGTTGTACTCGAAGATGCCCCCGACCATAGTCCCGATCACCACCGCAATCGAAGCATGCAGCAGAAATCGCTGACCGGATCGCCCCGGCGGCAGCTTCCGCAGAGCCATCAGGAAATCACGAATCGCCAGCAACAGCGCCGCCACAATCAGCAGCGTCGCCGGAAGCCCGCGCTCCGCCGCGTACTGAATGTAGAAATTATGCAGATGCCCGTAATACCCGCTCGGCAAAGGCTGCTTGATATCCGCCGGTAGATAAGCGAAGAACACGCTCTCCTTCCGGATCTCGTCCGGCCCCACCCCCACCAGCGGATGCGCCTTGATCATCTGCCACCCCGTGCGCCAGCAGATGATCCTGTGAGAATTCGAATCCGTCTCCGTCTCCGGATGAACGATCGACCAGGCTCGCACCCGAACCGCCTCCGGGCCCAGTGCGACGAACAGAGCCAGTGCGACGGGAAGCGCGACCGCCGCCCATCGCCGCCAATACCAGCAGAGATAAAACCCCGCGACGACTCCGGCAATCCAGATGCTCCGCGTCTGACTCAGAAACAACGCCAGCCCCGTAATCAACGCGCACGGGATCCACAACCAAAGCGACCGCCGTTCAAAACGCCCGAAGAACAGCCAAGCCACAATTAGCAGAAGCACAAACAGCTCCTGGCCCGAAAACGTCATCCAGTGGCTCATGAACCCACGAATACGGTCCGCAACGTAAAAGTGGTAAAAGTCCACGCCCGCTGCACGCGCGCCGGCCACATCGTGGGCATACTGAACCAGACCGCGCTCCGCCGTTGCCGTCCCCACGATCATCCACGCGCCCACAAGCCATCGCGCCTCGTTGATGCCGCGGATCGTCGAATACACGACCAGCATCGTCAGGTACACGAAGATCTTCCGCTCTTGTGCAAGCCCGTACCCGGGGTCAGGAGAAAACGCCAGAGCGATTAGAGACCAAACCAGAAACAACCCGATCGGAATCGCGATACGAGGCCATCGCAGCGGCAGCCCGGACAGCAACAGGACCCCGATCGCAAGCGCCAGTAGTATCTGAGAAACCGCGATGCTGAGCAGGATGGTGACCGCGGATGCGAAAGCGAGCCAGAGACTCAGTCTCCCGAGAAAACGTGGCGGGACCAAAAAACCAGTATCGCGCAGGGACGTGATACCCTGTCACCGGCTATGCCCACACTCAATCGACGTCAGTTCTCTCTGCTCGCCGCCGGCGCGCTCGCCTCTGATCTCAAAGTCTTCGCGCAGGCTCCAACATCGCTCGCCAAAGATGTGCCGTGGGCCGGAGAGAAGGTCGTCGACTGCCATCACCACCTCCGCCGCGACAACGCAGCCAACATCGCGCACCTCGATGGCTGCGGCGTATCCAACGCCAACGCTCTGGCGCGCGAAAACTCGGCCGAGCAGATGAAATCGCTCGAAAAGGAATACCCTGGCCGCTTTACCGGATGGTTCGCCAGCGCCGACATCACCAAACCCAACGCCGAAGAACTCCTGACGAATGCCATCAAAAACGGCGCGAACGGTTTCGGAGAGATCAAATTCCACGTCGAAGCCGCCGGTCCGGAACTCCGCCGCATGTACGCCCTCGCCGCTGAACTGAACGTTCCCATCCTGATCCACTTCCAGGAAGTTCCGCACACGCCGACCGAAGGCACGTTCAGCACGGGGTTCAAGAATTTCGAGGCGATGCTCAAGGCATATCCCAAGACGAAATTCGTCGGACACGCTGACGCTTTCTGGGCCAACATCAGCGCCGACTACAACAACGAAGTCGCCTATCCCTCAGGAAAGATCAAACCGGGCGGCATCACCGACAAGCTCCTGAGCGACTACCCCAACCTGTACGGCTGCCTTTCCGCGAACTCCGGTAACAACGCGCTGTCCCGCGATCCCGATTTCACTCCGGGTTTTCTCAAGCGCCATCAGGACAAGCTGATCTTCGGCAGCGACTGCTCCTGCACCGACGGCCGTGGCGGAGGCATTTCGCAAGGAAACAACCCCGGCGCAAGCCGCCTGGCGGGCAAGTGCGTCGCGCGCGAAACCCTGAAGGTCTTAAAGGCAAACAGCACGCCGGAAATGTTCCGCAAATTCGCGTGGGAAAACGCGCACAAGAATTACAAGCTGAGCGCCTAAGCCGGCACTTCCATTTCGCGCTGATTGCACATCACGGCGTTCTCAATTAGCTTGGTCAGCCGGTCCTGTTTCGAGTCCGTCACCTCGATGTCGAGGAGTACGCGCGAGCCATCTTCCGGCTGCTCCTTCCCGAGGACCAGCACACGGCTGCCCAGATAAATCGCCTCCGCAATGTTGTGCGTGACGAACAGGATCGTCGTGCCCGCTCGCGCCCACAAATCGCGGATCAGCTTCTGCATATCTCCACGCGTCGCCGGATCGAGCGCGCTGAATGCCTCGTCCATCAGCAGAATCCTCGGCCGCATGATCAGCGCCTGCGCGATCGCCACGCGCTGCTGCATGCCGCCCGAAAGCTGATCGGGGTATTTATGCGCGTCCGATTCGTGCAGTCCGGTCATCCGCAGATATTCGAACGCCTCTTCCCGAAGCTCTTTCTTCCGCTTCCCGAAGAGCCAGAAGCGCTCCATCGTCGGACCAAACGTGATGTTGTCGAGCACCGTACGATCCGGAAACAGAGAGTACTTCTGCGGCACATATCCGCGGTCACGATCGGGTCTGCCATGCTCTCGCCCATCGATCAAAACCTGCCCGCGCGTGGGCTTCTCCGCGCCCAGAATCAGCCGCAGCATCGTAGACTTGCCGCAGCCCGTCTTTCCGCAAACCGTAACAAGCTCACCCTGCCGGATCGACACATTAATCCCACTGAGCACCTTCTTCGGCGCATGACCATGAATGGGATATTCGACCTCAACGCCGCAAATTCCGATCAACTCGCTCATCACGCCTCTCGAAACCACGGATGCAACCGCCGGTTCGCTACCCGCATCGTCAGATCCACCAGAAACAGAAGCAACGCCACCCACAACACATACGGGATGATCACGTTCATTCCCATATGTCGCCGCAGCAAGGCAATTCGGAAAGCCAGACCGTCCTGCGAGGCGATCATCTCGCCCGCAAACAGGAACAGCATGACCGCCTTCAGGTTCAGCCGAATACTGTTCAGCACACGCGGCAGGATCTGCTTCAGAACGATCCGGTAGGTCACCCCGAAATCCTTCGCGCCCAGCGTGAACCCCTTCACGATCTGTTCCTGCGGCACGCTCTTCGTCAGATTGAAGCAGTCCAGAATGATCGTCGGCGTCACGCCGATGACGATCAGCATGATCTTCGCCAGTTCATCGATCCCGAACGCGATAAACAACACCGGCAGCACCGATAAAGCAATGATCTTGTCGAAGAACAGAATGAACCGAAGAAAGAACTGCCCGACGACTGGAAACATTCCCATATGGAGCCCCAGTACAACCGCGGGAATCAGCAGAAGCATCGCCCAAAGGAACCGTTTCCCACTTGCAACCGTGTCGGTCCACAGCATGCTGTGGAAGAAACCGTCACCTGTGGCGGACTGATCGTCGGCATCCGATTTCAGAAACGCATCGGAAATACCTTGACCCAATTGAGTTAACCCAGGCACAACCTTGTCCTCGGGATTCTCCAGATGCCGTTTTTGTGACGTATAGAAGTAAAGCGAAATCCCCGCGACAAACAGGAACCAAGACAGAATCCAGGCCGTCGGGCGATTGATCTGGGTGTCCACCCGGAACAGCGTCATAGCTTCCCCATCTGAGCCATCTGCATGTACGCGCACTCATACCGCAAACGCACGCGATCCGGTTTGCCCTGAACCGACCCATCCGGATACTTGATCGCGACATCATCCACCGACTTCGTCGAAGATCCCAGAAGTCCGTGCGCGAAGCAGAACTGGCGAACCAGGTTCATCTTCTGTTTAAAATCGCCGCTTGCCGTGAACGCCGCGGCCGACTGCGCCGTGAAAAACAGGTTCGTGGTGCTGAGCTGCTCCTTATAAGACTCGAGCGAGTCTTCCGATCCAGCAGCGATCTCGCGCAGCACCTTATCTGTTTCCGGCCCTTTGCCCGACATTAGTTTGGTCGTCTCGTACCACGCGCCGGCGAGAGCTTTGGCGAATCGCTGTCCTGAACCATCCGGCCGATTCAGCACTTCCGTCCGAACCACCATCAGATCCACAATTTCGCCGGGAATCTGCGACGAGTTGAACAGCATCTTGACGCCCTTGGTCTTCGCGATCTGCGAGACCATAGGCTTCCACGTAACAACCGCGTCCTGAGAAGCGTCACTTATAAACGCTGTCGCGATATCGGAGTCGGAAGTATTGACCAGCTTCACGCGCTTGGTCTGACTTTCGAGCCCGTTGAGCGTCATCGCTCGTTCATAGAGATATTCCGAAACGGTCTTCTGCACCAGCAGAACTTTCCTCCCGGGCAGTTGCGGAAGCGTTAAGTTATTCCGCGCAAGCAGCGCGTCGTTGCCGTTCGAATAATCGCCGGTGATGATCGCGGTGGTGTCGATTCCCGCGGCGGCGGGCATATCGAGCGCCTCCATATTGGTCATCGCGCAGGCGTCGAGGTTCTTCGCGACGAAAGCGTCGAGCGAAGGCGCATAATCGAACCGCTGAACCTTAATCGAAACGTTATATTTGTCGGCCCATTTCTTGAGGATTCCCGACTTCGCCATGTAATACCAGGGATTCCATCCGACGTAAACGGACCACCCGACCACAAAAGAGGGCTTATCGGCCGCGGAGCCCGCCGCGGCGGCTGAAAGGGCAAGGAGGATGAGTGACAGGATTCGTTTGATCAAGACATAGTCCGATTGCCACAACACCGTGGACGCAGGCGAACAAGGCCTCGATCAGTAACGGGAAATTCGATTGTAGCGAAACAGCCCGGAAAGCGTTATATCGCGGGTATCGATTTTTTCGATTGTACGGATCTCAAAAGGTCTGGCATCATCGCAATATGCCGGAGCAGCGCCGCGCCAGGTCTGAACGCAAAATCTCTCTGCGCGTCCTCCTGCGGCTTACCGCGATGGATGTCTGCTGCGGTCCCCCTGCATTGCTGTTCTGACGTTTCATCCGCGCACATCATTTTTAGGAGAAAGAATGTCCACAGCCGAAGTGTGTCTCTGGGAAGACACCATCGAAGCGGGCGCCAGTTGGGCTTTAATACTGCGCCGCGGCAATTCGTTGCGCATCGAGGATCCCAACGGTGGGGCCAATGTCGCGGCGATGTTTTACAACTTCGACTGTCCGGTCGAACGCTACAACATGCCGGACACGTTGAAGGCGCAGCACATCGCACACCTGACGAAGGGGTTCGTTTTGTATTCCGATATGGGCCGTATTCTGTGCTCGATCACCGACGATTCCTGCGGATGGCACGACCCGCTCTGCAGCCACAACGACGCGGCGGCGGTGGCCAGCAAATACGGCGCTTCGAGTTACCAGACCGATCGCAACGCGTGGCACCGCAATACCCGCGACAACTTCCTCGCCGAGGCGTCCAAGTACGGTCTCGGCCTGCGCGATATCGGTCAGAACGTGAATTTCTTCAGCAAAGTGGTGGTCGAGGAATCCGGCGCCATGATCTTCGTGCCCGGCAATTCCAAGGCGGGCGACTATGTGGAACTGCGCGCCGAAATGAATGTTTTGGTGATCCTTGATACGGGCCAGCATCCGCTGGATCCGAATCCTGTTTATGATCCGCGGCCGGTTCGGTTCCAGGTCGGGCAGGCGACGCCGCCCGGTCCGGACGATCCGTGCCGCATTTCACGTTCCGAAAACGAACGAGGGTTCATCAACACCGAGAGGTATTTTCTGTGACCGAGAGCCGACTCGCCCCGGACGCCGCGTCGTATTCGAGCGTCGTTCCCGCGGGCGATTTCTGGATTCACGAAATCAAGAAGGGCCAGACCTTCCGGATTGTGGATCTGGAAGGGAATCAGGCGGTCGACACGCTGTTTTACAGCGTGCGCGACACGTCCGAACGATACAGCGCGCAGGACACGATCTGCGCGCAGGCCAACATCTATCTGACGACCGGAACGACGCTGATCTCGAACCTGCGCAATCCCATGCTGACGATCGTGGCGGATACCTGCGGACGGCACGACACGCTGGGTGGGGCTTGCGCGCAGGAGAGCAATCAGGTGCGATATGCGATCGCGAAGCGCCACATGCACGCCTGCCGCAACAGTTTTCTGCTGGCGGTCGCGCCACCGTCGTGGAACCTGACGAAGCGGGACGTAACCGCGAATATCAATTTCTTTATGAACGTGCCGGTGACGCCCGATGGCAAGCTGACCTTTGAGGACGGGATCTCGGAGGCAAAAAAGTACGTGGAACTGCGGGCGGAGATGGATGTGATCTGCGTGATCAGTAACTGCCCGCAGCTTAATAATCCGTGCAATGCCTATAATCCGACGCCCGTTCAGGTTCTGATCTGGGATTAATGTTCTCGAAAGTTCTGATCGCCAACCGCGGAGCAATCGCCTGCCGCATCATCCGAACCCTCGACCGTATGGGTATCGCCTCCGTCGCTGTCTATTCGGAAGCGGACCGTCATTCGCTGCACGTCGAGCAGGCTACGGAATCCGTACTGCTCGGGCCGCCTCCGGCGTCCGCGAGTTACCTCGATGTGGACAAGGTTCTGAGTGCGGCCATCGAAACGGGCGCGCAGGCGATTCATCCGGGCTATGGGTTTCTGAGCGAAAACGCGGCGTTCGCGGAAGCCTGCGAAAAGGCTGGCATCGCGTTCATCGGACCCACGCCGGAACAAATGCGCGTCTTCGGGCTGAAGCACAGCGCGCGCGAAATCTCGGCGCGCAACAACGTGCCACTACTTCCCGGCACCACATTACTCTCCGGGCCCGACGAAGCCCTCCGCGAAGCGATTCGCATCGGGCTTCCGGTGATGATCAAGAGCACCGCGGGCGGCGGCGGTATCGGAATGCGGCTTTGCCGCACGCAGGATGAGATCGAGGAAGCTTTCGCGTCGGTGACGCGCACGAGTGGCGCGAGTTTCAAGGACACCGGCATCTATCTCGAGAAGTTCGTCACGCGCGCCCGGCATATTGAGGTTCAGATCTTCGGTGATGGGGCTGGCAACGTAATCGAACTCGGCGAGCGCGATTGCTCGACACAGCGGCGTAACCAAAAAGTCATCGAAGAGACTCCCGCGCCGCAATTGCCTGACTCTGTTCGAAGCGAGTTACTTGATTGCGCGGTTCGCCTTAGTCGCGCGGTCGGTTATAGGTCCGCGGGAACGGTTGAGTTCGTCTATGACGCCGACGCCAAGCAGTTCTATTTCCTCGAAGTCAACACGCGGTTACAGGTAGAGCACGGCGTCACTGAAGAAGTAACCGGCGTTGATTTGGTCGAGTGGATGGTCCGGATCGCGGCGGGCGAACCGATGCCCTCGAAACCGGCATCAAGCGGCCACTCGATTCAGGTCCGCGTCTATGCCGAAGATCCTGGGAAGAACTTCCAACCGAGCGCCGGCATTCTGACGCACGTCGAATTTCCGGCGGATGCCCGCACGGAAACGTGGGTAGGGCGCGGCACAGAAGTCACGCCGTATTACGACCCTCTGCTGGCGAAGATCATCGTGCGCGCCGAGAACCGCGAGCAGGCGATCGCGAAAATGCGGGCCGCGCTCGCCGATGCGACCCTTGCCGGAATCGAAACCAATCTCGATTACCTGCGGCAAATCCTCAATGCCGAAGAATTCGCGCGAGGCGGCGTCGCGACGAGTTTCCTCAATACGTTCCACCCCGCGAGCCGGACTGTCGAGGTTCTCGAAGGCGGCACTATGACCGCCGTACAGGATTACCCGGGGCGTGTGGGTTACTGGCATGTCGGCGTGCCTCCTTCCGGCCCCATGGATTCCCTGTCTTTTCGTACCGGCAACCGGCTTTTGGGAAATGCCGAAGGCGCACCCGGCCTCGAATGCGCCGTGACTGGTCCGACGCTGCGCTTCAACTGCGCGACGCGCATTTCGGTCACAGGCGCAGACTACGCCGCCACGCTCGATGGCGTTCCTGTCGGCCGGTGGCAAGCCATTTCGGTGAAGGCCGGGTCCGTGCTCGAATTGGGCGGGTGCGAGGGTCCTGGCGCACGGGCTTACATACTCTTCGAGGGCGGACTGGATGTACCCGAGTATCTGGGCAGCGCGAGCACGTTCACGCTGGGAAAATTCGGTGGGCATGCCGGACGCGCGCTGCGTACCGGGGATATTCTGCATATCGGCCGAAGGACCCTAACGGAACCGGCTCCGCAGGAGATTCCAGAGTTCAGCAACTCCTGGGAAATCGGTGTTTACAACGGTCCTCACGCCGCGCCGGATTTCTTCACGCCGGAAGATATCGACGACTTCTTCGCCGCGTCCTGGAAGGTTCATTACAATTCGAGCCGCACCGGCGTTCGGCTGATCGGGCCGAAGCCGCGATGGGCGCGTTCGGACGGCGGCGAAGCGGGACTGCACCCATCCAACATCCACGACAACGCCTACGCGATCGGCGCCATCGACTTCACGGGCGACATGCCGGTAATTCTCGGCCCTGACGGCCCCAGCCTTGGCGGATTCGTTTGCCCGGCCGTTGTTGCGGACTCAGAGCTATGGAAGATCGGTCAACTGCGCCCCGGTGACGCGGTTCGCTTCGTTCCACGCTCCGACGAAGCCGCGGTTCTGAAATCGATTGCGCCGGATATCGTCTGCCGAGCCTCGGGCGATCGGTATCTGCTGATCGAATACGGCGAGCCGATTCTCGATCTGAACCTGCGTTTTCGCGTTCAGGAGTTGCTTGCCTGGTTTGAGTGGGAGAAGCCCGTGGGCATTATCGATCTCACGCCGGGCATCCGCTCGCTTCAGGTTCATTACGACAGCGGCGTGCTTTCCCGGGCACAACTGCTCGGTCTGATCGAGCGCGCCGAAGCCTCGGCGCCGGCTCTGGATGACCTCACGATTCCGAGCCGCATCGTTCACCTGCCGCTTTCGTGGGATGATCCGGCGACTCGCCTGGCGATCCAGAAGTACATGCAGTCCGTGCGCCCGGATGCCCCATGGTGCCCGAGCAACATCGAGTTCATTCGACGTATCAACGGTCTGGATTCGATCGAAGACGTCAAGCGAATTGTCTTCGGCGCGAGCTATCTGGTGATGGGCCTGGGCGACGTTTATCTCGGCGCACCGGTGGCGACGCCGCTCGATCCGCGTCACCGTCTCGTTACAACTAAATACAATCCGGCGCGCACGTGGACGGCCGAGAATTCGGTCGGCATCGGCGGCGCTTATCTTTGCGTTTACGGGATGGAAGGTCCGGGCGGATATCAGTTCGTTGGCCGCACGGTCCAGATGTGGAACACCTATCGGACCACGAAGGAATTTCGCCCTGGCACGCCGTGGCTGCTCCGCTTCTTTGATCAGATTCGTTTCTATCCAGTGGAAGCCGATGAGCTTCTCGACATGCGCGACCGTTTCCCGCACGGCAAGTTCGAACTGAAGATCGAGGAATGCCAGTTTCGTCTGCGCGAGTATCACGAATATCTGCGTTCGATTCGCCATGAAGCTGGTGAGTTCAAGAGGCGGCAGCAGGCAGCGTTCGAGGCCGAGCGCGAACGATGGCGCGAGGCGAATCTGGACAAGCCTGTCGACCCGCCTGATGACGCGCCGCCCGTCGCTGCGGCCGAGACGCCGCCGGGTTGCCGCGCGATTAAATCACCCGTTCACGCGAACGTGTGGAACGTCGCGATTCGCGCCGGCGAACGCGCCGAAGCGGGGCAGCGCGTCATTGTTCTGGAGTCGATGAAAATGGAGATCGCCGTTGCGGTTCCACGATCGGGCACTGTCGTAGAGGTGCTGTGCGCGCCGGGCGCGCAGGTGGCGGCGGGGCAGAGCCTGCTCTTCTTCCGCCCGGAGGCGGCGTGAGCGAGCTGACTTCGAAGATTCGGGAGACGTACCGGCGAATCTGGGCATACGGAAATCGGAACGTCTGGATTCACCTGATTCCTGAGGAGAAGACACTGGCCTTTGCCGCGGCACTGCGCGAAAACCTTCCTTTATACGGCCAGACATTCGCCATCAAGGACAATATCGATCTCGCCGGAGTACCGACAACGGCCGCGTGTCCGGATTTCGCGTACACGCCAGCGCGCTCTGCGTACGTGGTCGAACGCTTGATGGCCGCGGGGGCGATTCCCATTGGAAAGACGAACATGGATCAGTTCGCCACGGGCCTGGTGGGAACTCGAAGCCCTTATGGAGCTTGTTCCAGCATTTTCGACGAGCGCTACATTTCGGGCGGCTCCAGTTCCGGCTCCGCCGTAGCTGTTGCGGCCGGCCTGGTCGATTTTGCGCTTGGGACCGATACGGCCGGGTCGGGCCGAGTGCCCGCGTCATTCAACAACATCGCAGGTCTGAAGCCAACGCGAGGCGCTTTGAGCACGGCGGGCGTTGTGCCCGCGTGCCGAAGTCTCGATTGCGTATCGATTTTCGCGGAAACGTGCGCTTCCGCGCGCGCTGTTTTTCAGGCGGCGCGCGGGTTTGATGCGAGCGACTCGTTTTCGCGGCGTCCGGGCCAAACGAAGGCCTGGCCCGCGCGCGGATTTCGCTTTGGCGTGCCGTCTGCCGATCTGTTGAGGTTCTTTGGAGACGAATCCGCTCACGACCTTTACGAGTCTGCGATCGCGCGCTTCCAGAACGAGGGCGGCGTCCGAGTGGAATTTGACTTCCAGCCATTCCTGAATGCGGCCACGCTGCTTTATGGCGGCCCGTGGGTCGCGGAACGCCTGGCCGCCGTTCACAAGTTCGCAAAGTCGCATCCGGATTCGCTGGATCCTGTCGTCGGGCGCATCATTCTCAATGGGGCCACTCATACTGCGGCCGATGCCTTTGAAGCATCGTATCGGCTTGCAGCTTTGGCGCGCGCAGCAGAGGCGCAGTGGGGGCGAATGGATTTCATGTTGCTGCCGACTGCCGGCTCTGCCTACACGCACGAGGAGATCGCAACTGACCCGGTTGGGCGGAATACCAATCTCGGCTATTACACAAACTTTGTTAACCTGCTCGACCTCGCGGCGATTTCGATTCCCGCGGGATTTCGCTCGAACGGCATTCCGTTCGGAGTGACGCTCATCGGGCCGCCATGGTCCGACGACGCGCTGATAAGCACGGCGGCGGGTTCCTATGACTACTGCCCAACCGGTTATGTGCCGCTCGCCGTCTGCGGAGCGCATCTCTCGGGTCAGCCGCTGAACTGGCAGCTTACGGAGGCGGGCGGATTCCTGATCGAAAGCTGCCGCACATCTCCCGACTACAAGTTCTACGCGTTACGCGGTACCGTACCGCCCAAACCGGGACTGGTGCGCACTCCTGGCGAAGGAGCGCCGATCGAAGTGGAAGTCTGGGCGGTACCGGAGGCGCGATTCGGACATTTTGTGGCTCAGGTTCCGCCTCCGCTCGCCATCGGAACGTGCACGCTGGAGGGCGGGAGAGAAGTGAAATCCTTTCTCTGCGAACGATTCGCGCTGCGTGACGCCGAGGACATCACCCAGGAAGGCGGATGGCGCGAGTTTCTCCGCTCAAGAGTTTGACATTTTGAGCAACATCACCGAATAATATAGGGAAGCTCCCGTCAGCCTACCTTGTTAACAGCTCTATGCAGAGCTGAAAATTCAAACGATTCGTTATTACTACGAGCCCGCGTCACGGCTCACGGTCCCCGTGTATTTACCCACAGCACGATTACTTCACTGGAGGGTTTTTCATGAGATTTTTCGCCGTGGTGTGCGTATCGCTCTGCATGGCTCCGACTATCTTTGCGCAGGGTTCTTCCTCGCTGCGAGGCACGGTTACGGATGCGCAGAAGGCCGTGATCGCGACCGCGAAGGTAACGCTTACTGACAAGGACGCCGGGCTGACGCGATCCACTGTTACGTCCGCGGCGGGCGAGTACCAGTTTTCGCAAGTGCGACCTGGCAGCTATAAACTGACCGTCGAGTCTCCGGGCTTCGCCGAGCGCACAATTGACGGGCTTACCCTGTTGGTTGACACGCCTTCGACGATGGACGTGCTGCTTGACGTGGCGACCAGCGCGTCGAGCGTCAGCGTCAATGCCGAAGTTACGCAGCTAAACACGGTTGACGCGTCGGTAGGTAACGCTTTCCAGGAACATCAGGTTCAGTCGCTGCCGTTGCAGACGCGCAATGTGGTTCAGTTGCTTAGCCTCCAGCCGGGCGTCACGCAGAGCGGCGAAGTGATGGGCGCGCGGCGAGACCAGAATAACGTTCTGCTCGATGGCGTCGATAGCAACGACAATCAGAATCCTCTTTCGGGTCAGAACGGCGCGACCACGGGTCAGGGTTTCAACTCTGCGCTGCCGGTACCTCTCGATTCGGTTCAGGAATTCCGGGTTACGGTCGCTGGCGGGAATGCGTTCGCCGGACACTCTTCGGGCGGCCAGGTTTCGCTCGTTACGCGCAGCGGGACCAATGATCTGCACGGATCGGCTTACGAATACAACCGCAATACAGACTACACCGCGAATAACTGGTTTAATAACCGAAGCGGCGTGGCGCGTCCGCAGCTCGTCCGTAACCAGTTCGGGGCTGCGCTTGGCGGACCGGTCAAGAAGAACCGATTGTTCTACTTCCTGAACTACGAAGCGCGAATCGATTCGAGCCAACAGTCCACGACACGCACGGTGCCCAGCGAGACGCTGAAGCAGGGCGACGTTCTTTTCAAAACGACGAACGGTGCGACCTATACGCTTCTGCCCGCGGATATCGCCTCGATTGATCCGCTCCATACCGGCGTGAGTTCGACGGTGCTGAGCTATCTGAAACAGTTCCCGGCGATCAATTCTCCGAACACGGGGACGAACAACGACGGTGGCCTGAACTTCGGCGGGTACATCTTCAACGCGCCGGTCAAGCTGGACTACCGGACCTACGTGGGGCGTTTCGACTGGCTGGTCGATTCGGCTGGCAAGCACACGGTTTCGTTCCGCGGCACATTATCGAACAACGGAAGCACTCAGACGGTCGCGCAGTTTCCCGGGCAGGATCCCGCGTCGACGCTGCTCTCCGACAACCGGGGCTTCGGCGTTCGCTACACCGCCGTTCTTACAAGCTCGCTGGTCAACACCGCCAATATGGGGGTAACTCGAATCGGCTATGGCGCGACCGGCGCCACCGCGCCTTCAATCACGATCGGCGCGGGGAGCACGTTGCAGAGCTTCACGCGCGGCAGTTCGCGGATTAACCCCACCTGGAACTTCAACGACGATCTGAACTGGGTTAAAGGCCGCCACACCGTGACCGGCGGTATCAATTTACGATGGATCGATAACAACGTTTCGAGCTTCGGCAACGCGTATCCCTCCTATGGATTCAGCCGGGGCGTGCTGGTTGGGCTTGGCAACGATATCTATACGCCGGCATTGAACTACGTGGCGAACGGGAACTCTTCGCTCAAGCTGTCGAACTCTACAGCGGTCACTAATGCCTTCGGGACCTTGCTGGGATTGCTGAACTCGAACGGCGCAACGTATCAGTATGCGAAGGACGGATCGGTGCTGCCCTTTGGTCAGCCGCGGCTGAACGATTTCATTACGCACGAGTACGAGGCCTATATTCAGGATTCGTGGAAGGTCACGCCGAAGCTGACGCTCACCTACGGCGTCCATTATGAGTTCGACACCGTGCCGTTTGAAGTGAACGGCCTGCAGGTCGGCACGACGCCCGGACTCGGCACGTACCTTGCGCAGCGCATCGCGGCGGCGGATGCAGGCATGCCGGGAAACCAGTTGCCGAACAGCGATCATCTTACTTTCTCGCTGAACGGTTCGGCTAACGGGAAATCCGGCTGGTACAACCCGGACAAGAACAACTTCGCTCCGCGTATCGGGCTCGCTTACTCGATTGATTCGAAGACCGTCTTTCGCGCCGGCGCAGGGGTTACATACGATCAGTTCGGCAACGATATGGCGGTGAACCTGGCGTCTTCGGGCTCGCCTGGACTCTCGACCAGCCTCACGAACGCGAGTTATAACTTCACGACTTCACCGCGATACGCCAATGGCGTGTTGCCAGCGCTCCCGACTGCGCCGAGCGGCGGATATCCGTACACGCCGCCGAACGTCACCGGGATCAGCGGCACGTTCTTCGGCGTGGACCCCTCGCTGCATGCTCCTTATACCTATCTGCTGAACGCGAGCCTTTCGCGTCAGTTCCGCGACAACTACACGATTGAAGTCGGGTATGCGGGACGGCTTTCACGGGCCGAGTTGGTGCAGGAAGACGCTTACGCTCCCGAGATCTATTTCAAGGATCCCAAGAGCGGCGTCACATGGGTCCAGAACGATACCGCGTTGGCGAATCTGGCGAACGCGGGTCTGACGGCGGCGCAGGTGCAGGCGAATCCGTCTCTCGTGCCTCTGATGCCTTTCGTGCAGGATATGTTCCCGGGGCTGGCGAACCTCTACATTCCCGGCAGCGCTTCTGCGAACTACTTTTACGGAGTCTATGGCAAAAATGCGGGCAGCCATCTGGACAATCTGCATCAGCTCGATCGAGTTCCTTCGGCCGCGTTCCCGAATTGCATCGTAGCAACCGGCTGCTACACGTTCTTCGCGCCGCAGGGCAGCACAGACTGGATGTGGACGAACGCGGGTAACGCGAACTTCCACGCGCTGGTTGTGACGGTTCGCCACGCCCTGTCGAAGGGCTTCGCGTTCGACTTCAATTACACCTGGTCGCACGCGATCGACAACGGCTCCGGAACGGCGAGCGGAAATACGACCGCTACTTCGTTATCCAATATCCAGTCCACATCGAGCGGGGTGATCCAGAATCCGTTTGTTCCCTCAGCGAACCGTGGCGATTCGAGCTTCGATTTCCGCCATCAGTTGAACGCGAACTTCGTCTACCAGCTTCCGTTCGGCAAGGGCAAGATGCTGCTGGGCAACGCTTCCCGCTGGATGGACGAGATTGTCGGCGGATGGCAGATTTCGGGTCTCGTGCGCACGCAATCGGGCGCGACGACGAATATCTCCGGAGACGGCGTGTTCAATACGAACTACTGGTTCAGTTCGGGCGCCTACCCGATCAACGGGGTGAAGCCCGCGGCCGGCCTCACGACGGACCAGAACGGGATTCCGAGCCTGTTCTCGTCCACGCTCGTGAGCAACCAGTTCATCGATGGTCTGCCTGGCGCGACCAATCCGCGGAACACGTACCGGCTGCCCTGGCAGAACAACGTGGACCTTACAGTGACGAAGGATTTCCACCTTCCCTGGGAGCGCCACACGCTGCAGTTCCGCGCTGACGCTTTCAACGCCTTTAACACCGTGAACTTCACGGGGATCAGTCTGTCGCTGTCCAGCCCGAACAGCTTCGGCGAGTTCTCGTCCACGCAGGACGCTCGCGTGCTGCAACTCGCGCTTCGTTACTCGTTCTAAACTCCGCGCGGATGGCATCGCCCTTTACGGGCCCCGACCGAATGCCATCCGCGCTTTTCTCCTTTCCCTGAAGGAGGCCTGAATGCGTGTCGGAACGCCGGGTTTCGTCCCGGCAAGATTAGTTGAGGGCCGCGAAGCGCGAGGTCTGGCGCAGACCGAACTGGCGGAACTCGCGGGAATCAAGTCTCAGAGCATTTCGCACTACGAGCAGGGCCGTCAGTCCCCCAGCCCAGAAGCGCTGGCCCTCCTTTCCTCTACTCTCGAACTCCCCGAACGATACTTCCTGAAGCCGGTTGAAACGGCGTCAGGACAAGTTCATTTCCGATCGCTTCGTCCGCAGGGCAGGCACGCGCGGCTGAAGGCCGAGAAGCGCCTCGGTTGGGTGCGAGAAATTCTGTCGTATCTTCGGCGTGATGTCGAATTTCCCGAGCTGGCGCTGCCTTCCTTCTCCATGACGGATACAGACGATGCGGAGGCCATTGAGCGAGCCGCCGAGGAGTGCCGGCGCGCGATGAGACTCGGGGCGGGCCCGCTGGGGGACTCGGTTCTTGCGCTCGAAAGCATGGGGTGTATCGTTTCGCGCGGGGCGCTTGACGCGGAGATTGAGGGATCGTGCTCTTTCGCCGGCGAGGGGATCGCGATTGTGATGATCTCTTCGGAGGCAAACCGGCATTCGCAGCATCGGCTGGCGGCGGCTCACGAATTGGGGCGGTTTGTGATGCGGCATGAGGAGCGCCCAGATCCCGAACTGCACCGGTTGCGCGAACGGCAGGCGGCGCGATTCGCGCGGGCGCTTCTGCTTCCGCGGAAGATGTTCGCGCGGGAGGTTTGGGCGCCTGGCATTGATGCTCTTTTTTCGTTGAAGAAAGACTGGGGGTGTCCGCTGTCAGCGATGATTACCCGGTGTGGTGAGCTGGGCATCTTCGATGCGGATCAGGTTTCACGGGCCATGATTAATCTGGGGCGGCGGGGATGGAAGGGCTCGGAGCCCTGGGATGACAGGGAGGCGGAGATGCCTCGGTTGCTGGCTCGGAGTATTCGGTTGTTGGTGGAAGAAGCGGGCCGCGATGCCCATGCGATCCTTGCGGATCTCTGCTTCGCGGCGGCTGATATAGAGGAACTGGCGGGATTGCCTGCGGGGTATTTCTCGGAGGGTTCTGCCCTGCCTGCGCCCGCAGTCAGGCTGCGGGTTTAGAACTGTTTGGGATCGACGCGCCAGACGTTGTGATCGCGCAGGTTTGACAGCCAAACAGAATCGTGTCCGGCGCGGATGGAGTCGCCGCCGTTGCCGGTCCATTGACGGATCACTTTGTTGGTGGCGGGATCGATCTCGGAGATGGGGATTGTGAAGATTGTCGCCCATACATGGCCGAGTCCGAACGCGATCTCGCCGCCGGATCCGGGGATGCCGACTTCTACGGTAGCTACGACCTTGCGGGTTTTGGTATCGACGCGGGATATGGTGCCATCACCCTGGTTTAAGGTCCAGATGGATCCGGCTCCGGCGGTTTCGAAGCGCGGCCCGGGGCCGACTTCGATCGAGTCCGTTACTTTGTTTGTGGCTGTGTCGACGCGCGTCAGCATGTTTTTGGCGGGTGTTGTGACCCAGACCGCTTCGTCGGCGTAATAGACCGCGGCGGAGCCTGCGGGAATGTCGATCTGCGCGGCGACGGTGTTGGTCTTCGGATCGATTCGTGAGAGTTTGCCTTGCGGGTCGGTCACCAGCCAGATGGCGTCGGGGCTGGCGGCGATGCCGCCTTCGCTTTCGGCAGGGCCGACTGGTACGGTTGCGATTACCGCATTCGTGGCCATGTCGACGCGCGAGACGGTCTTATCTCCGCAATTCGGAACCCACACGCTGCCGAATCCCGCGGTCAGACCGGAGCACGGGCGCTTTCCGACTGTGACGGTGGCGGCAATCTGATTGGTTTTCGCGTCGAGGCGATGCACCGTGTTCATGGGTCCGTTCGATACCCAGACGCCGTCGTCGGTGAGCACCTGCCAATCGGGCGTGCCGCCGGTTGTAAAGACAGCCGCGGGCGTGATCCTGGAGATCTCCCGCTTTACCCCGGGCGTGCTGACCCCCGGTTTCGGCTGACGCATCTTCTTTTGTGGCGGCGCCTCCGGCTGTTGTCCGGTGGCCATGAAGGAGACTGCGCAGACGGATATTGTCAGAATCGTTGAAGTTCTCATGGGAACGGCTCCTTATTCGGCCAGCTCTTTATTCGGCCAATGTCGCCAAAACTCGTTTGGGATCGATGCGCAGCAGCTTGCCTTCGGCGCGGTTCGAAAGCCAGATGGCCCCCGCGCTGGTCTGAATCGCTCCGCCGCCTTCGCCATAGAACTGCTGAGCGACGGTCTCGGATTGCGGATCGATTCGCGTCAGCGGGAAGCCGGTCATCGTGACCCAGAGCGCGCCTTCGCCAAAAGCGAGAGAGCCTTCCGCGCCGGAGATGTTGAGATCGATGGTCTTTGTGACTTTGTTCGTCTTGGGGTCGATGCGGTCGATCTTGCCGTCTTTCAGGCAGAGGACCCAGACTGAATTCTCGCCGAGCGCAACGCTTTCGGGGGCGGCGGAAACGTCGATTGTCTTATCGACCAGGTTGGTCGCGGGATTGATTCGCAGGATTTTGCCTTCCGAGCGGCAGGCGACCCAAAGAGAGGTTTCGCCGAAGGCCAGGCTGTGGCAATCAGCGGGCAGGCGAAATTCACCAACGACGGCGTTCTGATCGGGATCGATGCGGGAAAGGGTGGCTTTCCTGTCGCTCAGGAGCCAGACGCTATCTGGGCTGGAGGCGATCGCGCCAGCGACATCAGCGGCCCCGGAACCGATGGTGGCGGTGACCTTATATGTCTTGGGGTCGATGCGCAGCAGCGATTGGCTTCCGCAGTCCGGGACCCAGAGGCTGCCGAATGCGGAGACCATGCCGCCGCAGGGATGTTTCAGTCCCGCGACGGGATCGCCGGGTTTGTTGGTCTTCACATCGATCTTCTGAAGGCTCGCCTGATCGGGCGCGAACACTGTACCCGCGGAAAAGAAGATCCAGGCGGGTTTGGATGGCGCTTCGATCGTCGCCTCGGCTTTCAGGCTCGCGAACGGAATCTGGACCCCGGGCGTTTTGATGCCGTTTCGAGGCGTCGCGAGCGCCGTCGTTTTCGCGCCTTTGGTCTTTGCGTTCTTGTCGGCCGGTTGTCCGCCGGAGACTGCTCCTAAGACCGCGATGGCGGTCAGTAGCCCACTGAGAACACGCATGTCGTTGTTTTATTGTCCCTGAGAAGATGCAACCCGACGGGGGCTGCAAAGGCGGGCGGATATCGGACGGAGAACGCCCGCGAACGAGGAATTCCGATTGTAATACGGTTCGGGAGTTAAGCGCAGTAAATCCTTGTATTCTCATGCTTTCAACTCGACGTTTCAATTGACGGAAATCGGATCGTTATGGTATTTTGCCAACAGTCCCCTGCGAGCTCATAACTGCTCGGACTAATGGCCCAGTCGGCCGTCCAATCCCCGTCCGCTTTTTTCGCCCTGCCGCTGAGTCATTTGTTCTAATCTCTTTTCGAAGGGACTATGCCGCGCTCGACCAAAAAACGCATCGAGATCGCTTTTGTATTCCTGATTTCTGTGGTTCCGGCGGCCGCTCAGACGGTTGACGCCGGAAGCCCTGAATTTTTTGAAAGCAAAGTCCGGCCTGTGCTGGCGAACAGTTGCTTCGGGTGCCATTCCAATTCGGCGTTGGGCGGGCTGAGGCTCGATAGCCTCGACGCCTTGAAGAAGGGTGGCAAGCGCGGTACGGCCGTCGTGCCGGGCGATCCCGAGAAGAGTTTGCTGATTTCGGCGGTGAAGCAGACGGACGCGGCGCTGAAGATGCCGATGGGCGGCAAGCTCAAGGATTCGGAGATTGCGGATCTGGAGGCTTGGGTGAAAGCTGGCGCGGTATGGCCGAAGAGCGCTCAGCCGGTCGCTACGGACTCATCCGGTAAATACACGATTTCCGCTGAACGGCGCGCGTTCTGGTCATTTCAGCCTTTGAAGAGCCCGACGGTTCCTCAGGTGAAAGATCCGAAGTGGGCGCGATCGGATATCGATCGATTCATTCTGGCGCGGCTTGAGAAGGAAGGGCTGAAGCCGGTCGGGCCAGCATCGAAGCTCGATCTGATCCGCCGAGCGGCGCTCGATCTTACGGGGCTGCTGCCTACGCCGGAGGAGATTTCCGATTTCGAGAAAGATAATTCGCCGGATGCGTTTGCGAAGGTGGTGGACCGGTTGCTCGCTTCGCCGCATTACGGCGAACGTTGGGGCCGCATGTGGCTGGACGTGGCGCGGTATGGAGAGGACGATTACCGCAGTCTCAATCCGAATCCGAAGGGCTACCGGCCTTATCCGAACGCGTGGGCTTATCGGGATTGGGTGATACAGGCATTCAATGACGATGTGCCTTACGACCAGTTTGTGAAGGCGCAGCTTGCGGGCGATCTCTCCGATCCGAAGGTGCGGTATAAAAATCTGCCCGCGACGGGTTTCCTGGGTTTGGGGCCCTGGTATTACGACAACGGGTCGAATGAGGTGACGCGCGCGGATGAACGGCATGATCGCGTGGACGCGGTGACGCGCGGGTTTCTGGGCCTGACGGTCGCGTGCGCACGGTGCCACGATCATAAGTACGATCCGATTCCGCAGACCGATTACTACGCGCTGGCCGGGGTTTTTTACAACACCATTTATGAAGAGTATCCGCGCGCCCCGAAGAAGGTGATTGAAGAGTTCGCGAAGCTCGAAGACGAACTCGACAAGAAGCAGAAGATCGCTCAGGAGATGAACCAGAATCTCTCGAACGAACTCTCGCGCACGCTGGCGCTTCAGACTTCGAATTACTTGCAGGGTGTCTGGGAGGTCACCGGCAAGCAGAAGAAGGAAGTCGCTCAGGTGGTGGAAGCGCGGCGGCTCGATTACGAGTTGCTGGAACGCTGGATCAAGTACATGGGTAAGGCCACGGATAAGTACAAGAACAAAGACGCGTGGCAGGCCATGATCAAGAAGGGCGGCACTCAGGAGGAAGCGAAGAAGCTCGCCGATAAGTTCCAGGATGAAGTCGTTGAGGCGATGCTCGATAAGAACGAGATCGACGGTGAGAATAAAGTTCTCGCGGATAAGGATCTTGATGGGACCAAGCCTAAAAAGCGGACCGACAAGCCCAGCAATTTCGTTTCGAATAAGGATTTCAACCCTGGGGCGCTGATCCGATTCAAGAGCCTGCCGGATGAGCTGAATAATTTCTACACCGAGATTTTCCAGCGCGAGTTGAAAGACGCAGAAGATCCCAACGCGATGATGGCAATGAATGCGCGGCAGGGAAATCCGGGCGTGCTGCTGTTCCGCGGGTGGGGACTGGAATCGCGGATTGGCCCGGAGGCGCAGGCGCGGCTGAAGTCCGTGCAGGACGATATTACGGCCGCGAAAAAGAAGCTCGATCCTTACTATCCGTTCATTCATGGCGTGAAGGATTCGGATAAGCCGGTGAATATTCAGTTGGCGATTCGGGGGAACCCGGAATCGCTGGGCGATGAGGTTCCGCGTCATTTCCTGAGCGTGTTTTCGGACGGCGCGCCGGTTCCGCTGACGGAGGGCAGCGGACGGGCGCAGCTTGCGGAATTGATCGTGAAGCAGCCGATCGCGATGCGGGTGATTGTGAACCGCGTCTGGAAGGGGCATTTCGGTACGGGGATCGTGGATACACCGAGCAATTTTGGATTCGGCGGGGAACGTCCGACAGATCCTGAACTGCTGGAATATCTGGCGAGCGATTTCGTGAAGAACGGGATGTCGATCAAGAAGCTGCAGCGCGAAATCATGCTGAGTTCGGTTTATCGGCTCAGCACGGAGAACAATACGCTTGCGGCGGAAAAGGATTCCGGCAACCGTTTGTACTGGCGCGCGAACCGGAAACGCATGGACGCGGAGCAGGTGCGTGATTCGATTCTGCAGGTTTCCGGCAATATGGACCCGGCGCTCGGAGGGCCGTCTCAGGATCTGACGCCGGATTTCAAGCGGCGGACGGTTTACGGGAAGGTCAGCCGGTACAAGCTCGATGCGTATCTTCAGTTGTTCGATTTCCCGGCGCCTAATATCAGCGCGGAGAAGCGGTTCACGACAACCGTGCCGCTGCAGCGGCTGTTCCTGATGAACAGCGACTTCATGCAATTGGAAGCCGAGGAACTTGCGAAGAGAGTGGCGGGTGAGGCTGATAACCGCGCGCGCATTCGCAAGATCTACACGCTTGTTTATGGGCGGGATCCGCGGGAGGACGAAATTCAGGCGGGGCTCGATTATCTGCACAGCGAGCCGATGCGGGAGTACGAAGAGAACAAGAACAAGCCGAAGGACGATGCCGCGCCGGGTGGTGGCCGCAAGCGCCGTGGTCCGGAGGGTGGCGCCGAAGCTCCTGCTGTGGTGAGCGATGCAGCTAAGCCCGCCGCTTCAAAATCTGCAGAGTTGCCTGCGGAGATGCCGGAGACAGCCACACAGGGCGGCGCGGAAACCGCGGCTGATGCCAACGCGGGAATGGGCATGGGCATGATGGGCGGCATGGGGAACTTCGGCGGCTTCGGCGGAATGGGCGGCGCGAGACGCGGCGTGGGGCCGGCGAAGGTGGAAGTCAAGTATGAGCCTACGGCGTGGGGACGATACGCCAAGGTGCTGCTGAGCTCGACGGAATTCACGTTTATCGACTAGGCGAGGCGATGATCAGACACAAATCGGGAAACCCGGTTACGAGACGGGAAGCGCTGCGGCGCGTGGGGAATGGTTTCGGCATGATGGCGTTCGCCGGCATGCTGGGCGAGTCGATGGCGGAGGCGGGTATCGCGGGCGGCGGTGGGGCCGAGCAGGTTTCCGGAGTCGCTAAGCTTGACTATCCGCAGCGCGTGAAGCGGGTCATTTTCCTGTTCATGAATGGGGGGCTTTCGACGATCGACGCGTTCGATCCGAAGCCCGCGCTCGCGAAATATGATGGGCAGCCGATGCCGGGCGGCTCCATCGCCACCGAGCGGCGTACGGGCGAGTTGATGAAGTCGCCGTTCACGTACAAGAAGTACGGGCATTGCGGCATGGACGTCAGCGAATTGTGGCCGCATCTGGGGGAAGTGGCCGACGATATCTGCTGGGTTCGGTCCGTGTATACGGAGATTCCGAATCATGAGCCGTCGTGCCTCATGCTCAACACGGGAGCCAATCAGGCGGGCCGCCCGTCAATGGGCGCGTGGGTTACGTATGGGCTGGGGACGGAGAACCAGAATCTGCCGGGGTATGTGGTGCTGTGTCCGGATATTCCGACCACGGTGGGTCCGCCGCTTTGGAGTAACGGCTTCCTTCCCGCGATCAATCAGGGAACGTATATCTCGAACAAGGTATCCAACGGCAGCCCTGACGGCATGATGGCCGACGACATGGCGGACATGCCGGAGGAGAAGCCGGCCGAGAAGGACAAGGATGGCAAGGAGAAGCCGAAGAAGGTCGTTGTCGAGAAGAGTTTCGACCCCAAGAAAATTCTGAACTTCGTCAACAATCCGAAGTTCTCGCTTGTGGAGCAGCGGCGCGAGCTGGACCTCTTGCAAAAGCTGGAAAAGATCCGGGCGACCGATGCCGGAACCGATCCTCAGATCGACGCGGTGATCAAGTCGATGGAAATCGGGTACCGGATGCAGACGGAAGCGCCGGATGTGTTCGATATCCGAAAGGAATCTCAGGCGACGCTCGATATGTACGGTCCGGGCGATGTGGCGCGCGGTGCGCTGATGGCCGTCAGGCTGGCGGAAAAGGGCGTGCGGATGGTGCAGCTTTATTACTCAAAGGGCGATCCGTGGGATGCGCACGCAGATATCATGGCCCATAAGATCAACGCGAAGAATTCGGATCAGGCGTTCGCGGCGGTGATCAAGGATTTGAAAACGCGCGGACTATGGAACGACACGCTCGTGGTCTGCGGATCGGAGTTCGGGCGTACGCCGGTGCGGGAAGTCGGCGGCATGGGCGCGGGCGTGAAGCGCGGGCGCGATCATAATCCGTTCGGGTTTACGATGTGGCTCGCGGGCGGGGCGGTGAAGGGCGGAACGATCTACGGGGCGACCGATGATTTCGGGTTCAAGGCCGTCGAGAAGCCCGTTCACGTGCATGACATTCACGCGACGATTCTGTATCTGATGGGCATCGATCACCAGAAGCTGACGTATAGGTACAGCGGACGCGATTTCCGGCTGACGGATGTGGCCGGAAATGTGCTGCATGATCTGATCGCTTAACACGGCTTTAATTGCGGCTTTCGTGGCCCAACGTGGCTTTCCTTACGGGACCACATTCAGCGCTCGCGTTTCAGAGATCAAGTGATAACTCCCATCAGGGCGCAGGTTCTCTAATGTCACCTTCAAGGCGCGGCATCCGAGGCTGGGAGCCAACCACTCGGTTATTCTGGGGCGGTGCGGCATATCCCACTGGATGAGGGTGGTCGAGTATCCCAGTAAGGTTTCATACCCCAAAATCCTTTCGCGAGATTGTGGCGGAGTGTAACCTCCAACACACCCGGTCTGCGCGTAAGCGGCGAGGGGATAAACATCTTCTCTTGCTTGTTCGGTGTTCTCAAGAAACGACGACGTGATCCGTTCCAGGAGATAGTTTGCCTCGCTCACGAATCGTTTGAGCATATCGTCGTAAGGGTAGTCAGTAGAGTACGTCCACAAAACACGGTTCGGAGGAACAATCCTGCGGTATACGTGAGCGCGCGGTGTTCCGTTATCGCTATAAGAAATCTGTTCGAAGTCCATTGTGAGCGAAGGATGAAGCCACGGCAGCCTGAACCGCTCCGTTTGCGGGAAGGCCAGACCGATCACGAGAAAGAAGAGCGCGCCAATCGCTGCACTGCCTAGCAAACCTTTTCCGAATCGCCATGCAAGCGCACCGTTCCATCTTCGCCACCGGGGCGCTTTGACGAACTCACGCTCAAACGCGCCCCGGACTCTCGAATGAAATTCCGGACACGGCGGCGGGGCAGCCCATACGGCCACGAACGAATCCAGTGTTCTATCGCGAGGTTCCTCAGTCATGGCATTTCTTTCGTAGCTGCTTGCAGAGGCGCCAGCAACAACTTCAATCGCTCGCGGCCCCTATAGAGCCTGGCTTTGACAGCATTGACCTCTATGCCCAAGATCCCAGCGACCTCCGCCAAACTGAGTTGTTCGAACTCGAACAGGTAAAGTGCCTCTCTTTGCGCGGGTGGCAAGGCGTTCATGGCGAGGCGCACCGCATCGGCCCTTTCCAGGCGGATCAATTCCTCTTCCAGCCCCGGCGCGACGTGGAAGTCTTCCTCGTCATCGATGCTCGAATCGCGGACCGAACGACGGCTGCGTCCCAAATGCTGCCGTCGAATAACGGCGATCAACCAGGTTCGCAACTGCGCGCGATCCGGAACGAAAGACTCCGGCTTGCGGATCAGCGTCAGGAAGCATTCCTGAGTGAGGTCTTCCGCATCTGGCACGGATTGGGTTAACAACCAGGCATAGCTGTAGACAGCCTTCCAATGGCGCTCGTAGAGCAGCTGAAATGCTCCGGCGTCCCCACCCGCCGCCTTCCTGATCAGTTGCGCGTCTGTCACGTGGCTGGTCTGTCTTACAAGTATTAATAGCGTTGGCGAACGAAAGGTTACGCCGTCGCTTTCAATTGCGGCGTTCGTGGCAGTAGTTGCAGCCGATACTTGCCTTCTTTACCCGGTGGCATTCCATGCAGCCGCCCATTGAGAGGTCGGTTTCGCGCGCGAGTTGGTCGCGCTGCGCGACAGGTCCGTGGCATTCTTCGCAGGTATTACCTGCTTTGAGGTGCTCGCGATGGCTGAAGTCCACGAAGCCGGGGATCTGATATACGCGTGTCCAGTTGATCGGGTGGTCGTATTGGCCTTTGTGGCAGCGACCGCAGACCAAGGGCTCCGGGAGCGTCATGGTCTCGCCGGGATCCGGATTCGGATGGCAGGTCTTGCATTCCATCTTCAGGGCTCCGGCGTGGATCTTGTGCGAGAAAGGAACGGGCTGCTCGGCGAAGACGGCGGCTGTGAGGAGCGTTACGAGAAGCAGCCTCACAGATTTCCCGCGCGCATCTGCTCAGCCATGTAATCCGCGGCGCGCATGGAAAGGGCCAGGATCGTCAGGGTGGGATTCTGGGAGCCGCCGACCACAAAGCTGCTGCCATCTACAACGAACAGGTTCTTAATATCGTGGCTCTGGTTCCACTTGTTCAGGACGCTGGTCTTGGGGTCGTCTCCCATCCGGCACGTGCCCAACTCGTGGATGCTCTCGCCCGGCGGCACCATGCGGTCGTGTTTCTCGAGGATGTCGAATCCGGCGTCGCCGCAGAGTTCCGCGAGCGTATCCGTCGCGTCCCGCGCCATGTTGAATTCGTTGTCGGTGTAGCGCGCCTGAATGTGCAGCGCCGGGATGCCCCAAGCGTCTGTCACTTCTTTATCGATGTTGACGCAGTTCTCCCAGCGGGGCAGGACGGAGCCCATCACGGTGGCGTCGAAACCCGCGCCTCGATGCGCGTTCAGGGCTTTCTGCAGCGGCTCTCCGTACAGGGGGAAGTATTTCGGGTCGGGCGTGCCTCCGCTCGAGAAATCCACGGAGTAGCCGCGAATAAAATCTTTGTCCTTCTTATCGAGATTGCGGAAGCGCGGGATGTAACCCGCGCCGCCCATCAGGTCGCGCGTGGCCTTGCCGTCGCGCGCCTCCGGGACGACCGCCTGTATGGCGTTCTTAACGTAGAACTGATCGAAAAGATAGTGACCGAGCACGCCGCTGGAATTCGCGATGCCCGAATTCAGCAGAAGGCGCGTACTTTCCAGACATGATGCCCCCACAACCACAACGCGCGCTGTCGCCTGCATTTCGCGTCGGGTGTGTCGGTCCACGAAATCAGCGCCGTTCATGAGGCCGGTCTTTTTGTCGACCGTGATGCGCCGAACCACCGCATTCGGAACCAGCGTGAGATTACCGGTGGCGAGCGCGTCCGGAAGGAGGAGATTCAGTGAACTCGCAAGCTGACCAGTCGCGCGCCGCGGCTGGGTGGTCGGGATACCGCGCTTCTTCGCTGCTGTTTTGAAACGCGCGATGCTCTGGGTGTCCGGAGCGGAGTCCTCGATGAAGATGCCGTCGGGCAACTGAGGCAGACCTGCTTTGCGTCCCGAAACGCGAAAGAGCGGCTCGCACTTATCGTAGTAAGGCGCGAGATCGGCGTAGGAGATTGGCCAGTTTTCGCCGTAGCCGTCGTGATCTTTGGCCTTGAATTCGTAGTCGCTGAGACGCCATGAAGCACGTCCCCAGACCAGAGTCTTGCCTCCGACGCGGCGCACACGGACCCAGTAATACGGATCTTTGGGATCGTACGTGTAAGGGTTCTGCTGCTCATCCGCCCAGATAGCCGCATTGAATTCGTTGGCCTGTGTGACGTGCGGAAAACGTCCGGGCTTACCAAAGCCGCGATAGGGAAGATCGCAGACCGCACGTGGTACCCGATCGCGGTCGTAATCGATCGGCGGACCGGCGTCGAGCATCAGGCACTTGATGCCGCGCTTCGTCAGTTCATAGGCAGTCATGCCGCCGGAGGCTCCGGAACCGATGATCAGAACGTCGTAGGTCGGGACGGGCATGATCTTATTCGGCTGGCACCCAGTAAGTGCCGATTCCGTTCGCAGCGCGGCTGCGCTTCGACACAACGCTGATCCATTCGCGGGAGTTGACCGTCGCGGCCAGGATGTCCGCCTTGGCAGTACGCAGAAACCCGGCGAAGACGTCCGGCGGCGCCTCATACGCCCATGGTTTCAGCAAGGGCTGGAGAAACGTTTCGGCCTGGGTCCGGTCGAGCGCGCCGAACGCTTTTCCAAATTTCGCAATGGCTCGGGTATTCAGAGAATCGAGACCTGAGCGGTACAAGGCGCGGCGCGGCAGAGGCGATTCGCCGATCAGAAAATCCAGGAATTCGGGCGCTCCTGCGTCGAGCGCTCCAGGCGTGTCGCCAAGCGCCGGCACAATGATGTCGCTCAGCCGCCGAAGCGCGGCGAACTGCGGCGGCGAGAAGAAATGCGGAACCGGTTTCCCGACCGAATCGGGTGACGTCGCTTCGATCTTCGGTATCTCGCTTTTCGGCGGCGCCTGCGCCAAAAGCGCTGAAGACACGACGGGCACGGATTGAATGAAACGTCTTCGTTTCACAATTGCGGTTATTCTATCCGAGAGGATTTCGCAGGCGGTGCGCTGCCGGAGGGCTAAACAAAAGCCCAGCGCGCGAGGTCGCGATTATAGCGGAAATCATCCGGTGAGAGCCTGGTCTCGCAGTTGTAAACCACCAGCGGCACGTTGGTTTCATGGAGTGAACCGTGTGTCCGGTATCCCGGAGCGAGGCTCTCCGATTCGGAATCCAGTTCACCGAATACAGTGTCACGATCGCCCAACACCGCGAGATCACCGATTCGAGATCCCATCAGGTGGAACCGGTTCACTGCCTCATCGCGGGTAAGAACGGACTCGACGCCAGGAATTCCGTGCAGCGCCTTCGCGACGCGATCGACATCCTGTCGCTGGTTGCAGTAAACCCACGAAACACCGCCATAACCACTGTGATGCTTCAGATACTTGTCTCGCTCGACGGAGATGGCGATCCGGACAGGAGCGCCACGGTTGGCGCAGGCTTTGGCGAGGTCCCAGCATCGGCTCTTATGATTCATGCCGTGATCGGCCGTGAGCAGGAATGCGGCATCGGGAGCGGCGGCCGCCGCCTCGGCAAAAAGTTGGTCGAGCCGGTTCAGATGCTCCTTCGATTCCGGCGCTTCGGGCGGCCATGTGTGCATCGGGTAGTCTGTCGTGTGGACGTACAGGCACCCCAGATCGGGGCGCGTTCGGAGAAGGTCGATCGCGGCCGTCATCAGCCAGTAGTTGATTTCGCGGCTGTATATTTCCGGCGCCTTGCCATGCCGTTTCACCCATTCGGGCCCCGGCTTTTCGGCGGACATGATCGTATCGGCGCCCGCGGAAAGAAGCGTTGTCGTCTTGAACTTGGACGAGAGCAATGCGGATTTCACGCCGTGTTTCTGTGCCCGCTGAAACAGCGTGGGAGCGAGCACCAGATCGGCGGTCTCCATGTATTCCTCGCGCCCCGTGCGCTCATCCAGATAAGAATTGCCGGTGATGCCGTGTTCGCTCGGCCAGACGCCACAGCAGATTGACGTCGTGTTCGTGTTGGTCACCGACGGCATCGTATCCTGAACGCGCCGGAAGATGCCTTTTTCGCGCCATCGGGCAAGAGTGGGCATCGCGCTCTGTTCCATGTACTCCGTGCCGAACCCATCGATCATCAGAACAACAATGCGCTGGGGAAGGCGTTTTGCGAGGGCCGGCAGGGCACCCATTCCGGCGCCGAGAAAGCCGCGACGGGACAACAAGGGCGTGTTCATGACCAGGTCTTAAACATACTCATCTTTTTTCAGCCAGCTTCAGACGGAGCTACGGAAGCTTCTCGTTGCGGTCGGGAAGTCACCGCGGAATCCAGACGGCTGCCGAGAGGCGCGAATTCGGGTTTCGGCCCGTTCCATCGCAATTGCTCCACATCCTCGAACAGGGGAATATCCGTGCGCAGCGTCGCGAGCGTGCGGAATAAGAGCGCGCAGTCGAACTCCTTGGTCAGCGTATACGCCAGCGCCCCCGTATTGAGAACGTTAACGCGCCACGCGCCGGCGTCTCGCGGAATGGCTTCGAGATGTTCGAACTTCGCGAGTACTGCGGCGGTTGACTTCGCTCCCCAGCCGGGCAATCCGGGATATCCGTCGGCAGAGTCTCCGACGAGCGCCAGATAATCGGGAATCGAACCGGGCTTCACGCCGTATTTCGCGATGACGGCAGCTTCGTTGATCGTCACGCGCTTGCGCCGGTCGAACTGCACGACGCGATCGCCCTCGACGCATTGCGCAAGATCCTTGTCCGGAGTACATATGATGACCTGTTCGACTCGCGGATCCCTGCGGGCGATGGCGGCCCCAGCAGCAAGAGCATCGTCCGCCTCGAATTCAATCATCGGCCAGACGACGATTCCGGCCGCCGACAATACTTCTTCGAGGAGAGGAAACTGGGCAAGCAGCTTCGGATCCACGCCATCGCCGGTCTTGTAGCCGGCCCAAAGATCATTGCGGAACGACTCAATTACGTGATCGGTAGCGACCGCAAGATGCGTTGCCCCCGCGCGAATCATTGCGAGCAGGGAGCGGAGCACTCCGCGAACAGCGCCAACCTCACTTCCGTCGCAATCCACCGCGGATGGCACGGCGTAGTAATGGCGGAACAGTTCGTATGTGCCGTCGATGAGATGGATTTGCAAATCGGGGGCTCCCTAACACGATACATAGACGCCCAAGGCGCCGGCGATCAGCCGGGAGCGGCAAGGGGTGCGGCGAATCACGGACGCGAACGCCGTCTCTCCGTCACCGATCCTGCTCAATTTTCGGATGGCCATTCAACATGATCGATCACGAGTGTCCTGATTCCGAAGTGCCTGTACTAATCCGGCAGCCGAAAACCCACAGGCTGAAGCCTGTGCCACCATCGTCTGGCTCGACCACCATCCTGCCAATAGGTAAAGAGATTTCAGAAACATCACACTAGCATTCGGATCGGTCCCTTGGCTGAAACAAGTTTGAGCCCGAGTTGCTCGCGCGAAGGCGCTCCGAAATGGCGGGCCCTGGTCGCGCGAGCAGCCCGCGCCACACGACCCGCGCGTTTATGTCGCGCAAGCCGGAGGTGAACCGCAGCAGATTCAGTTATTCTCGGCCACGTGTCGGTCCAAACGACTGGGCGCAGCCTCAGCTGCACGCAACGTATGCCTTCCGCCGTAAACGACAAGATCGGAATCGAGCCCGGGATTGCGCGAGGACGCCGCAAATTCAAGGAGCGCACTGAGTGGGAGGTTGAGGCGCGCCGGTCACGTTGGAGGAGCGCCCCAACAATGCATCATTCGCCTAAAGGGTCGGAACACTCTTCGGATCCGCCAGCGTTATTGGCGTCGCGGAATATTCGAACGAATCTCCATCAGACACATTGCCGTTTCTGTCGATCAGGATAGTGGCGCCACTAATGGTCTTTTTGTCTATCGTCAGGGTCATTACGCCCCAGCAGGCGTCGTTGAAATACTTCAATATGGCGCCAGTGTCTGTCGCCTTGTCGCCGACCGCCGAATGAATCTTATGCAGATTGTGATAACCGCCGTTGCCGTTTACGATAAACGGGGTCGGTGTGTCCGGAGCGATGCCCATCTCGATGCGCTGGTAGTCATGGACATGGCCGGCGAGCACAAGATTTGGCACGCGGCCCGTGTCGCGGATTGCGTTTTCCAGGACATCTGCCATTTTCGAACTGCCGCTGTGAAACACGTCGAAGGAATAAATCGGGTGATGCAGGGCCAGGATCAAGGCGCGGTCCTTCGGGGCCGTGGCGAATTCGTGCGTTACCCACTGCTGCTGCACTGAGTCTACGGAGCCCCCTTCCGGAACGTTGGTGTACATGCCGACGATCGTCGCGTAGGGCGTATCCAGCGTCCAGTACGGATTTGGAAGATTCAAACCGACTCTAGGCGCGTCTTTGGAGATTGGGTCGACATCCGGGTGCGGCTGCATGAAATATTCCACCCAGCCATCGAGCGAAGTCTGGGCTGTGGGATCGTCGACTTCGCCGTCGTGATTGCCAGGGATGGCAAAGATGGGCGGATCGTAATGCGCGTAGGGTTCATAAAACTGCGCGTAGTAGTCGGCTAACATCCCCGTAAAATAAACGACGTCACCGATGTGGTAGCAGAACTGAGGCGCAGCCGCGCCGCCCTTCGATGCCTGGCTCACCATCTGTTCGGCGACGTAACTTTGGAACTCAGCATCCTGAACCCCGCCGGAGTCTCCGAGTACGTGAAATACCATCCTTTTGGCTTTGGCAACGTTGTCTGCAATGGTTGGGAAGGTGTCGGCTAAGGCGTAATGGTAGGGTGGCAGGCCAAGAGGCCGAGGGAGCGGCTGAAAGCTGGTGTTACGGTGGCCTACCGGACTGAGTGGACTTACTCCAGGGTGCGCTTGTGATGTCTTGGAGCCGTGGCGTGGACGAACGGCTCCCGGTTGAAGGGCCGGCGAATGACCTCGGGTACTCATATGTTTTTTCCTTTCACATTCGCGTCTGCAAGAACTCTACGCGTGTTCGCGGATAAATCTCCCGAAGATTGGCGTAATAGATTACGGTTTACCACGACGGTCCGCACTGAATACTTATGAAAGCGTAAAAACGGCAGGAAAAAGCCGCCTACGCGATTACAAAACAGTGACGTGTTTTCATGTAATGATCCCTGGCTGCGGTTTATTGGCTTCCCGCGGCAGCCCACCCTGCGCTTCGTTCGGGGATTCCCTTATCAATTGCATACCCCAACGATCTTGCGGCTTGATACATGATTCTCTGCGCACTTGAGCACGAAATCCGCGACATCTGCTCGCGAGATCGCAAACCCGAAACGCGGCAGATGATCCTCCCTCACGCGATATGCTCCCGTATAGGGCTTGTCGGTGAGCCTGGGCGGGCGAACGATGGTCCAGTCCAGCCCGCTGTTCTCGAAGAGGTGCTCCATGTCTGACGCATCCGCGACCAGATTCGGGAAAAACAAGCGGCCGGCAAGATACGCAGGCGGAATGATCGAGTCCCTGAACAGGAACGCCACCGACACTGCAATGACGCGCCGCACACCCGCGTGCGACATCGCGTCAGTAAGCGCGTTTGCGAATGTTCTTAACAGGTGAGAATCGGCTTTCGCGATGGGCGCTCGCGGACCAAAGCCAGACGCGACCGCGTCCTGCCCGGCCAGTACGCCTTTGAGTTGGCTGCTGTTCAACAAGTCGCCCTGAACGATGGTGATGTGACCATTCAGGGCGTCGAGCCCGTCGCGCGTGCGAACGAATGCCGTAACCTCATGACCATGTTCCGCGGCCTGGCGAACGATCTCCCGGCCAGTGCCGCCGGTCGCGCCCAGTACCAGAATTTTCATAAAGCCTCCGTCTTTCGACGCGACCGCGCGTCGCGCTGGCTCGATGGCCGTTTCGCCTGGCGAGCCCATAGAACAATCCGGCGGTCGCAGCGGTGACAAACACTACAAAGGACTCCGCGCGATCCGGCCTGATCGTCATGAGCAGCGTCACGCCGAGCGCGATCGCGGTTCTGCAACTCACCGCCAGGAACGCTGTTGCCCCGCGTTCCGCACTCCGCATTGCTCTGTTTGCAATCGCTCCCAGCGGAGCGATGATCACGAGGGCCAGCATAGACACCTGAATCCATCCCTGGTCAAAAAGCGAGGATGCCGCCGCCAGGTACATGCCCGAACCGATCAGGAGGACTGCCGATGCGATTGTCAACGGCAACAACTTTGGCCACAGACCGATCCAGATGTGGGATTCGGCGGGACTCGCCCGCTTCAAAGCGTGCAGGGTTACCAACTCGATTGCAATTCCCGCGAACAACCCTACTGTGGCAATAATGTGCGCGAACAAACCCAGTGAATAAAGATTCATGTAGTGCTCCTTCCTTTTGGGCGCCGAAGCGGAGGCTCGTCACATTCGCCCGTGTCACATCCGCCCAGGCTCGGATCGTCATCACATTGACGTGACGCTGTGGAGGAATGTGACTGATGGGCGCGCAGGACTGGCTGGCAGAGCGATTCGAAGAAAACCGGGGTCATCTGAAGGCAGTGGCATACCGGATGCTCGGTTCGGTGAACGAAGCGGACGACGCAGTACAGGAGGCCTGGCTGCGGCTCAGCCGCAACGGCGCGGGCGGCGTGGCGAACCTCGGCGGGTGGTTGACTACGGTGGTGGCCCGCGTATGCCTTGACATGCTGCGCTCACGCCTGGCGCGCCGCGAGGAACCGCTGGAAGCGCATGTGCCGGATCCGATCGTCAGCCGCGACAGTGCGGTGAATCCGGAGCGGGAGACTCTGCTGGCCGATTCGGTTGGCCTTGCATTGCTTGTTGTACTCGACACGCTCGAGCCCGCGGAACGGCTTGCATTCGTCCTGCATGACATGTTTTCCGTGCCTTTCGATGATGTCGCGGGCATTCTCGGGAAATCGCCGGCCGCGGCACGGCAACTCGCCAGCCGGGCACGCCGCCGGGTACGCGGGACGGCGCCGGCTGCGGATGCTGACGTAAGCCGGCAGCGCGAAATCGTCAATGCGTTTCTGGCTGCCGCGCGCAGTGGCGACTTCGACGCGCTCGTCGCTGTGCTCGATCCGGATGTGGTTCTGCGGGCCGATGCCGGGGCGCTCCAGCCCGGCGTGTCGAAAGTGATTCGCGGCGCAGCGCGTGTTGCAGGGGAGGCGTTGCTGTTCTCACCGATGGCGCCATACGGCCGGCTGGTGCTGGTGAACGGAACCCCGGGACTGGTAGCAGCTCCCGGCGGGCAGCCGTTCGCGGTCCTGGGCTTCACCGTCCGCCATGGCAGGATCGTCGAGATCAACATACTGGCCGACCCTGAGCGGCTGCGGCAACTGAACCTGTCGGTTCTCACAGAATGAGCGGTCATTGCTCATCCCACGTGTCCGCCACTAGTACGGGCGCCGTTCGTTCGCCGGAACGAACGCGATGAGACACCGCGTCTCCTGCGCCGTGCTCAGAACCGCTTTGGCGGGATCACTCGTAACGCAGCGCGAGAAGCGGGTCGATGCGACTGGCCCGCCGGGCCGGGGCCAACCCGGCCATCGCCGCTATGAGAGATAACACAGACACTGCGATGCCGGCGACCCAGGGATCGTTCGCCTGGACCCCGTAGAGCTGCGCCGAAATAAAGCGGCCCAGCGCGAGCGCCGCCGGGATTCCCACGGCGAGGCCGAGCGCGAGGAGCGCCAGGACTTCCCTCATTACCAGCCAGACCACGGATCCCCGCATCGCCCCGAGGGCCATGCGCACCCCGATCTCTTTTGTCCGCCGGGCGACGACGAACGCCATGACCCCGTACAGTCCGATGGATGCCAGCAGAGTCGCCAGGGCGCCAAAGGCCGCCGACAGCATCGCGATCAGCCGTTCAATGAGCAGTGTCTGATCCAGCCGCGACTCGAGCGTCCGCATTTCAAACGCTGGTACCCGGGAATCCAGCCTCTTCAATGCCTCGTTAATCTCACCGAACACCAGTTTTGAGTCCAGATGGGTTCGGATGTAGAACGTTTCGCCGTTCAGGCGGCTCTCCTGAGGTTCGGCGACAAATACCTGACGCTGTTGGCCCTCGCGCGGTCCTGAATAGATGGTGTTGTCAATGACGCCGATGATCTCGATGTCCGCCGTCGGGTGCATGATGCCGAATCCAACATGCCGGCTAATCGCGCTCTGTCCGGGAAAATAATGCTCCGCAAACCGCCGGTTGACGATGGCGACACGTCTCGCTTCCGCATCATCACGTCCGTCAAAGTCGCGTCCTTCCAGGAATCGAACGCCCAGCGTTGGAAAAAAGCCCGGAGAAACGAAGTTCACTTGCGCGTGCGTGTTCTCGCCATCTTTGTCAACGCGTCCTTCCACGAGCACGCCGTCACCCCAGGCGCCGTCAGCCAGCACTGGCGCACGCGCGTATCCCGCGGACTCCACTCCGGGCAGCGTGCGGAGATTCTCAAGCAGCCCCAGGTAAAACTGCTTCATCCGGGGCAGCGCGTACCCGTTGAGCGTCGGATCGATTCGAAACGATATGAGATTCCCCATGTCCCGGTATCCGAAGTCTTTTTCCTTCAGATTCTGCAGGCTGCGGACAAACAGGCCGGCTCCGAACAGCAGGAGAAAACTGAATGCCACCTGCGCTGCGACGAGCGCCTGGCGCAGCCGCACCGAACCACCCGTTCCTGTGATGGACCCGACCGCGTCCTTTAACGTGCCCCAGAGATCCGGGCGCGTGGACTTCAGCGCCGGCGCCAGTCCGAAGATCAGCCCCGTGAGCAGCGAAACGCCGAGGTTGAACAGCAGAATCCGCCGATCGGGATTCGCGCTCAGCGTCAACAACGCATTGCCGACAGGAATCAGGCTGAGCAGGCCCTTCGTCGTCCATACCGCGAACAGAATTCCCAACGCGCCTCCCGCCACGGAGAGAACGAGACTCTCGACAAGCAACTGGCGAACCAGCTGATTTCGGGAGGCGCCGACCGATAACCGAACCGCGATTTCCTTCTGCCGGGCCACCGCTCGGGCGATCAACAAACTGGCCACGTTGGCGCAGGCGATCAGCAGCACCAGCCCCACCATGCACATCAGCACAACCAGCGCATTCGAGAAGCTGTTGCGAAGCTGAGAGTAGCCGGTCGCAGCCTTCTCAACCACAACCTTCGCCTTGAGAAATCGCTCCCGGTTGGGAGCCGACCAGCCCTGCGCTTCGGGAAGCGTTGCTTCGTAGCGCCGAATTTGAGTGAACAGGACTTGCAGCGACGCCTGGGCCGATTGCGCCGTGTAACCGGGCTTGAGCCGCGCGAACACCCGGAGCCATAGCAGGCGCCGGTAAGTCATGTTGGTGTCCCATCCGGGATTTACGATGGGTAGCATCTGGATCGGCACGCGGATCTTCGGTGAACGCGCTGGATCCAATCCGCTGAATCCCGGCGCCGACACGCCCACGATCGTCATCGGATAGTTATTTACGAGAATCTTTTTGCCGACCACGCTCCGGTCGCCGGCGAAGCGAGCCATCCAGTAGTCGTAGCTCAGCACAACCACAGGATGACCTTTGTAGACCTGGTCGTCTTCCTTGGAATTGAAGACCCGCCCAATAGCCGGCTTCACTCCCAGTGCGCTGAAGTAATTGCCCGACACCATTTCGACCGCGACCAGTTCTGTTCGACCGTCGAGCGCTATCGCGACCTCAGACGATTTCTGACAGAACACCTCCGAAAACGCCTCGGCTCGCAGCTGGTAATCCTGGTAAATCGGATACGAATTCGCGCGCTCGCCGTCGTTGCCGCCCATATTGGGGCCCTTCTGAGAGAGCATCACCAGGGAGTCTGGGTCCTTTACCGGCAGCAGCCGCAGCAGGACTTGATCCATCAGCGAGAAAATTGCCGTATTCGCGCCGATACCCAGGGCGAGCGAAAGCACCGCGATCGCGGTAAACAAGGGACTACGACGTAAGGTACGCAGAGCGAGCTTCAGGTCTGCGAGGATTCCACCCATGAAAACAGATACTGCCGGGCGTTGCCAGAGTTACACAGTTTTCGACGAAAAGGCGATGTGGGCCGCGCTGCAACGAGGAAGCGTCCTGTAAGAACGGCGCTGGCGCGCCGGGGGAGAATCTCTCGACGTTTGCCCGTAGGGGCGCCAATGTGTGGCGTGCCCTATTCTGCGCGCAGCGTTGTGGCTGGATCGATGCGCGCGGCTCGGATGGCAGCGGGTGTGGAAGCTACCAGCGCAAGCATCAGGATTGTAATTCCGGGTATCCCCAGCGCCCAAACGTCAGTCGCCTTAACATCGAACAGCAGCGACTCTATGTATCGCGATGCGGTCATCCCGAGCGCAAGACCAACGCCCGCTCCGAGTAACACTACCGAGAAGGCTGTTTCAGCCATATGAATCGCAATGCTGCCAGGCTTGGCGCCGACGGCGATCCGTATCCCGATCTCTCGTTGTCGCTGAAGCACCGCGTAATTCAGCGTCCCATAGAGCCCGACACCGGCCAATAGCAGCGCGACGGTCCCGAAGAACGACGCCAATATCGCCAGGAGCCGCTCTCGGACAGTATGGGACTGAACCAGTTCATCCTGTGTCCGAATGTTGCCCACGTGAAAATCCGATCGCGCTCGAATGATCTCCCGGCGCAGGTCGGTCGCCCGAGCCAAAGGATTGTCGCCGATCGTGCGTACGATAAACGTAGCTCTCGTGTAAGCCGCCGTGAATGGAACATACGCAACAGGCCTCATCGGCTCCCGCACGTCGCGGTAACGCGCATCTGCGACGAGCCCGACGATACGAAATGAGAGCCGGGAGCCGCCGAACGTGACCATATCGAATGATTTGCCGATAGGGCCGCCACTGCCGAGATACTCCTTTACGAACGCGCTATTGACAATGGCGGATCCCGGCGTCCGATCACTAGGGCGAAAGTCTTTTCCTTCCAGGAGAGGAATCCCCATGACCTGTCTCCAGGAGGGCGAGATACTTAAGAAATAGGACCGCAGGGGACTCGCAGGCGCGCCCTTAACCGACACAAGGTTATTCCAGCTTTCGCCGGTAAGCAAAGGCCACTCCGACAATGCGACTGCTTTAACACCCGGCAGCGCGCGCAGGCGGTCTGCGACTTGCTCCCAGAAAACCGCGTTGACAGGTGTTGTCGTCAGCGTCTCCAATGTCAGGACATGGTCGGGAGAAAAGCCCAGCGGCTGCTTCAATAAGCGGTCGAGCCCGGTAATGAACAGAGTTCCCACGAACAGCACCAAAAAACAAAAGGCGGCTTGCGCCGCGATGAGCGAATACGTGAAACGGTTGCGTGAACGAAGCGTATCGCCTTTCAGCGCATTTACAGGTTCCGCAGCCGAAACCCGAAGGGCTGTTGGCAGACAAAGCAGCAACGTCACGGCGCATGTGATCCCTGCGCAGAACCCGAGCACACGCCAATCTGTAGAAAGAATCAGTTGAGCAGGCGCAACCGGCGAACTGATCATCTTCACCATGAAAGGCGCAGACCACCAGGCGAACGCGCCCGCGGTTACCGCGCCGGCGCACGAGAGCAGAGCGCTTTCGAGCAGGACCAACTGTACGAGCCGTCCCGGACCGGCCCCGATGGAGATGCGTAACGCCATTTCGCGCGATCTTGCCGCCGCCTTTACGAACATTACGTTCGCGATGTTCAGGCACGCGATCACCAGCACCACGCTCACCAGAATGCCGAGCACGACCAGCGGCCGCCCGTAATCCGCCTGCAGTTTCGACACGCCTGCGCCCGCGGAATTCATCAAAAGCTTCTGGTTTACGTAGGCCTGGATTTCCTGTCCTGAGACCGTACGGAACGTCTTTGCATACTCTCGCAGCCAGACGTGAAAAATCGTGTCCAGCCTATCGTGAACGATCGCGCGATCAAAGCGGCGCTTCAGCTTGACAAAAGCGCGGAACGGTTCGTAGTCGGAACGCTCAGTCGCGTTGTTCTTCATCATCATCGTTGGGATGAAGATATCGGTTGTTGTACCGGTCTCAGTGCCGGTGAACGGCGCTTGCGCGACGCCGATAATCCGATAAGTATCAGCGCCGACATGGAAGGCCCGCCCAATTACCTGCGGATCCCCGCCAAACCGGCTCTGCCAATAGGCATACGAGAGCACCGCGTAGGGATGCGCGCCCGGCGTTTTGTCATCATCTTCGCTGAAGACCCGCCCCAGCGCGGGATGGAGTCCCAAGGCGGAAAACATCCAACCCGAAACATATTGTTGATTCGCCTTTTCCACGTCCGCGTTCGTTCCGTATGTCACGTCTATACGCGAGACGTAGGAGATAGCGATCAGTTCCGCCTGTTGCTTCACGGATGCGCGCAGCCGTCTGAATATCGGATACGCGAAGAAGTCGTTCGTCAGAGGCATGCCGTCTACGGTCTCGATCACTTCATGGGACAACACAAACAACCGCTCGGCGTGATCTACTGGCAATGGTCGCAGCAGCAGCGCGTCGATAAGCCGGAACGCTGACGCGCAGGCGCCGAGCGCAAGCCCGATTGACAAAATCGCCGCCAGCGAGATCAGAGGAGTTTTCCTGAGCTGGCGCCATGCGAACACCGCATCCCCGCGGACTGAATCCAGCCACGGGATCAGCCGGAAATCGCGGCTTACGTCGAGCCGGCTCAACGTCGGTCCGAAGTTGCGTTGCGCATCCAATGGGTCGAGCCCATGCGCGACCGCATCTGCTACGTGCGCTTTGTACTCCTCGAGGATTTCACGGCTCAGGGAATCGCCGCGGAAGACGTTGATCAGCCGAGACCAGAACGACATTAAACCATCCTTAAAACCCGATTTATCGCCAGCGTGACGCTTTGCCACCGGACTTCGTCCTGGGCAAGTTGCTTGTGGCCCGCTCTTGTCAATTCATAAACTCGCCTGCGATCACCAGCGTCCCTCGCGCTCCATTTGGCGCGAATCCAACCCGCTTGCTCCATTCGATGTAAAGCCGGATAAAGTGAACCGTCTTCGACCTGCAGCACTTCGGCCGAAACCTGTCGAATGGCGGTGATGATCGCGTAACCGTGTATATTCGGTCGCCTGGAAAGAACCTTCAAAATCAGTACTTCCAGCGAGCCCTGGAGTTTATCGGATTTGGGCATGGGCAATTACTAAGACTGCTTAGTACTATGCAAGCTTAGCACGATCCCGGGAGAATCGGAATTCAGCGTGCAGACGCAGGAGCTGCCTCAGCGTACCTGTCCTGAAATTTATGGGCAGGGCAAACACGCCTCGCGCGCGTGTGCAAATGCGTATTGCAGGACTGATTGGCGCTCTTGACAAGCCCGGTCGAACGCCCGATTATTTTTCTCAGTCATGGAATCAGAAGACAAGAACGCTGAGCCTGTCACGTCGCAGGCCTTCGATTTGGTTGCCGCAGGTAATGTATCCGCCGCCGTGGCGGCGATAACGGCCAGGGTGGACACACTGGCGGCCCTTGAGGCGTTCGCTCAGGTGCGCGGGCGAGCCTACCACGACCTGAAGAGCGTTCCCACAATGATCGCCATCGCCTGGGAGGCGGTCGACTTCGCGCTCAAGCGGGCGGCTGCTTCGCCAGACTCTGAAAACGCTCGCAGGTGTAAAGCCCGCGCGAGAGCGATTGCATACAACGCCGGGGCCGATTGCTGGCCGGGCTGGGGCGATCCGGTTGAAATCAAATCGGCCGATATCGGCGAAGGACTGAAACTCGCCGAACGCAGCTACGAGCTTGTCGAAGAACTCGATCTCGGCGATGAGGCAAGAGGCGGCGCCATCTGGCTCATCGGCGCCCTCCAGATGGCCTTCGGCCACTGGTCCACCGCGATTGAGCAGTTTTCGCGCGCTGAAAAAGCCTTCCACGCCGCCCACCTGCCGGCGAACGCAGCTATGGCGCGAGGATACGCTGCACTCGCTTCCAGGGCTCTGCCGGAGTCGCATCTCAGGAGCGCCGAGTCACTGGCCGCAGTTCTTCAGTCGCTGCAAGCCATGCAATCCCGAGAGGCGCAGTTCTTCGCCGATCAGTTAGTCACCGCAGACAGGATTTTTTCATCCCACTAGATGCGAGACCGCCTTAGGCGGCGGAGTCAAGTCCTCTAACCGGTGCCAGGCGGATGGGGCGGGTGATGGCGTCGCTTTGCCGACGCCTCGGATCCAGGCGGCTCTCGGAACGGTTCCACGGGAATGGGTTCATACCGTACTTCCAGCACGGTCAGGTATTCTGTACCGCCCGGCGCACGGAGAACTACGTTGTCGCCCGCTGCCGACTTCAGCAACGCGCGCCCCAGAGGCGACAACCAACTGATGTGGCTGCGGCTGAGATCGACCTCGTCAGCGCCTACGATGCTCACTACTCGCTCCGCTCCTGCGGCATTGGCATAGCGCACCGTCGCTCCGAAGAATGCTCTGGTCGCCGCCAGGCCCGCTCTCGGCGTTTCCGGGTCCACTACTTCCGCGGCTTCGATACGCTTCGTGAGAAAGCGAATCCGCCCATCGATCTGCCGCAGCCGACGCTTGCCGTACTGATAGTCGGCGTTTTCACTGCGATCGCCGTTGCTGGCAGCCCATGCCACTACCTCGGTCACGGCCGGGCGTTCTCTGGTGAGCAGAAACCGGTGCTCATCTTTGAGGCGCTGCAGGCCGCTCGGCGTTATGTAGTTCTTGCCTGGCGCCGCGTGCTCGTCCTCTCGTGGTTTTCTCGTAAACCCCTTGCGCATCCCGTAGTCCTTCCAGTGCGAATGTGAACGCGAAATGGCGCTGCTGACGTCTAACACATTTACCCACACGTCCGGCGTCGCTGGAGTATCGCCCCGGAGAGTGATCTGAAATCAGGCGAGCATCTCCCACAGAGCGGCTGACTCGAGGCCGGTTCAGCGACAGTGCGCTATTACATGTCGGGGCTGCCGCCGTCGCGACTCGCTTGCTGACCGCGCCACTCGATGGCGATCCGAACGGGAATGAATTCGGCGCGAAGCGCGGTGTTGCTGGTCGTTAAGTCGAGAGGAGGATCCATCGGCGATTTTGCGGGTCTGTGTTGAGCCGGGGCACGGCCCCAGGCTGAAAACAGGAGAGCGCGGATGATTGCTCAGTGATCCCTGGCTAATCGTGGCGAAGCGCGGAAATCGGCTGGATCGACAAAGCGCGTCGAGCCGGCGCCACGGAAGCCGCCAGCGCCGCGCCCAGCAGCGCCGCAATCACCATGACGAACGCGAGCGGATCTTTCGGATTCCAGCCGGTCACGTACGTAGCGATAACGCGGGTCATCATGAAAGTGCACACAAGCCCAAGCGCAATCCCGATGATCATCAGCCGCATGATAGCGCCCACGACAATGCGCAGTACGTCCGGTATTCGCGCGCCAAGCGCCATGCGAATACCGAACTCCTGTGTGCGCCGAGTCACGGCATACGAAACGACGCTGTAAAGCCCGGATACCGAAAGCAGAAGCGCGACGGCCGCGAAGAGGGCGAACAGCGTTGTGCTGAATCGCGGATATGCCGTTTCGAACCGCAGCCGTTCTTCGAGCGTCATCACATTCCCGACAGGCTGATCGGGATCCTCGGCGCGGACGGCCTCCCGTACAGGATTGATGAGCCGGTTCGGATCGCCCGTGGCGCGAACCATGAACAGCATGCCAGGCGGCGAAAGCACACTCCACGGGACATAGATGGCGGGTTGGGCCGGTTGTGTCAGTCCTTGATTGCGGATGTCCGCGACCATGCCGACAATCTCGATCGGTTCGGCGGCATCGGGCGGCTTCACCACATCGGGACTTCCTTTGAAGTCGAGAATCGGAATCCGGATCTTTACGCCGATCGGACTGCCGGCCGGCCAGTACCGGCGCGCCATCGCCTCGTTGATTACTCCAACCCGCCGCGCTCGCATGGCGTCTGAATCCGAGAACATGCGCCCGCGCAGGAGCGGAACGCGCAGTGTGTTGAAATAATCGCCCGCGATCAGCCCAATGGCCATTTTCTGATCAGCGCCTTCCGATGCTCTGCCGGGAATTTCAAAATCGCCGGTGATTCCCATGTAGGGCGGGGCCGCTGCGATCGCGCCGGAGGCCGCGACGATACCCGGAGTGCTCTGAATCCTGGAAAGGATGCGGTTCATATGAGCCGAGCGCGCCGCCCAGTTGTTCCACGAATGAGCGGGCAAATTTACTTCGGCCGTGAGGACATTCGCGGGAGTGAACCCGGGGTCGGCCGACGTGAGCGCGAGGAGACCGCGGATCGCGATGCTCGCGCCTGCTAGTAGAACCAGGGTAAGCGCCACTTCGCCCACGATCAGCGCGCTCCGTGTTGCGCCTGAGCGCGCGCTTCCGGAGAAACTGCGTCCGGTCTCCTGTATGGACTCGCGAACATCGGTTTTCACGAGTTGAAGCGCCGGAGCCATGCCAAAGAGAATTCCTGTAATGACCGCAACCAGGAAACTGAACAGCACAACCGGGCCGTTCACCTGAATCGCGGCTTCCTTTGGCACTGAGTACTCCGGCATCAGAGCCACCACGAGCGGAACGCCAATATACGCAAGCGCTACACCGAGCGCTCCACCCACAACTGACAACAGAACCGACTCCGTAAGCAACTGCCGCACAATCCGATGGCGCGCCGCCCCCAGCGATACGCGCACGCCGATCTCTTTCCGGCGCGCGGAGGCGCGCGCCAGCAGCAGGATTGACACGTTGCCGCACGCGATGAGCAGCAGAAAGCCCACGGCCACGAGAAGGATCACCAAAACGCCCTGAAATTTACCGAGTAGATACCCGTTCAGCGGCTGGACGCGGAACCGGAAATCTCCCTTCGGGTAGCTGTTGGGACTTCGTTTTCGAAAATGCTCCGTCATCGTCTGCAGTTCCGCGCTGGCGCCTTCGAGCTTCACGCCGGGCTTGATGCGCATCATGGTCGAAATCGGGCGCGAGTAGTCGGCCAGCATCGCGAGCGGGAGGTACACATCGGCGTCATTCCAGGTAAACCGCGGTGGAAGCACTCCGATGATCGTGTAAGGCTGGTGGTCGAGTTCAAACTGTTTTCCGATCACCTCCCGATCGCCATTGAAATGCCGCTGCCAGAACAGATAACGCAGAACGACGAGGCGCGGCGGCGTTTGTGGCGCGGGAATGTCGGCATGGGTGAATGTTCTGCCAAGCATCGCTGGCACGCCCATGAATTCGAATGAATTCGGTGAGAAGGCCAAGGCGTGGACCTGCTCCGGAATACCGCCAGTGGCAATCAGCGTTCGGGTGTCAGCGAGAAACGCGCCTTCGAGCGTTTTGCTGTCCTGCTCGATCTCGAGAAAATCTGGGATCGTGTAGAACATCCGCGCGAGGCGCGCCTGCGGTCCGCCAGGCGTGTGCTTGTCTGCATACGTCGGCGCGACGATGCGGTCCGCGTCTTTGTATGGGTAGGGATCCAGCAGCACGGCATAGACCAGACTGAAAATCGCCGAACTGGCTCCAATGCCGAGAGCTATGGACAAGATCGCGATCAAGGAAAAACCGGGATTCTTGCGAAAGAGGCGGCCCGTGAATCGCAGGTCCGCTCCGAAATCGGCCAAGGAATTCATTGATCGCGAGTATACGACTACTGACGCGAGCGGATACGATTGGTCTTCACGTAAGGTGGCGAACGCGAGTGAGCCCCTTCACTAAGCAGCGAGTCCCTCGTATTGAGATCGTTCCATGCGACCTCGTTCTTCAGTCAGGGATTGAGGCGAAATCGGTTGTCGCGAGGGATGAAAAGCAGAATCAGCGCCGCACCGACGATCTCAACCCCCGCGACTACGTAAAGTCCAGCTGCGGTCCTTCCAGTAATATCCTCAAGCCAGCCGACTATTGAGGGGCCAGCCCAGCCAGAGAGACTGCCTAGAGAGTTGATGAGCGCAATACCGCCCGCGGCAGCGGCGCCCGCTAACATCATCGGCGGTATTTGCCAGAACGGTCCGTTGTAGCTGAGGGCGCCCGCAACTGTAACGATGAGAGCGGTGAACGCCAGGGCCGGATAGTGGGCGAACACGCCGATCCCTATCAAGCCGAGGGCGGAAACCAGGCATGGAATCGCGGCATGGTAGCGCCTCTCCATCGCCCTGTCGGAATGGCGGCTGACCAAAACCATACTGATCACAGCGGCCAGGTACGGCACCGCGGAGAGCAGACCGACTTTCACGGTGCTTGTGACGCCGAGGTCCCGGACGATCGTTGGAACCCAGAATCCTATCGTCAGGTTGGCGGAAAGGCAGCAGAAATGAATCAGAGTCAGCAGCCATACGCGGGGGAGCTTCAGCGCTTGCCCGAGTCCGTGCTCACGTGTGCCCGCCTTGCGGTGGTCTGCCTCCAGATCCGTCAGGACAAGGTGTTTGTCTCTTTCAGTGAGCCACTTCGCTTGGTCGGGCTTGTCGACTACGATCAAGAGCGCCAATAGCCCCACGACGATCGACGGGACGCCCTCAAGCAGGAACAGCCATTGCCAGTTGGCCAGGCCCATGCTACTCCCCGTGGATCCCATGATCCAGCCGGAGATGGGGCTTCCGAGCACTGAGGTTAGCGGCATCGAACTAAAGAACATGGCGAGCATCAGAGCGCGCCTGCGAGAGGGAAACCAATACGTCATGTAGAGGACCACGCCCGGCAACAAACCTGCTTCGAAGCAGCCAAGCAGGAAGCGAAGGATATAAAACGAAGCCGCCGTCTTCACAAACATTGTGGCGACGCTGGTCAGGCCCCAAAGAATGGTGATGCGGGCGAAGGTTCTACGAGCGCCGGTGCGCTCGAGATACAGGTTGCTCGGTATCTCGAAGAGCGCATAGCCGAGATAGACGATACCGGCGCCGAACCCGTACACGGATTCGCTGAAGCCCAGGTCCTTGGCCATTTGCAGCTTGGCGAACCCGAGATTGTACCGGTCCAGCCACGCCATCAGGAACAAAAGTATCGTAAACGGGACGATCCGCTTGCCGATTTTGGCGTAGACCGTGTCGAGATCATGGGCAGCGCTTTGCCTGAGATCCACTTCGGGATCGTGCCTGAGGGATGGACTCATTCTTTAGCCCTGATCATGGTTGTGCGACTTGAGAAAACATTGTAACGCCGCCATCAAAAAACGGTTTGCGCTACGGAGATATTTCCGCCTGGACGTGTCGACCGGTTGACTGCCGCAGCACGGGCACCCGTACGAAGCGCAGGTTAGAGGTGACGCGAGCAAGAAATCCGGTTCGTCGCCACGGATCGTATTGTGGCAGACCGACAAAACCTGACCAATGCGCGGCGAGCGATCGCGACAGCCCGAGTGGCCGGAGGCTTGTTCTCTGCGATCTTTAAAAGAACGGGAAATGTTGCTAAGCGTCGTCATCCCGGCCTTTAACGAAGGGCGATACCTCCCGGAAACGTTGTCCAGTCTTCGGGATGCAGCCCGGGCGTGCCGGTGCGGTCTGGAACTGATCGTTGTCGATAATGCGAGCGCGGATCGTACCGCTGAGATTGCGAAGGCTTTTGGAGCGACGTTAGCCCATGAGCCGATTCACAATATCGCACGCGTCCGAAACACTGGCGCTCGCCACGCCAGAAGCGATGTGCTGGTTTTTATTGATGCCGATACGCCGGCGCCGCGGGTTTGCTCGGCAGAATTGCGGAAGAGATGAGTGACCCTGCCTGTCTGGGCGGGAGTCCGGACACTCATGGTGACCGGAATGTCGAACGGTTTAACTGACACGGTATCTTCGGGCGTTGCTGCGCTGAGCAATCGCGATTGGTAAAACAGGACTTTACACGCAGAATTACGCCGGAGATGAGGCTGAGAAATATGCACAGGCGTCAAAATCCTGCCATGATTCTCGCGCTCCTGGGATTGACAATCGGTCGGCCAGCCACAGCGCAACAAGAACCGACCGAGTTCCCCTCGTTTGATGTCGCGACTGTAAAGCCGAGCTCACATCCTCTTACCCCGGAAGGATACTCTTTTTCCGACCAAAGGGTCGTAAGCCCAGGGCGATTTCGTGCCGTAAATTCCAACCTCGACGAGTTGATCCGATGGGCTTACGATTTGGAGGAATACCAGATCTCGGAACCAGACTGGCTCAAGTCGAACTCCGTGACTTTCGACATCCTGGCGGGCGCCGGTTCTGATACGACGGCGATGCAGATTCGACTCATGGTTCGAAGATTGCTTCATGAACGGTTCGACGTCGAGTTGCACCGTGAACGGCGGACAATGGCAGCGTACGATCTCGTATTGAGCAAGGGTGGGCTGAACCTGCAGAGGGCTCCGGTTCAGACTCCCAAAATGATCAATTTCGGACAGGGTCACTTAAAAACGGCGGGTACCAGCATGAGCCGTCTTGCAGCCGGATTATCCCGCGAACTGCATCGGCCGGTGATCGACATGACCGGTCTTCCCAACATGTACGTTATCGACCTCCAATATGCTCCGCCTGATGGGGTGGAAACCGATTCTGATTCCTCTTTGTTCACCGCACTACGAGAGGCTGGATTGCTTCTCAAACCGGTAAAAACGTCAATTGAGATCATCAAGGTGGACCGCGCGAACGCGAGTCCGACGCCAAACTAAAAATACTGACTGACACGGTAACCATCGGAGCACCGAAGGATGTCTCGGTTTCCTGAGGCCCCAATCCGCATGAACGCCAAGTGATCCCCGCGCTGGTTTCGGCGATTCTCGGTCTTGATGTCCCTCAATCCTCCGCTGGTTGCCCCTTCCGTTTCGATCGAGCCTTGATCTCAGAGCCGCGAGAGCCTGGAACCGACCTGGACTTTTGCTGCCTGGTCTGTCGGCCCCCCGGCGGTGATAATTTGGGGTTGAATCCTATGCGAGCCGCCAAACTCATATGCGTTCTATTCATCGCCGTTCTTGGAGTGAATCTCCTTCCACGAACGGTCAGGGCAGGCATGCGACAGGCATCGGTGGATCTGATTCGTGTTCCGAACTCGGGCATCCAGCCGCAGGTCGTTCAAAAGGCCGGCGTTGTGCACATGCTTTACTTCACCGGCGATCCTCAAAAGGGCGACCTGAATTATGTCACTTCGAAAGACTATGGGAAGACGTTTTCCAAACCGATTCGAGTGAACAGTGAACCTGGAACGGCGATGGCAATCGGCAATATCCGGGGCGGCCAGATCGCGATAGGCGCGAATGGAATTGCGCATGTCGCCTGGATCGGCTCATCGCAGGCCCTGCCGCGAGCTGCGTCGAATTCCGGCCCTGTTCTGTATGCGCGCCTGAGCGATGATAAGGACCATTTTGAGAAATCGGTGAGATTGAATCAGGACTCATGGGGAGCCGACGGGCCGACAGTCGCAGCGGATTCGCATGGCGGCGTGTTCGTGTTCTGGCATGCCCAGCCGCCCCAGGGGAAAGATGAGTCGAACCGGCGGCTCTGGATTGCGAGATCCATGGACGGCGGGAAGGGCTTTGCAAACGAAAAGGTTGCCTTCGGTGAAGGCACAGGCGTATGCGGCTGCTGCGGCAGCAAGGCATTCGCCGACCGGGACGACAACCTGTACGTGCTTTTCCGCGCGGCAACCGAAGTGGTGCACCGCGATATGTATCTGCTCACTTCGACCGATCGCGGCGTCACCTTCCGGGGAGCTGATATTTCCGCATGGAACATCGGCGCATGCGTAATGAGTTCAGCCGTTTTCGCGCAAGCCGGGCCGGATGTGCTTGCAGGATGGGAATCGGAGAAGCAAGCGTTCTTCGGAAGAATCGACGGTCAAACTCACAAGATCGATCACATCACGCCTGCTCCGGGCACAGGGAAAAACCGAAAATATCCGACCGTTGCCGTGAACACTAACGGAGAAGCTCTCTTTGTGTGGTCTGACAACATGTCCTGGGGCAAAGGCGGCTCGGTCGCGTGGCAGCTTTATGACCGGGACTTTCACGCGCAGGCCGTGAGCGGGCAGACGGACGGAGTTCCCGCCTGGAGTCTTGTCGCCGCCATTGCGCGACCCGATGGCAATTTCACAGTCATCTATTGAGATTCGCCACGTGCGGTCGACCTGCTGCCCCTCCGGCAGCTTTTAAGCAGACTGCTTGACCGCTGCGAATATCACCGTCCTGCCCTGCGCCTAACGCTCACGATTACATCATTAGGGTTACTGGAAACCGTCGGCATCGTGAAGCGTAGACGCTCTACACAATATTATGTAGAATATCTACGCCATGCCTGCTTCCGACCGCCTCGATCTCCTCCAGGGAACCCTGGACCTCCTGATCCTCCGTACCCTACTCCCCGGTCGCAGCCACGGGCACGCCATCGCCAAACACATCCAGAGAACCTCGGAGGACTTGCTTCAGGTTGAAACGGGCTCCCTCTATCCCGCTTTGCACCGGCTGGAGGCGAAAGGCTGGATCGCGGCCTCGTGGGAACTCTCCGAAAAAGGAAAGCGCGCCCGTTACTACAGCCTTACCGCTGCGGGGAAGAAACAGCTTGCCGCCGAACGTTCGAAATGGCATGCGCTTTCGCGAGCCATCGGCCTGATTCTGGAGGACGCCCAATGAAGACCTTGCTCCACAAACTCACCTGGCTGTGGACGCGTAAACAACGCGAAGCAGACCTTCAGGAAGAATTCCGTTTCCATCTGGAAGAGGAAGCCGAGGAACGGCGCTCGTCAGGCGCCAGCGAAGAAGAAGCGCGGTTCGCGGCCCGCCGCGATCTCGGAAACAGGCTGCTCCTGCAGGAGGAAACACGATCCGCCTGGGGCTGGATCATGGTCGAACAGTTCCTGCAGGATGTCCGCTACGCTCTGCGCGGGATGTCGGCGAATAAAACCTTCACGGCGCTTGCCATCCTCTCGCTGGCGCTAGGCATCGGCGCCAATACCGCGATCTTCAGCTTTATGGACTCCATCCTGCTGCGTCCACTGCCTGTGCCCGATCCTCAATCCCTTGTCACTCTGGCGTGGCACACGCCGGCGAGGGACATGCATGGTACCAACTTCCATGACGACAGTTACGACGATCCGAACGGAGGCTTCATAGGTGGATTCTTCTCGTGGGAAGCGTTCGAACTTTTTCGCGGCAATCGCTCCGTGTTCGATTCGGTTTTCGGTTATCAGGGCGCCGGAAATCTTAATCTGACCTTTCAGAATCAGGCCGAACTCGCCAGGACCGAGTATGTTTCCGGTGAGTACTTCAGCGCTCTGACAGCCCAGCCGGCCGCGGGCCGCATGATCTCGCCAGACGACGATCGGGCGGGCGCCCCCGCAGTCGCGGTGATCGGTTACGACCTGAGCGAGAGCCGTTTCGGAGGGCCCGGGAAGGCAACAGGCCAGATCATTCATCTCAACAGCATTCCATTTACCGTTATCGGGGTTACGCCGAAGCAGTTCATCGGCGCCGATCCGGGCCTTATCGCTTCCATCTACATCCCGATGCACACCAATCTGCTGCTCCAGGCGAGGGACCGGTCGGGTTCGCCGGACAGGTATTACACGGAGTCCGAATACGACTGGGTGGTTGTGATGGCGAGGCTGAAACACGGCATCACCGCGAGCCAGGCGCAGGCAGCGTTGAGCGGACCGTTCGCGGCACTGGAAAAACGCTCCAAGCCGAAGATGCGCGCGGAAGAACTCCCGACGCTGGTGGTAAGACAGGGGGCGCACGGGCTCGACGGACTTCAGCGACGGTACGCGAAGCCGCTCTATGTCCTGCTGGGACTGGTTGGGCTGATCCTCGCCATCGCCTGCGCGAACATTGCCAATCTGCTCTTGGCGCGCGCGGCAGCGAGAAGACGCGAAATTGCGGTCCGGCTCAGTATCGGGGCCGGCAGATTCCGGATCATGCGGCAGCTTCTCACGGAAAGCGTCCTGCTTTCGGCCTTCGGAGGAATTCTCGGCATCGGCATCGCTCTGTGGGGAATACGCGCACTCACGCTGCTGCTGGCCAACGGACAGGAACACTTCACGCTGCGCGCCGAATTGAACTGGCATGTGCTGGCGGTGGTCGCCGGGATCTCGATCCTGACCGGCCTGTTGTTCGGTACGGCTCCGGCATTTCAGGCAACTCGAGCCGACGTAATCCCGGCGCTCAAGGAATCCCGCGCGGCGGACAAGCACATCCACGGCTTCCGCGCTCTGCGCCTGAGCCGTGTGCTGATCGTCTCCCAGATTGCCATCACGCTCATAATTCTCGTGGCTGCGGGATTGTTCACGCGCACGCTGGAGAACCTGGAATCGATACAGCTCGGATTCAATCAGGACAATGTCCTGACGTTCAATGTGAACGCAGCCCAGGCGGGACACGGCGAAGCAGAACTGCCACAGTTTTACGGTAATCTTCGCGAGCGTTTTTCCCGTGTTCCCGGGGTGCTGAGCGCAACGTTATCCAATCATCCGCTGGTGAACGGCGGAATGAGTGGAACAGGCATGAATCTTCCGAACGGCGGAAAACAGAGCAGCCATGTTCTGGCGGTAGGAAGCGATTTCTTCAGCACGATGCAGATTCCTCTGCTGGCGGGACGGGGCTTCAATCAGCAGGACCGCAAGGGAACCACATTGGTTGCCATCGTCAACGAGGAGTTCGCGCAGAAGGCGTTCGGAGGCGCCGATCCTGTCGGCCAGGTAGTCTCGCCGAGGTATGGATGCGTCGGCTGTTCTATTGAGATTGTCGGTGTCTGCGGAAATGCAAGGGATGGAAAACTGACGGAGCCCCCTCCGCCAGTCGTTTACATGCCCTTCGCGCAAGGCGTGTGGCCGATCGGCGGGATGACTTTCGAGCTGCGCACAGCCGGGAATCCGCTGACGTATGCCAGGGCCGTGCGCGAGATCGTGCATGAGGCCGACGACCGGCTGCCCATTTCGGGCATGAAGACACAGCACGCGGTGATTGAATCGAATATTAATCAGGAGATGATGTTCGCGCGGCTGTGCGGGGCTTTCGCGCTGCTCGCGCTGGTGATTTCCTGCGTGGGACTTTACGCGACCACGTCGTACAACGTCGCGCGGCGATCCGCCGAGATCGGGATTCGCATGGCGTTAGGTGCTCAACGGGGACGGGTAGTGTGGATGTTGTTAGGCGAGGTGGTGGTTCTGTCGGCAATTGGGCTGGCGATCAGCGTTCCGTGCGCGCTCGCGGCGTCGAAGGTGGTGCAGTCGTTCTTGTATGACATGAAAGCGAACGACCCGGGGCCGTTGGAAGCGGCCGCGGCGATTCTGGTCGCGACCGCGATTTTCGCCGGATACCTGCCGGCGCGGAATGCATCGCGGATTGATCCGATGAAGGCTGTTCGGCATGAGTAGTCCGGAATAGGCCGAAGGACGCCTTAGTGATGGAGAATGGGAGCCGAGCGTGATCGTCAGATCGGATTAGCGCATGCGTTGTGCCAGCAGAGTGGTTCATGCCGTTTCGGTCGGAATGTTGCTCGGGCTCGTGGTTTGCGGGCAAGAGCCTGAAAAATCGACGGCGCCGTTCTGGGACAAGGTTTATTCGCAGAACTCCGGAATTTTTTCTCATCGACCGACCGAGTTGCTGAAATGGGCGGTCAAAGATCGAACTCCGGGAAAAGCGCTCGATATTGGAATGGGTCAGGGGCGTAACTCGATTTTTCTGGCGCAACAGGGTTGGGATGTCACCGGCTTCGATCCCTCGGCCGAAGGAATTCGGCGAGCAAAGGCGGCGGCTCAGGAACTGAGACTCCGGCTGCACGCGCTGGTGGCGCGCGAGGAAAACTTCGATCTCGGGCGTGATAAGTGGGACCTGATCGTGATGACATACATTCGCCTCGTGAATCGAGAGGATGCAGCTCGGTTTCAGGGCGCGCTCAGACCGGGCGGGATCTTCGTATACGAGAACAACAACGTTGGCGTACCCAATGAGCTGCTGAGGGCCTTTTTGGGATTTCGAATCCTTCGCTTTGAAGATGTGGATGCGTACACCGACTGGCATCCGGAAAAGAAGCAGCGCGTCGAACGGCTGATTGTTGAACGGACGGCGAAGTAGAGCCAGAAGACGTCTCCCAATTTTGCGGCGATGGCTGGAGCAGAGCGGCGGCGCGTGCGAATCGTTCTTCATCCCGTCCTGGGCAACACACGCCTCTGATTTACGCAACCGGATGAGTTCGCGCCATACCCCGCGGCGTCCTGCGCCGCGATCAGCGTATGGTCATCCGAGGCTTGTCGATCCGAACGCCGTATTTCGCTCCTTGTGCAAGTAGCGGACGATACATTCGACGCCAGCGGTTTAGTTGTCACGCGCTCCTACAGAGCGGCGTTATCGAAAATCACTTTCCAGTATGATGTACGGGATGCAAAATCAGGGAATCAGCCGATGGTGGCGGCTCGCCGGCGGTCTCTCGATGAACCTGGCCCTCGGCACACTCTACGCCTGGAGCGTTTTCGTCGCGCCGCTCGAAAAACAGTTCGGCTGGAGGCGCGCCGACACCGCCATGGTCTTCACGATCGCAGCCACCGTCTTCGGGCTCAGTTTTGTCGTCGCCGGCCGGCTCCAGGACCGGTTCGGCCCCCTCCCTTGTTCCATTGCCGGAAGCCTTCTTATCAGTGTGGCGTTCTATCTCTGCTCGTTCACCACCAGCCTCGGCTACCTATATTTCTGCTTCGGAGTTATCGGCGGAATCGGCAACGGTTTCGGTTATGCCACCCCCATTCCGGTCATGGCGAAGTGGTTCCCGGACAAACGCGGCCTGGCTGTCGGACTCGCCGTCGGCGGTTACGGCGCGGGTTCTGCCATCTTCGGCCCGCTCGCGCAACTCAAGCTGATTCCAGCGTACGGACTCCCCGCAACCTTCCGAATACTCGCTGTCATCTTCTTAATCATGACTACCGCTGGCGCGCTCCTGCTGCGTAATCCGCCTGCCGGATATAAACCTGCAGGCTGGTCCCCCTCTGTGTCCCGTGCAGCGCTCTCGGCCGATTTCGCGCCCGCCGAAGTGCTCCGCACCCGCACCTTCTACCTCATGTGGACCGCCTATGCTCTCGGCACCTCAGCAGGCCTGATGGTCGTCAGCCAGATTATCCCGTTCGCCAGGAGCGTCGGCATTGCGGCTGACGCTCTCTCTGCTATGACCTTGGTAGTCGGCGCCTGCGGCAATGCCATGGGGCGCACCTTTTCTGGTTGGATGTCCGACCGCCTCGGCCGGATCAACGTCCTGCGCGTTATGATCGCTCTCATAGCCGTCGCAATGCCCGCGCTCTACCACGCGGGCAGTAACCTCTTCCTGCTCTACCCTGTCGTGTTCGTCGTCTACTGGTGTTACGGGTCGCAACTGTCCGTGAATGGCGCCGCCTCCGCTGATTTCTGGGGTACGAAGAATGCAGGCGTCAACTACGGCATGCTCTTCACCGCCTTCGGTCTCTCGGGCATTCTCGGCCCGCGCATCGGCGGCGTGCTCTACGACCGCTACCACAACTACGAGGCCGCCTTCTACATTGCCTCCGCTCTTGCTGTCGTCGCGCTGCTGTGCGAATTCGCTGTCAAGCGCCCGGTTCATGATGGACCAGGTTCAAGAATGGATCAGGTTCAGGAATGGACTGAGTGTTCCGCCGCGCCCAGAGATCATTCCACCTCGTACACCACCTGACATCCACTCGCTGCGGCAAAGGGAATCGAAATACGGACCGGTTCCTGGGAACCTCCTCTGGGCGTTTGACACGCCAATCGTACAAACCTCCGATTAGCCTGAGGCGGGCTCGAAGTCCCAATCGCGGACACGACCAGCGCAGCAGCTGGGGCGGTCTGCGCGACGGCGCTACGAACGGTCCGAGCGCCCTATCGGCACTGCATGCCGGTTGGGCCACGCCGTCTACGAGTCGCCGACCAACTGCGCGGAGAAGTCGCTTGTCCCACCCGGTTGGGGTTCGGTGTTGATTTGAACGCCGCGCCTGGTCCAATATGTTCCTATGCCTACCGGAGGCATCCCGTCCGCGGAAATGGGCTTAGCCCACCGGCCAACCGTTTCTCCAACGACTCAACCTGACTTCCTGCCCGAAATGATGCGGACAACGGGCACATCACAGGAGGTAGGGTTATGGCCACAGTATCCCGGAGGTTGCCTGAGCGACCTCATCTCGACGTCCCGAAGCGCGAGGCGCGCGAACTTCTAAATCAATGGCGGAACGGCGAACCTGAAGCGTTCGACCGCATACGCCGTCGGCATCCACGGTTTGCGAAGAGCGACAACTCCGTTCTGGCGGCGGGGCCCTTTCGCCTCAGCGACGCTCAACTCGTCATCGCCAGAGAGTATAGTTTCGCTCACTGGGCCGAACTGAAGCAGCGGATCGCAGCCGATGCGTCAGTGAAAGCATTGGAAGCGGCAATCCGCGCAGACGATCGTGAGGCCGCTGTGCGGCTGATTGAAATGGGCCCCCAACTGCTGCATCTCCCGCTCTGGAGCGGAGACTGGGGACCGCCGATGAGCCACGCGGCGAACCTCGGCCGGCTGGAAATCGTCCAGGCGATGGCATCGCTGGGCGCCCGGGATTTCCAGCACGCCTTTGACCGCGCTGTGCTTCAGGGGAGGGTCGAATGCGCGCGGTGGTTGTACGAGCATGGCGCGCGAGTTGCCCCCGGTATCGTCATGGGCGCATGTGAAACGCTGGATCCCGCTGGCATGCGTCTTCTCGTCGAGTTGAATGCGCCGTTCACGGACGGGCGCGGCAATCGTCTCGCGCCACTCGCGCTCGCGCTCGAAACCTACGGCAGGAATCCCAGGGGCAAGCACGAGATTCTCGAGCTTTTCACGCGGTGCGGTTACGACCTGCCCGATACGCCGATGATGGCGTTTCATCGCGGAGACGTTTCGCAGCTGGAGAAACACCTTCGGCGCGATCCGAAGTTACTCGAGCGGAGGTTTACGCTGGGCGAGATTTATCCATCGGAGTGCGGCTGTGCGGACGGTGGCCGGTCCGGCATGCACTGGACCCCGATCGATGGCTCCACGCTACTGCACCTTGCGATTGATTTCCGGGAACTCGAAATCCTCGATTGGCTGCTCGCGCGAGGCGCGGACCCCAACGCGCGCGCGACCATTGATCGCGACGGCTTCGGCGGACACACACCGCTGTTCAACGCTACCGTTTGTGGCCCATGGCCCGATGCGGGCATGACCCGCACGCTGTTGGAGCATGGCGCAAGGAGAGATGCCCGGGCCAGCTTACGAAAATTTCTCGACTGGATCGCGAACCCGCATTGGTATGAAGCTCGCGATGTTACCGCCGCTGAGTGGGGCCGAGGATTTCCCGAAAAAGGTTGGGTTAACGGCGAAGCTCTACGACTTTTCGGCTGATCAGGCGGCCTCTCTGGACCATTCCTCGCGTCTTGTCCGGGTTACGTCATTCGTCCGAAGCTCTGTTTGAGGTGACGCGGGCATGAAGTCCCGATTGAAGAAGTGGGCTCGGCGAAAAGAGGGCGGAGATCGCGGACTCGAACGCCGTATCTGGATCGCGTGGCTGATTACGCTTAGTGGGCTTCGCCTCGTACGATTAGCCGACGATCCGAACCCCAACCTGTGTCGCAACGGATTTGTAGCGGCATCAAGCCCATGCAGCTTGGAAACCCAAGCCGGTCAGCTAGGATATAGTCTCTTTCCATATGTCGAATCTGCGATCCCGCCGCGATATGCTTCGCGCCTTGGCGGTCTCGGCTGCCGGCGCGCCCCACACCGCATCCGTCTTTGCACAGGGCCGCTGCCAAGGTGGCTACAATACACCCGGCTGCCCGATGTCTAAAGAAGCGGCAACCGCTCCCATCAAGCCGCTCTTCGAGCCCACAGGCTTGAAAACCGCCGCCCTCGAACACATCTCGTTCCAGGTCCCGAATTATCGAAAGGAAGCGGCATTCTATATCGCGCTAATGGGCTGGAAGCTGCGCAGCGACGACGGCAAGCAGGCCATTCTCGACGTCGGGGACTGGGGCTCGGCGATCTTCAAGGCTGCACCGCCCGAACAGAAATCCGCGATAGTGGACGGCTTCGGTTTTGCCATCGAGCCGTGGCACGTAAAGACTGTCGAGGCGGAACTGCGCAAGCGCGATCTGAATCCGGTAGCCGACAACAACGGCAAGGGATTCGAGAGCTTCCACGTCAAGGACCCGGATGGGTTCGATCTGCAGATCTGCAACAGCAACGGCCTGGTGAAGGCGCGCAAGGCTCCGCCGACGGCCAAGTTGGAAGTGGAACTGCCGTTCGAGCCGACCAACTGGCGGACGGTGTGGCTCGATCATTTTTCCTTCGACGCGACCAACTATAAGGCAAGCGTTTCCTTCTACACCAATCTGCTCGGATGGCAGCCCACCTTCGATGAAGGCAGCCTGAATGAGGTGCTGATGGGCGACATCGGAGATGCCATCATCCGCGGCGGCAATCCCAAGGATCCGAATTTCGGCAAGCCGTCGGTGAACGGGAAGATGCTGCCTCGGAACATCCGCATCGATCACATCTCATTTGGTATACAACCGTTCGATGCCGACGCCGTGAAGGAAGCTCTGGAAAAACGCGGGCTGAACGCCCAAGCGGATACGGGCAACAGCGGCGATATCCATGAGTCTAAGTACAAGAGCTTTCACACCCAGACGCTCAACGGATATAACCTGCAGATGAGCAACATCACCAAAGAGACACGGCTGATCGCATCGAACAACCTGAGGCCGAAGCAATAGGCCGCCCGCGTGGCGCCATTTCTACGACAGCCAGGACCCCATCAACACTCTGTTCCGGTCGAGTCACGGGCTACTCGTAGAAAGGTCTGACAAGGCGATGTAGGCCGGAAGTCTCATTCTCGCAAGTTGCTTTTGTGTTCACGCGGCTAACGGAATGTTGGCCGCGAATGCCGTTGTCGGGCCCAACTATCGGCTTGCCGACAATACGCTCGGTGCGTCCACGCGCTTCGCCCGGACCCGACCGGCGATGTCGTCCGCCTGGTCCACCGTTTCTCGTGCGAGCGGCGCGTCTTTAGCGAATGGTCCGTCCCTCGCCGAGGCCGCTCGAAGCGCCGCTCACCGCGCAATTGAGGCTGTCCGGTCCGAGGCCGCCTCCGCTCGCGAACACCAGCGTAATCGACCCGGCGAAGCTGTCCTGATGCCCGCAATGACCCTCCCGGCAGATGAGCATCTGCTTCGAAATTCCATTTCAGATACAATGGGCCCGGTTCCAAACGCGAGTCGCTCATGGTGGCGAAAAGGAGAGTAAATGTCTACAAATGAAGACGCAATTGGCCGACGTTCGCTTCTAACCACGGGCGCGGCGGCCGCAGGGCTTGCCCTTTTGGCTGACCTCGAAGCGTACCCCCAGAATGTCAACCGGAATTCAAATCCGTCGGATTTGAAAATCACGGACATGCGCATCGCCGTGCTGAGAGGGCCGGGTGGCGAGGGTCGGGGCGGACGCGGCGGCGTCAGGACGCCGATTCCTCCTGCGACTCCTGGCGCCGGAGCGGCATCGGGCGGCGTGATCGTCGTCCGAATCGATACCAACCAGGGAATTTCGGGTTACGGCCAGACGATTGGGGACGGCCCCCAGCCGAACTACGTGCTGATGCACAAGGGCCGACTGCTCGGCGAGAATCCCTGCAATGTCGACAAGATCTTCCGCAAGATCAAGATGCATGGCGGGTATAACCGCCAGGGGAGCGGCGTCAACGCGATTGAGAACGCGCTGTGGGATCTTGCGGGCAAAGCTTATGGCGTGCCGATCTATCAAATGCTGGGCGGGAAATTTCGCGACAAGGTTCGCATGTACAGCGAGGGTGACCCAAAATCGAACTCCGTCGCAGACATCGCCGCCGATTACAAGGAGAGAGTCGCCTCGGGTTTTACGATGCTCAAATTCGACCTCGGCGTACCGCCCATCCTTCGAGGCAAGAAGGGCACAATGTATGCTCCGGCAGACTATAACGGGGAACCGGGGGAAGGCCCTGAGAACTACTATCAGGGACTGGAAATCAGCGACAAGGGATGTGAACTCGTAGCGGACTACGTCGCTTCCATCAAGGAGGCCATGGGCGACGCTGCCGACATTCCCATGGCTCACGACCATTTCGGGCACCTCACCGCGAAAAGTTGCATCAAGCTGGCTAACGCGCTGGAGAGGGTCACTCCATCGATGTTGGAAGACATGGTCCCGTGGTTCCGGGTAGAGGAGTGGAAGCTCATCACCAATTCGATCAGGGTGCCCACCCTGACCGGCGAAGACGCCTACCTTGTGGAATCGCTCGAGCAGCTTTGCCAGGCGCGTGCAGTCGATTACATCCACCCGGATCACCTTGTGATCGGCGGCCTTCTCGAATTGAAGAAAACCTCCGACATGGCGGCCAAATATTCGGTAGGGATGATGGTCCACAGCAACGCTACCCCGATCGGCTACGCAGCGGGCGCGCACGCGATAGCCGCCTGCCAAAACTTCCTCGCCATGGAATGGCACCAGCCGCAGCCAGCCTGGCACAAAGACTTGACCGACAAAGGGGACCTCGTGGTTAAGGGTTACATCCCCGTTCCCGAGGGGCCGGGCCTGGGCATCAAAGTCAATGAAGAAGCCATGCGCCCGCTCTGCAGGCAGGGTGAGTTCTTCACCGATCCTACGACGTATTGGGATTCGCAGGTCGGCGGAGAAAAGGCGTATACGTAAAGGGAGGACGTCGAGGCGAGCCTTACGCCTTCCGATTATGAGTGAAGGTATATAGGCTTCATTAGCCCGTTGGGCCCAGCGGGCCGGAATAACTGCTCAACTCCCGATCGCCGGCTCCTTCGCGGCGCCATGCCGTGTAACTGACCACGCACGAAAGGCCTGAAACGCCATTTTACGTTTTGCCCGGCTCCATTCCTCAGAGCAGATCGGAAGGCGCGTTCACGAAACAGGCGAGGGTCTCAGTCTTTCTCCGTTACCCAGAGCAATGTCATAAGTAGTCAAAATGGGAAAATGCCAAGATGCTCAATCCACACTCTTAGAATCTGGTCCCGGGTCCGAGAACTGGACTGGAATCAATTCTGGATGATGGACCGCATCCTTCGTCGCCGCTCTGAAGTCCTCTCCGCCATGGAGCGTTGCGGCGTAGCCGAAGCCGACCTCTATCCCGATCCCAAAGGCGAGCCCGAAGTCTTCGTTCTCGGCCCGGATGCGAAGGCCCTCTGCGACACCATCCAGATCGAAAGCTGGCATCAATGGCAGCCCGGCGCCAGCGAAGTCTTCCAGACTTTCACCCGCCGCACTGACGTGTACCAGCGGCAGTACTTCGAACCCTGGGACGAAAAGGTTCCGTGCTACATTCTGGGCGTCGATTTCGAAATGGGCATGGACAAGTGGCGCCGCCCCAGGAACCCTGAGCTCTGGCGTCATGTCCACCACGTCGCCGATAACCACAGCAACGATTGGCGCATCATCTCCGCCAGGATTCTCGAGCCGACCGAAAACGGCGCGGCTCTCCTGAACGAACTCCAGACCCGGTTTGAAAACTGGTTTCCCGGCGGCATCGGCCGCCCGCCTCTCAACGCCGTCCTCGACTATCGGGCTGTCCTCAATAAATACGGCGTCGACTGCAACGAAGCTTTCCGCTATGACCTGGCCGAAGCCTGGTATCCCATCGACATCCAATACGACAGGGATCGTGAAAACATGCGCCGTCTCGTTGCCACCCCGTTCCCCGACGATCTCGGCGAGCTCATCGTCGAAGCGAACGGCGACCCTGTCCCGCGCTATAGAACCTTCTTCAAGTTCATAGCCCTCACTGATAACTGGAGTTGACTTAATAACCAGACGCGAGCTCCTCCGCAGAACCGTCGCCCGCGCCCGCCCGCTTCACGACATCCAAAAGGGTTCGGTAAGGCGCGGCGCCGTCAGGAAGCGTCTTCGGAAGAAAACCAGATTTACGGAAACGACGTAAGAATCAAGCCTCGATTCCGCTCTCCGATGCGGACGCTCCAGGACACTTACTGCGGGACGAACTTCTTCACGTTCATGCCGTTGACCTCGCCCACATAAATGGCGCCATTGGAATCGACCGTGACAGCAGTGGCGTTGTTTAGTCCTTCGATCTTTTCCAGGATCTTGCCGTCTTTGATGGTCGCGATGAGTAGCCGGTTGTTGGCGGTGCCATCGACGACGTAGATCCGATCGCCTTTGATGAAGAGGCCCCACGGCGTGCCGAAGTTGGTCCACTGGGTGAGGAAGCGGCCCGCGGGATCAAAGATCTGAATACGATTGTTGGAGCGATCGGCCACATAGATGCGTCCCTTGGAATCCACCGCGACGCTATGCGGCACATCGAACTGGCCGGGGCCCGTGCCTTTGCCGCCCCACCATTGGACGAACTTGCCGTGCTTGGTGAAGCGCGCTATGCGCGTATTTGGCCCTTCGCCATCGGCGATCAGGATATCGCCGTTCTTCTCGATCGCCACGTCGGCCATGCCGTTGAAGGTGTCCTTCGACTCGTTACCGCCGGTGACGCCCTTCTTGCCCAAGGTCATAAGAAGCTTGCCGTGCGGACTGAACTCGAATGCCTGCATATCGCCGCGATCGGTGACCCACACGTTGCCCGAACGGTCGACGCGGAGAAAATGCGTTGTCTTGAACATGTTTTGACCCCAACCGCGCAGGAATTTGCCGTTGCGATCGAAGACCATGATCGGCATGGTCTCATTGCGGTGGAGCACGTAGACGTTGTCGTTGCGGTCGACATCTACGCCGGTAGCGGAACCCCACTTGGTGACGCCGGGCGGAAACTGCGCCCAATTCTCGACCACGCGGTAGCGGCTGTCTGCTGCCTGCGCTGCCATGCCATGTAATGCGAGCCCGGCAGCCAGAACTGGCAAGGCAGAGAAAAGTTGCGTTTTCCGTGACACGTGGCGAACATCCTACCAAACCGCCAAAAACGATGGCTGCACGGCTACCGCTGGCAAGGAAGCAGTTGCCCGGCTATTGCAGGGCAAAGCCAGCCATTTTCGACAGACGCTGTGTATCAGCTACAACTCCGGTTCGATTCCCAACATAAGGTTTGCGTTCGTAAAACGGCGCACTGCTTTCCGATAGCCCAATACACGATGAGGTTGCGCCAGACTGCCCGTAATTGACAACAGGTAGGGAGGCGCTCCGTCGGGGCTATGGAAATCGCCGCTGGAGTTCGCCGAAAAAATTCAGCACAAAGACCGCGTGGAGGTCACTCCGGGTTGGGGCTTCTTCGCTGATGGACGTAAAAATCATACGTTCACCGTCCGGAGTAACGTCGTATCCAATCGGGATGTTGGACGGCGTTCTCATCGTCTTGTCCGCCCAGACGGTGGGCTGCCCGGCCTGGAATCTGCTGCCATTCGTCTGGTAGTTGACGACCATCGGGCGGAGGTCGGCGCCAAGATAGTAGATCCTGGGGGTTGTACGTGACCAGCGCACCTGCGTTCCTCCGCTTGTGGAGATTTGCCAGCGCCCCTCACCCAATTTGGCTCCCTCGAACGGACGGACATAAACTTCGGGGGCGCCAGACTCCCGCGAGACGTAAGCCAGCCACTTCCCATCCGGAGACAGCCCAGCGTCTGTGCCGCGGGAGACAAGATGAAGGAGTGTTTCGGGCGGGGCCACCTTAGGGTGGTTCGGGTCTGCCTGGTCGATGCGGACGATGGCTAGATCTGATCCCAACGGACCAGATCTGTAGATCAGCAAGGTCTTACCATCCGGTGTGAAACCGGCCGGGAGATAATCACCAATCGCGGCCAGCCGCTGCGGCTCGCCGGAACCGTCGGCGCGCGTCAGATAGAGGACACCCTGGCGCGCCGAGTCAGACGATATGAAGGTGATGTGTTGGCCATCCGGGGTCCAGCGTGGCGCGGTGCTGTTCGGCAGGAAAGTAATTCTAGTGACGGCCTGACGCTCGAGCTCGCCGATCCAGATGCTGTTTTCACCGCGCCCACTCGAGTAGGCTACTTTCCTTCCATCGGGCGATAATCGGGGATCCCAGTAGACACCCGGCGGAAGCACGCGGCTCGTCTTCCCACCTGACTCCAGCCATTGCATTTCCCAGAGATTTCCCGACAGCGTCCCCCGGAGGTAGGCGAGCGTTCCATTCGCCGCGAACGTGAATTGTCCGCCGCCGAACGCGCTTCCCGCAACCTCTTCGATTACCGGCACTGCCGTGCCGCGCGCTTCCATCTTGCCGAGATCGAACGGGACGGCCATGAGGGTATCCTGCCGGAGGAACACGAGGTGACCGCTGGGAAGGTACCGCGCGAAGAAGCCATCGCGCTGGACGACCTTGCGCCGGCCGGTTTTCAGCGATACTACCTCAACGGTCGCATGCTCATAATTCGTGCGCTGTGAACTGGCAGTGAATAATACAGAGTCATCGCCAGGCAGCACCTGCGGCCAGCGGTGCGTATCCTCGCCCTTTTCCAGTTTTGTCACTGGCTCTGTGGGTCCTCCCTGATCGGAAATGCGGGTCAAAGCCGAGCCAGTGCCGAGGGCCATGACGATGAATCCTTTATCGCTCCAACTGGCCCCACGGCCAGAAACAAGGTTCAGTCCATCGGCTCCTACTCCGTCGGCCGCGTAGAGTGTGACCGGCGTGCCCCCTCGGGCAGGAACCTTCCTGACCTTTCCCGAGACGAAGAAGCCGACCCATTCGCCGTCGGGCGAGAAGAACGGGTTGACGGCGTTTTCCGTTCCGGCCAATGGGGTAGCGTTTCGCTGCTCGAGAAAGCGAATGGCGAGAGCCTGCTTACCTTCCGCGGTCTTGATTGGGAACACCATGCGCGATCCGTCGTTTGACAGCACCATCGTCGTGTCGCGTCCGGTGACGGCGTTCGGACCGAGAGCGACGTCGAACGTCGGACTTGGAGCGGGCCTGGGCTTCGGACTCCGTAAAGCGAGTATGGCGAAGCCGATAGCGGCGAGGCTTGTGGCCGCGAGCAGGATCCAGGGCATGCGTCTGCTCCGGGGATCGGTCTTGCCCGCTTCCACAGCAACCGACTGAGCCTCTTCAAGCGCCATGCGAACGTCGCCGATGTCGCGCCACCGCGCATGCGGATCCTTGCGCAGGCATTTCTCGACGATGAGACGGAGATGGCGAGGGATCGCCGAAACGTCTGGCTGTTCATGGATTACGCAGGCGAGGATGTCGGATACAGTTTCCCCCCGAAAAGCCGCCTTCCCTGTCAGCAGTTCGTAGAGGACGCAACCGAATGCCCAAATGTCGGCGCGCTTGTCCACAGATTGGCCGCGGGCCTGCTCGGGCGCCATATAAGCCGGTGTGCCTAAGATCATCCCCGCCCGCGTCATCTCCAGCGGCAAGGTCGGCAACGCCGTAGGACTCGCACCCGGTGCGGATGAGTTTCTATCGGCCGCTGTCGCCAAACCGAAATCCAGGATTTTCACTACGCCATCAGACCTGACCTTGACGTTGGCGGGCTTGAGATCGCGGTGGACAATGCCCTTTTCGTGCGCGGCCTCGAGCCCGGCGGCGATTTGCCGCGCGTGCTCGATCGCGGTCTCGATAGCAATGGGCCCCTTCAGATCTTCACCCTGGACCAGTTCCATCACGATCGCGGATTGGGCCAGTCCTCCCAGCCTGTGCCTGTCCGTCTCGATCCCGTAAATGGCTGCGATGTTGGGGTGATTGACCGACGCGAGCGCTTGCGCTTCCCGCTCGAAGCGCGCCATCCGGTTGCGGTCCTGCGCGAAGGCTTCGGGCAGCACCTTGATTGCGACTTCACGATTGAGTCTGGTGTCGGTGGCGCGGTAAACGGCCCCCATGCCGCCTTCGCCAAGTTTGGAGGTGATGCAGTAGTGGGCAATCGATTCTTGCGGACTCATCTGGGCGCGATTTCGGGAATGTTAGCACGTTCCGGCCGAAATACACCCTATTCGGAGAGAGCTCGAATTCGGTTTGACGCGAGCCCGAAGTCCGGATCGTGGACACGACCGGCGCAGCAATTGCGGCGGTCGGTGCAACGGCGCTATAAAACGGCGCTATAAAAAGATCCGAAGGTCGTATATCGGGAGTTTTGGCGCTCCCGCGCGGACCGCTGCAGGAATCCGCGCAGGCGCGGTATGAAGTGTTCGATTCGTTAGTGTGATGTTTCTGAAATCTCTTTACCTATTGGCAGGAAGGTGGTCGAGCCAGACGATGGTGGCACAGGCTTCAGCCTGTGGGTTTTCGGCTGCCGGATTAGTACAGGCACTTCGGAATCAGGACATTAGCGACCACATCCAATGCAGAATCTCACTGTCCCTGTCGTTTTCCTGCAGCCATTTGGTTCGCGGATATTCCCGTCTGCAATCTTCGGCCGAATGAACCGCCTCTGAGATTCTCTCTGCCCTCCCTGCACCGGAAAACCGGGTCTTCGATTTCGGTGTTTGCGGTCTGCCGACGCCTGACACCCGCATTCCTGCATGAACTCTGCTCCGCGAAGGCGTTGTCTCGGATATCTGCTCTTGTGTCTCGCTACCTGAATAAGCCGAATTTTTTCGGGGCTGCTTGCCGAGCGCCGGATTTTGGACTAAACTTCCAAAGCAAGGCATGAAACGTTTCAAATTCTCGCCGGGCACGGATAACGTTGGCCAGACACTTCGCTACACCTCGGGCGCATCCGGTACAGGACCTGAAATCACAGGGGAATCGTGAAGCATTGGGGCGATAACGCGTGTTCAGGAGGATCGACGCTGTGGAGAAGAGAGTTGGTTCGAATTTGAAGAACATCAAGGGCGAGAAAGACCGTTTGGTCTTTTAGAAAGGACAGGGAGCGTCATGCGAAAGCTGGCTTGGATGCTTTTCTCCGCAGTTATCGGCGCCATGGTCTGGGCTGCGGATTGGCCGAGTTCGAGCGGCAATCCCCAGCGCGATGCTTGGTCGCGCGGCGAGAAGGAGATGTCGAGAGAGAGCGCAACGGCCAGAAAAATCACGCTCCTGTACAAGTACAAGTTCGACAATCAGCCGAAGGGCATCAATGCGCTTACCCAGCCGATTATTCTGAGTAATCTCATCGGCTACAAAGGGTTTAAAGAACTGCTCTTCATTGGCGGCAGTTCTGACATCGTTTACGCGATCGACGCCGATCTCGCTAAGCCCTATTTCAAGACCCAGTTCGATTCGCTTGAAAAAGCGAACGCCGGCGAGTCGTCCGCTGTCTGTAGCGGCGCCCTGACTGCAGACGTTGCGATGCCCGGTACGAGCGCCGCGGGAAGGCGCGGTGGCCCACCGCCTACGCCTCCTGCCGCAGGCCGCGGCGCAGCGCCTGGCGCTCCTGCCATGCCGCCCGGGCCGCCGCCTGCGCCAGGAGCCGCTCCCGATGCGGGCCGTGGACGTGCCGGTGGCGGCTTCGGCTTCGGACGAGGCCCTGCGATCTTATGGTCAGTCACCAGCGACGGTTACCTGCGGACACTACGGCAGGAGGATGGCGACTCCAGGTGGATTCCTCCGGTCAAGTTCATTCCCGCCGGTGCGCGGGTTTCCGGCTTGAACGTCAATGCCGATGTGATCTACGCTTCCACCGTTCACGGCTGCGGGGGCGCTGCGAACGGACTCTATGCCGCGTTGTTTACTCCGCCGCAGATGCCTCCCATGCCCGGCGAACCGTTGTTGAAGCCGGCGACGTTCCAGGTAACGAGTCTGATGACGAACGGCAGCGGACTCTCGGGATCGGGTGGAACGACGATTGGACTCGACGGCACGGTCTACGGGCAGATTGCCGAAGGTCACGGCGACGTGGCTGGAGCTTACAGCGACACCGTGATCGCGCTTGACCCGAAGCAACTTACCGTAAAGGACTACTTCACTCCCGAAGGCCCGCGAGCGGCATTGAAGAAAGGCGTCGAAAGCCCGGGCGCCACTCCGGTGATCTTTCCATGGAACGGAATGAATATCGTCGCGGCCGCCGGGCGAGACGGCAGATTATATCTGCTGGATTCGACATCCCTCGGCGGAGCGGATCACCACACGCCTCTGTCGCAAACGGAACCTGTGGTTACGCCCGACACGCAATACGCGGGCAACGGCATCTGGGGCGCGTTCGCGACCTGGGATGACGAAGCCCACAATCATGAGCGCTGGTTATACGCCTCCATTCGCGGGCCTGCCTCGGTTTCGTTTCCGGCGACAAACGGCGCGGCATCCGCGGGCGCGATCGTGGCCTTTAAGGTCGAGGATCACGGTGGTAAGCCGTCGCTTTCTGCCCAGTGGATTTCGCGCGAAATGCTTTCACCTGCTCCGCCTGCCACAGCGAATGGCCTGGTGTTCGCTTTATCCACGGGCTTAAGTCCGCGCGTTGCGAAAGCGGATGGTTCGCCGTACACTGTCGCCGAAATCGGCCGCATGGCGAAACCCGCCGCGCTCTACGTTCTTGATGGAGCCACAGGCCGCGAGCTGTTCACCAGCGGCAGCGCAGCCACGACTTATGCAAATGCAGGCATCGCTGTCGCGAACGGCCGCGTCTATTTTTCTACTCACGACAACACTTTGTACGCGTATGGCGTCGCCAAAGAGCACTGATCGTCAGGAGAACTGAAATGCGAAAGCTGATTATTTTTGCAAGCTCAATCCTGTGTTGCGGAATCGCAGTCGCCGCTGATTGGTTGACGGACGGTGGCGACATCTACCGCAGCGGATGGGTCACGGACGAGACCATCCTGACGAAGAGCAACATCAAAAATCTGAAATTGCTCTGGAAGGTTCAGACCGGTAATCAGGTGCGCGCCCTCCACGCTCTCATGGAGCCGCTTGTTCTGGGTTCGGTTCCTACCGGTGACGGCGCGAAGGAGATGGCCTACGTCGTCGGCGCGTCGGATAATCTCTACGCAATTGACGTAAAGGCGGGGAAAATCGCCTGGCAAAAGCATTTCACGTATACTCCGCCGGCGGGGGGCGGGTTCCCGGGCGGCGGCAATCCGAACGCGAATAATGATCCGGCGCACCTGGGCTTTCTCGGACCGGGAGGCAGCACGGACACGCCGGTGATCGGGCCGCCAGAATCCAACGGGCACAGGCCGATCTATGTTACCGATGGCGGCGGTATGCTGCACACGCTGGACAGCGCCAATGGCGAGGACTTGAAGGCTCCGTTCGCCTTAGGCACTAGCAAGTTCGCGCTGCAGCTGCATAAAAACATGGTCGTCTTCGCCGGTCGCGGCGGCATCGATGCCACCCGGCTCGACGATCCCGAGCACAAGGTGATTCATACGGTGGGTATGGGGCGGAGCGGGGGATTATGGGGCGTGCGCGGACCGGCCATCGATTCGCGCGGCATCGTCTGGAGCACAACCGGGGACGGACAGTACGATCCGAGTAATCCGGACAATCTCATTCTCGCCAACAGCGTAGTGGGATTCGAGTTGACCGGAGACCATTTCAAAGTGAAGGACTGGTACACGCCCACGAATTGGGAGTGGCTGCTCAAGCGTGATCTCGACCCGAACAATACGCCGACGATCTTCACATACAAAGGCAAAGAAGTGATCGCTGCCTCGGGTAAGGAATGCCGGATGTACCTGCTCGATCCGCTCAGCCCTGGCGGGTCCGATCATCAGACGCCGACGTTCAAGACCGAGCCGTTCTGCAACGAGGAGGTCGATTTCCAGGACGCCGGGAGTTGGGGCGCCCTCTCCAGTTGGCAGGACGGCGCGGGAACACGTTGGGTGATCGCGCCGTTCTGGGGGCCGGTCCATTCGAAATACAAATTCCCGATCAACAATGCTCCGGCGCCGAAGGAGGGCGGCGAAGCAGCGTTCAGGGTCGTGGAGAACAACGGAAAACCGGAACTTGCGCCCGTGTGGGTATCGCGCGATATGTTTCGCGGCGCGCCTCCGGTGATCGCCAACGGAATGGTGTTCGCATACGGCAGCGGCGAGGAAACAAAGCAGGCGTGGCCCGATCTCGGGTTGAACTTCGACTCGTTTATTCGCGCGGCGCGCTCGAAGCACGTCACGATTTATGTGCTGGACGCCATGAACGGCAACGAGCTCTGGTCCAGCGGCGATCAGATTACCTCGTTCAATCACATGTCGGGACTTACTGTGGCAAACGGGAAGTTGTATCTCGGCACTTACGACGGCTATATCTACTGTTTCGGACTGTAGTCACGCGGCATGGAGGATAGAAGCGACCGGAGCGCCCGCCTTCACAACCAGGCGGAACGATTGTGATCGCGAAAACAAGGTGCCGACCGCATTGCAGTTGATCCTGCATTGTCGGCAGGCATATGTGGGTAGTTACGCCCATAGGTAGAGGTTGTCGTTTGCAATCGTCCCCGGGTCTGAATCTGTGAAGTTGCTGGACGATGATATCTACGTGGCAGCCAAACAGGAATTTGAGCGCAGCTGGTCGGCTCCTCCGTTTCCTGCTGGCGCGGTAAGTCGGCTGGCACGGGCTAGGTGATATTATTCGCGAAATCACGCACGATGAGCCCGCAGCAGACGATCGCGCATTACCGCATCACGGCAAAGCTGGGCCAAGGAGGAATGGGCGAGGTCTGGCGCGCGACCGACACGAAACTGGGCCGCGAGGTGGCGATTAAGATCCTCCCGGCTGCCTTCGCGAACGATCTGGAGCGAATGGCCCGCTTCGAGCGCGAAGCGCACGTGCTGGCGTCGTTGAATCATCCGAATATCGCGACGATTTACGGCGTCGAGCAGGGCGCGATCGTAATGGAACTGGTGGACGGCGAGGATCTGAAGGGCCCGCTGCCGCTCGATACAGCTCTGAATTACGCGCGGCAGATTGCCCTGGCGCTGGAGGCGGCGCATGAGAAGGGCATCGTGCATCGCGATCTGAAGCCCGCCAACATCAAGGTCACTCCGGACGGCGTGGTAAAGGTGCTCGACTTCGGACTGGCCAAGGCAGCCGATGGATCCGTTGCGCAAAGCGCCACTCAATCGCCAACCGTGTCACTCGCGACGCAGGCGGGCGTCATTTTGGGTACTGCCGGCTACATGTCACCGGAGCAGGCGCGTGGCAAGGCGATCGACCGCCGTGCGGACATATGGGCGTTCGGCGCCGTGTTTTATGAAATGCTCGCGGGCCGGCGGCCGTTTGACGGCGAAACGGTGACGGATGTTATCGCGGCCGTGGTCAACAAAGAACCTGACTGGAGCGCGCTCCCGCCGTCAACACCGCCGCACATCCGCGGCTTGATCGGGCGCTGTTTACGAAAAGATGCGCGGACCCGTTTGCAAGCCATCGGCGAAGCGCGCATCGCTATAGACGAGCCGCCGGCTCCGATGCCAGCTGTCGAGCGCCGCTCGCAGCGCACTCCATGGATGATCGCAGCGGCCTCTATCGCGGCTGCGTTCGCCATCGCCGGACTGGCGTGGGGCATTCTGCATCGCCCGCAAGTCCAGGCGGCAGCGCCCGCGCAATGGAGGACGGCTCCAGGAGGCTTTCGGAATCCCGCTCTGTCGCGCGACGGAACGCATCTGTTGTTCCTCGAGGGCGGCTTTAGGAGCCGACTCATGATCCGCGTGTTGCGCGAGTCCGCCGCAAAGCCTTTACCCGGTGTTGACAACGTAGCAGTGGCGGAGTTTTCACCGGATTCGCAATGGCTGGTGATGGAAACCGACGGGAAGGTGAAGAAGATCCGCGTCGGCGGCGGCGACGCCGTTACGCTTGCGGAACCATACTCGCGGCCGGGGGTGAGCTGGGGAGACGACAATACGATCGTCTATGTCGGCGAGCACGGGTTGATGCGTGTTTCGAGCGCGGGTGGCAAGGCGTCGGCCCTAACCAGCGTGACAGACACAAAAGGCGGGACGGCGCATCGGGTCCCGAATTTCGTGCCGGGCGCAAAGGCGGTGCTGTTCACTGTCTCGCACGGCGCCGTGAACCAGATTGCGGCGCTCGATCTGAAGACAGGTCAGTGGCATGTCGTGATAGAGGATGGTTTCAACGGGATGTATGCGCCGACCGGTCATCTGGTCTTCACACGGCAGCAGACCCTCTATGCCGCTCCTTTCGACCTGAAGCGCCTGGCCGTCACGGGTCCGGAGGTTCCGGTCATCGCCGGGCTATCTCCGGTGGCGCCATTTCAACAGGTGTACTCCTTCTCTGACAATGGCCTGTTGGTTTACCTTGAGGGAAGTTCGAGTTCGAGCGGTGGCACGACGCTGGCATGGATGGATCGCACGGGCCACATCGAGCCCGCGTCCGATGAGCAGTTTTGGGGTATCGGAAGACTTTCACCCGATGGGCGTTCGGAGGCAATCGACATCAGAGAGTCCCCAAGCGGCGGAAGCGCCATTTGGGTTTTTGACCTGCAGCGCCGCACGAAAATACGATTGGCTGACGCCGGGGTTCGCCCCGGCCCCATCTGGACGCCGGACGGGAGGCGGATCACCTTTGCCATCAGCGCGGCGGACCGAACTACGATCTGGTGGATGCCCGCCGACGGCAGCGCCAGGCTGGAATCGATTCTCACCTTCGATGGGTTTGGATATCCCACTTCGTGGTCGCCGGATGGCAAGACGCTGTTCTTCACCAGCACCGAGGGCAATCAGTCTAAAATCTGGATGGCGCCGTTCTCCGCGGGCAAGGCACGCACGCCACAGCGATTGCATGACGTCAATGCCAACGAGTCCGAAGCCAACATTTCGCCCGATGGGAAATGGCTGGCGTACGCGTCTGATGCCAGTGGACAATCCGGGATCTATCTCGAACCCTTCCCGCCGCATAGTGGAAGGGAGTTAGTATCCACCGGCCTCGGCCTCTATCCCAGGTGGTCTCGCGACGAAAAGCAACTCTATTATTTCGACCAGAATAGCTGGATGGGCGTGGATGTTGCGCTCGGCCTGCAACCCGGCCTCGGCAGTCCCCGTCCGCTGACGCAAACCCCGCTCGGCACGACATTCGACTCTGCACCGGATGGGAAGCGTCTCCTGGTGGAACTGCCTCCCGAACTGTCCAAACAGGGGATCATTGGAGTTACGGATTGGTTCACCGAGCTAAGGCAGAAGTCCCCGGTAAGGTGAGGGGTTACTCTAGCTTACTGGCGATACGCGAACAATCGCCCAACGGGAAATCAGGCTGCCCGCTTTCGGGCGGCAATCCGGCGCTGGATGAGGATGAGGCCTATCACCGCGATGCCCATTGCCCATCGCGGAATCGATGGCTCCGGGGTAGCGGCGACGCCCCCATCATTAACATTGGTGGGAATGCCAGTCCTGTTCGGGTCCAAAAGCACGACGCTGGAGAGGTCCAACGGACTGGTTCCCGTCCCGACGACCCTGAATTGGTACGACGCCGCGTGACCGTTGTTCGAGACTCCGGGAACCGAACCGACCAAGGTAGCGGACGTAAACGTAACGGTTCCCAAAGTGTTGTTGATCACGCCGGGAAAAAAGACGACCGTCGCTCTGCTGTTGCCACTAAGCAACGGCTCCTGGTGGATGCTGACTAGTTGGAGAACAGCCGGATTGAACGAAAGATTGAACTTCCAGGTGTACAGGTCGGTTACGTTCGTCAACTTGATCGGTACGTTCACCAGCGTGCCCACACTTATGTTTCCAAGAGTTGGTGCGCTAATGCTGATATTCGCCCGCAGACAGGGTGCGGTCAGGGCGAGCAGGAGAGCAGCAGCGGAGAAGGGATACGGCCTCTTCATAAATTCGAAGATCCTCCGATTCGTTTCTTCTCGACGGTGTACTTAGTGTATTCGTTTTCCGGTGCGGTGGCGCGAAAACAACATAGCCATTCGCCCGAAGTTGTCCTTAATTGCACTCGCAAACCAATCCTGCGTCGCGATTGCGACATCCCGTACCGTGCTTCGGATCGCATTGAAAATGCCGCGCAAATAAGGCGCGCGTAAGTGAACAGAGCGTAAATGAATGAAAAGATCTACTCAAACTGTGAGATTCCGCCTAATCGATCGCCTTAGTTCCTTGTCAGGCGAGTGCGGGCGTGAGCAAGTCCCATGCAATCTTGCGATGACACCACGCGGGCCTTTGCTGCGGACTGTTGTCCGTGCGAAAATTACTTCTGGCGCTGAGGGTTATAGGCAGTCGCGCAACCATGCTGCCGTTGTCAAACCTTAAGAGGCCGCCGCTTCTGGCGGCCAGCGTGGCGTTCCTGGTAGGCTGCCAAAACAGCCCGCAGGAATTAGTCGCGCGAGGCGATCGGTTCTTTGACAGCGGAAAACTCGACGATGCCGCCATTCAGTACCGGAGAGCTATTCAGAAGTCCCCGGATACCGGCGAGGCATATTATCGGCTAGCGCTTGTTGAACTCAGGCAGGACCACTTAGTCCAGGCTTACCCGCTTTTGAAAGAGGCATCCAATATGATGGCTGCCGATTCAGACGTAACGGCGAAGCTGGGGCAAGTTGCCCTGACACTCTATGCTGCTGATCAAGGTCATTCGAAACAGTTTTACGATCAGGCGACTCTCGCCGCGACACAACTCCTCACGCGAGACTCCGGCGATTTCAACGGCAATCGGCTTAGGGGCGCGCTTGCGCTGATCGATGCCAGACCCCAGGATGCAGTGGAATATTTCCGGAGAGCGGTCGCGCGAAAACCAGCCGACCGTGGGGCGCAGCTCGACGTTGCGCGCGCTCTGGCCCAGGACAATGAGATATCCGGCGCCGTGCAAATCGCTCGCCAGATAGTACAGACGAATAGCGATTTTGGTCCGGCATACGACTTCCTGTTTGCGCAATACCGCGCATCCGGCAGCGCGAAGGAAGCCGAGGATATTCTCCGGCAGAAGGTTGGCAACAACCCCCGGCGCGCGGAATACATTGTCGAGCTTGCTGGTTACTACGCCGCGCAAAGCAGACCCGGCGATGTCGCCGCGACTATCGGCAAGCTGCTCGCCGATCCCGCCGCCTTCCCCGAAGGACGATTGCAGGCTGGTGACTTTTATCTGTCAATTAGCCAGCCGGATGAGGCGCTGCGCTATTACGGCGAGGGGCTGAAGGCCGAGCCCCAAAATCAATCCGTCTGGCGGGTGCGTATCTATAAGGTCCTGGCGCTGCAGCAGAAATGGCCGGAAGCGCTGGCGGAAATGGACCTCGTTCTCAAGGCGAACCCGGCGGATCATGAGACGAGACTCGCCCAAGCCATGGCTTGGCTGAGCGAGGGACGCGCCGAGAATCTCGATGCCGCCATCGCGGAACTTCGCGATCAGCTCGCCGTAAGGCATCCGCATGATCCCGTCCTGCGCTTTCAGCTCGGCGGAGCCCTTTTACGCAAAGGAGACCGCGACGGCGCGCGCCGCGAGTGGTCGACAGATGTTCAGGACAATGCCGGGTACCTGCCGCCGCGCATGGCGCTGATCCAGCTCAGCCTCGATCGCGGCGACAGCCGCGAAGCCCTCCGCCTTGCGGAAGACATGATCGCTGTCGCTGGCCGTAATCTCGAGGCCAGATTGACTTATGCCTCTTGCCTGACTGCCGCGGGTCAGTATCAGGCGGCGCGGGCGGAACTGCGCCGTCTGGACGGCGAGTTCCCGCATTCTCCGGAGGTGGCGTACCGGATGGGGATGCTGGCGCTCTCCGAGAAACATTTCATCGACGCCGAAAAGATATTTGTGGGCCTTCGCTCCTCCGGAAAGGATGCTTCCGACATCGCGGCAGGCCTCGCGCGCGTTTACGAAGGAGAGAATGATCCCGCCCGGGCGATAAAGGTCCTGCAGGACGAACTGGCGCGCGCGCCGCAGGCCGCCGAACTTCGGCAACTGCTCGCGGGCATCGCGTTCTCAGCTGGGAAGTACGACATCGCCATAGAGCAATATCGCCATTTGGTGGTCTCGTCACCGGACCCCACAGAAATCCAGCTCCAGTTGGCGAGCGCGTACATCGCCTCTCGCGACCCGAAAAGCGCGATCGCGATTCTCGAAAAAATCCCCCGGTCGGAGCCGAAATCGACTGTGGCGTCCCTTCAAATGGCGCAGGCTTTGGCGGCCGTCAAGCGCGTCGACGAAGCAAAAGCGCGATACCGTCGCATTCTCGAAACCGACCCGAACAATGCGAATGCCCTGAACGACCTGGCATTCCTGATGGCCGATTCCGGCGAGGACCTGAGCGGCGCACTGGCGTTGGCTCAGCGCGCTGGCCAATTCGCTGCTGAGCCAGCTTTGAAGGCCTCCGTCACGGACACGCTGGGCTGGATCTATCTGAAGAAGCAGATGTATGATGCGGCGGTACAGACGCTTGAGCCCCTGGTGAGAGCGAACCCCCGCAATCCGACGTATCTGTATCACCTCGGGAGCGCGTATTACGCCAAAGGCGATTTAGAAGCGGCGCGAACAGAACTCAATGCCGGCCTGGCCTTGAAGCCTCCGGATGACGACGCGCAGGCTATGCGAGCCTTATTGGCCCATCCTTAAGTGGTTGCATCCCGTGGCGTGCGGCTACTAAGATAGCCCCCCAGAGCGCGCGTCGGCGAGGACAGGTGTGAATGTCCCTCCCATAATGATGAGAATCGGTAACAGCGCGACCTTTGCCATCGGAAGCGAATTTGCCCTTTCTGTGGGAGTCATCGGATCGCGAACGCCAGGCCAGGCGTGCCGGTAGCTTTTCGGAATGAGCTACAGGCCGCCCGGAAGTCATCGCACAATGACAGATCGACGCCGCCCTTGAGGCGTGAGCCTTGCCGATTTTGGCCGCAGCGACGGCAAAGGCATGGTCGCGCCAGTTGCTAGTGACGCTTCGCGTCACCATATCATCGCCTTCGCAAGTCCGGTCCGGGATTTTGTCAAACCGAATCTCTACTCCCACCAATGACATAGCCGCACTCCGTCCGCTTTAAAAAAAGCGCTTGTTCTGCCCTTGGATCGCGACAATTGGTCATTTTAGATCCCGTATCAGCACCACGTCATTGCGCACGGAGCCGCGAGATAGGGCCAGGAGCTTGCCGTCGCGGGATATGTCGAAAAAGCCGATCACCTCGCCCGCGAATGCGGTCAACGGCGTCGGCTCGCCTCGGTCCAGCGGCCTGCGCCAGATGTTGGACACCCCGGCGACCGTCTTGATGTATAGGAGAGCCGTGCCATCCGCCGACCACCGCACCCAGTCGTCGCCCACTTCGCCGAATTCAGACCGATCGAAGCTTCTAATGGGCTGTCCTCCGGTGGCCGGGACGATTCTGACCTTTTCCCCCAAAATGAGCACAAACTTTCCGTCCGGGGAGATCCAGGAATTGCCGGGATGGTCCGAGATCTTAACCGGGGTACCCCCATCGATCGGCAACTTCCATGTGCCGATGCTCTTCGGATTGTCCGCCCAGTACGTTAGCCAGAGACCGTCCGGAGAGCAGTCCGGACGGTACTCTCCAGCGCCGTTCGTCAATTGCCTGGCATTCCCTCCGTCCGGATCCGCTTGCCAGATGTGCGGAGTCCCGCCGTTGAAGGAAAAATACACCAAATGCCGGCCGTCGCCACACATTCTCGGTCCCCCGGTGAGTTGTCCTGATGTGATTTGGCGCCGCCGGGTGCCATCCGCCGATGTGATCCAGATCTGCGTGTTCATATCGCCGCCACCGGGCGCTTCGAAATAGATTTCGCGCTGTCCTGCCCAAGCCACGCCGTTCATGCCATCCCAGTGGCCGGTGCTGATCTCTCTCGCGCTTTCGGGGGCGTTCGATTCAGCCACCGAAAGGTGCAAATTGATGTCTTGCTGAACCGTCACCAGGGCGCTGCCATCCCGGGTGAGGCTCAAGCCGTCGTAACTGCTCAGGTCGTTCGTGAGCCGTCGGGTTTGACCTCCAGGATACGAGACGTGCCAGATCTGAAAAAGCGGAAACTGCTGGTTAGCCACGGCAAGGAATCCGTTGGCGTCCGGCAGCCAGAGTAACCCATGAATGTTGTACCAGGGCGGGGCGCCGATGCGCTTCCCGGAGCCGCCTTCTACGGCCACGGCCGAGACTCCTGAGGAATCTCCGCTGCGGTATGTCCCGTCGCCGAAGCCTAAAGTCTTGCCGTCGGGAGACCACGCTACTGTGGGGTAGAGATGATCCGGCTGCTCCCGGCCCACGAGCTGCCGCTCGTTGCTGCCGTCCAGGTTCGCCACAAACAGACCGGTGCGAGAAGTGTCATGCCTGATGAATGCAAGGCGCTTCTCGTCGGGCGAGAGAGAGGCCACCACAATTGTGCCCGGACCCCCGATGGTCCGGCCGTCAAACGCAACCAGTGTCCTGACGTTGCCTCCGAGAACCGGCACGGTGCACAGCTTCAATGCCTGACCCGCGCCAGACAGGTAGTACCCAGACAGGTAATACAGGGAGTTGCCGTCGGGCGAGAAGCTCAGGTTGTGGATCCATTCCGAGGACGGAGGCACGATCTGCACGTTGCTCCCGGTGGCGACGTGAAACAGCCAGAGGCTGCTCTTGCCTTCATCCGTCAGGACATGGGCCACGTACTTGCCGTCGGGGGAGATGGCCGCTGCAATGGCTTTGCCGGTGTCTGTCAGTTTGGTGATCTGAATGTGCTGGAAAGGCTCCGTTGCGCGTGACGAGAGCCACCGGTACAGCCCAAAGGCCGCCAACACGGCGAGCGTAGCGAGGGCCGAAGCTGCTGGCCAGCGGCGCCGGGGCGCTGGATGCGCGGGGGCCTCGGACTCGGGTTCATCCAGCAGAATGCGTGCTTCCCCGATATCGCGCAGACGCTGCCTGGAGTCTTTGCGCAGGCAGCGCTCGAGCAAGCGGCGGACGCGCGGCGGAGTTTCCCCGGGCAGCGCTTTGAAATCCGGCTCGCTGGTCAGCACGGCCGCCAATACTTCGGAAACACTCTTGCTCCCGCCAAACAGCACCTTGCCGGTCAGCAACTCGTAAAGGATTACGCCGAACGCCCAGATGTCGGCGCGCTTGTCGACCGTCTCGCCCCTTGCCTGCTCCGGAGCCATGTAGGCCGCAGTGCCGAGGATCATCCCCTTCCCGGTCATCGTAACCGTTTGCCCACCGGCAGGCGCTTCGGCGGATTTCGCCAAGCCGAAATCGAGGATCTTCACTGTGCCATCAGGCGTGACTTTAATGTTTGCGGGCTTGAGATCGCGGTGGATGACGTTCCTCTCGTGCGCTGCCTCCAGACCGGCCGCGATCTGGCGAGCGTAACCGATGGCCGTGTCGATGGGGACCGGTCCGGCGAGGTTGGCGCCCTCCACCAGTTCCATCACCAGGTAGTCGGGGCCGATGTCATACAGCGTGCAGATGTTGGGATGATTCAACGCCGAGATGGCCCGCGCCTCACGGAGGAACCTGTCGCTGAACTCTTCGTACGCAGTCTTAATCGCCACTTGGCGTCCTAGGCGGGTGTCACGGGCTTTGAATACCTCGCCCATGCCGCCTTCACCCAGACGGCTCACAATCTGGTAGGGCCCTACCCGCGAGCCGGGGGCCCACCCCGCGTCGGGGGGATCGGCTAAGAGACGCGCGGCGACTCCTAAGATGGGCCGTTCCATCGGCCCGCTTGTCACATCCTGCGCCAGAAGCGCCAACACGGTTCGCAGTAGCTCCGCATCATTCCCGCACGCATCGTTTAAGAATCCGTCCCGCTGGTCGGACAAGAGCTCGCGGGCCGAATGGTACAGTTCTTCAATTTGGCGCAAACGTTCTGGGCTTATCGCCACGGGATGTTCACCTATATTACTGCCGCTGGCCATCCGGCCGGACGCTGTGGGCGGCCCGCGACTCCATGCCGCGGTCGATCAACTCGATGTCGTCCCGAGTGAACTTCAGCCCACCGCGCCGCATGTCGACATAGTCCACGATGTTCCAACGTTCCTTCATGACTCCGCTTGCGGAATGCAGGTTGACCCCCTCGAGGATGTGGACGATCTCGTGCGCCAGTACGTGGCCCAGAAGGGCCGGAATCGTGCTAGCGCCGACCGAGCTCAGCACGCGGTCGTAGAACAACACGATGTGGGTGCCCTCGAACGGCAGGGCATACGCCAACGCGCCGGGATGCAGGTCCTCCGGCGTGGAACTCGAGACTGTGACCACTAGGCCGTTCCCAGCGGAGCAATTGCTCTCGGCGCCGCGCCATTGGAGCCGTATGTTCGCCTGTTTGAGGATTTGGGTCGCCGCCGCCTCTCCCCGAAGGAATGCCGCCGCGTTCCCACCGGGGTTCAGGCAAACCATCACGAGGTGATCTGGCCGCTGTCCGCTGCCGCTCGCGCAGGCGAACGTTCCCGCACCCATCACTGTCAATGCAACCAGGAGTTTCATTCGTTTCCGTCCTCCGCCGGTGCGGGCGGAAAGACGGCGGCGAAAGCGGCCAAACTCGTGGTAGTCTTTTTTCTGGCGTCGCCATGGAAGCAGCCGCCGGCGGGGAAGTTACTGTGTTGCTAAAGGCTTGGACCGCAGGCGACCGGGGGGCGCTGGACCGACTGACCAGTCTGGTCCACGCCGAACTCCACCGCATCGCCCGCCGCTACATGCGTAGCGAGCGCGCTGGCAATACGCTGCAGACCACCGCCCTGGTCAACGAGGTCTACCTGCGTCTGGTGGACGTGCGCAACGTGGAGTGGCAGCACCGCGCGCAGTTCTTCGCCATATCGGCCCAGATCACCCGCAACATTCTGGTCGACGCCGCCCGCACTCGCGGAGCCCACAAACGCGGCGGGGACGCGGTGAAGATCAACGTGGACGATACGCCGGTCTTATCTCCGGAACCGGACGCCTTCATCCTGGCGCTCGACGATGCGCTGGCGGATTTCGCAAAGGCGGCGCCCCGGCAGGCCCGGGTTGTTGAACTGCGCTATTTTGGCGGCTTGAACGAGGAGGAAGTGGCGGAGGTCATGGAGACCTCGCCGCGGACTGTCCGGCGCGACTGGCAGTTCGCCAAGGCGTGGCTGCAGCACACACTGAGCGGAGCGGGATACTGTCCCGGGTGACGGCAGTCTGGAAGCAGAGCTGTTTCGGCGTCAAGTTGAGCGTAACGCCCGAGTGTGAGCACTGGCTGGAACAGTACGCGACCTGCCCCCCCGTCGCTTCTGGACGTATTAATAACCCAGACTGATTCCTCTGACGAGGCAATAGGCTTGCAAGAGAGTTTGATCCGCAAGATTATCTGCAAGTGTTTTGATCGGGATTTATGGAGACCAACCTGGCGAAGCTATTTGAGAGATTGCAACGTACCTCCGAAACTGCGGTTGGTCAGCCTACTGATTACTACGCAGGGTTTTTTCCAGCAAGAATTTGCAACGCCGCTAGCTTCGAGCCTCGCCAGAGCTCTTGTACCTCTCGTTATCGCCCGCGGATTCCAAATCGCCGACATTTTCAGAAGAGGAGGAGTGGCATATTATGGCCATTAGTCAACTGGGGAGCGCAACGGAGTTTCGCACGTCGGGTGGAATGATGTTGCCGTATATCGACTTGGATCTCCGCAGTTCTGCTGAGATGCCGGTGACACGCATTCTTGTGGGCCCGGGCCCCATCCGAATCGGGTGGAAGTCGAGGCCTCACCTACCCTGGAGGACATGAGAGGCTCTCAGGCCGCATCGCAAAAACGTCCTTACTCATTCCCCACGCCCGTCGACAACTGCTGGTGCTTGAGCAGTTCCTTCAACTTCGCCAGTTCGCGCTGCGACCCGAACCTCTCATTCATCCACTTCACGAACGCGGCGTACTCAACCCCGTGCGTCGCCGCCTGCCTGGCGAACTTCAACCGTGAACCGAGAGCGCTGCTCAGCACACAGCATCTCGCTGGGCGGCGCGGCGTGGAATCGCGCAGTGGCTAGACTGCATTGCAGTTGACCCTGCATTGTCGGCAGGCATACGTGGGTAGTTACGCCCATAGGTAGCCGTTCCGAGATTCCTGCAAACTGAATCTCTACTCCCACCAATCACATAGCCGCACTCCGGCCGCTTTAGGCGCAAACATCCACTACCCTCACAACAGAACGGCGCGCTACGCAGTGGTCGGCACACACGAAGGCCAATCGTGCCGCGCCGTCAATTCCCGGATGCCGTTCCGGGCATCTCTTTTCGAAAGGATTTCACCATGGCATCTCCCGCTCAGTGCGAAGCCAACCGTGCCAATGCTCAGGCGAGCACCGGCCCGTCCACGGCAGCCGGCAAGTCCACCTCTTCGCGTAACGCCACGAAATTCGGCCTCTTCGCAACCAACACCTGCATCCTCCCCGGCGAAGAGCGCGAATATGACACTCTCTGCAAGCGCCTATGGGTCGAACTCGGTCCCGTCGGAGCGCTCGAAGAAGCCACCGCCGCCGAATACGTACGCGCGGTATGGCGTCTGCGTCGCTGCGCTATGGCTGAGGAACGGCTGGGCTGGCGGTCCGAATGGTCGCAACAGGACAGCAACGCCCAGCGCAACGAGAATCTGCCGCCCGCAGACCCGGCTATCAATCAGGACACCATGGCGGCGCAGGCCTCGGTCGATCGCGCCCGCGCTCAGGCGCAGAACTGCATGCGCCGCGCCAGGACTGAGCTGGACAAACTCCAGGCCACCCGCTCGACGCGTACGATTTCGCAAAACGAAGCCAATTCCGAGGCCCTGCCATCGCAGGGCGAAGCGGTTTTGCAAAACGAAGCCAATTTGCAGGATGAAGCCGCTTCGGTCCTGCCCAAACCGATCGCCCCTCCGAGGTCGCGCTCCCCGCGCAACGTTCTCTGCCCGTGCGGATCCGGTCTGACCGCCCTCATGTGCCGCTTCGTCTACCGCCACGCCGAGCCTGAAAGCGAGCTGCGCGACGAGCACCCGCCGGAAACAGCGCTCGAAGTTGCGGCTTAACGCTCGCAAGCGCAAAGCTTTCCGAGCGTTTCTTAATTTTTCAGCAGCCGATTCGCTTAAGCACTAGCCGTCTTGGCTTCGGCGACGCAGGTGTTGCGCAGCGAGCCGAGACCTTCGACGGTCACGACAACTTCGTCGCCCGCCTTCAGCCACTTCGGCGGATTCCACGCCATTCCCACGCCGGAAGGCGTACCGGTCGAGATGATGTCGCCCGCTTCGAGCGTCATGATGCTCGAAAGGAACTCAACCAGATCGGGAATCTTGAAGATCAACTCGCGCGTGTTCGAATTCTGAACCGTCTCGCCATTCAGGGTGAGCGAGATGTTGAGGTTGTGCGGATCGGCGATCTCGTCGGCGCTCACGAGGTACGGGCCCATCGGCGCGAAGGTATCGAACGTCTTGCCCATTACCCACTGGGAAACGGCAAGCTGCACGTCACGCGCGCTGACGTCATTCAGATTCATGTACCCGAAGACGTGCTTAGGCCACTCTGAGCCCTTGATGTGGCGGCCGCCCTTGCCGATGACGAAGGCGAACTCGGCTTCGTAATCCGGCTTGGCGGTGTTTGCCGGGACAACGATGTTGTCCCCCGGTCCGATCACAGTGTTGTTGTACTTCGAGAAGATGGTCGGTCGGGTGGGGATTTCCATCTTCGATTCGATGGCGTGATCGCGGTAGTTCAGGCCCACGCAGATGATCTTGGTCGGCTTCGGGATCGGGGCGTTCAGCTTCACCGCGCTCAGGGGAAGCACGGCATCGGCCGGGGGCTTCGCCAGGAGCACTTCCACGCGCTTCAGCGCGTCGGCGCCGCCCTGCAAAACCGAGAGCATGTCGGGCAGGCCGGCGGACTTCAAGCTGACGACGTTATCGTTCTGGACCACACCCGCGTGCTGGTGGCCATTGTGCTGGAAAGTGACAAATTTCATGAACCCGCTAGTTTATCAATGGCGCGATAATGTCAGCACAGTGTCCGCTTTGAGGAGTGTTCTTGCGCTGACGGCGACTGCGCTGGTCTGCGCGCCCTGCTTCGCGCAGCCGCATGCTGCGGCTGACCTTGGGAAGCAAGTGCTGGCCGCTGGTCTGGATCCCGCCGAGTGCTATCGCGTGCGCGACCTTGATCTCTCCGAGGAAGACATCCGCTTTTATCTAACGGACGGCTATCTGATGTTCGGCAAGCCGGTGGAGGGAGCGCCATTAACCGCGGTCTTTTCCGCCGATACCGACGGCGGCGATGCCGAAGTTCTCCTGCTGCCGCCGGATCGCTCGGAACGCAAGACCATGGCGGCCTACGCCGGATCTCCCAATCTGGATGAGCACTTTCAGCAGGCGGCTTTTATCTTCACGGAGCAATCGGCGCGAGGGTTGCTGGAACGCGTTCGCGCCAGCGGCGCGCGCAATGCGCCCGACGTCGGCGCGCTCATGAATGAGCGATGGGGGCGCGTGATCGCGAACCTGATGTCCGGCTTCGAATCACGCATCGTTTTGGACTTGCTTACGCCGGGCGCCAAGGGCGGCTTCTTCGAAGCCGTCGTTGACGGCAGGAAGCTCGGCAACTTCGATTTGATCTACGATGCGCGCGGCTACGAGCAGGTGATCGTGGGTCAGATCACCAACAGGAAGAATGTTTCGTTCTGGGATACGTGGTCCAGTTTCCAGACGCGCGAACGGCGCGGCGCGCCTCAGGAA
>DATFSM010000151.1:0-13215 GCA_035262625.1 Bryobacteraceae bacterium
TCGTTATCGCATGGTGGGTAGAGGCTATTCCATTTGCGTAGCTTTCCTCAAACTGTTCGAGAAGATCTACGCGCCCCTTACCGCCGGATTGCTTAAGCCCTTCCGCGGAGATTGCGCGTTGGCGGAAGTGAAACGCTGCCAACTCGACCGCTTGTATCAGCGCGTCTGCGATGATCTGGAGGCGCTGCTGCGAGCGGTCGGCCTTAGGGTAGCTGCGTAAACCTCCGCAACGAGAACAAAATTCTCGCTGTCGCCTATATAACGGCAACTAACCCCGGCGGCCCGGAACGCTGTTCATGGACGGGCAAACATCTCTACCAGCACAGAAGAGACGGATTGCGCGGTTTTCGATGGAGCCGTGCCTAGCTTGCGCACCAGCCGCTGCCGGTCCACAGCGCGGATTTGATCGAGTGCCACTTGGCCACGCTTGTTTTGGAAGGTAATGCTGACACGCGTCGGATAGACCCGTTCGGTGGTGGTCATGGGAGCAATGATGACAGTACGCAGGTATTCATTGGCCTCGTTAGGCGAAACGATCAGACACGGCCGAGTTTTCTGAATTTCTGAGCCCTGGGTGGGGTCCAGCGATACCAACCAGATCTCATCCCTTCGCGGAGAATTCACCAAGTCCATTCCTCGGCATCGAACGCATTTTGAGGCATAGTGTCGAGAAACAACTGATCCTTAGCGATAAGAGAGCTGGCTGCGGCGAAGGATCTTCTCCAGTCCTTACGTGGGGGACGATCACGGGCGATCACTAATCGGTCTTGTTCAAGGTGCAGTTCGACGGTGTCGCCGAAGCCACATTGCTCAATGAGCGGTTTCGGAATGCGGATTCCACGGGAATTCCCAATGCGAACCAGTTCGACTTTCATACAAAATGCTTTCTCCAAGTCCTGCAAGTTGTTCTTGTAATTACATTATAATTACAATGCTAGGTAGGTGCAAGCACCCTAGGCAGTATGACGTCCCAATTGCCGTAATCCGGCGAGCGAAACTGGCTGAGGATCGTCCCGCGAAAATATTTGGTGTCGTAATTGTAGAACGCCCCGCCGTGGAAGGCCGGATCGCCGTATTTGCCATGGTCGGGAAGCGGAATGGTGCCATTGGGCGTGTTCCTCGGGCCCATCTCCCAGTCGTAGGTGTAGGCGCAGATCGTGTTGACCGCGCCCTTTTGCAGATTGTCGAGACATTGCTCGATGCCTTCATCGATCCAGGCATGCGGCTTCATTTGGATCGCGACAAAATTCTTCCGGTTGACCGTCCGGCGGCCGGCTTGCGGGGCGGCAGCGGCATGCTGTGGAGGGCGAGACGTCCAGGCGGCCAATGCCGAACAGAGTTGGAAAAAGGTTCTGCGGGGTACGGCTTGGTTCATGATGTCCACTGATATCACGCTAAACGCTCCCCAGCGAGAGGACAAAGTACTTCACGGCCGCAGTGCCGGGATTGCGGTAGCCGTGGAGATCGTTCGAGGCCATGTACGCGCACGAACCCGGTCCGAGCCGCGTGGTGCGTCCGTTGATCGTAACCTCCATCTCGCCCTCCCGCACAAAGAGCAACTCTTCGTGCACGTGCTTGTGCGGCGGGTGCGGGGCGAGGCCGCCGGGAAGCTCGCTTTCGTGCAGGTCCACCCGGTACCCGGAATGCGTGTCGCCGGTCAGAATCTGGTACGACTTGATGGTCGCGGTCTGCCGTCCCGTCAGTTCCTCGAAAGGATAGGCCTTGGAAGGCAGCACGCCCTTTTCGGCGGAGCCGTTTTGCGGTCGCTGCTGGGCGGCTGCCAGTGCCGGAAGCAGAAGCGCCAGACTTCGTCTCGTGCTGTTCATGGATGTTCTCCGTTTGCAATTCGCCGGTTATCCGTTCTTGCGGCTCAGTTCGCGGATTGCCCGGCCTACTGCTTTGAGATTGGGAACCCGCATCTCCTCGTATTCGCGCGAAACCACGATGCCGTTCGCACCGGCTTCGAAGGCCTTTCTCACGCATTGGTAGACCGCTTCCGGGTCGGCATCGAGGTGGCGGTTCCCCCAGGGCACATCGAAGCCGATTCCCGTGTAGATCTTCGTTTTGGCTTCCGCCGATGCAACGCTGCGTTTCGTCTCACGGAAGACATAATCGGGCGAAAAACCTTTGTTCGCAAGCTCGTCTAATTTGGGTTCGCGATTCTTGTCGTAACCGAACAGTTCGTAGTAGAGGTCGAGCGAATGTTCGAGCGGGATCTCGCCGAGAATCGTCTTCTGAAAACGCTCCAGGTACCAGTAGCGGATGCGCGGACCGAGAACGTTGTGATACGCGATGAACTTGATGAAATCGGAATGGGGGGCCATCTCGGCGTAGGTCATTTCGGCACGGTAGACCAAATCCCAACTTGAGGGCTGATGATCCACGTGCCAGCCCACGTCGGCGTCGGGCTGAATCGCTTTAATGGTGCGGTACATGCCGGCTTGCACTTCTTCGCGCGACTGGCGGTACTGGTATTCCCACGCGAGGATTTCCGGATAACGGATCAGGACGCGCAGAAAGCCCACGAACACGCCATCGGCGGGCCGGGCCTTTCCGTTCATGAGGCCGCGTACGTATACGTCAAGCTCTTCAAAGCCCTTTCGGGCGCGCTCCGGATCGATTCCCTTATCCTTTCCACGAGCCATGCAGAACTCGCAAAAGCACGCCGGAGCCGCATCGTTCCAGGGCGAAATGACATTCATCAACGGCCCCATGCGCTCGGCTCCCCACTGGAATCCGTCGAGCCGGTACGTCCGAAACAGGTCCTCGACGGTGCCGTTCCACCACGCCCGGTATTCCGGATGGTTCCAGCAAGCCACCCGCAGCGGCTTGCCGTAAACATCGCGCGTCGAGACCTTGGAAAAGTTCTGAATCGTCGGCGATGCCCCTTCGAGGATGCGCGCGTAGACCTTCATGCCCCGTTTGCGGGCCGGCTCCTGCACCTCCTGGAACAGGTCCCGCTGCGCATATTCGAAGCTGCTGTCCGGGATCTGGTGGCGCAGGGTGGTGTTCTTGTAGTACTGCTCATGCGTCTTCACCCACACGGCCGGCAGTTGCCGGTTCCGCATCTCGCGCGACGGTACTCCGTGATCCGTCGCCAGGAACTGAGCGGGCTTGCGAATATCGCCGTGGTACGTGTGACTGTAAATCATCAGCGCATTAATCGCGGCCATGTCCTGAATCAGGTCGAGGCACCGCTCGATGCCCTCATCGAGCATGGTGTGCGGGCCCATCTGGATTGCGTTGAAGGGAGCGCGCGGACCGCCGGCCTGCGGCGCTTCCCCTGCGAGTGCCGGCAGCACGGGCGCGGCGGCTATCGTCTGGAGAAACCGGCGTCGTCCTTCATCCAGAGCTTTCATGAGGAATACTGTACTGCGCTTCCAGGCGGTTCGGGAAGCGAAGTACATGGCTCCAAGACACAGACTCTGAAAACTGTGGTAATCGCTTGCATCTAGGTTTATCATCCATCCACTGCGACGCAAGGCCGATCAAACCGTCGTTAGCGGAAAGTGACGGCCCGTTCCAGTGGGGCGTCCTAGTGCATGGACGAGTAAGCCGCAATGCAGAGGCAGACGATGCCGAGCACAGTGAACTGAATGCGCTGTCCGAGGATTTTGGACCGAGGCGGCGTCGCCTTCACCATAGCGGCCTCGTCGAAACTCCCGGCTTAATAGGCCATAGCAGATCGCGCCGATTCCCGCCACGAGGAAAAAACACACCCATGCCGGCCCCGTGTACCGCTCGTGAGGCGCGTCGGCAAAGGCCATGCGAGTACGGTAGCGCGGAAGCCTGCAGGGTTCTGCCAATCATCTAAGAGATACCTTCAAAGCGACCTAGCCGCCCGCGTACAGATAGCGGGGAGAGTAGTACGCTTCTGGGTCAACAAGCGTCGGCGCTTATTAGACTGTGGCCTCAGAACATTGTGTTGTTGTTGGCGGCGGCCTCAGGTACTGGCTGGCGGGCATCCCAATGCTCGACAATCTTGCCGTCCTCCAGCCGGAAGATGTCCACTCCGGCCATGCCACGGTCCTCGGGAGACCTCGCGACCAGATTGTGAGCGGCAACGAAATCTCCCTCGGCGATGACTCGCTTAATCTCGACCCGTAAGGCCGGAAATCGTTGTATCAGGAATTGCGTACTCTTGACGAACGCCTCGGCGCCGTCCGGCGTGTCCGGATTGTGCTGGATGTACTGAGGTCCCACGTAGCGCGCAACCGCATCCGCCGGCTCGTGGTCGTTAAAGGCGCGCGTAAAGAACGCGACAACCGTTTGCTTGCTTCGTTCGATTTCCGTCATTTCTTTTCTCCTGCCAAAACTAGTCGCCTCTCTCAGAACCAGAGCGACGCTCCGAGACTCCACTGCAGCTGGTTACGAGTGCCGGCGATTGTCCCGGTACCGGGTGCTGAAATCGGAGGAGCCACCACATTGCCGTACCAGACCACGGCGTCGCCAAGATCAAATCGCGCCGCAACATGGCGCCTTGAATACAACTCGATCACACCGCCCCACTGCAGCATCGGCCGAGTGCCGAGGTTGGGAATGCGGGCGTTTGCGTCAAATCGCATGAAGCCAGGCTTCAAGGTCCCGTATAGGCCGATTGGCCCCCATCGCCGCCCAACCCGCGCACCGAACGCCGCTCCGGTGGCCGGAAAGAGGATGCCGGAGGAGCCAATTGGGTATCGGTTGATCTCCGCTTCCGCGTCGACGAAATGGAACGCATGAACCGTGACTCGGCCGCCACCACCGACCGGGTACTCGCCGAATACAGTTTCTCGAATTCCACTCAGCTGCACTCCGATCTCCGCTCTCGGCGTTTGCCCAGACACCACGGTCGCGGTCCACAATAGCAGGATCAATCGCCTCAAATATTCGCTCCCTGAACCACCGCGTCGCAGCTTGTCCTTCGCGTCACTGTCGTCGCTCATCGAACTCGATGAAGGTGGGTGTCTTTGAAGTTTGTGGGATATTTCAGTCCGTAGCCAAGCAGTCGATCAAAACCGATGTGCGCGGCCCAAATGAGTGCCAGCGCGATAGCTGCGCGTTGGGATGTAAGCGCGCCGGCCGCAAGCACAATAACAGGCGCGGTCACAGTGTGAACGAGGTTGTAAAGGGCTGCCCCCACCTGCTCGTTAATCAAATAACCGGCCATCAACAGATCCGGCGCAAGAAAAGTCGCAGCGAACAATGCCCAGCTTCCGTGACTGCGTTGATAAAAGAGGATACTGAGCGCAAAAAGTGCGCCGCCTTCGATGTGGAGCAGCAATGAGGGTTTAATCAGCATCCGGCGCGCGTATCGGTTCGAGTTACTCTGATCGTACTCCGTGATTGGTACGATGTACAGAGCCATTTTGCATTGATTTCGTTGGACCATTAGAATTATGGCAAAGACTGTCAGCTCGTTTGAACTTACCCTGCATCGCCGTCCTCAGGATCAGACGCGCGCGGACTGGCTTTACAACGAATTGAGGACTGCTATTCTCGAAGGCCGTCTGAAATATGGCGCCAGACTACCGGCAACCCGATACTTCGCGCGGCTCCACGGGCTTTCGCGCGGTATCGTCGTAACCGTCTTCGAACGGCTGCAAACGGAGGGATATCTCTCCGCACGCTCCGGAACCGGCACTTGGGTGAGTCAACGAGTGCAGTCTGGTACCGCAAAGCCGGCATGTCCGCCGAAAACGCCGGTGTATGCCGCCTGTGCCATTTCCCGCCATCCGAAACCGAAACCATTCATCGGCTGGGTCGAACTGAAAGGCGGCCGCCCGTTTCACATGCGAGATCCTGACCTGGCCCATTTTCCGGCAAAGATCTGGGCGCGCATTGCTTCACGGCGCATCCGCGATTTCGGAATGTGGTTGCGCGCGGACGAGGATCGGCAGGGATATGGTCCGCTGCGCGAGGCGATCGCGCAATATCTTGGATCGTCGCGCGGTGTGCGATGCAGTCCGGATCAGATCGTCCTGGTTTCCGGGATACAGCAAGCCCTGGACCTCCTCGCCCGTTTCCTGGTGAAGCCAGGGGACGAAGTCTGGATGGAAGATCCCGGCTACTTCGGGGCTTGCGTCGCCTTTGGCAACGCGGGAGCAAACCTTGTTCCCGTGCTCGTGGACGAACAGGGACTGTCCGTTTCCGCCGGGATTCACATCTCTCCACGTGCCAAGGGAGTATTTCTGACGCCGGCCCACCAGTTTCCACTTGGAATGACAATGTCACTGGAGCGGCGCATGGAGATCCTAAGCTGGGCGTCGCATACTGGCGCCTTCATCATTGAAGATGATTACGACAGCGAGTACCGGTTCCAGGGAAAGCCCACACCCGCCCTTCAAGGCTTGGATCGATCTTCCACCGTGATCTTCATTGGTACCTTCAACAAGCTCTTGTTCCGAACGCTCCGCCTCGGCTACATCGTCGTGCCTCCGGTCCTGATCGATTCATTCGTTTCGTTTCGGCGGCAAACGGAATTCTGCTCGATGAGTCTCGATCAGATCGTGCTCCGTGAATTTATTGCGGAAGGACACTTCGGCCGGCACCTGCGGCGGACGCGCGATCTATACGCCGGGCGGCTTGCGACGTTGATGGAGGGGGGCCGGCGTTATCTCGATGGCATACTCGATATCTCCACCGTGCAGGCCGGACTCTATACGGCCGCATTTCTGAGAAATGGTCTGAGTTCGCATACGGCAGAAATGAGGGCAGCGGCGGTTGGAATTGAGACGAAGGCGCTGGATCGGTTTACTCTGCAGCGTCCCGATCCAATGGGCCTGCTTCTTGGCTTTGCCGCTTTCGATGAAGCTGCGATTTACCGCGGTGTTGCGGAACTCGCGTCAGCACTTGGCCGCCCACGTTCAAGAAACAGCGCTTGATCCGCAATCGAACAAACCGAAGCTCAGGGGGACAGCGTCTTCGTGGGACGGCGCCATGCGCCGCCCGGGATGCCGAAGTGCAGAGTTCGCCGCTTTTAGATCCGGTCCAGAAACGGATCGCAAAACACAAACGGCTCGGAGGCCGGTTCGGGTGTCCGCTCGCTTCCGGGAGTTGCGGCGGATGGTAGGTTCCGCCGGCCCTAAGATGAATTTGAGTGCACCGCCAATAGACCGCGTAGCCTCAATGAAAATTCTGCCTTATCACGGCAATACACCGTCGGCTTGGGCGATAAGCGCGGCGGAAAGGACAGCTCCAGCTTCTTGGCCGGCGTCCCATTGAGCGTCAGCTATTGGAGCACGAAGGAAAAGGCCGGAATTTGATTCAGAGCGGATTACGCGTGAACCAGAACCTTTACGCGACTGCTTTGACGGCCGATATGGCAAGCCCTCGGAATAAACGGTCCACTTCATCGACCGAGACGCGCATTTTGCCGCTCATCCACCACATCAGCAACCCGAAGAGGCCCCCCGCAACGAACTCGGCAGTCGCGTCTGCCTGAATCGTCCGTGTCTTCTCGCGCAACGCCGTTGTCTTCAGGTCCTCCCTCACGACCTTCAGCAGCAGGCGGCGGAGCAGATGCTGAATAATTGCCCCGCCGCGTTGGCTGACCATCCCGGGGAAAATACCGCGGTGCTCATCCGCATGAGCTAACAGATGCCGACTGAACGCAAAGAACTGTTTCTCCCCGCCGCCGGCATGTAAGCGCGCTTCTCGTTGCCGCTACCGAAGAGCGGCATGAATGAATTCGGCGTGCGGATCGCGCTCGGCGCGGCCCCTGGCCGCATCCTCGGTCTGGTTCTGCGTCAGGCTGGGTTCGACGAAGCGAATCACATCTCCGCGGCCGCAGCCATAGCAGAAGAAAGGTCTTTGTTTGGGTCCACCAGGAAACTTGGTTCGTGATCTCCATAGGCACAGCTCCATCCATCGGCCACGATGGGCGGTCGTGCAGACTGCCAATCAGCGCTTGCAGATAACCCATGAGCAGAATCTGCTGTTTCACTACTGCTACGTAAGGCTGGCCCTTGCGATCGGTAGGCGTCAAGAGCCAGCCGCGAATAAGCGGAATGCCCAGCGTCGCGAAATAGCCGGGGTTGACAGCCTGCGAATCCGGCGCAGGCAGGTTGGGGCTGACATTGTCCATTTGAATCCCGGTGGACCACCCGCTGCGCAGCGGAAGCCGAGATCCATGCCCATGATCCGGGTGAAGCTCTTCGGGAAAAGTCCTGCGCCAAGTCATGTCCATGGGGAATACGTTCTACGGTGTCTTCGCGGGGCAAGGCAACGTGAATGCCGGTGGCATCAACACCACCGACCTGATCGATCCGATGTTCTTTCTCGGGCACAACGTCCATCCTGAAACGGAAAGCATCACACCGCTCTCGGAGGTGTGCCGAAACCATGACGTTTTTGGCACAGCGGAGGTATGCCAAAAACTTCAGGTTTCGGCACAGGGGCGCACATACCTCAAAACAATTCCTCCTGCTCGCCTGCTGCATCCAGGAGGTCCCGATGCAAGCGGAGCTTCAAGGTATCAGCGCGCGTCAGGTCTTGACATCATCCAGATGTTTCCGGCGTCTTCGCGAAGGGCAATCGCGATGCGCCCGTGCATCGCGGACCAACCCTCTTGGCCGTAATACAAGGGCCCGTGAAAATGTTGCACCGGGAACGCCTCCCCGACAGGCCGCCGAGAGATCGCATCGAGCCTCTGCCCCCATAAGCAGATGTATCCATCTCTCCCGGAGGTAAAGTAGAGAATCCTATCGTCGTCGGACCAGTCTGCCCAATCTTCCGACCCTTCTTCGGAGATTGGGATCCACGCGCTCTCGGGAATAGGGTTCCGGCCTTCCAGATGCGCGATGTTGATCCATGCGCGACCCGGCCCGACGCGTTCGGTAAAACTGACCCATCGGTTATCCGCCGAGAACCGTCCGAAAAGCACCTGGCGGGTCGGATGTTGCAAAAGGGCGCTCTGGGCATGCGAGACCACGTCGAGTATGTTGATTTGATATGGGTTGCCGCCAAAGGTCAATACTGTTTTCTCATCGTTCGACCAGTCCGTCGCCCGCAAGCATCCTTCACACAGTTTCTCGGGCGCCCCTCCGGACGTCGTCGCGTATACGAACCTCCGGCCATTTTCGTCGGCGGAATAGGCGATTCGGCGCCCGGATGGGCTGATCACCGGAAATCGATGGATGAACGTGGAGTCGGCTACCTGAGTTTCTTTTCCGGTGGCTAGTTCCCGGCGCCAGATGTTTATACGACCCGATTGCGTTGAACCAAAAGCGACGTAGCGCCCGTCGCCTGAAAGCGTCGCAAATTCGTGCACGGCAAGAAGGTTTGTCACGCGTTGCGGGGCGCCGCCTGGCATTCCACGATCCGGATCAAGGGAAAGCAACCAGATGTCCTGCCGGGAGTCGGAGTTCATGAATGCTACAGCTCCGGTGGTCGAGCAGGATGGGTCAAGCGCGTTGCTGGCGCCCGCCGTCAATCTTCTGAAATCTCCGGCAATTTTTCCATTCGGCGTGATCGCGGCCTCCCAGATATCTGTTGCCCCGCCGATTACTCCCGAAAAGATGACGCGGCCTTCCGCGGCAACCCAGCAAGCGGGGGTGGGCGCGTCGGGGAGGGGAAGGGACTTGACCGGGCCATCCGTGTCCCACGCTTTCAATCCGGAGTGCTCCAGGGCATCGTACAACCCAGACTGTACAGGCGCTCCGCCATCGACCGACGCCACCCACCAGTCGAGAGCGGAGCGGTCGAAGACTCGATTGGACGTGTATCCATCGATCAGGAGATGTTTCCCATCGGGAGACCAGACGGGATGGCGCGCATCGGTAAGATCCGGCGCCAACCTGCGCGGCGAGCCGCCAGTTGCCGCGACTACCCAGACCGATCCGCTTCCGGGCACCGCGACAAACATATGGGGGCTGCCAACCCAATAGGCTACTTGCGAACCGTCAGGCGAGAACTTTGGGTTCCGCCCATCCCGCGCCAGCAACCGCGCTTCGCCGCCTAAAGCCGGAATCACGTAGATCCCGCCGCTATCCCTGTTCGAGCGAAATACAATCCTGCTGCCGTCTGGTGAAAAATCAGGCGTGGTATTGCCTGTCCCGTCAAACGTCAATCGAATGGGCTGCCCGCCGGGGACCTGCTGCACATAAAGATCGCGCCCTCCCTCCGGACTGCGATCGGAAGAATAGGCCACCAGCTTGCCATCGGGTGAGAGCGCTGGCTCCTCGGACACGCCCGCCTCAATAGTCAACTGGGTAATTTTCCAGGGACGCTGCGCATCGCGAGTCGTATTCAGCCTCCACGCCAGGAGGAATCCGGCCCCTGTGAATACGATAGCTGCGTAAACAGGCCAGAACCGCCGTCCGCCTTTCGTTTCAGTTTTCTGAATCGTGACGCCCGAAGCTCTGTCTGCGACAGCCGTCGAATCGTGAAGGTCTATATGCGCAATGAACCGGTAGCCGAGCGAAGGTATTGTCTCGATGTATCGCGGCTTGTCGGCAGAGTCATTCAGAGCCCGCCGCAGCTTGTTCATCGCAGCGTTTAAGCCCCCCTCGAAATCGACGAACGTCCCTTCGTCCCAAATCCGTTCGCGCAGTTCTTCCCGGGTCGTCAGTTTTCCCGGATTCTCCACCAGGATGAGCAGAATTCGAGATGGCTGTCCCGATAGTCTGACTCGAATACCATTCTTTTTTAGCTCACCCGTCCGGCGATTGACTTCAAACGGGCCGAACTTCAGCAGTAGAGAAGATTCCGATTGCGCGGCCACCGGCTTTGGCGTACAGTGTAACACAAAAACGCGATCATGCCGGGGCATAACTCGCAGTCTTTTCTTTGTTTTGGGCGTTTATATGTGTTCCTCGCGGAAAATCAGGCGCCCGCCATGGAATCCCCTCCCCTCCGCCTTTACAGTTGGCTTCTGGAGGTGTTTGGCAGATGCTTGCATTTCGGAAGGCTGGATTTCGATCTCGACCCGCAAGGTGCGGACTTACGGTTCTTGTGTCGCGTTCTTTTCTTACAAGTGCGACCGGGTTGCTCCTGAGTCTCGGAATAGGCGCGCTCGGCGCGGCGGCGGCTGACACGGTGCCGCCCATCATTAATGTCAGCGCAACTCCGGCGATCCTTTGGCCACCCAATGGCCGGATGATCACCGTAACGGTTTCCGGAAACATCACGGATAATCTCTCGGGCGTAAACGCGGGTGGCGCGACGTTTTGCGTGTACGACAGATACGGCGCCATTCAACCCTTCGGACCCGTGACGGTGGCGTCCGATGGATCTTTTTCTTTCACCGTGCAACTCCAGGCCAGCCTGAACGCGTTGGATGTTAACGGGCGCCAGTATTCCGTCACGGTGCGAGCCTCGGATAACGCGGGGAATCTGGGTTTCGGCGCTGCTGCGGTAATGGTTCCGCACGATCAAAACCTGCCTGCCGTCACGGCAATCACCGTCGACGCCGGGCAGCCCGTAGTCGGCCCGGATGGCAGCACCCCCGCGAACAAGAGCTTGGTTGTCCGGGGGAGCACCGATGAGCACTCCTCGGTGTTCCCCCCGCACGGCCTTGGAGGGAATCACGATTATCTCTTCTTTGTGGCCACTGCTGAAAATGGTTACCCCGGCTTCGGGATGGCAGTGCTCTCCGGCGGGTCGGGACCGGATAGCAGCGGCAAATGGACCTTCGACTACCCGCAGGCCGATGGATACGGCTTGTACACGACCAGTCTCGGTCAGACCTTCTTCGCTCAGGTTTTCAACTCCCCCGGTCAAATCGGGATATGCCCTCCTTCCCGCACCGGCCATGCCGAGGGCCAGGATCAGACGTTCGATTTGAACTACGCGGCCGGGGGCTCTGTGCTCAGGGATCCGACCGACAAACCCGGTTCGCTCTTGATGGTTTACGAGGGGGCAAACGGATGCATAGCGAATGCAGGAGGCATGATAGCGAGCGACTCCAACTCCTACATCTCACTATCGATCGCCACGTCGACCGACTACGGCAAAACCTGGCCGACCTATCGGGGCAATCCTCCGCTTTTCAATTTCGTTGCCCTTCCAGGTACCACTTCGGCGCAAGCGCCGAATGCGCCGATGGGCGCATTCGGCCCAGACGTCTGCATGGGGAACGATTGCTCCACAACGCCGCCGCCCAACTACGGGCGATACCCGGTGGTGACTCCGGTTACTTCGCTCGATTCGCTCATGAAGTCAAAGAACGACCATGCCACGGGTATTAAAGAGCAGGAGATCTCGGGGTTCGTCGACGATATCGGCGGGAATCTCCACCCATTCATTTACGCAACTTCCGGAGGCATGAATATCGCGCGCGCCCCCCTCAATGGGGGAACGGCGCCGCTTCAATTCCTGAAATGGGATGGGTATGGATTCAACTCGAACGGAATCGGGGGACAGGAGGCGAGTTTCCTGCCCAACGGTTCATTCGGAAGCTGTGAGACGCCCGCGCAGGACCGCTTTGGCAGCTCGATCAGTTATGTCGAGGACACGCGGCAATACCTGCTCATATTTGTATGCCGGACGATGGGCGATCCGCTGAACGGGCCGGACCCCACCGCCTCGATGGGCGCGGCGTGGTTTTTCTCGACCAGTTACGATCTCTCCGATCCGATGCAATGGACCACGCCGACGGAGATTCCGGGCACATGGAGCCCCTTCGACCCCAACTTCCCCACCTGCCAGGCTTACGACGGCTGGTATCCGACATTCATGTCGCTTGGCAAGGACGCCACCCACCTCTCGACCACCGGGTATGTGTTTTATCTGGCGGGTTGTCAGACGGGAGGCTCACCTGCGCCGGAACGAATGTATTCCTCGCGCCGGTTTACGATGACGATCACGCCCAACCACTGATTTCCGCGATCAATTGCGTAACGCATACACCGACCTTCCCGCGGCCAGCCGTGACCTCCTGCTCGCCTGCTGCATGCAGGAGGTCCCCGCGGTCGGCAGGGGCGGTCAAGCTGAGAATTGCTACTGACACTGCAATGTCTGCATTGGATCGACGCGTAACGCCCGCACCGCAGGAACGATCGCCGACACTAGCGCGGTCAGGCCGAATATCGTCGCCACGGCCAACAGCGTCGCAGGATCGGTGACCGAAACTCCCGCCGAAAGGAAGCCAGCTAGCTAAGCTAGCGGCCGCGTCGCCATCACGGCAAGGGCGAGGCCGGCCGCGACCCCCCGTGCTGACACAAGTTTAATCGCCTGACCGACGACAATCCGCAGCACGTTCGACGGCGACGCGCCCAGTGCGATCCGCACGCCGAT
>DATFSM010000152.1:0-20494 GCA_035262625.1 Bryobacteraceae bacterium
TCGGAACTATCTCGAGACCGTGTCGCGCGCCAGCTCCTTCCTTGTGGCTGGCGCTCTTGCATATTTCTTTGCCAGCCCCACTGGCCGCAGTGAAAAAGGCGCCAAGGGAAAGAAGCCCGCGCCGCTCCGCGGCTTAGACACCGCCGATGACGCACCGGCGTAGCCTGAAAATACTGGACAAACAAATCGTCAAGAACGCTTTCGCCCGCCGGCGGCGCGAGGCGTATTGATCTCGGTCAACTTTGCGCTTCAGCAGCGCAGCATTTTGTTCGTCTCAATAAAAGTGAGCCGAGGGCGCGTTGATCATGGCGATCAAGCACGCACCGATCAGGAAAAAAGGCGCAACCATTTTCCGTCTGCCGCGTTGGCCCGCCGTACCCGATTTCCGTCTTTGCGGGTACCATCGGCAGGCTGCAGGATGACTGGCTCATGCGACGACGGCGTGAGGCAGGGCTTGACGTCGAGCTGGCCTATTCCGCCTGTAGTTCGACCCAGCCCGGCAGTGTCGCTGGTCTGTTCTTCAGAAACACGATGCGGCGCGTCTTGGGGAACGGGAGACCAGATTGGATTGCGCGCTGATAGAACGGCAGCGCGCCGAGCGCCTTGCGATGGTCCGCCTCATCGATGCCGATGGCGGTCGATTTGCTGAGGAACCCGGCTCCCCAGCCCATGGCCAGGAGGCATCCGCCGTTCGCTTTGGCTTTCTCGGCGCGCGCCGACAAATCGGCCACTGAGGCGGCAAGAGCGTCGAGCCCGGCCCATTTGGCGTATTGCGCGTGCAATTCGAGTTGCTTTGCAGCATAAGCGTTGGCCGCTTCGAAGAGAGTTTGTTTTGTAACCGGCTGATTCCAGCGCAGCGCCTGACGAACTTCTTCGCGATTCAGGAAATCGTTTTCGCGCCAGTCGCCCTCAAAGGTCGTCCCGGGAGAGGCCATTTCGGCGAACATCGGCGTGGAGGCTTCGGGCCGGTTGCCGTCCACCGAGCCGCGACCGGTCTGCTTCCACGCGAGCGAGTATTGCTGCGGTCCGCGCGAGACGAGAGTAGAAAGCCGAAGCAGGTAGATTTTGAAGTTTTCGCGTCCGGAATGGCCGGAATCGCCGATGGAAACGGCGCGCATACGATCCGAGCCGCCGGACCCGGCCGTGTGCTGCTCCATGGTCTCGGCTGGCCTTTTGGGCAGGCGCTCGCCGGAGGCGAGCTTCTCCGCCAGTTCCTTGATAGGCCCCGGCTTGACGCGCGAGAAGACATAGGCCGTTCGCAGAACCCCTTTGATGGCGGAGCCGGGAATGAACGGGCCGTCCTGAGACGCCGCGAAGATCGGGATACTCAGGCTTTCCGCCAGCGCGTTGTTCCAGTACGGCGTATATGCGGGGTCCTCGAAGGGAATCCTGCGATCCGCGTAGTTCTGAGCGAAGCCGCCCCATGAGGCGAAGTCGAGTTTGGTCGCCTTGCGGAGCTGGCCAAGATAACCTTCGAGCCGAGGGCCCCGCGAGAGGAGTTTAAAGATCCGCGGCTGGTCCAGAACGTTGATCTGATCGCGCCAGAGCATATAGTCGATGGGCGAGAGGCGATCACCGTCACCGACGAGCGTGGGGGTCAGAACCGTAAGTCGATATCTCATTCGGGAGTCTCGTTCTTGAGCGGCTCGTCCGCGGGGGGAGGCTCTTCCGCGTTGGAAGGCTCCTGTTCAGCAGGAGGCGCTTCGTCGGCGGCTTCGACCGGGCCTGGCTCCGTTTCCTGAACGGGTTCCTGAGTCGGTTGTCCAGCCGCCTGCGCTTCGGGTTGTGCAGCAGGTTGCTCGGCAGCTTCTGATTCCGGCGACGGCGCCGATTCTTCCACAGGGGCCGCCGTTGGCGGATGTTCCTCAGCCGATTGTTCGGCCGCCAGTGGCTCGGGAGGCAGGATCTTTTCCTCGGGTTGAGCAGGAGCTTGCCCGGCAGCTTCTGGTTCCGGCGATGGCGCCGATTCTTCCACCGGAACATCAGCCGGCGTCGGCGGAGGCTCCTCGATCGGTTGTTCGGCCGCCTCTGCTGCGGGAGGCAAGATCGGTTCCTCCGCTTCAGCGGCAGGTTGCTCGACAGCTTCTGGTTCGGCCGTTGCCAGCGCTTCCTCGGCCATCGGGGCAGAAGGGGCGCCCAGCGGGACGGCCAGAGCGATTCCACTTCGATAAACCGGATGGGCGAAGCCCTCCGGCGCTACATCAACCGTTCTGCCGCGCAGAGATTCGGCCGCGAGAACGGAGCCTTCTCCGATCATCCGCGCCGATTTTTTGGGCGCGGCTCCGGCCGGGGTATCGGTCCAGCCTCCACGCACGACTGCGAAGTAATCACCCTTCGACCAGTCAACCTGATCGCTCTCATGGGGTGAATAAAGCGAGAGCAACCACAACTCTCCGTTGGACCGGACGTCGGGAAACAGGTGGTTCGCGGCCGAGAATGCAGGTTCGGCCGACCGTCCCCAGCCGCGTGAGCGCTCTCCGCCGAAACCAGTGTCAGCCAGCAGGCGAAATGCCGCTTTGATGCGCGATTCCCAAACCGAGTCGACCACATCGAATATTCCCCACCAACCGGCGTTGGAGGCGAATTCCAGACACGCAGTCCGGTGAGGCTCGCTTGCGCCGGTCAGGCGGTCAACAGCGGCGGCAGAGCGCACCGAAACATGGAACGGCGGATTCGCGCCCGAGGGTATCAGGCACTCGGTGGCTCCGTCGGGAGACCAGCGTGAGTCATCAACCGAGCCGCCGCGCGCGATTTCGAGCGGCACGAGTTTCATGCCCTGAAGGTAGAGTTTGCCGGAGCTGGGCGGCGGCCAGGAACTTCGGGGAGGCGCGATCAGGCGCGTCTTACCGATGAACGGAAAGAGCGAACTGAACCGCGCGGCGGATGCCTCCTGCGCGCGCGCGGTGGCGTCCAGCCATTCGTCCATCCACCCCAGGACACGCATGGCATGCGTGATCGCGGAGTAGACAGCGTCGCTGCGATAGATTGTTTCGACCCGCTCGCGATCGCCGGAAGCATGCCCGACGCGCCACGGTCCGATGGGCCGCAGCCTGACTTCAATCAGCGCCATTCACACCTACGCGGCCGCTTCGCCGGAGGAAACCAGCGAATCGATCTCGCTCAGTTTTGATTGCAGCCCTGCAAGGTCGGCTCCGGACGCGATTTCGCGCTCCGCAGCGCCGGTGGCATAGTAATCCTTGCTCCGCCATGTCAGCTTGAGGTCCGCGAACCGGACTCTTCCGCTGCCTCGTGATCCGCCGCCTCCGAGAGTATCGTCTTCGAGAAGCCTGAGTCCCTGAACGAGTACCGCAGGAAGGACCCCATCTTCGGGACAAAGGAAGTCCAATACCATCCGGATGCGGAAGCGCGCTCCGGCGGGCACGCGCTCCAGGGTACGCGGATTCGCCTGAGAAGTGATCCGGTCGATGGCGTTTTCGCTTTTGACTTCGGTGAGCTCGTCATCGAGCGTCTCGCGCATCTGCGGGGTGATGCTTTCCGCAATCAGCGGGGCGTCGAAGACGCTCAGGCGCGCGGGCGTAGCGTGGGCGCCGTCGAGTTCTCCTCCCCCGACCTTCTCCATCCTTCCGGGGCTGCGTCCGAAGATCAGGCAGATCTCGTCATCCGGGCGGTCGCTCTGGTGAATGCGAACTTCCTGGCCCTTGCGCTTCGAGATAAAGACGAGTTCAGCGGGAACAGCGGCGCCGGTGGCCTGCTCGAGCAGAGCGCGAACGCGTCCGCGAAGCGTGCTGCCGGGGATATAGGGGCGGCCGTGAGAATCCTTGACCACGGGATTGTCGGCTCCGCCGATTTCCAGCGAGCCCTTACCGGCTCCGATATGGAGCCCGCTCTCGCACTGGACCTCGCCTTCGAGGATGAGTTTTCCGATCAGCCTGAGTTCGGTTTGTACTGTGTGGGCGCTCATTCGTGATGAATCCTTATTCGTTGTAGGCCTTATTCGTTGTAAGCAACGATCGCCTCGAAGAGGTCGCGGAACCGCTCGTAGCCGCGGGCTTCGTTCTTGCGCGTGACCTGCAGGAGCAGCCGTTCGAGCTGATCGAGGCTGCGGAGGCCATGCCGCGCGATGGTATAGGCGAGCCGCGCGCGCAGCATCACAAATTCGTGCTGCCGCTCGTTTTCGGGCGCACGGGTGGCGCGGCGCACGGCGTTGTAGAGGCGGCGCAACTGGCTACGGGTACCAGAATCCATGTCGCGCATGCGGCTGACCACGATGTGCGCCTGATTGTCCAGGTAAAGGCTATCGCCGATCAGCTTATCGAGTTCGATTTCGGGCGGACCTTCGCGACGGTCACCGAAGGGACGGCGCTCACCTCGATCACCGCCACGCTCGCCTCCCCGTTCACCTCCGCGATCGGGTCCGCGGCCTTCACGGCGCTCGCCGCCGGCTCCTCCCGGACGCCCTCCGCGCCCCTGAGGAGGACGATTCTCGCGGTTCCCCTGCTGTGGTTGCTCGTCAGCCATAATTCGTTAATCCTCTTGACGGTCAGTCTTCGGCAAGCCGCGCCCAATCGAGCGCAACGAGGCCTTCCGGCCGTAATTTCAGTTTTCCCCGAACGCTCCGACCAGCCAGTTCCTTCATCAGATGAGCCCGGAGTTTCTGGAACTCGCGTTCCCGGCGATTCGCCACACGGGCGAAGCGCCGCTGAAACCGGATGGCGCGCGCCAGAAGCCGCTCGTGATCTCCCTGCGAAAGCGCACGGTCGGGCGTTTCCACCTTCTTGTACAGATTGCGGAGCTGCGCGGAAAACTGTTTGCCACCGCGAAACTCCTCGTTCAGCTCGACGATGGCATCTTTGAGATCCACAGCGTCGTTGAGCTGTTTCCATTCGAGCACACGCCCCAGGATGAACAGACAGTCCTTGTCCGACGCCTTGGCGGTTTCGAGATCGCGGATGCTGTCTTCCCACAGTCGACCCAACGTAACCTCCGGGCCGCCCAGCGTGACCGACATAGTGAAAGTCTTCGCTTCAGCGCCCGGAAGATCCTTTAGATTCTCTTCAGCGAACACGCGGAACACCCGATCGATTTCGCGCGCGAAAGAAGCGAGCGCGTCCCAGGACCCGCAGATCGCGAAATCAGCGGTTCCCGCCTGAAGCACGGTGACTCGTTGAAAGTAATCGCCCTGCGAGCAGAGCAAATCGATCTCGCCCGCCAGAAACTGTTTGTAGAGCAGCGAGAGGTGGACGTGTTCTTCCACGCTTTGCGCACGGCGAAGGCGCGTGGCGAAGTCGTCGATCTCCCCGCGGAGGATTCCCCAAAGCTTGCGGCCTTTGGCGCGCCTGGCGAGTTCCCTGACCGAGGCCATGGCTTCGCCGTTGCGCGCGGCGTGGCGCGGAAGGGAGATATTGTCGTGCGACGCCTGGCGACCCAAATCCCAGCGCTGGGTAGCGCCGTCCGCCGTGATGAGCGCCGGAGCTTCGAAACTCCAGCCGACGGAAGCAGCATCGCGCAACGCTCGCGGGATGGAGTCCGCGGGCGCAGCGACCGGCGCAAAGGGCTCAAAAAAGCCGTTCTGAAGAATCTGTGATGACGCGGCCTCGGACATACCGTCCTGAAGCCGCTTGCGAACAACGGTCCAGTCGCCCAGGTTTTCGGTAGAACTCCATGACAAGCGCACAACGCCCGAGGTGATCCGACCGAGCGCTTCGTCAGCGCGTTTCAGAAAGTCGCCTGCGGCATCCGCGCGCGAACGGTCGGGAAGGATCAGCAGAAAGCGCCCTCCGCCCGAGGAACCCAGCATCAGAGAAGGTAACCCAAGTTCCGCCAAGAGAGCCCGCGGGAGGACTTCGCCGAGGAGCGAAAGCCACATGACACGCGCTTCGAATGCCCGATTATCCTGGCTGGCCGGGGCCGCCACAAGGAAATCTCCGGCTCCTGACAATGTGCCTTGTAGGAGAATCTGCGCCGACATGCGTGGTCTTTCGTTAGCCTATCATTACGGGGTAGTGAACGCGGCTTTCGCGCCGACGCTCTCCGGATCGTTCATTCATGCACACTCTGACCGGCAACATCCGTCTGCACCGGAACTTTCACTCACGCCATCTGCCCGATGACCGGAACATTATCGTGTATCTCCCTCCAAGTTATGACGAAGATACCGAACGGCGCTATCCGGTTTTCTACTTACACGACGGGCAGAACATGTTCGACGCCGAGACAGCGTTCCTGGGCCAGGAATGGCACGCGGATGAAATCGCCGAAGATCTGATTCGCGGCGAAGCAATCGAGCCGCTGATCATGGTGGGGATTTATAACGCTGGCGAGCGGAGGATTGATGAATACACGCCCACGCGCGGCGCGCGGACGGAAGCCGCATCGGGAGGCAAGGCCCGGCTTCATGCGGCGATGATCGTGGAGGAGGTCAAGCCGTTTATCGACGCCGAATATCGCACGCTGACGACAGCGTCATGTACGGCTCTGGGAGGATCTTCGCTCGGAGGGCTTGCAACGCTCTATGCGGGGCTGAGAAATCCCCATGTCTTTGGCAAACTGGCGGTTCTCTCGCCTTCTGTGTGGTGGCGGAATGGCGTCATTCTGCGGATGATTCGCGACATCCCGGCGCAGGAATCGCGGCCGAAGATCTGGCTGGACGTCGGCACCGCAGAAGGCGACGATCCGGGGCGCTGCGTGGACGACACCCGCCGCCTCAGAGACGCGCTGATGAAGCACGGATGGGCTCTCGGGAAGGATCTGTCGTATTTCGAAGACAGCGATGCGCCGCACAGCGAGCAGGCATGGACCGGACGTTTGCCGTCGGTTCTACGGTTCCTGTTCGGGAGAATAACCGATTGAAGATCCATCTGGTGACTACAGGCGGGACCATCGAGAAGATTTATTCCGAGCAGTCCGGCCAGGTGGAGAATCTCGTGGCGAAGATCGATCGCTATCTGCAATCGCTGCGGCTGCCGGATACTCAGATCGATGTCACCCCGCTGATGAACAAAGACAGCCTCGAGATGACGGATGAAGATCGCCAACTGGTGTTTGCTTTAGTCCGGGCCAAGATCCCGACCGCCCCCGTCGTGATCACGCACGGCACCGACACGATGGTGGAGACCGGACGCCTGCTGAAATCGGGGCTGGGTGAAATTCCGCATCCTATCGTGCTGACAGGCGCAATGACGCCGCTGGGTTTTGAGCGCTCAGACGGGCTGCAGAATCTGACTGAAAGCTTGTTCGCCGCCCGGACGCTCCCGCCCGGCGTGTGGATCGTGATGCACAACCAGGTCTTTGACGTAGAGCGCACGCGGAAAGACCGCGATCTCGCCCGGTTCGTTCCTGCCTGAAGCTATTGCGCGGCCGGCGAGGTGATCTGGATCTCGGCGGTGGCGTTCTGCCAGTCGGGTAGTTCGTACATTTTGAGCTTGGTCTTCAGTGGCTCGGTAAATTCGCGCGAACCACTGGCGGCGAGATTATTCGCTTTGAATGAGAAGGAGCCGATGGAATCCTCCTCGGACCGCGACGTGCTCGCCCAAAGGGTCACATTAGCCTCCAAGTCGGCGATTTCCGCGTTGGAGTGGTTCGTCACAAGGAACTTCACGACCGGTTTCTTGTTGTTGTCCGTCATCAGGCGGAGACCGGAGACTTCCACGTATTTCTGGAGCGGATTCGAAACCTTCTGCTGAGAGGGATTGGCAGGGTTTTCGAGTCCGGTCTTTTCCGCAACGTTGGTGCGCCCGTTCCTCTGGATAAAGAAGTAGACGGCCGCGAAGACACCCAGGAAAGCCAGTGCGAAGGCGACGAACATCAGCCACGTGGGCGGACCGGAGCGGGGCGCGGTCGGCTGCCACCCGGCGGGCGGCTGCTGACCATACGGCGGATGCTGGCCGTTCCATGCGGGAGGAGGCGGCGGCGCGTTGTACTGGGGTTGCGCCTCCGGCGGGGCGAGAGGCGGGGGAGGAGGGGCGCTTACATGCTGCGGGGGCGGCGACTGCTGCGGCCATGCGGTTGGCGCGGACGCGGAGTTCGGCTGCTGCCGGGACTGCGGCGGGGGCGGCGGCTGCCAGACATGCGGAGCCGCAGGCGGCGGCGCCGGCTGCCAGGTTGTGGCCGGTGGAGGGGCTGGCTGCCACGGCTGCTGTTGCGGCTGTTGCTGAGCCTGATAGGGCGGAGGCGGCGCGCCGACTGGCGCCCCCGCCATTTCCTTCGCTCTTTCAGCGCAATAGGGACACTCGGTTTTCGACGGCTGAACCTCTTTCCCGCAGGTGGGGCAGATCCAGTTGAACATTTCTACTCCCTAATGTATACGAATCGCGCTGACCGCAAGGTGCGCGTGTATTACAACGGGTGAGATGGCACTCGCGTTTCACCCGCGTGAGAGTTCCGGCACAGGCGAACAGAAACCGGCGAGGATCGCCGTCTTTCCCGGCGCGTGGAATCCGCCTACGGTGGCGCATGTCGCAATCGCGGAGGCGGGACTCCGCTGGGCCGATGAGGTGATCTGGATTCTTCCGCGCGCATTTCCGCACAAGGCATTCGATGGCGTCGGATTTGAAGAACGGCTGGAAATGCTTCGTGGAGTCGCGGCAGGCAGTCACCGGTTTTCCGTTGCTGTGGCCGACGGTGGACTGTACGTCGAAATAGCCGATGAGGCGCGTGAGTTCTTCGGGCCCGCAGTCGAAATCGGGCTGCTCTGCGGGCGCGATGCGGCGGAACGAATCGCGGCGTGGGACTACGGCGAGCCGGACGTGTTCGACCGAATGATCGAGCGTTATCCGCTACTAGTGGCAGGACGCGGAGGCGAGTATCTGCCGCATGCCGGTCACGTGGACCGAGTGATCCCGCTTCCGATGGGAGCGTCTTTCGACGAGGTTTCGTCGTCTGAGGTGCGGAGGCGCGTCGAGCAGGGTCTGGAGTGGCGGAGTCTCGTACCCGAGGCGATTGCCGATCTAGTGGCCGCGGGGTATCGCTGACAGAACGGCCTTTTCGAACGCGGAACGGTCGAATTCCTCTTCGAGCAAGCCGCTGGAAAAGCGGATGCGCCCGGACGCATCGATGACGTAGACGCGGCTGGGCCACGCGGCGTAGGCCTTCTCGGCAGCGTTGTCGAGGCCGTCAACAACCGCGGGAAAACGCAGGTGAAGCTTGCGCTGGCACATCATGGCGTAATCGTGCTTCTGTTCCATGGTCGAGGCGGGCGCCAGTTCGACCTTCTCCCGTTCATTGATGGTGCTCTGCCATTGACCTTCGGCATGCGCTTCGCGGATATAGACCTGGAGGAACACGGCGCGTGAGCCGAGTTTCTCCGCCATTTCATTGAGTACAGGTGAAGCCTGCCGGAAGTTAGGGCAGGTATAGCTGCCGAAGACGAGCACAGTCGGTTTACCGGGTGACGGAATCGCGGTCGAGCCGCCTCCTTCGGATTTCGCCAGTTCGAATTTCGGGGCCAGACTGCCTATTGCCGGACCGTTTCCAGCGGTCTCGGGTCTGGGCTCGTATTTGGCCGCCTGGGCCTGTTCGCGAGTAGCTTCGATCTTCAGGCCGGCGGCGGCGTACAGTTTCGCAAGCCGTTCATGTGCGGCTCCGAATTCGGGCGATTCATGAACGAGCGACTCCAGTTGCGTACGAGCTTCGGAGGTCTGTTTCCGGGTAATGAGCGCATCGGCCAACGCCAGCCGCGCTCCGTAAGATTTTGGCCGCAGCATGACGGCGCGGCGGAGGAGCGGAAGCGCTTCCGCATCCGCGCCGCGCCGTTGAAGGATCTGCGCCGATTCGTAGTTCGCATCGTAGTCATTCGCGTCCGAGGCGAGTTGCTTGCGGAATGCTGCGAGCGCTTCGTCGGGGTCGCCGGTCAGGAGCAGCGCCTGGCCATAGAAGGACTGAATGTGAGGAAGGTTCGGGTTCAGTTCGATGGCGCGCCGGAGCGCCTTCAGCGCTGAGGGATAATCACCGGCGCTGAACATGGCCATGCCGAGCGCGTACTGACCTTCCGGCGAAGAGTCGTCCTTCAGGAGCGGGTCGAGGGTGCGCTGCGCTTCCGCCGTTTTGCCGGTTTTGAGATAGGCAATGCCGAGCGCGTAAGCCAGTGCCTTGTCGGAACCGGCCGGGGCAAGTGGTTCGAGCAGTGCGAGCGCCTTTGCAGGCTCGCCGAGCTGCAGAAGGCAGTCGGCCGCAAGCAGAGCCGTTTCGTGATTCCCGGGCGAAGCGCGGTAAAGCGCGGTGAGAATTGGTTCAGCTTCCTGCAGGCGGCCGGATTTGAAATATGCCAGCGCTAGATTGCGCTGAAGCAGCGGACGCACCTGTTCGGGCGCGGATGCGATAGCTTTGTCGTATTCGGGAATGGCTTCGTCATAGCGGCCGAGGCCCGCGAGCGCGGCTCCGAGATTGGAATGCGCCGCGATATTGCCGGGATCTACTGAGAGGTACTTGCGGTAGGCTTCGACGGCTCCTGCAAGATCGCCGGCGCGCTGCAGATCTACACCCTGGCGATAAAGGGCCGCGCTATCCTGCCCCTGGAGAGACGCAGCCCATGGCGAAAGCAGCAAAAGGGCGATCAGAGCAGGGTGCGTTCGGTCGGGGCAACGATACATTCGGCCGGGCAATTCGAATCATAATCCTTTCGGCGCATGATCTTCCCGTCGTTCTGCGAAAATATGGATTCGAAGGATGCGGCCATTCCAACCGTTGTTCCGTAATCCGCACGTTCTGACCATTCTCGGGAACTTCTGGCCGCGCAAGTACGACTTCTCGCGCTATCCGATGGAGAGCCGATTCATTCGCACGGACCCGGATACACAGGTCCTGATCCAGTCGCAGCGTCCCGCGGCCGAGCCACTGGGCGAAGTCGTCCTGCTCCACGGATTGGAGGGCGGCGGGGATTCCGGGTACATCCGCAGCATGGCCTGGCACGCGCTCGAGGCCGGGTTCGTCGCGCATCGTTTTCACATGCGGACGTGCGGAGGAACGGAACGCCTCTGCAAGACTCTTTACCACGCGGGGCTCACGTCGGATTTGCGGACGTTTCTGGAGGAGATTCGCGCGCAAAGAGCCGAGTTGCCAGTCTTCGCAGTTGGGTTCTCGCTCGGCGGAAACGTCGCGCTGAAGCTCGCGGGGGAGCTGGGCGAGACGGATTTGCTGTCCGGAGTCGTGGCGATTTCCACGCCGATCGACCTTTCCGCCTGCGCTCACCGTCTCAGAAAGAAAGACAATGCCCTGTATGAGCGGCGCTTCGTGGACCGAATGCGGGAGCGGTTGATCGGTACCGGCCGATATACGGCGCGGGACTTCGACGGATGCCTGTCGGTCTTCGATATCGACGACCGGATTACGGCGCCGTCGTTCGGCTTCGGTAATGCGGAGAATTACTACGCGACGCAATCGGCCATGAACTTTCTGGACGCGATTCGCGTCCCCACGCTTTGTCTTCAGGCCAAGGACGATACCTTTATTCCGTTCGCGATATTTGATCATCCGGCTTTCTCGACGAATCCGGCGCTGCGCCTGTTCGCCACGGAGCACGGAGGTCATCTCGGGTTCCTCGCACGTGATGGTCAGCGCTTTTGGGTCGATGACGCTGCCATCGGATTTCTTGCCGATCTCGCCCGTGTCCCCGCCGGGACGTTAGCATCAAGATAGATAGATGGAGAGCATCGGCCGCTACCGGATCATTGGCGAACTCGGTCAGGGCGCGATGGGGGTTGTTTACCACGCGATCGATCCGGCGATCGGGAGGCCGGTGGCCATCAAAACGATCCGGATTCGCGATATCAACGACACGCAGCAGCGCGACCGTCTTCACGAACGCCTGTTTCGCGAGGCGCGCTCGGCCGGCGTGCTTTCTCATCCGAATATCGTCACCATTTACGACATCGACGAAATCGACGGCGTGGCGTACATCGCGATGGCTTACGTCAACGGCCCTACGCTCGAAAAGGTTCTGGCTTCGGAGTCCGCTATCTCGGGCGCAAGGATGCTGCGCATACTGCGGCAGGCCGCCGGGGCGCTGGACTACGCCCATTCCAAGGGAATCATACATCGCGACGTGAAACCGGCGAATATCATGACCGATGAAGATGGCTCGGTCAAGATCACCGACTTCGGCATCGCGAGAATCATTGAAGGCGCGCATTCCACGGAGACGAAGACAGTCGCCGGCACTCCGAACTACATGTCGCCCGAACAGGTGCAGGGGCTGACAGTGGACGGGCGTTCGGATCAGTTCTCCCTGGCGGTGATCGCGTACGAGATCCTCACGGGCGAGCGCCCGTTCGTGGGCGAACATCTCAGCACAATCGTTTTCCGGATCGTCGGCGACGAGCCCGCTGCCGCGCACCGGCTGAATCCAACGTTGACCGAACACATCGATCACGTCCTGAGAAAAGGGTTGGCGAAAAAGCCGGAGGACCGTTATCCGAACTGCTCGAATTTCGTGGGCGCGCTGGAACTGGCGTGCGCGGAATCGCGCGGATGGAAGACGCTACCCGCAGGGACCGCTTCTTCATTGCCGACGCTTGCGGTGCCGGAACCGGCGCCCCCGCCTCCGCCGGCGTTTACGATGGAGCCGGAGCCTCAACAGGGACGGCGCTGGCTCGTGCCTGCTTTGCTGAGCTGCTTTCTGGTCGCCGCGGTCGGGGCCGTGTTCGTTTACGAATCAGGGCTGGCTGGAACGACCCCGCTGAAACCGGCGGCGCCGGTCGCGTCGAGCGCCCAGCCTCCTCCTGATATTCCCGCCGCCGATGTTCCGGCGACGCCGGACGAGAAACCGGCAGAGGGCAAGCCTCCGGATCAGAAAACTGTAGTGGAGAAGGGCCAAGTGGAGAAGCCGGGGGGCGATGCGCCGAATCCGGCGGTCGCCGAGGAGCCGCGGCAGAAGGCCATCGTGGAGAATGCCAAGCCTTCACCGATGGGGGCAGAGCCTGGCTCGCATCCGACTGCAGTGGCGCGAGACGAGGCTCCGGAACTGATTCCACGAATCCAGGACGTTTGGGTAACTTCGAATCCGCCCGGCGCGAAAGCGGTGCTCGACGGGAACCTGGCTCAGTCGTGCGCGACTCCGTGCATGATGCACGCGACGACGGGTCTGCACCATCTCGCAATATCGCAGGCCGGATACATCAACGAGTACCGCGACGTACATGTCGGAACCACCGCGATAGATGTCCCTCAGGTCACTCTCGAGCAGCCGCACGGAACGCTGTTCGTGACGTCAGAACCCGCCGGCGCATCCATTCGCGTGAACGGTGAGTCGACTTCAAAACTGACGCCCGCCACCCTGACGCTCGCGCCCGGCTTTTATTCGATCACGCTGGAGAAGAACGGGTACTCAAATACCGAACGGATCCAGGTGCGGGACAGCCTAACCCGCCTCGATATGCAGATCAGACAGTAGGCCAGAAACACGTCCAGGGTTCACGGTACGATTCAGCGAACCACCCGCATGCGGGGCGTTCGTTGCGCGGTGAAACGCATCCTGAAAGCGATTTGTCCGCTGCTCGCCAAAGCCGCATTTCTGCCTGCCTCGGGTCAGTGCAGCGTTCAACGCCAACAGACTCGTTTTACCGGAGCCGGTAACTCGGCGGGGCCTTTCGCTCGCCCGCAGCAACGCTTTCGCGCCGCACGGGGTCTATGTTCCCGTCCTTCGCCTTCGTTACCGCGCGGGAAAACCTCGCGAATCCGTTCGATCTTCGGCTCCTCCACTCCGTCCGGTTTCGAGGCCGGTCCGGGGCGAATTCTTCGCCGCAAACCCGTTATTCGCTCACGTCTACCGCGCTTCCATTGCTTCGGCGATCTACACTCCCCGACTGGCCGTTGCAGCCGTTCGGATCAAAGCGGTCAATCGCTCCCGCAACGAAAAGCTCGCTTTGCTACGCGTCCGATAGTCCTTCACTCCCCGCAGCGTACTCAGTTCGATTCGCGCTTCGGATCAACGTTCGGGACTCGCTTCGTTTCGCTCAGCGAATCGTTCCGTGAACCCTGGAACTGAGTCGATCATGACGGATGCGTTGCGGTTAGTCAACAAAATCCACATTCTTTTCCGCGCGCTTCCTCAGTTTTCTTGGGCCCGTGGATGCAACAACTTAGGCGATTTTCAAGGTGGATTCCGTGTGAATAAATCAGCGGGACGCGATGTTGTTTCCGCGAGATCGAGCAAGTAGCGCCAACTTTTGACCCGGAGTATGCGTATCCGATTTTATGGGCCGGTATATTTTTCGCAGGCTGGCGCACGCGCCAGGGTTCACAGCCGTCGCCGTGCTGACGCTGGCTATTGGGGTGGGAGCTAACACCGCTATTTTCAGCGTTCTGAACGGCATCCTCCTCAAACCTCTGCCGTTCGATCATCCTGACGAACTGGTTGGTATCTGGCACACGGCTGCCGCCCTGAACATCCCTGAGCTGAACATGGCGGCGGCCAACTATTTCACTTATCGCGAGCAGGGACGCGCCTTCACGGACGTCGGCCTCTATACAGGCGGAACGGTGAACCTCACCGACGGTGGGCACCCCGAAGAACTCCGCAGCTTATGGGTGACGGACGGAACGTTGCCGTTGCTTCACGTAACGCCAGCGCTCGGTCAGCTTTTCAACCGAGAAGACAGCGTGGAAGGCAGCCCGCGCAAGGCAATTCTGTCCTACGGGTTCTGGCAGCGCCGCTTTGGGGGCGCGCCTTCGGTCATCGGGCGGCGAATTCTGATTGACAGCAATGCCCGGGAGATTATCGGCGTGCTGCCGCCGAGTTTCCGATTCGGGGACCCGGAACCGGAGATCGTGCTGCCGCAGCAGTTTAACCGGAACAAGGTGCAACTCGGCAACTTCAGTTATCAGGGCATCGCGCGGCTGAAGCCCGGCGTGACCCTCGCGGCGGCGAACGCGGACATTGCGCGGATGCAGCCGATGTGGATCAAGGCATTCCCGCCGCCACCCGGATTCAGCGCCAAACTTTTCGAGGACGCTCACATCGGTCCGTTGGTTCGACCGTTCAAACGCGATGTGGTTGGGGATATCGGCGACGTGCTTTGGGTCCTGATGGGAACCGTTGGCGGCGTGCTGCTGATCGCGTGCGCGAATGTAGCGAATCTGTTGCTGGTTCGAGCCGAGGGACGGCAGCACGAGCTGGCGATCCGCGCGGCGTTGGGCGCGAGGCGCGCGAGTATCGCAGGGGATCTGATTCTCGAGAGCATGGCGCTTGCACTTGCAGGCGGAGTGGCCGGAGTGGGCGTTGCATACGGAACGATCCGCATTCTGCTCGCGATTGCGCCAAGCAGCCTGCCCCGGCTGCACGAAATTTCAATCGACCCGATGGTTCTGTTGTTCGCTCTCGCGATTTCGCTTCTCGCCGGTCTGTTGTTTGGCATGCTGCCCGCGATTAAGTACTCAGGACTGCGGCTCAACACGGGGTTGAGGGAAGGGGGGCGCAGTTTGAGTCAGAGCCGCGATCGCCACCGGGCGCGCGCCATCCTTGTGGTCGCGCAGGTGGCTCTCGCGTTGGTGCTGTTGATCGGGTCCGGGCTGATGATCCGCACGTTCCAGGCCCTGAGGCGCGTCAATCCGGGCTTCACCCGTCCCGAGGAGATCCTGACGGTGTCCACCGCGATACCCGAGGCCCAGGTAAAAGAACCGGAACAGGTGGCGCGGATCGATCAGGACATCCTGAATCGGCTTCTACGCGTGCCCGGGGTAACGAGCGCCGGCGTCGCGAGCCGGGTCCCTTTGACCGGTGAAGGCAGCTCGGACCTGCTCTATGTCGAAGATCACCCGGTCGCCGAGGGCAAACTGCCCCCGATCCGCCGTTACGTATTCATCTCGCCGGGCTACTTCGGCGCCATGGGAATTCCGATCGTCGCCGGGCGCGACTTTACGTGGACGGAGCTGTATGGACTGCGCAATATCGTCCTGGTCTCGGAGAATCTTGCCCGCGAAACGTGGGGAGATCCGGCAAAGGCTGTTGGCAAACGGGTTCGCGAGAGCCCTAAAGACGATTGGCGCGAGGTCGTTGGAGTCGTCGGAAACACCTACGACGACGGTATGAACAAGAAGCCCGTAGCCGTCACCTATTGGCCCCTAATGGAGAAGAACTTCTGGACCGAAGGCACTTTCGTTCAGCGGTACGTCACATTCGCGATTCGGAGCCATCGAGCGAGCGCGGCCTCTTTCGCCGATGAGGTGCGGCAGGCGGTCTGGTCCGTAAATGGAACCCTGCCGCTGGCGCGCGTGAGCCGGATGGACGAAATCTATCGGAAGTCGATGGCGCGAACCTCTTTCAGCCTCACGATGCTGGCCATCGCCGGCGCAATGGCATTCGCACTCGGGCTTGTCGGGATTTACGGGGTGATTTCGTATTCGGTGACGCAGCGGCGGCGCGAGATCGGAATTCGAATGGCGATGGGCGCACGGGAAAATCAGGTGAGCGGCATGTTCGTTCGGCACGGGCTGGCGCTGGCGTCTATTGGTATTGCGCTGGGGCTGGGAGCCGCGGCGGCGCTGACACGGCTGATTCGGTCGATGCTGTTCGGCGTGAGTGCTTCCGACCCGTGGACGTTCGTGGCCGTTTCGTTGTGCCTGGTGCTGGCTGCGATTGTCGCAAGCTATCTCCCGGCGCGCCGGGCGAGCGCGGTCAACCCGGTGGAGACACTTCGCGCGGAGTGAGCACCTCGGCTCTCTGCCGCCTAGCTTTGCAGCTTCTATCGACCGGCTGATGATCTGGACAGGCCACGGTCGCGCGCCGATAATCTGCGCTACGATTGCCTGCGCCCCTTTGACACGGCATCTTCCGGGCTAAGCGGCGTTGCTGGTTGTACATGACCAGGAAACCAGCCCTGGCGCGATCCGGCACGCAACAGTTCATTGAGTGCTCAGGGAGGGTCCAACCCGGTGGAAAGCCAGCTAATTAACGCGGTGAGCGTTGGAACTGTTCTGTTATTCGATGGATTGCGCCGTCGTTAGGGCATCGATGAAACTAACAACAACATCTATGCGATGGCGCCGCGATTTCTGCAGACAACGCAATGAAATATTAAAGCCTGACTGCACCTATTGCGTCAGCTTCTAAGGTTGTTTTTATGCATTTCGCGCGAGCGGCAGTTCTATCGATCGCGGCCGCCTGTATTCCGGCATGGGCCCAAACCACTACCTGGGACACGAGCGGGAACTCCCTCCTCAAAGGAGCCTATTATTTCCGCAATGTCGTCTATGTAGTCAGCAATAACCAGGGCTTTTTGAGTCAACAGGCTTCGCTTTTCGGAACGATCACGTTTGACGGCGCCGGCGGATATAAGGTCTCGAACGCGACGGTAAACTCGTGCAACATCACTACCGCCTGCGCCCAGCAGACGGGCGTCTCCACCACCGGCAATTATTGGTTTGGATCGAATGGTCACGGCTTCTTCGTCAGTCCGTTCTCTACAAGCACCAACTTATACAGGACCTACGGTTTGATCGCCGCAAACGGTGTGCTGATCGGGAGCGCGACCGAATCCGGCTTCAACTCCTTGTTTATCGCGGCGCCTGTCGGAACTCCGGCGACCACTTCATCTTTTCAGGGAGCTTATCAGATGTACGGATTTATTCCGGGCGTTCTGGGCGACAATACGACGACCGCGGATTTCAGCTTTACGCTCAACCCCGATGGAGCGGGGAATCTCGGCGTCGTGAATATCACCGGCTATTCGATCGCAAGTGGATCGTCCACAATTGCACAGAGCTCATCTGGCATGACCTACCGCTTCACGAACGGCGCAGGCAAGATTACTTTTCCAACCTCAAATACTGCGAATTTTTATTCGGGCGACGTGGCGCTTTACATGTCACCGGATCGCAATTTCGTTTTCGGCGGCGCTGCGAATGGGCTCGGTATATTCGTGGGCGTCAGGCCTACCCCGGGAAACATGACTTTCAGTGGCCTTTACTATCAAGCCGGGATCGATGTAGATGCGTCGCAACTGACTTCGCAAAGCTTTACCGCGACCGCCACTTACTACGGTACGTTAAATGCGGTCAACGGAACGATCTTTGGCCAGAGGCATATATACACCCCCCTTTTCAACCCCGTCCCGGAAGCATTCACGTACCGATCAGCCTATCCCGCTACGATGTCCAACGGAACATACCAGGAGCCGTTCTTCAGGAAGCAATATACGTTGGGCAACGGTGGCGCGGTTCGGGTCGGCACAGGCACCGGAACGTTGTTCGGTATCGATGTCACGCTTAAGGCCCCCACGATGACGGGCAGCGGCGTCTTCCTGAACCCCAACGGCATTGTAAACGCAGCGGACTTCGCGCCATTTACCGAGGGGATTTCCGGAGGCGAAGCCATCGTTCTCTATGGAACCGGACTCTCAAGCGGTAATGCGGCCGCCTCGTCCCTTCCCCTCCCCACCACTTTGGGTAACGTGCAGGTGATGATCAATGGGATTCCGGCGCCGCTGTTTTATGTGACGCCCACTCAGTTGTCGGTGGTGGTTCCGTTCGGCATTTACTATACTCCGCCGTCGGGCGTGCCAGCGACCCCGCAGTCGCCAATCGCCACGATACAGGTAATCAACAATGGCGCAGCGTCGAATACCGTGTACCGGCTCGTCAATCTCACATCGGCGGGGGTGTTCACACTCAACGGAAACGAGAACGCGAGCGGATTCGGCTATGGACTAATTGAGCACGCGCAGACCGGTCAGATAGTCGATGCGTCTAACCCCGCGCAGCCCGGCGAACCCGTTTCCGTGTTCGTGTCAGGTCTTGGCGATACCTACCCCGCGGGCACGAACGGCGCCGCGCCTACCCGGTTGTCGAATACCGTTCGGACAATCTCCGCCTGGGTGGGTGGATTCCCGGCCACGGTGACCTTTGCTGGTCTCGCGCCCGCTCTGTCGGGAGTCTATCAGCTCAATCTGACCATCCCTTTGGCGGCGCCGGCAGGCGACAACGTGCTCGAAATCTTCGGTACCGATTCGCATAGCGAAACGAGTCTGATCCCGATAAGTGGAACGACCGGCTCAGCGATCACGGGACCGCAACCGCGCGTTCGGACAATCAGCGGCGACCGCGCGCGGATGCCTGTCACAACCCTTCAGCCTCCCGCGCTGTGCTTTGCCACGGACCCGGCGTGCCGCGTCGGGATCGAATAGTCTGCGGGCAGTAGCTTCAACTTCTTGCTCTAGGCTGACCGATCCGCATCAGAGGGCCAGCCCGCACCAAGGGCCCGGGTCAACCCAGAAAACGCTTAGAGCTGAGTAACTACCGACGGAGAGTGAGCCCGAGACCCGGCTTGTTCGGCAGGATGAGTTTACCTTCGCGTACGGTCACTCCGATGTAGGGATCGTTCGCGATCAGCAGGTTGCCATCGAGATCCGCGTAATCCACCAGGGGAGAAAGGTGCGCGGCGGCGGTTACGCTGCAGGAACTTGACACCATGCAGCCCAGCATGGTCTTCATCCCGAACGACTTCGCGATTTCGATCATGCGGTAGGCTTCGAGAACGCCGCCTGCTTTATCGAGCTTCACGTTGATGCCGTCGAAGGCATCCTTACATTTCGGAATGTCGGCAGCGTGCAGGCAGGACTCGTCCGCGATGATCGGAATGTGGACGCGGCTCCGCACCCACCGCGTATCTTCGATGCGGTCCGCGGGCATTGGCTGCTCGACAAATTCGACTCCCTGAGTCTCCAGCCAGTTGATTTTTCGGACGGCCGTCTCTTTGTTCGTCCAGCCTTCGTTAGCGTCCACGCGCAGCGGCTTTTTCGTCACCGCGCGGACGGCAGCGAGCGTCGCTTCGTCGGAATCGAGCCCGACTTTGATCTTGAGAATCGGGAAATCCGCGGCTTCTTCGACCTTGGCTTTCGTCGTCTCGGGATTGTCGATGCCGATTGAGAATGTCGTAACCGGCGCGTCTTTCGCATCGAGTCCGAAGTAACGATACAGCGGCGCGCCCAGCTTCTGGCCGTTCCAGTCCATGAGGGCGATGTCGATCGCAGCCTTTGCGGCATACTGGCCGTCAATGCGCTGGAAGACCTCGGCCATGATTTTCGAGAACTGCGCAGGATCGGCCTTTTCCAGCAAGCCGCGAACAATCTCAACGGCGTACTTGGCCGATTGCGGCGTCTCGTTATAGCGAACGATCGGCGCGCCCTCGCCGTATCCGGTGATGCCGTCAAGCCGGTACTGAACATGAAGGGTATCGCGATAGGTCGAGGACGACATGACCGTCGTCCACGTGTGCTTGAGTTGCAAACGAACGACTTCGTCCTGCAGGTCGGCGCTTTCCGCTGCCCTGAGAGGCGCGTTGGCCGCAACGGCTGCCGCGCCGGCGATCTTCAGATAATCGCGGCGGTTCATCCCGGAGTTCCTAACCAGCGTGGGCTTTTACCCACTCTTCTTCTTCAGCTTGAGCCATCGAATCGAATTCGGCGAGTTCCCGATCTGAGACAGGCAGATATTCCTTTTCGATATCTTCAGCGTTCTCGATGGTTCGCCGAAGCTTGAGCGCGGCAATCCGGGAACACATCGTGTCGCTGATTTTGCGTCCGGCCTTTTGGGCATACTCGCGCAG
>DATFSM010000153.1:0-2137 GCA_035262625.1 Bryobacteraceae bacterium
GGAGAATTTCGCGCGGCGCGGGCAGGCCGTTTGATCCAAAGAAAAATCCGGGTTGCGGGCTGAGGTAGGCGTGGCCCCAGCGATTCAGAATGATTCCCGCGATGTCCCGCTGGGCGTCGAAGCCGGAGCTCTGGAACATGCCGGTGAACAGCTGGCGAATCTGGCGTTCATAATCACGAAAAGATGTGCTGAGCAGTTCGCCGCGGCCGCGATGGCCCTGGGCTTCGGTCGAAACGCCCGGATAAGAGTACAGAACCTTTAGCGCGAGGACGGTCGGGGAATCCGGGCCGATGGTGGATTCCTCGTTTCCCGTGAGTGCGAGCTTGCGGACTTCCAGGTAATTGCCAATGCCGCCGCTGAACCACCGGCAACCGGTCATCCCCATTTTGTAGAGAAAGCGCCAGTTGCGCACGGCGACGTTGGCCATCAGGCAAGGCGAACGGTAAAACTGGCGGTAAGCCTGGCGATGGGATTCCGGGAGATCGGTGACGATGTGTTTGGTGGTCCAGCTACCGCCGGCCATGACCGCACAGCGCGCTTTGAGGCCAAAAAGTTTTCCGCCTTTTTCGTAGACCACCGAAACCGTGGAGGATTTTGCAGGATCACCGTCGTGATGAACGGAGATGACCGTCGAATTGAGGCGAAGTCGGGCAGAGTTGTCCGGTGCGTCGAAAGCGGCGAAATTCGCGGGATTCTGCGAGACGGCTTCGACCGTGTCAGGCCCAGGGATCGACGAAGGAATCAGCGTTCTGACCATAAGGCGGGCGATGGTGGTGTTGCCGCCAGGAAACATTTGATCCATGGCGCCGGATTCATCGGCAACGGGGTGCAGCAAGGTGTAGGCGTAATCGCAGTAGGCGGACAAGGCGTCGGGGCCGAGGCCGGAGCCGCCACCTTCAACGGGCGAGAGAAAGGTGCGGACGGTTTCCTGACGGAGGCCGAAGCGTTCCATGTAGTGCTGTTCGAGAGTTATGGAGTCGAGATAGCGGGAGACCGCGTCGCCTTCGACTTTGGGCGGTTCGAAAGGCTTTGCGGATACGGGTGTGCCGGTGAGCCAGCGCAGCCATTCGATGCGCGTGGCGTCGGGGATCGGCGCGCCTTGCAATTTCTTGCGAACCGGATCCCTGACCCACAGTCCGGGATTCTGGCCGAATTTGGCGCCGAACCAAAAGCCGTATTGGCCGATGTCCAGGCCGACGGCGTCGTAGGGAGTGCGCGCGAGCGGCATTGCGGGTTGCGGGCCCGACCATTCTTGGTACGTGAGCTTCGGGGTTTTCAGCCCGATGGAATCGTAGAACTGGGCCAGGAACGATTGTGGCTCCTGCAGTTGGTAGATTGCAGAACCCTGGTGCGCGATGAGGCGCTTTCCGTCGACGAGAAATTCGTTTTGCTTGGCTTCGCCGCCGAAGATGGGATGATTTTCGAGGACCAGACATTTCGCGGAGGGGCCGGCCTGACGTTGGTAGAAGAGCGCAGCGGCCAGGCCGCTGATGCCGCCGCCGACGATGACGCAGTCGTAGGATTCGCCGGTATCGATGACGTCTTTGGGGAGTGGCGCATCGGCATGGTCGCGAATCCTGTGGCCGGCTTCGAGGACGGACCAGGTGTTGCCGTTGGAGTTGCCGTATTCGCCGATGCCACCGTAACCGGTGAAATCGTCGGCGGCGGCGAGAAGTTCGGCGGGAGTGAGGGGGTGAAGGAGGGCTGCTCCGGAAGCGAGAAGCGTGGAGCCGAGAAAGTCGCGGCGGGTGATCGAGGTGTCCATGCCAAGCGAAGAGTCGCTCGGAAGGCGGTCAGGACGGTGTTTTGTCATTTTCGATCGACATTGTAACGCACTGCCGGGAACGAGGGCGGGCAGGAAAACCGCGCCCGATGTGCATGGGCCGGCAGGAGACCGGCGCTAACAAGGCAAAACCGATGTGAGTCCGTTACAATGGCAGTGAATTTCAGGAGACATGCGCGATGAACTATCGGAGGTTTGGGCGGACCGGCTGGAAGGTGAGCGAGATCGGGTACGGCATGTGGGGGCTGGCCGGTTGGAGCGGCTCGGACGATAGGGAGACCCTGGCATCGCTCGACCGGGCGATTGAACTGGGCTGTAATTTTTTCGATACCGCCTGGGCCTATGGGGACGGGA
>DATFSM010000154.1:0-40528 GCA_035262625.1 Bryobacteraceae bacterium
CCAACGTTCTTTCGAGCGAACGTCGCCGGTCCTTCTCGGCCTCCCTTGCCACGGTCTTGCTGTGTGTCTTGCTCGATTCCCGAATTCGCTTTCCGGCGAAGATGAACTCGTACCAGTAGGTGTCGCCGCGCTTGAAAACTCCCATCGCTATTTCTCCTGTACCTTCAGAATCCTGTTCACCATGACACCGTGCCATTTGCCCCGCGATCGCGTTTCCAGCCCCTCAGCGTTCATTTGAGCGGCAATGCGATCAAACCCCATCCGCTCGGCCCTCAACGCCTTCATGCGGTCAATAACAGCGTTCTCGCCGTCGTAAAAGCCGTATGGCTTCCGGCCCTCGCAACGCCCTTCTTTCGCGCGCTTCCGCATCCGTGCGCCCCTCAGCTTCGCTACGATCTGTGACTTGTCGTATTGAGCAACCGCGCCCATAAGTTGCCGCATCAGGACGCGCGTGGGATCGTTCGCCATCAGGTCCGGTTCGGCAACCGACACGAGCATGAAACCATACTTGCGAAGATCGGCAATCGCGGCTTCCTGAACCATCAGGTCCCGAGCCACCCGGTCGAGTTTCTCTACGATGATTGTCCGAACGCCATTTGAGTGCAGCGCCGCCATCATTTCGGCCCACGCTGGGCGGTCCATCGTCTCGATGGTTCCGCTGACGCCTTCCTCGCGAAACTCGCGCGCGATCTTGATGTCGTTCGCCGCCGCATATGCTTTGACAGCAGTCCTCTGACGAGTAAACCCGTCGCCTTCGATTTGACCTTTGCCGCTCACTCTCAGGTATGCGAACGCTTTCTGCAAAAGTATTAACACTGAAAACAAAGGACTTCCCGTTGTCATGTTACTGGGCCGTTGGATGCCAAACCCGCAATGCGTTTCGCCAAGGCTTGCCGGATACGCTCGATTCCCTCAGGCGTTCGCGGCCCGGTGCTGAGTCCACCGTGATTCCGGCAGCGCGTATACCGTCCACTGCGAGTACTCCATAATGCCGCCGCGAGGCATGCCGTGCCCCTTCGCGTCCTCGCCCCGCACCTTGGCCCCTTCATCAGTCCGTCCTCCTATGACTCCATGACGCGCGCACGTAGTGTTCGCCTATTACTCCCGAACCCCATGACAGGCGCGCGCGTAAGTGTGACTTAATTCGGCTTCTCCGTCCCCGCGCCTTTTCAATAGGAACGTGAATCACCTTCTTAGGCATTCCCGCCCGTCGTCCACTCACGATGCCGAGCGGTTGATACCAACGGTTTCGAGTACCAGCCCATTTCGTTCAGCATCCGGTCACGTATCTTCCAAGGCTCCGCCGGATTCCGCTCCATCTCGATGAGCACATCCAGGGGAACGGGCTCGCCTTTCACCCGCCGGATCTTGTAACGCATCGGCACGCCTGGTCCATCAAGGTAGCGGACGGGATACCGGTCCAGACCGATAGCATGCAGCGCCGCCCGGCCTTCCGGCACGTCCAGGTCGCTCCACACACCGATGACCGTGCCAGCTTCAAGTGCCATGATTCGGACGCCGGTCCGGTTCAGAATGGCGGACGCGCGCGCCAGCTCCGCCGGGTCCGGCCCCGCCTGAATCTTTGGAGATTTGGCGGAAACGGCACCTTCAAAACCTACAGAACCGGGTTTTGATGGTTTTGTAGGTTCGCTTGCCACCGTGTCCGCCGAGATTAGTGGGTTCGGCTTCCAGTCCATCCAGCGGCTTCGGGTTGCGGGGTGAGCGGTCATTCCCATACCCCCGGATTCACTTCGTACCGATTGGAGGGCCGCCCGCCGAAGGGTCCCGATTCGGTGGACAGGTCTCGGACCCATCCGGCATCCTGAAGCACCTCCGCAGCCTGTTTGACCGCTTCAGGCGAATCCAGACCGCTCCATCCCTTCAGATAAACGTCACGGCAGGAGAAGCAGCGATCCGCCGCCAACTTCCGGTGTTTGATCTTGTCCGCCAGTTCGCGCGCTGCCCGGACTCGCGGAGTTGTGATGCACGAGTAGATTCGTCGCGCGTGAGATTCCAGATAATCGCATCATCCCGCCGCCTGTTGCGCATGGCGAAGCGAAACCCGACCGCTACCGCCGCCGCTGCTTTCCGCCAAATGAAACAGCAACGCCAGACTCGGCATCAGACTGCGGTACTTGCTCAAATGAGAGATAAGCGCCGGGTGAAGTTCATCACCGCGAACCTTCTCTTCCAGTTCGGCCCGCCATTCGGTGAAGAGTTCCTGCGCGTCCGGCCCGAAGTTAAAACGCGCGGGGTTTTCTGCGTCCATCTCCACCAATGCGCGAAACACGCGCGACACGTGTTCCTCTGACGCCAAATCTGGCACCCGATCTACATCCGCGAATTCCCGCATCGTATCCGGCCACACCAACACCTGAAAGCGCTGAATTAGCCCGTCATTGCTCGGACCGTCTTTGAGCGCATCCACGAGATAAGAGCGAAGCCGACCCGGCTGGATGCCGCCCAACATGGACATACAGCACGCTTCGACGTGAATGGTGCCACGCCCGATCCGGTCTATCGTGTGCCCGGTGTCCCCGTTCCACGCTTGCAGACAGAAGGCCCGTTCACCTTCGCGGCCCGCCTTGTCCAACTGACTCCACCAACCAGTGAGTTCATCCCGGATTACCAGAATGCCCGCCGGGTTTTCGCTCATTGTTTGGTGAAGCGCCTCGAAGGTCGCATCGTTCACGATCAAGCGTGGCAACTTCGGTTCTTTCGGTTCGTCTTCCGGCCTATCGGGTGCCGTGTTCCCCTTCTTCGATGCCGCCTTGAACTGTTCTTTCCATGCCGCGCGCCGAAGTTCGTATTCCTCTTTCTGCCGTGCGTAATCTATCAGCGCCGCTTCGTGCTCATTCCGCCATTCGGCCTGAATCTGGTTCAGGGGACGGGTTGCCGCCTGAATGACGGGGGACTTCATGAAGCCGGGTGGCGCGATGATGCCGCCCCAAAGATTCGGGACAATCACCCATCCCGTATCATTCGCCTTCGGCTGGATGGTCGCCCTCCGGTTCACCGCCCCGGCAAGACAGAGCATCATCACCACCGCCGGGTAGTCCATGGGGACTTGCATCCGTTCGGTCACATCGGCCACCAAGGGACGGAAGGACTCGGGAAGAAGGTCTTCGGAGAAGGCTTCCACGGGCGGAAGTTCGCTTTGGATCGGTTCCGGTTTCGGCCAATCGTCCACCGCCTCCGCTTGGTGGCGCGTCTCGTCTTCTTTCAGTCCCCAACGTGTGCGCAATGCGGAGAGGGCCGCCGCGTCTATCAGCACTGCCCTGTTGGTCAGTTCCATGAACTGCTCAAAGGTGCCGCCCGCTTCCCGCCAGTTGCTAACGTCGCCCTTTTCCGGCAGGTTCGGAAGCTCCACCACGCGAATGGAAGCCGCCGCGTTCAACAGAGCCGCTGCAACCGCCGCCGCGTGCTTCCGGCCTGGTTCGTCGTTATCAGGGAGGATGACAAGATGCCGACCCCAGTAATGCTCCGCCCACTTCGTCCAGTCGCCCTTACCTGCGCCCTCTGAGTTGCAGGATGCTACCAGCCCCCAGCTTTCGAGGGTGCTAACGTCCAGTTCCCCTTCCGGCAGGTAAACTGTTTCCGACTTGAGCACCTCGGGCAAGCGATATGGAACCCTTTCCACACCATCAACGTTCCAGATGAAGCCACCCCGCCCATTTGGGCGACACAGCCGAAATGTTTTGCCCCCGTTCGGCTTTCGATAACGAACGACCCAATAGACGAGCCGTCCAGCCTGATCGACATACGGATAGTGCCCCTCTTCTGTCCAATCCGACGGTATCGTCGGATGACGCGGGGGTTTCGTACGTTCTGAAGGTGCCGAGCGCGCCAAAGTTCCATTCGTGACGACCCCGTTACGCGGGTAGTCGGGTTCGCTCCGCCCCACCAATCGGAAGACCTCGGTCCTCTGAGTCGGGAAGTCGCCGCCCATCAGAGCCGCTTCGAGTTCCAGAATGTCCCCGCCGCGTCCGCAAGTAGAGTGACAGAACCACAGCCCAGTGTCCGCTTCCACCGAAAAGTTGTCGTCCTCCCCCTGGTGGATCGGACAGGGGCTGCGCCATTCCGGCGCGCGCCTCTGTTTCAGATGCGGGACGCGCACCGCGTAGTAAGTGGAGACTTCATCCGAATTGAATTGAATCGTGCCGTTCATTCCGCCTCCGCCTGATGGCCGCCGGAAGGACGGGATTCGAGCCACGCCGCAAGGTCCTCGGGCTTGTAACGGACTGCCGAACCGATTTTGAGGTACTTGGGTCCTTGCCTGAATAGCCGCCAGCGGCGAACTGAAGCCACTGACATCCCGGTAATGCGCGCTACGTCGTGTTCATTGAGTAATGCATCTAATCCCACTGCCGTGGGTGCGAAAGGCTGTGAAGCAATCATATGCTCCCAGCCTAGAAAGGGAGGGCCTGAACAGTCCGGAAACTATCAACCCAATTTCGAGTTGTTTTTCGCTCGAACTTTCCGCTTCAGGCCGAGTTCTGAAATGACGACCTCTATGCCCTTTCGGATTGCGTCGTCCGTAACGTCCCTGCGCCTCCATCCTTGATTCTCGGGCAGGCTCAGTTGAAGCGCGATTCTTGAGGGAGGCTCCCCACCACAGACGTTAAGGACGAACCAAAAGTAGCGATCAGGATTCCGCTGCCGTGACTCTCGCGATTCCGAACTCGCCTTGATCTGGTCGTACGCGCGCCGCATACACGGTTTTGCACGCTTATACCAGGTACCGAAGGTCTCTTTGCGCGGGTAAGGCAGGCATTCCAACATGCCGAGAGGAAATGGTGGATTCCGTTGCTGAGGTCTGACGCTCTTGGGAAGGCTTGGCTCGCCTACGCAACAGGCGGTGCCGAAGTCCAAAGCCCATCGCAGACATTCTCCGCCGTCGCTGAGGTCTTCTGTTAAGTTGAACTGGCGTGCCCATGACGCGAGAGCTTCATCGAAACTGCGTTCGCGCGCCAGACTGATCTGTTTCTGCTCGCTGTAGCGACGTACTCGCGTCGGTTCCTGCGCACTCGGCTGAGTTATGGGCTGGTGCTTCTCGTTGTATCTGGGGATGACATCTCGCTTCAACACGTCGAAAACCGTCGTGAAGACTCGCTTCTGGTCGAGGAGGCAGATCGCATCGAGCACGGAACGCTCGGGACGCGAAACCAGAGAGAACTGCTGGAGGAGGTATTCTTTCATCGCTCCTGGCGATCTCCCTGATGTTGATTGCCCGCCGGTCTCGCGACCGTTGCTGCTGAAACAATCTTACCCCGCAGTGTGTCGAGCGACGCAGAATACCTTGGTGGGGTAGAATTCAGGACCATGCGAAGAGCACTGGCTATCGGTCCGGACGCCGTCTTGATGTGCAGTTCGGTAGCGACGTGCGACTTGCGGAAGCCTGCGGGAGTTGAACCAACGATGAAGCGTTACTGGATTCTATTCGCCATTAGTCTGGTCGGAGGGCTGTATACTGCGCTGGCGGCCCAACATCTCTGGAATTGGTTCGTCGCCAGACCATTAAACGCCTCTCTGACGTATTGGGAAGCCTACGGCATTACGTTGCTAATCGGATTATTATTTTCAAGAGAAGGCGAGCAATGGGCGGACGACGCGCGATGGGAGGCCGCTGACGTGATGATGCATGCCGCTGTTCCGCATGGATTGCGCGACTACGTTGAAAGCGAGCTAATGGGGGTCAAGGCCGGAGTTGACGTGAGCATGGCGTTTCTCGTTTTCAATAAGGCAGCGGGAAACAGCGTAACGCTCGCCATTGGCTGGGCTATTCACTCGTTTCTGATGTGATGCTGGCACACAAAACGCTCGCGGGCTGGAAGACTGCGCGTTACCGCCGCCTGCGCCAGTCCCCGAGTAGCAGCGAGCCCGAGATTAAGCCCGGCACACCCGTGCTGACCTCGGGCGTCACAACGGCGGTCCACTGGCCTCCCTTAACGCTGAGATCGTCCGTCGCGACTGCCCCATACGGCGAGCCGCCTGTACATACAGCAGAGTCGTCCACGTTGAGCCGCGCAGCGCGTTTCTCCTCGATTTCTGGAAGCTATATCCTCCTGGATATGGCCACTGTTGCTCGCGGTCTGTTAATTCTCTTTGTGCTCTGGGGGTTCGGTGCGTGCAGCGCCGGTGCTCAAGGAAGGACCGTTTCCGGCACGCTCCATAATGAGCGCCTCAAGCTTTTGTCGTTACCCGATAGGCCCATCGACAATCATAAATTGGTGGTGGTGTTATCCGGCGTGCTCGTCCCTGAGTCCTCTCTTGCCGACAAAGCACTCGTCTTTCCACAGCAGGTCAGGATCACCTGTGATAACTCGCCGATAAAAGAGGATAGGAGTTGTACCGAAATCGTGATTTCATGGCAACCGAGTAAGGAAGCAGTCTCCGTCGACATCGGGACAGAGGAATACGCTGTTGAACGCTGGGACGATCAGGGTCTCATTGCTTCCTACGGCGGCGACATCACCTCTGACAATTGCCAACGACACGTTTTGTCCGTGGATTTCGCCTCCGGAGTCGCATCCGTTTCTGACATTCCGACTCATCGAAAGAATTGCGAGGCGTTTACCACCACGAATTCGTACCGCCTTGTTCACGGTTTTTACTACGTGGATACTACTCCCGCAAACAATCTCGATCGGGCATCTACCGTGAAATCCAAGTAGTTTGTTTCAACCGGTAGCCCGGAGGGAAGGTGGCCGCGATCCCGCGAGGACAAAATCGGGTTCGGATTCGACGCGGGAAATTCCGCAGGATGGGCAGCCGGGAGGGTGCCGTGTGTGCGCCCGTTGTGCCCACACCCTGCCTGCATCTCCGCTGTCCCCGATTCTTGCACGAAGCGGCGAATCGAAGAGAGACGCACCGCAAATGCGAATCGCGAACCGCTACCGCCGCCTGCGCCAGTATCCGAGTAGAAGCAACGAACCCGAGATCAGGCCCAGCACGCCTGTGCTGACCTCGGGCGTTACGACTGCGGTCCACGTTCCGTTTGCAGGTCCGAACGCCCCGTCCTCGTATATCGGCCCGGTAAAGAAGTTTATGATCTGCGTATAAATGGTGACGTCCCCCGTACCGACTGCAGTTTGTGGTGAGACGACATTCGAGGTATACATGGCCCGGTCGTCGGAGTTGGGTTGTAAAGCGTAAAACCCTCCCGCAATCTTCCAGTGCTGGATCGTGGTACCGCAGCCGTCCAAATAAACAACGTCGGGAGCAAAGGTGCGTAACCCGTCGCTGATCGAGTCACCGGGTATTCCCGGCGTGCCAATTCCCGGGTAAACGAAAGTGCTGCCAAAGGAGCCGCAGGGGAAACCGAAAAACTGAGACTGCGTCGGGAACGGGTTGGGGACGTCGATGGTTACGGTGATCTCGGTCGGGTCCGAGCCGAAGGCTAAGTTCCAGGGACCCGAGATGTCGGTGAACGGGTTTCCCGTGTACGTGTAAATTACGTCAGCCGAAGCGAGCTGCGCGAGCGACAACATCAGCACCAGAGCGACGGTAGAAGCGCCTTTGGGCATTGCAAGAGTATATCGAAACCCATTCCTGTCGGGCTGGGGAAAAAACCGTACCGGAGGTACGCGCGGTTTGGGGAAATGCTTCGGTTCCTTTCCTCTGATTTTGGAAATCGGGTTCGGGTTCGGCGTGGCGAAATCCTGCGGGCGTGTAGCCGGGAGGGTGGTGGGTGTGCCGTATTTTTTGTTGCCCACCATCTGCATTTAGGATTGCGCTGGCTTGTTACGACAACCCAAGCGAACGATCAGCGACTCACCCTCTGCCGGAGCGGGATACCGATCGTCTCAACTCCTGCCGAAATCCGGGAGCCCTCAGAAGCTCTCTTAAGGAATCTATCTCTGCTTGTATTTCCGCGCCCCCGGGCACCGCTTTTGCCATTTCACCCGCGAGGGCGTGATGCATCTTGCGTAACGTCCCCACGATGTCATCCGCCGCCCCTCCCAACATAACGCCAGCGTCTATCAAATCGTCAATTCGTTTGAGGAATTCCACAGCCTGAGTTGGCGGGATGTTCTGAGGTGACTCATTGAACTCCTGAAAGAAGTCCCCAACCTCCCACCTGTAGACATGCAAAGCCGATTCCGCTCTGGTTTTTGCCTTCCATTCCTTCGCGAGCCGTTGAGCTTCAGAGATGACTTCAGGTGTCATGTGGTTGGTGGCAGCCTCCGCCATTTTGACGGCATCGGCGTTACCAGACGCAGCCGCAAGGCTAAGCCAGTAGTAGCCTTGAAGGAGACTTTCGTCAAGCGCATCGCCCGCAGGATCAAACTTGCCCGTGAGATACATCCTGCCGAGGTTTATCTGGGCTTGGGTTTGCCCTTGATCAGCCGCGAATTTAAGCCAGCAACCCGCCTGATAATCATCTGGGGGCACGCCCGAGCCATTGCGACAGGAGATGCCGAGATTGAACTGTGCGGGCGCACACCCCTGACGCGCTGATGCACGTAGCCAGTGTGCCGCCTCGCTATGGTCCTGCGGAAGTCCGTGACCCTGCGCGTACATAACGGCGAGATTGAACTGCCCATCCGCGTGGCCCTGTTCAGCGGCCAATCGTAACCACCGCGCGGCTTCCTTGTCGTCTTTGGCGAAGCCATAGCCATTGTGGTACATGACGCCCAAGCTGAACTGTGCATCCGCGTTCCCGTTTTGTGCCAATGGCAAGAACCGCTTAGCCGCTTTGGTATGGTCACCGCCATCATAGGCCCGCATACCCGTCTTAAACAGACGATGGGCGAATGCGGGCGACCAGCGGGAGAGCAAACGGATCGCTGTCTGCATTGGGATAATGTTAACGCTGCACCCCGCAGAATCGGTTCGGATTCGCCGCAGCGTAGTTCCCCAAGACGGGTAGCCGGGAGGGCACCGGGGAACTCTTTGGACGCCGCGCTCGCTTCCCTCAAGCGGGTACAGTGCCCGGCTATCGGTCGATCTCGTCCTCCGTGAGTGTTCCTGCGACGATCTGCCTTGCCTGGTTACTCACTTCAGGTTCCCGGTGTGGTCGTAGCCGCCGCGTTTCCCGTGCGGCCTTTCAATAACTTCCAGGCAGCTCCTCCCAGTGCCGTCAGAGTCGCAATGATCCACTGCCAATTCGTCTTGACGAAGTTGGAAGCGGCGTCCATAGGGCTGACTTGAACAATTACCTCGCGATCAATCGCGGTGAAGTCACGCATAAGATTTTTCATCTCAACGATTGCCGCCAGGTGAAGATGCAACGTCCCGGAGTGTTTCGGGATGATGTCCCACTCCCACGTTGTCGGAGTGGCCCCACCGACGCTCTGCTCGTCCGAACTTAGGGACGTGATGTCGAAGTCCGCGCTCTTCAAAGTCATTTTCATCCTGGGAGAAATCGGCGTCGCTATTTCTTCAACCGCCTTCTTGTTGCCGGTCGGAAGCTGCGCCCGAAGTGCTTCCGTCGAAAGCGCAGCACCGCCGATGCTGGCGATGACACGCTGTGTCTGGCTGACCTTCATCTTTTCCGGTGTGCTGTACGCCAGTTTCCCCTTGTTGAGCTTGTCGATGCTGGTGGCCAGAAGCTCGTCATCTCGTCTATGTTGTTCAAGCTCCTCTTTCAATGCCGCTTCCTGTTCCTGCGCTGCGCGTAATTGTTGCCTTACTCTTCGCGTTCGCGGGGCCTCCCGACTCCCCCCGTAGGGCCCTCCGCCCCAAACCGTCTGCTGCCGCCCTCCGGCCTGCCCCGCCTGCCCTCCCTGCCCTCCGTACCTTGGGTCGTACTGATCCCCCTGCTGCCGCTGCTGCCCCTGATCCCCCTGCTGCCGCTGCTGCCCCTGCCCTTGCTGCCCCTGCTGTCCCTGCCCCTGCTGTTGCTGCCCTGTCTGCTCCTTCTGCGCGCCCAGTTCTGCTCGTAGCCTCGCCTCCCGTTCCTGCGTTTCCCGTATCTCAGCTTGCAGTTGCGCTTCTCGCTGCACAGAGTTCTGCTTCTGCCCTTCAGACGTCAACCTCTGAAGTATTTGCTGCTCCTGCTCCTCCTGCCGCTGCACTTCCTCCTGCCGCTGCACTTCCTCCTGCCGCAGTTGCTGCTTCGTTTGCCGCCTTTCGTAAATGAAAACAGTCGAGATGACTAAGACAGGAATCAGCCAAAACAGGTGCTTCGTCCACAACATCGCAGCTAATTAATGATCGCGATTATGCGCCTGCGCAATGACTTTGTAAAGGCCGCCTTACGCCTTCACTCTTATCGACGCGCCATCGCTTCGATGATTGCAGGGATGCCCTCCAGGGCGAAAACTCCGGATTACCGCGACGTCTTACGAAGCCAATTGGGTTCGGGTTCAGTCCAGGGAAATCCTAAGGATGGGTAGCCCGGAGGGTACGGGGGAGTGGACTGCCGCCAACCGTCCGAATCAGGACCGGCTATCATCGCCGTTCCGCACTCGGCGATAGTCGAGCGCACGAAGCGGATACCAGACGGCGATCCGAAGCGAACACAACAGCGTGGCCCGAAGCGCAAGGCGAAAACCTGATATTATTCCCGGTCAACGGGGGCATTCGTCCTTGTCAAGTCGGCCCCCACTGCTGTTCGAGCGACCGCTCGCTCAGCAAACAGCCCGATCCCCCTACCGGATCGGGCTGCGCGGGCGTAGTCTCAGGGCCGCTCGACCCAGCGGATACCGATTCGTTGTCTACGGCGAGGCAGCCCCAAAAAGCCCGAATCCGCGCTCTACAAACAAGACTGCAACATAGATAGCAGCCACGACGACTACGGTTGCGACGACTGTAACGGCGAGACTGATCACAGAAAGAACGGTGTCGTCCGCGGCGCGCGATATCGCCTCCCCCAATGGTTCGGTCGGCCCAGCCATGGCAGCGTAGCTTAACAAGACCCCTCGGGGCGGACATAAAGAATTCATTTCAGGCGGTTCCATAACTACTAGGACGATTCCGCTTCAATCCTCTAAGTTTGCGTAATAAACTCCGCATTGGTCGTAAATTGAGCTTTGCTGATTCCTGGCCAGTCCGCCGACACATAGTCTCTGAAGTAATCAGTCCCATGCCGCCACGTCACCGCACGTTCAGCGATGGAGTAATTCGTCCATGGCGGTGCGCCTCCCGCCAAACCTGTACAAACTCTTGAACGACTCTGGCGTTGGGCGTCGGCGCGCCATCCTCAAGAGTCAGTCTTCATGCAGATATCGGTATTGCCTCGCCAACTCGCTTCGGGTTTCTGGCGGCTTTGTTACGGTAACGTTAACATGCGGTATCTTCTATTTGCGGGGGACTTCCTCGAAAATGCGTCTCCTCAGGCTGCTGCTCTCTCGGCAACCGCCACACTGGTATCAACAAGCCTTCCTCAACGCCCGGCAGCCCGGCCACGAAAATCTCGGCCAGATCGTCGCGCCCGGCCTCGTGCGCAAAGCGGCACAATCGCGCCATGGTGACGACGTTGGGCGGGCGGCCGCACTCATAGTGCGGAACGGCGTGCCCGCCGATGTCGAGCTTTACTGCAAGTTCAAGCTGAGTCATACCGAGCGACTCACGCAGGCTTCTGATGGCCTCCGAAACCTTGCCCGTCATGCCATGGAAGCGTAAACGGCTTTGCGAATCGCGTCAAGGCACGAAAGCGTTGGATGTGCGGAAACCCGCCCCCCCAGCCCTCAGTTAAACCGAAATCGTGTAAAGCACCAAAACCGCTCGCACAACGGACGTGATGCTTTCAGACGGTCGCGGACCGCGAAGCGCGAAGCCGTCCAGCGTCCGTCGTCGGCAACCGGAAGTCTTCATCTTTGGGAATTGGTTCCTCGCCCAACCGTTAAACGCTTCTCTACAGGTGGCGCAACCGCCGGACGCTAACCAAGCTTTGGCGTTGAAGAGCCGTTGATTTTGGGCCGCGACGCCGCCCGCTTAACGGCGACTTGCGCCGCGTCAAGTGCTTCATCAAGCCGGGATTCATAACCACCGCTAGCTGAGAGCCACGCTGTCCGGAACGCCCCTAACGCGCGTTTGCGCACGGTGGGAGTTACATCTATGGCCGAATCGAAAACAGATATAGCACGTTCCCATTCGCGCCACTTCGCGATATACCTGACCACGTCGGGTCTATTCGGCACGATAGTCTCGCATGAATTTCTCAAAGTCGCGGCCAATATGTTTATCACTTCTTAATCTTAAAAAGCGTTGGACTGGAGGAACGCCGAAGGTCTCAACGGCGCGGAATTTACAGAGCGCGCGAGACTACCGTTTCGCAAGTTAGAATAATTACACTTCAAAGGAAGCGAGGCTTCAAATCTTGTTGATTTCTAGCGACAGAACTAGAACGAAATTCAGCGCGATAACTGCAGGATGGCCTTCAGCAACCGTTAACCTAAGCGCCTCTTTCGGGATCTTGTTTGTGTTCATCCAAACAAGGGATTTCGGGAAAAGGTGCAGCCAGGACATTTTTGGTCAGAGCGAGCAGTTGAGAGGGAATGAAGGGCTTATGCAGGAAGTGCCAGCCTTCGTTGAGAATCAGCATTCCGGAGCTGAATCCCGACATGAGCATCACACGGAGTTCCGGACGTTCCAGTTGCAATTGAGTGCCGAGTTCGAGACCGGTGATGCCCGGCATTTGTAGGTTCGACAACAGCAGATGAATTGTGCCCTTATACTCCTTTGATTGCTCTAAAGCATTTTCCCCGCTGGAAGCGACGAGCAGGTTATAGCCATGATCCGCGAGAACCCCAGAAACGAACTTACGGATCGACTCCTCGTCGTCTGCCACAAGTACCGTTTTTGGTTGTGAAGACTTATCTTCCATCGCGCCCGCCTTTCTGTTTCTGGCAAGGGAGAGGCAAAAGCCCATCGTTGAACGAAGGCCGCTCGATGGAGAGAAACTGATTTGACCATAGCAGGTGGAACACCGCGCGGAGCGCGGATTTGATAAGAAACAGACCAACTGCGCCTTCAGTTCACCGCCGCCTTCAACCGCCGTTCCTTCCCAATCGCCCCGCTGGAGCGAAACATGATCGCCAAGGCCGCGAATCGGGATCGGGTTCGGTCCAGGAAAATCCTCCAGATGGGTAGCCCGGAGGGTGCCGGGGAGTGTGGTGGATTTTGTGGGGACCACGGTTCAAAATTGTGGGCAATCGTGCTGACTGCCTACCAAGGCTCACTTCCCGTAAGCCACTCAAGAAGCACAACTTGTATCTATTCTGAGCAATCCCGATTAAAGGCTTCTCAGCGACTCATAATCCGTTGGTTGCAGGTTCGAATCCCGCAGGGCCCACCAGTTCTTTCTACAGCTTACGCCCGCCAAGGCGCCGGCCCGTTGCTGCATGGCAGCGCAGGCGACGCGACAATCGGAATCCAGCGGGTGATGGGCGTCCGTTGCAAGGGCAATCGCACGGTAGAAGTTCTGCGCGTTACGTTCGCATTCGGTGAAATCCGACCTTGCGGCTATCCGGAGTCAGCATCAACGAAACAACCATCTTGTCAGTCTAGGTTGTGAATGCATGCCGCAAAATCGTGGAGCCTGCAGGCGCCACCAACGGCTTCGGGCAGGTTATCCGCCGAACCGACGCATGTCACTGGCTTGTCTGGGTTTTGACGGCCACGACTCGGCGAACAGAAGCAAGCAATGATCGGGCTGGGGGCCGAATCGTTCGACGACCCGCGCGCGGTGAGCGGCAAACAATCCCGCCAAGTCGTCGTTGATCGGAATGACGCGCCCGCTTGTGCAGGCGGACTTTTTATGTCCGGTCTGCTCCCGGATCGTGCGGTTCCTTCGGGACCCACCAGATGGGCACGAGTAAACCCTCCACGACGCCGGGCAGCGTCGCCGCGAAAATGTCGGCCAGATCGTCGCGTCCGGCATCGTGCGCCGCGCGGCACAGCCGCGCTGTGGTGACAGCATCCGGCATCCGGCCGCCCTCAAAGTGCGCGACCGAGTGCCCTTCGATGCCGAGCTTTATCGAGAGCTCGAGCTGGGTCACGCCGAGCGCCGAGCGCAGGGTCTTGATGGCTTCAGTCACCTTGCCCCTCATGACAAGAACGGTACGTTCGTGAATTCGCGCTGCGCGCATGTATATGTCTTTCGCCTCCACAGCAGCGCGTCCTATGGAAGTACCCGCCGTTTGTTGATGAGACGATTATGGCCCGCCCGTCCTGGAGAAACTGTCGTAAGATTGCGGTCTCTGTCGCGCGATTGGGACGCGTCAATTTTTTTCGTCAGAGACGGATTCAGACCTGCCGCCGGTAGTTCGACGGCGTATCCCCCACGATTCTGCGAAAGGCCGCGGCAAAGGCGGAGGGTGTTCGATAACCCACGGACAAACCGACATCGATGATCCGTAGAGCACTGTCCTCGAGCAGCGTGCGCGCGCGCTCGATTCGCTGAATAGTCAACCATTCGTGCGGGCGCTTTCCGGTCGCCAATCGAAAGGCGGCGCAGAAATGGAAACGGCTCAAATGAATCAGTCTGGCCAGTTCCTCCAGGGTGATCTCACGATCGAGATGTTCCCGTATATACCCAGTCACGAGCCGCACTTGCCTTCCTGTGAGCCCTCGATTGGGCGGACTCGAGCGCGTATCAGGGAACGCGGAGTGACGCCGGATCAATTGAAGACACAGCAGATCCAACGCTTCATCGAGAAACAACGTGGGAGCGGATTGCCTGCCTGCTTCATGGCCCAACAGCTCTAATAACCGCGTCACAGCGTAATCTTCCTGGCCGAGCCGCTCGACCAATCGCACGGGTCTCGCCGTTCCAAGTTGTTGGGCGCAGGATTGCAGACGTTTATCGCTCAAGTACACATGCGAAACTTCCGTCCGGCCCGCTGTGGTCCAATACCCATCGTGAGTCGCCGGGACCAAAGTCAGAGTGCCGGGACGAAGGGTCGCAGTGAGACGCCGGTTCTCTGCCGACCAGGAACATTGTTGAGCGTGGCGATGGTGGGCGACAATCGAGTGATCGTCCGCTCCGGCAGCGTAGCCTTGAAAGCCGCCGTGCGTCCAAATTGCGGTCAGGCGGGTACCACAGGGTAAAGTCCAGGGCGCGAGAGGTTGAGGCCGTCCTAAGAGCCGCTCTACTTGGAGAGCGATACTGCGCGGCTTATCAAGGTGTCGTTCGTCAATGGCGTCAATGCGAGCCCGGCGAACGGTATAACTGTCAAGCGTAACTACGTCCACTAATAATTGTACCAATTCACCGATTTGGACTGCCTGATCGATCGCTTTGCATCGACAATCTCTGCCAGAATGCGCGTCGACCGGGTCCGCGCCCCGCCAGTTCTCAATCGGCATCGCGCCTTTCACCTGAAACCACTGCGGGTCATCTGAAACAGTGCGGGCTCTCGCTTCACCAAGTCGTGTACCAGTCGACTGTCGCGACCGCAAGGTAGTATTTCAATGATCGCCCCCTATGCACCGTCTCAAGCCGCCGCCACGCGTAAATGGTCTGCCGCCAACGGTATGCCACCGGAGGGCAGTTTGGTATGCTCAGTCCAACCTGTGTCCGAGCCCCTGTTCGACGAGAACTATCTGCGAGCGCTCGCTGCGCGGGACCCTGACGCTGAGAACTTTTTTGTCGAGTTTTTCACGAGGCCCGTGCGATCCAAGCTTCGCGCGCGTCTCCGTTCGCCGGATCTCGTCCGCGACGCCTCCCAGGAGACGTTTCTGCGCGTGTTTCGCTACTTTCAGAGCGGCAAAACTCTGGATAATCCGGCCAGCCTGCCCGGGTTCGTGCATACGGTCTGTCACAATGTTTCTCTGGAGTTCCTCCGGTCGTTTACGCGCCATAGCCAGATGCCCGAAAATGCTCCGGAGACCGAAGATCCCGCTGGTGGCCCGGAAGCTCTCGCGGCTACGTCGGAACGCAGCCGTCTCGTGAACCGCGTGCTCGAGGAAATGCCGGAGAAGGACCGCCGGCTGATCCAGCGCGTGTGCCTCGACGAAGAGGACAAAGACGCCGTTTGTGTAGAATTTCACGTGGACCGCGCCTATCTGCGCGTTTTGCTGCACCGCGCCCGTATTCGTTTTCGCGATGCGATGGAGCAATCGAACAAAGCGAGGGGCGGTTCGGCGGGCGCTTAGAAACGCTGTGGACGCTCATTTCACTACCCGAATAGAGGCGCTGATTGGATCACCTCCACGCTCAACAAACCCAGGCGGTCGAACGATACGTGCTGGGAGAACTTACGGCCGCCGAAGCCGAGGAATTCGAGATCCACTTTTTCGAGTGCCCCCAGTGCGCTATGGCGGTCGACGCGGGGCAGGAATTCATTGAAGGCGCCCGCGCCTCGTTTCGCGAGCCTCGCGCAGAAAAGATTAAGGGCAGGGAGGACATCCGCGCTCCGCGGCCGTCCTTTTTCGAAAGAATCTCCGAAGCGCTGAGCGCCTTTTGCCGCCCCGTAATCACGGTTCCCGCAATGGCAGCGCTTGCTGGGATCGCGGCGTATGAAGGAGTTTCCGCAAGCAATCTGAATCGTGTCCTCGAAACGGCGCGAGCCGTTCCCGCCGTGCAACTGATCGGCGCATCCCGCGGAGACGAGATGGTCGTCCCTGTATGGAAAGGAGAGGCCTTCGCGCCGGTCGCGTTCGATGTCCCTCCCGGTGCTTCCTATAAGACTTATCTTTGCGTTCTGAACAGTGGAGATCAGGAAGTTCTGAGCGTCACCAGTCCCGCTCCCGCGGATGGCCAACCGATCACCATCCAGTTGCCCATCAGGCGCCTCAAAGACGCCCATTACGACCTGATGGTTTATGGCCTCACGCCGGATGGACAGCGCTCCGATAGAATCTCCAGGTACCCGTTTGCCGTACGATTCTGACTAGCACCGAGGACCATCCATGCACAGCCAACATCGCTACCGAGGCTCCGCGTTCGGGGCCGCCGCCGTATTGGAGACCCCGTTCCGCGAAATCCTTCCCACTCAGGCTTCCGCAAATCTGGCCGACTTCGGCGGATATGGCTGCGGCCGCAGTGAGGACTTTCGGCATCGAGAACTGATCCACTTCGATCTTGCTCTTTCAGAGGTGACCGGATCGCAGACGCATCTCGACGGGGATGTGACGACCTACAGTACTCTCGTCAAGTCGACGATCATCAATCTCAACGTCATGGGGATGATCCAGTGCGACAAGGTCGTGGCTAACCTGGTTTCGACGTATGAGGATGGTAATGACGCCGAGCCCTCGATTCGTCTGATCGGTTCGCGTTTTCAGAACCTCATGATCGCGGGGATTCCGGTTAAGGTCTGCCTGAATCTCGACGTTCTCGACGATTGCCCTCAGCACGCACAGTTCAAGGCGAAATTCAAAGCGAAGGATGAGTGCGTACGCAAGCTCTTCGGGGATGAAGACCTCCGCAAAGCCCATCCGAAAGCTCCTGAGCCAGTAAAGAAATACCTGAAGGCTCCGCCCGATGACAAAGAGAAGGAGCTGCCGGGGGATGAGTACGGAGTTACGACGCTGTCCATCGTGCGGAAACTGGAGCCGGAGTGCAACGCGTTTAAGACCTACGGCCATGTGATCCACATCGAGGGCTTTGGGACGATTCGGCTGGGTGAAGTGCGCGTCGGAAGGTACATCCGCCAGCTTTCCATGATTCAGGTGGAGCTTGGCTGTCCGGTTGAGGGAAGAGCCGTGTTCGGATCGGTGGACGGCGGTTCCAGCAAGGGAACATAGCCGATGCGCTGCGTTGCGCTGGCCGCTCTTCTCTTTGCTGGCTGCCAACGCGGAATGCCGCCTGTCACTAAGAACTTATCTACGGCGAAGGAGTGGCTACACACTGAGCAATTCGGTCAGGTGCTGAGCCACGCCGATGAATGGTTGATTCAGGCACAGGGGAGCGACGACATTCGAGCGCTTTGGCGGCTACGCCTGGCTAAAATCGAAGCGCTGGTCGGACAGGAGCAGCCGGCCGAGCGCATTGCCGTCGTTATGAACCGATGGGGTGACATGCCCCGCGGCGACGATTGGGCTGCCGACCGCGCTCGTTGGTTGTTGGCGCGCGCGCGCGTCGCCTACTCAACGGGCGATCATACGGAGGCGGCGCGTTTCCTTGATCGCTCCAGCGAGGCGGCGAAGTCGGCAGGTCGACCGGACATCGGCGCTGAGGTCGAGTTACGCCGTGCCATTTTCATTCATGACGACGGTCGACTCCCCGAAGCTGAGCGGGCGTATGAGATGGTCATTGCAGAGGCCAGGCGACTGAATGATCGCAGCCTGGAAGCAAAGGCTGCGAACGGTCTGGGTTCTCTCCTCCTCGACCAGTCTCATCACGACGAAGCAATACCGGTGCTTGAGCATAGCCGCACGCTCGCACGCGACGCCGGTTTGATCGATAGCGCCGCGCGCGCCGAAGGCAACTTAGGCTATTGCTATTACCGACTCGGCGACTATGAAAATGCGCGGGAGCATCTACTCCAGGCGCAGTCGGAGTTCGAGAGCAACGGCAACCTCTATGAGGTCCAGATCTGGAAGGGGAATCTGGGCAACGTCTTCTATAGCACTGGGGATCTGGCGAACGCGCGCACGTACTACGGCGAGGCGCTACGCACAGCCCGCGCGATCAATGCCCAGAGGTGGGTCGGCCGCTGGCTCAACAACTTGGCGACGATGGCGATCGACAAAGGCGACTGGACCACTGCCGAGCAATACAACAACGAGGCTCTCCGCCTGAAAGTTCTGAACAAGGACTCTCGCTATCACGCGAGTTCGCTCAACAACGCCGCCGAGATCGCCGCGGGTAAGGGCGACCCGGACCGAGCGCGCGAACTGTTCCATGAGGCCTTGCGCGAGAATTCCGAAGCTCCGACTGTCGTCGTCGAGGCGCATGCTGGCCTCGCCGGACTCTATGCGGCGGCAGCCAGGCCAGCCGATGCCGACGCCGAGTTTCGTGACACCCTCGATGAGATTGACCGCCGGCAATCAAAGCTCTTCAAAGACGATTACCGCCTCGAATGGCTCGACAGCCTGATCAGTTTTTACCAGAAGTACGTCGAGTTCCTGATGGCGCAGAATCAGCCGGAGCGCGCTCTTGAGGCGGCCGACGCTAGCCGCTCCAAGGTATTGATCGGTGAGGCTGCACCGAGACTCTCAGCTTCGGGATACCGTCAACTTGCGCAGCGCAGCCGCGCCGTTCTGCTCGAATATTGGCTCGCGCCGAAACATTCCTATCTTTGGCTTGTCACGCCCACGAAGATCTACTGCTACACCCTCCCGGCTGAAATCGAGATACTCTCATTGCTCAGAACGTACCGTGCGGTGGTGAGCGCAGGGCGCAACCCGCTCAATGTCGCCGACACCACCGGACGCGCGTTGTATAATACCCTCCTCGCTCCGGCTGTCGCCGACGCTGGTGGAAAGGCTGACTTCATTGTTGTGCCCGACGGCGATCTGTATTCCGTCAACTTCGAGACCCTTCCTGATGGCGTCCACTCCGACCGCTACTGGATTGAGAGCGCCACGATCCGCATATCGCCTTCGCTCAATTACCTCGCATCAAACGCGCCACGCCCAGGCAAGCCCGGTAGATCTGGGCTTCTGCTCATTGGCAATCCGAATCCCGCTCTGCCTCAGTACCCAAAGCTCGAGTTCGCCGGAAACGAGATCTCGGAGATCGCCTCCGCCATGTTCGCCGCGCATCCGACCATCTTGCAGGAAGCGTCAGCTACGCCCGAATCGTACAGCGCCGCGCAACCGGGCGAATTCGGCTTCATCCACTTTTCCGCTCACGCGGCCGCCGCGGCGGTGCGAGAGAGCGCGCTCGATTCGGCAGTCATCCTCTCAGGTCCGCCCGATAAGTGTCGCCTCCTGGCGCGCGATGTCGCGCGGATCCCTCTGAACGCGCGACTCGTCACGGTTTCGGCCTGCAGGAGCGCGGGGTCGAGGACTTATGGCGGCGAAGGTCTTGTCGGCTTTGCGTGGGCGTTTATGAAGGCGGGCGCGGGAAACGTGATCGCGGGTCTGTGGGACGTGAACGATCAGTCCACGGTCCGGCTGATGGGGAACCTGTACAGCGGACTCGCGAAGGGACAGCGGGAGGCGGATGCGCTGCGCGCGGCGAAACTGGCTCTGATCCATGCCGGCGGATCCTATGCCAAGCCCTTCTACTGGGCGCCGTTCGAACTCTATACTGCCCGTCCTGAGTGAGGTGCCGGGGGGACGCAAATTCTGGGGAATCGCCCGGCGGATATAACTTGTACTCCTCAAAATTCCGATAATGTGGTTCTATCGGGCTGAGGCCTGCTTGCATGAATGCAGCATCACTGACAATAGTTAGCAGGATCAGTCGACCGTGGCTTCAGTAAAGGAAATTTGCACGGACGTGTTCACCTGAAACGGCCTCTTGGGGCCATGCCACGAAAGCCTGCTTCTTCACCGGCAGGCCTGTGAAATCAATGCTTCTGGGTTTGTTGCCTGAGGGCTTTTCCGTCGTCGATGCGGTACCATCGTACTGTGAAATTTTGTACCGCAATTTTTGCGTTTTCCTCAGTAGCTTCCCTCCTGGCTCAGGCGCCATCGACGTCGATGCCGACGCCTCCCGCCGCGGTTCCTCCTGCGGCCAGCGCCGCTGACAAGCCAGCGGATCCGAATAAAGTCATCCTAACGATCGGAGACACAAAATTTACGGAAGCTCAGTATCAAGCCTTAGTGGACGCTCTTCCCCAGCAGTATCAAAGCTACGCGCGCGGAGCGGGGAAGCGGCAGTTTGCCGAGAACCTCGCGCAGCTCCTGATCCTTTCGAACCAGGCGGAAAAGCTGGGTCTGGATAAGCAACCGAAGATTCAGGAACAGGTGCGCTTCCAGCGTCAGAACCTGCTCGCCCAGGCGATGTTCGATGACATTCAGAATGGCGTCAAGGTGGACGACGCCCTGGTGGACGCTTATTACAACGCGCACAAGAACGAATATGAAAGCGTTCGCGCGAAGCACATTCTCATCCGCGTGAAGGGCGCTCCGATGCCCGGCGCGGAAGGCAAACCCGAGCTGACTGACGAACAGGCGCTTGCGAAAGCGCAGGAGATCCGCAAGAAGCTGGTGGATGGCGGCGATTTCGCCGCGATCGCGAAGACTGAGTCTGACGATACCGGCTCGGCAAAACAGGGCGGCGATCTCGGCGAGTTCCGCCACGGCATGATGGTGCCTCCCTTCGAGCAGGCGGCTTTCTCGCTGAAAGTCGGCGAAGTCAGTCAGCCGGTGAAGTCGCCGTTCGGCTATCACATCATCGTCGTACAGGACCACAAGCTGAAGACTCTGGCTGAGGTGCGGCAGGATATCGAGAAGTCGCTTCGTCCCGAAATGGCCCGCAAGCAGGTTCAGGCTCTGCGCGAGAAGACCCCCGTGACGATTGACGACGGGTACTTTGGCGCCGCACCGGCGCCGATGCCTGCACACGGCGCGCCTCCCGCCGCCGCTCCTGTTCCTCCGGCGAAGTAGCGCGCTTACGAGTCGAGCATCCGCCGGATCTGCTTGCTCAGGGCTTCGGCGGAGAACGGCTTCTCCAGATAGGTTTCCGATTCGTCCGATCGCACGCCGACCAACAAGACCTTGAGCGCGGGCCGCGCGCTGCGGAGTTTGCGCGCGAGTTCCGCGGTGGCGTCCGCCGACCGCAGGTCGGCAATCATGACGTCAAAGGTATGGCCATAGCGCTCGATGCGCTGGGCTTCATCGCCGTCGGCGGCGAGGATCACGCGATAGCCCTGCCGCTCCAGGAGATCGCGGCTGACTTCGCGGATGAGCGGCTCCTCTTCCACCAGCAGAACGGTTTCCCGCGGCTCCGGACGCGAAAGACGCGCGACCAGCAGAGGCGCGGCGTCATCGGCGATGGGCAGATAGACGGCCTTTTCGTCGGGGATGGCGAATCCGCCGCATTGAAGCACCGATCGCTCGAGGCGCGGACAATTCGGCGCCGGGAGCGCGCCCCGAATCGAAAGACGCGCGAACAGGCCAGTGCGCGAACCGTCATGCGCCCGCACGAAAGCGGTATCGGCGCGCACCGCCTCGGAACGAACCTCATCCGCACTTCGCGTCAGTTCGGCGATGATCTGACGAAGCTGTTCCCTTTCCGCCAGCACCGGCAGGGGCCATGGGAACAACGACAGCTTCAGCGGCGCTCCGCCAGCGCGTTTGAGATGATCCTCGTGCGCCAGCAGCGTATGATTCAGGTCGACCGGAACCCGCTCGGGAGGGTCACTGAATGCGGCCAGCTGTGCCATCAGGGCTGACGCCTCGTCGACTGCTTTCATGATGTTCAGCGCAGACCCGCGCGCCCGATGGGAGTCCGGCAGATCCTCCAGCAGCAGATGCGAGTACCCGGCAACCACGGTCAGGAAGTTACGGAACTCGTGCGGGATGCTGTTCGCGACCGTCTCGACGCTCTCGCGATCCTTCGCCTTCTGAAGCGCCGACTCGGCTTCCTGAAGCTCGGTAACATCGGAAAGCGTTCCCTCGTAATAGGCCACCCGGCCGGAGTCGTCACGGATGGCGCGCGCGTTTTCGCGAACCGATATCGTGCGCCCGTCGCGGCGGCGCAACTGATACTCCACGTTGCGGAAACTGCCCTCACGCTCCAGCCGATCGAGTAGCTGTTTCCGCACGTTGGCGTCGATGTAGAGATCGCGGGCGATATTGACGTCGTTCAGCTCCGCTTCGCTCGCCAGCCCCAGCATGTCGAGCAGCATCGGGTTGGCGGCGATGATCCGGCCGTCCGGCGTGCTTTGATAAACGCCTTCGAGCACATTTTCAAACAGGCCGCGGAAACGCTCTTCGGAGCGGCGCAGCGCCTGTTCGGCCAGCTTGCGCTCGGTGATGTCTGTCATCATCGCGAGCACGGCGTTGCTGCCTCCCGGCTCACCGCTGAACGAGCTGCAGCAGGCTAATACCCAGGCTTCGGAGCCGTCCTTCTTACGGAGGCGCCGGTCGAACTGTTCGCGCCGCCCAGGACGCCGGTTCTGAAACCGAATGCGCTCGATCGATAACTCTTCCGGAAAGAAGAACTCGTCCATCCTTCGTCCCGAAACGTCCTCCGGATGGCAGCCAAGAATTTCGGCCATCCGGGGGTTGGCATACACAACTTCGCCGTCCTCGTCCAATACCCAGATCCCTTCGTTGGACGTTTCCATCAGGCTGCGGTGCCAATGCCTGCTCTCGAGCGCGCGGCGGCGGGCCCTGCGCAGCCGGCCGCTGCCAATACTAAGAAGGATCCCTTCGGCGCTGAAGATCGCGCAGCGGATCACAATCCCTGTTATTTGGTGATTCTCGGCGCGGAGCAGAACGGTGCACCATATAGCGACCAAGGCCGTCGCGAAGAGTCCGGGCCCGAAGCCAGCCCAGGCGGCGGCCGCGATCACGGCCGCAAAGCCCGAAAGAAAGGGAGTCATGGGCCGGTTCAAGTTGTGGTTAATCCACACAGCGAAGCCAAAGGACAGAGCTGAGACGACGGCGGCGAAGCAATAACCTGCCCAGACAGGCTGGTTGCGCTCTCCACCGGCGGTTTTCGAAAAGTACCTCAATGTACTTGAGTTACCCCGCGTTGAGTTAAATGATAGCCGAGATTCGGTCCTCGCGCCCGCGTCTAATCGAGAACAATGCGCCAAACACCACCACGATTACCGTCCCGATCACGTTGTACCAGAGAAATGCGATTTTTGTGAAGAAAAAGCAGGCCAGGATCGACGCTTCCCCCGCCAGCATAGCCCAGAACGCGGCCGGGCCGCGAACCCGCGTGAAGAAAAACGCGAGAATAAATACGCCCAAAAGGACCGGGTAAAAGAACGAGCCCACCCAGTTAACGGCCTCCACCAGCGATCCGAGATTTTTGGCATATTGCGCGAAAACTACAGCCCACGCGCCCCACAGCGCGGTAAATATCCGCGAAATCATCAGATAGTGCCGGTCGGAGGCCTGCGGCCGGAAATGCCTCCTGTATAAATCCATCACGCTTACGGCGGCGAGCGAGTTCAGCTCGCCCGAACTCGACGACATAGCCGCGGTAAAAATCACGGCGATCACGAGGCCTACAATCCCCGCCGGGAAGTAGCGGGTGACGAAGGAAAGAAAAATGTAGTTCGTATCGTTAAAGCCGCTTGCGCCGGAGGTCTTTTCGTAGAGCTTCGCGCCGTTCTGCCGCGCGGTATCCAGGTCTTTCTCCGCGGCCCGGTATTCCTCCACCGACGCGCGCATGCGCGTTTCGTCGTCACTTTTGCGGGCGGCGCTCACCCGCTCGGCGGCGGCTTTGCGGCGTTGCCACGCCTGATCGAAGCTCCTCTGGACCGCGGCGTACTCAGGTTGCGATGAAATCTTCTTCATGGCAGCCCGCTCGAACAGAACAGGCGGCTGAATGAACAGGTAGAAGACGAAGACCATGGCGCCGACGAAGAGGATAAAGAACTGCATGGGCACCTTCGCCATGGCGTTGAACAGGAGGCCGATCCGGCTCTGCGCGACCGATTTCCCCGTGAGATATCGCTGCACCTGCGACTGATCGCATCCGAAATATCCCAGCGCCAAAAACGATCCGCCGATCAGCCCACTCCAGAGGTTGTAGCGGTTGTTGGGATCGAAATGGAGATCGACTGCGTTCAGCTTTCCGACGGTTCCAGCGAGGTAAACGGCGTCGGTGAAGCCGACTCCATGAGGCATCAGGGAGACGACCGTGATCAATCCCAGAATCAGCCCGGAAAAGATGATGGACATCTGCAGGACGTCCGTCCATGTGACGGCAGGGATGCCGCCGGTAGTCGTATAGATCACGCAAGCGATTCCGATCAGTAAAGTCGTGATGCGGTCGGGCCAGCCGAAAATTACGCTCATCACGATCGCCGGGGCGTAGATCGCCAGCCCGACCGCCATGCCTCTCTGGATGAGAAACACCACCGCCGCGAGGGCGCGTGTCTTCGCGTCGAACCGCTTCTCCAGATACTCGTACGCCGTATAAACGCCGGAACGGTGAAATATCGGGACCGCGGTGGCGGAGAGAATCACCATGGCGATCGGCAGCCCGAAATAGAACTGGACGAAACGCATGCCGTCCACATAGGCCTGGCCGGTGGTCGCGATGAACGTAATCGCGCTCGCCTGGGTTGCCATGATCGAGAGACCCATGGCGTACCATGGCATCGTTTTGCCGGCGAGCAGATATTGATTCACGGTCTTGCTGCCGCGTCCGCGCCAAAGCCCGAAACTCGGGATGGCGATCACGGTCGCGATCATCACGAACCAGTCGAGAGGCGTCATGAGAAGTATCGGGTGAAGGCGTAGAAAAGCAGTATCAGAATCGCGAGCCAGGCGAGCACCACGGCATTCATGTTGCGCCAGCGGCCGAGAATCGGGGGTGGCTCGCCTTCGCGCATCTCCGGCGGAAGATTCATCGGGTCAGGCCAGGAGTTCGCCGCGGAGCACAGTCACCGCCTGACCCATCAGCGAGACGCGATTGCCGTCGACGCGCACCTTAACGACCCCGCCGCGCGCAGAAGCCTGATAGGCCGTCATCTCTGCCTTATCGAGGCGAGACGCCCAGAACGGAGCCAGGGCGCAGTGCGCGGATCCGGTAACGGGGTCTTCGTCGATGCCGGAACCCGGCGCGAAAAAACGGGAAACAAAATCAAAATCGCCGGCGCCGCGCGCGGTCGCGATGACGCCTCTCACGGGTAGTTCACGCAGAACGTGATGCTGCGGAGTCAACCCGCGCAGCACGGCTTCGCTTTCCACTTCCACAAGGTAATCGAATTGGTTCCGGCCAACATACTTCAGCGTGGCGCCCAGCGCCTCTTCGAGTTGAGGAGGCGGCTCCGCGGGCTGCTCGAATTTCGCCGGAAAATCCATTTCGATCCAGTCGCCGCGCAATTCGCAGGTCAGGAGGCCGCTCTTTGTATGGAAGCGCGCGGCGGAGTCTTTCGTTAATAACCCTTCAGTCCACAGAACGTGCGCGGAGGCCAGAGTGGCGTGTCCGCAGAGATCCACTTCAACGGCGGGCGTAAACCACCGGAGGCGATAGCCATCGCCCTCGGGATGAAGGAATGCCGTCTCGGAGAGGTTCATCTCCATCGCGACGGCGGCCATCCATTTGGTATGGGGGGCCTCTTGCAGAACGCACACGGCCGCCGGATTTCCGCCGAATGGTTTCGCGGTAAAAGCGTCGACCTGAAAAATGCGCAGCGACATCTTCCGATTATCGCCGCAGAACCGTTCACGCCGCGGAGGCGAGAGCGGTTCGGGGCCTGGGGAGAGCCTGGCGGGTCACCGTGTTTCGAATCCAGCGGTTCGCGGGTCCTTCGACATATTCGAATGCGAGAGCCGCCGCGACGGTCACGAGAATAAAGTAAGCCAGCGCCGCCACAGGCCCTGACATATGGCGGACTGCCCAATCCCCGTACCACCAGAGGATGGGGACATGCAGGATATACATCGAGTAGCTGATTTTGCCGAGGTATTCTGTGGCGCTGCCCGAAAGCGCGGTCGCGAGTGATCCTCCCGCGAGAGCAAGGCCGATCAACGCCGCTACGTTCAGAGGGCGCAAGCCTGTATTGAGGTCGCCGTAGGTCCCGTCCATCAGTTGCGGGAATACGATCAGCAGAGCCCCCAGGGCGATCGCTGGGAGATAGAACCAGTGGCCGCGCCGTGAGGCGATGGGCCGGAGGAAATCGAACAGCCGCGCCGCTACGACGCCCGCCGCGAAATCCGACAGGTGATGGATAGGCTTCCAGCTCCAGGGAACATTCGAGTGCGCCAGGAGGACCGGCACGACGAGCGATGCCGCAAAGACCCCGCTCACGGCGAGGCGTCCCGCGCGCCGCAGCCCAATGAGAATCGCGGGGAAACAAAGGTAGAAAAAAAACTCGCAGGAGAGCGACCACGCCGGCGTGTTCCAGCCGACGCCCAGGCTGCCGGTCCAGCCCTGAAGAACGAACGCGTAGTCGAACAGCAGGCCCGCTTTCTCGGCGCTCGTTCTGCCCGGCGCGAGCATGGCTTTAAGAATAAACGGCGCAACGACGGCCAGGCTCAAAAGATAGACGGGATAAATCCGGCCGATTCGGGCTGCCGCATACTTGCGGAGGTCGTCCGCCGTCCAATCCCGGTTCGCGTAGGTTTTCGCCAGGACGAATCCCGAAAGAATGAAGAAGCTCTGAACGGCGAGGTATCCGCCGCGAATCAGACTCCCGGCCGCGCGCGGAAGCGAATTCACCCACGATTCGAGCATCATCCCCTTGCCGGAGATGTGGTGTAGCATCACCCACGCGGCGAGGACAAACCGAAGTCCGGTCAGCGCCGGAAAGTATCCTTCGGCGGCAGTTGCCTTTATAGAGATTTCCCTGATTCCGGCGCCCGCCGATGGCGGGACACGGGTACCCGATTGTGGCCGCGAGCCCGCCACAATCGGCGGCGTTTGGATAAGGGATGGAATGTCTTTTATTGTACCTTTCGCTCTAACTGATTCGCCAAAGGTTCGAGTCCGATGTTAAATTGGTCGCGCGATGCCGATCTGCACGGCGATTCTTCCCGAGTTTGACGCGGAAATGGCAAACACGCGCAAGGTGCTTGAGTTGGTTCCGGACGACAACTTCGCGTATCGGCCCCACGAGAAGTCAATGACGATGGCTCGTCTGGCGAGCCACGTCGCGGAGCTTCCGAGCTGGGCGGCGGAGGTGCTCAAAAAAGAGAGGCTGGATTTATCTCCGGAGCAAAAGCCGTTCCTCGCGCAGTCTCGGGCCGAACTGCTTGATCGCTTTGAGCGCAATCTGAAAGAGGCCAGAGCGGCGATCGAATCGTCCAGGGACGAAGACTACAGCGTTCCGTGGACGCTCGCCGTAGGCGGGCACACGGTTTTCACGATACCCCGGGCGGCGGTTCTCCGGACCGCGGTGATGAACCATTTGATTCACCATCGCGCTCAGTTGGGCGTCTACCTTCGTCTGAACCAGATCCCGGTTCCGGGTCTCTACGGTCCGTCGGCCGACGACCAACAGGCTTTCTTCGCAAACGCGAAAGCGTAGCGTTCCAGGACTCTCCGGGCTTGCGGGAGTCGCGGGCCGGTGCGATATGCTCGTCTGAATATGAGCGCATCCGCCGCGGTCTCGGTTGACCGTCACGCCGGCTACAACAAAGGCCGTATTTTTCTGGTAAGTGTCCTTGCTCTGTTTACGGCCGGCGTCGCGGCATCGCTACGAGCCGATGTGGCGAGCGATCTGCAGCGTATCTTCTTCGATCCGATCGACAAAGCGCACTCGGCCGAAATGATCGGCGCCGTGCTGGGAGTGCCGTTTCTGGGTTTTGCGTTCACGATTGCGATTGGAAGCCCATTACTTGATCTGATCGGCGCGGCGCTGCTTCTCCCCATGTCCGGCGTGTGCTTTATTCTCGGGACTCTCACGATCCTGTTTGCTTCCAGCATCGCGAGCGGCGCGGGAGTTTATAACGTCATCTGGATCGGCGCTGTCATCACCGGAATTGGATGGGGGCTCGTCGAGACGGTTATCAACCCCCTGACCGCAACCATGTATTCGGACGAAAAGACCGCAAGGCTCAACGCGCTGCATGCGTGGTGGCCGGGCGGACTGATCGCCGGCGGTCTTCTCGGCTATGGTCTGAGCCAAGCCGGGGTTGACTGGAAGATCAAGCTCGCGATCATTCTCCTGCCTGCCGCGCTCGTTGTGATCATGTGCATCGGGATGAAGTTCCCGCCCACGGAGCGTGCGGCTTCAGGTATTTCGATGGGCGAGATGTTCAAGGAACTGCTCAAGCCGATGTTCCTTCTGTTGTTCTGCTCGATGTTCCTGACGGCAGCTTCCGAACTTGCGCCGGGTCAATGGGTCGATCTCGCGCTCACGCGCACGGTTCATATGCAGGGAATTCTGCTGCTCGTCTACGTCAGCGGCATTATGTTCGTAGCGCGGCACTTCGCCGGGCCTTTGGCGCATAAGCTCTCGCCGATTGGGCTTCTCTGGTTCTCGTGCCTGCTGGCTTCCCTCGGCCTTGTCTCACTGAGCTTCGCGAATTCGCCGGTAATGGGCATCCTGGCTGCGACGGTCTGGGGCTGCGGCGTCTGCTTCATGTGGCCGACGATGCTCGCGACTTCGTCCGAGCGTTTCCCGCGCGGCGGCGCATTGCTGATGGGACTGATGGGAACGGCCGGAACCCTGTCCAGTAACTTTGTTCTTCCGGTGATGGGCAAGATCTACGACAACAAGAAGATCGAACTTGCGGGAGGCGACGCAGCGTTCCAGGCGCTCTCCGGCGACCGGCTCAACGACATTCTCGGACAAGCCGCGCAGACTTCCTTCCGCGCGGTTGCGATATTGCCGGCGATCCTGCTGATCGTTTTCGGCGCCATCTGGCTGCACGACAGATCCAGGGGCGGCTTCAAGGCGGTAAAGCTGTAGCGTTCAGCCGCGGTACGCTGCGGCGGCGCGTTTTAATTCTGCGGCGATGCCGGGAACGGCGGTCATCGCGTCGGTCTCTTCATATTCGAGCGACACGAATCCGCGATAGCCACCCCGCGCGAGCAGGCCGAAGATCCGGCTGAAATCCGCCTTCTCTTTCTTTCCTTCAGGCGTGGAAACCTGCGCCTTGATGTGAGTGCTGACGGCGTAGGGGATCGCCATTGCGATCTGCGCGTAGCCGTCCTTTGGAAAATTGCCGCAATCAAGGTTCATGCCCGCCCACGGCGAATCGGCGCGCTTCACGATCTCGATCGTCGGGCCGGCGTTCGTGGTTAAGCCACCGTCATCTTCCACGCCCAGAATGATCCCTTTGCTGCCCGAATACTCGACCGCGCGCTTCAGCACTTCGGCTGCCCACGCAATCGCCTGCTCTTCGGTTGCTCCCTTCGGAATCGCGCCGCCGAAGACTCGCACGTGCGTGGCGCCAAGGCGCTCCGCGACGTCCACCCATTTCTTCGCGTTCGCGACCTCCGCTTCCTGAAGATCCGCTGTGGGTTGGCAGAGGCGGACGCGCACCGCAACGCTGTAGAGCGAGACGCCGTTCTTATAAGCCGTTCGCCGGAGGGATGCGAGGTATTGGGCCGACGTATCCGGAAACCAGTAGACGGTCGTATCGAGCCCTTCGAGCCCCATATCCGCAGTCATACGGATTACATCCTCATACGAAAGCTTTTTCGATTGGAGTTCGTTGCGATACGTGTATGCCACAAGGCCCGGCCGCAAGCGGCCGCTGTACGCAACGGAAGGAGGCGCCTGCGCGCCGGCATTCGCCGCTCCGAACGTGGCGCCTCCCAGAGCGGCTATTGTCTCGACAGCTTTTCGCCTGTTCATATCACCACAAACTATACAGCGGCCGAGGGATGCCGCCGCTCGACTCAATGAATCGTTGCGGCGGCGTTGCCATCAGACGAAAGCATAGTCAAAGATTCGTGATCGAAACGATCAACCGCTGGCTTCTCTGCTCCGCGCTCACTCTTCTGAGTGGCCGAGCCCTCCACGGCCAAAGCAATCCGGTCACGAACGAGTATCGCGTTGCGGGATTCTCTTTTTATCCAATGACCGAGAACCTAAGCGGATTTGGCTATCTCGGTTATGTAAACAATCCACAAGGAGGCTATTCGCAATACCACATCGGGTACCCGGGCTTTGAGTACACATTGAAGCCGTGGCTTGAAATATGGGGCGCGCTGATCGGAAATTACGTAAACAACCGAGGCGGAAAAGAAGATACGTTCGAATTGCGTCCCTTTATCGGCGCGAAGTTTGAGGTTGCGAATAAGCGGAAAATTGAGTTCTTCGACTTTACGCGCTACGAAGCTCGCAATCTGTACAGCCACGACACGCGCGACTGGAGCCTTGAAAACCGGATTCGCAGCCGTTTCGGATCGGAGATTCCTTTGGCCACCGTGGCAAGAGCGTGGAAGCCCCAAACGTTCTATACGCTCCTCGATGTGGAGCCGTTCTGGGTGGCCGGTAAAGGACTGACGATGGTTCGATTTCGCGCAGGCCTGGGCTATATCCCCAACGACCGACTCCGAGTTGAGTTTGTTTATCACACGCAATGGGGCGAAGCGACGGGAAGCGACGCATTGGTCTACAACCAGAACATTTTTCCTTTGAATGTAAAGATCGGGTTGAGACGCTCGATCCTGAGCAGAGTCTGGAATCCGGGGCTGTGAAGTTCACGCAGTCGCCCAGGCGCATGCGTGGCGCCTGCGTGGTTGCAACAGCCGTGGGCGTTCTGTTATAAATCCACGTACAGACAGCCCGAGGGGGTATTGTCGATGGTGAAGAAGAAAACCGCCGTTGCCGCCACATCTGCCCCAACGCCAACGCTGAAGGCGCAGATTGTAGAGCCCAAAGCGACTCCCGCGGAGGCGCAGTTGCACGCCTGGGAAAGGGCCGTGCGCCATTTTGGGCGTCAGGAGTTCGAGCCCGCGCTGGCCGCTTTCACCGAGGCCGCAGGCGGTCCGGCCGCCCATGTCGCAGACAAGGCGCGTTCTTACGTTCAGATCTGTGAACGCAAACTGGCTCGGCACGATCTCGATCTCCGCACAGCCGAGGATCATTTCAACTACGGCGTGGAGCGGCTGAACTCGCGCGATACTGAGCAAGCCAAAATCCATCTGGGCCGAGCCGCCGCGCTCGAGCCGGACGCCGACCATATCCTCTATACGTTTGCCTTGTGCTGTGGGATGTCCGGGGATGGGAACGGCGCGTATGAGAACCTGAAACGTGCCATTGGCCTTGACCCGCGCAACCGAATTATTGCGCGGCAGGATCCCGAATTCTCGTCCCTTTTCCCGCAGTTTCCGGCACTTAGGGCGCTTCTTGGCGACGAAGCGAACTGAACGCAAACCCGGCGGGGCCGGATCTCTCCTGTGAACGGAGCACTTCGCGTTGTCTCTATTGGCGGGGGGACCGGCCTCTCGTCGCTGCTCTCGGGGATTAAAGAGTATGCGCGTCCCACGCTCGATCGCCCCTCGCTGGATATCACGGCGATCGTCACGGTGACGGATGACGGCGGAAGTTCCGGGCGCCTGCGGCGCGAATTCGATGTCCTGCCGCCCGGTGACATTCGCAACTGTATGGTCGCCCTGTCCGGGGATCAGGGGCTGCTTTCGCGTCTATTCCAGTACCGCTTCGATGCGGGGCACGGACTGAAGGGTCACAGCTTTGGCAATCTCTTCCTCACCGCGATGACGAGCATCACCGGTGATTTTCCCGATGCCGTGAGGTACTCCTCGGAGGTTCTGAAGATTGCGGGTCGAATCTTTCCCTCTACGACGAAAGATGTTTCGCTCGAAGCGATCCTCGATGATGGCCGGATCGTGGCGGGAGAAACGCGCATCAGCCGAAGCCGCCGCCCCATCCGTGAGATTCGAATCAAGCCCGCCCGCGTCCGTCCGTTGAAGGAGACCCTGGAAGCGATCAAACGGGCCGATCTGATCACCCTTGGCCCCGGGTCGCTGTACACCAGCGTGATTCCCAATCTGCTGGTTTCGGGTATTCCGAAAGCCATCCGGCAATCGCGCGCGCTGAAAGCCTACTTCATGAATCTGATGTCCCAGCCCGGCGAAACCACGAACTACCGGGCATCGGATCACCTGCTCGCGATCCGTAAGCATGCGGGAGGACGACTGGTCGATTGCGTCGTGGTGAGCGATTCTCAGATTACGCCGGCGATGCGGCGACGCTACGCCGGGCAGAATGCCGCGCCGATTGAGAACGATATTGATGCCCTGCGCGCGATGAATCTGGAGGTCCTTGCCGCAGACCTGCTGCAGAAGGGCGCCAGGGTAAGACATAACCCCGCCGCTATTGCGCGAATCACGCTCCAACTCGCTCAGCTTGGCAGGACGCGCCGTCTTGCGAAACTGGAAGGTGATGACCTATGACGCAACTGCAGTAATCCTGGCGGCCGGGCAGGGGACCCGCATGAAGTCGCGCATGGCGAAGGTACTGCATCGCGCAGGCGGGAAGACGCTGGTTGAGCATGTGATCGGCGCGGCGAAAGGCGTAGCTGCGGCCGATCGAGTTTTTGTTGTCACAGGACATCAGGCGGATGCCGTCGACGACGTGGTACGCGCGGCGGGCGCTCGATCTGTCCGTCAGACGGAGCAACTCGGTACCGGTCACGCGGTGATGTGTGGCCGGGATCAGTTGGCTGGGTTCGGCGGAATTCTTCTTGTGCTCAATGGCGATTGTCCGCTCATCCGTCCGGCAACACTGGAGAGGCTGATCCGGCTTTTTCAGGAGACGGGATCGGGCGCCGCGATGATTACGACGGATCTTGACGATCCCACCGGGTACGGGCGAATCGTTCGTGGGCCGGGCGGGGATGTCGAAGCCATCGTCGAGCACAAGGCTGCGACGCTTGGGCAGCTTGCTCTGAATGAGATTAATGTCGGGTTCTATTGCTTCGATGCGGCGGCGTTCTGGAAATATGTCGATCAACTGAAACCCGATAATCCGGCGCGCGAATACTATCTGACCGATATGATCGCGATTCTGCTCAAGGCGGGGCGCCGCGTCACGGCTCTGAAGTGCGAGGATTCGAGCGAAATGCTCGGCATCAACAACCGCGTCGAACTTGCCGCCGTGGACCGCATGATGCGCGAAAGAAAAGCCCGGCAATTGATGCTCGACGGCATTACGATTGAGAAGCCTGAGACGGTATCGATCGACGAAGATGTCGTGATCGGGCAGGATACGGTGATCGGCGCGTTCACGCAGATTTCGGGCAAGACTACGATCGGCGCGAACTGCAGAATCGGGTCGTCATGCGTGATCGAGAATTCTACGATTGCCGATGAGGCGCAGGTCTTTCCATTTTCGAGCATTTCAGGATCGATTCTCGAGGCGAGCGCTCAGGTCGGTCCGTACGCGCGGCTTCGCATGAACGCGCACCTCGCCGAAGGCGCCCACGTCGGGAACTTTGTCGAACTAAAGAACACCACCCTCGGCGCGGGTTCGAAATCTATGCACCTCGCGTACCTCGGGGATTCCGGAATTGGCGCCAAAGTGAACATCGGCGCCGGTACGATCACCTGCAACTACGACGGCAAAAAGAAGCACCGCACCGATATCGGTGACGGCGCTTTTGTCGGCAGCAATTCAACGCTGGTTGCGCCGGTCGAGATCGGAAGTCAGTCGTATGTCGGGGCAGGCAGCGTGATCACGGATGCGGTGCCCGAAAAAGCCCTCGCGCTCGGTCGTGCGCGCCAGGTCATCAAAGAGGGCTGGAAGAAGAAAGACCCGAATCAGAAAGTCACAGCCGGTTGATCAGGCTGGCGACATAACCGGCGCCGAAGCCGTTATCGATATTCACGACCGTAACGTTGCTCGAGCAACTGTTCAGCATTCCGAGCAGCGCCGCCAATCCGTGAAAGCTCGCGCCATAACCCACGCTCGTGGGTACGGCGATCACGGGGACCGACACCATTCCGCCGACAGCGCTCGGTAAGGCGCCTTCCATACCTGCGCAGACGATCACCACGCGCGCAGCAGTAAGCCGGGAGTGATGGCTGAGAAGTCGGTGGATTCCCGCAACGCCGATGTCGTGAATGGAATCCACTTCGTTTCCCATGACCTCAGCAGTCACCCGCGCCTCTTCGGCGATCGGGATATCGCTGGTCCCGGCGCACACGACGGCGATTGTCCCTTTGCCCGTAATCGTCTTTTCGCGCCAGAAGCGGATTGCGCCGGAAAGCGGAAAGTATTCCGCGCCCGGAAATTCGGCGATGATGCGCTCCGCCATAGGCGGCGTGGTTCTCGTGATGAGGACGTTGCCGCCGCGTTCCAGCAGTTTTCCGGCGATTCCAATGACATGGTCGGCTGTTTTCCCCAGCCCGAAGATCACTTCCGGCAAACCGTGCCGCAGGACGCGGTGGTGGTCCACTTTCGCAAAGCCGATGTCCTCGAACGGCAGGTGCCGAACGCGTTCGAGGGCGGCGTCGACATCCGTCACGCCACTCTTCACGTCCGTCAGCAACGACCGGAGTTGTTCTTCTGTCATCCGATAAGATGGTACTTCTCAACGTTTGTTGCCCGGATGCTGATCAGACGTCTCAGACTGACGCTGGAAATGATCCGGTTTGAGCACTCGGTGTTTGCGTTGCCGTTTGCGCTTACCGGCGCTCTGCTGGCCTTCCGCCAGAGCGGATCGTTCGTTTCGAGCGGTTGGAGAACTCTGCTGTGGATCGTCGTCGCGATGGTGGGCGCGCGTTCCGCGGCGATGGCTTTCAACCGGCTGGTGGATGCGGACATCGATGCGCGGAATCCTCGCACGAAGACGCGGCACATCCCCGCGGGGTTGCTTTCGCGGACATTCTGCGGCTGGTTCACATTGGTTTCCTGCGCGGTCTTCATGTTCGCCGCGTGGGAGCTGAACACGCTTTGTTTCCGGCTTGCGCCCTTAGCGTTGGCGATCGTGCTGCTTTACTCGTACACGAAGCGATTCACGCACTTCTCGCACATTGTCCTTGGCTTTGCTCTGGGGATCGCGCCGGCGGCCGCGTGGATCGCCGTTCGAGGCTCGCTCGACCCGCGCATCCTCTGGCTTACAGCCGCCGTCACCTTCTGGACAGCCGGCTTCGACATCATCTATTCCTGCCAGGATTTCGAGTTCGACCGCGAGTCGGAGCTTTACAGCATCCCGCGAGCGCTCGGCATCGCGAAGGCGCTGTTTGTCGCGCGCGCATTGCATGTGCTGATGATCGTTTCGCTGCTGGCCTTGGTTCTGCAGCTTCAACTTGGTCCGCTTGCGCTCACCGGAGTGGCGGCTGTCACGGCGCTTCTCGTCTACGAGCACAGTCTCGTTAAAGCGACGGATCTCTCGCGCGTCAATGCGGCGTTTTTCACCATGAACGGCTGGGTCAGCGTGTTATTCTTCGTGTTCTGGGCCGCGGACATCTTCACGCATAACCGAAATATTCAATGAAAGTTCACTTCGAAGACCGCCAGTTGCTGCCCATCCGCGACAAAGTCGAGGCGGGCGAACGGCTGTCCTACGAGGACGGCGTCAGCCTGTATCGCACGAACGACCTGCTCGGGCTCGGCTATATGGCGAACCTCGTCCGCGAGCGCATGCATGGCGACGTGACGTACTTCAACGTCAACCGCCATATCAATCCGACCGATGTCTGCGTCGCGAGTTGCCGCCTGTGCGCGTTCGGCAAGCAGAAGCGCGATCCTAAGTCGTACACGATGACGCTGGAACAGGTTTGGGAGACCGCGGGCGCCGGATGGAACGAAGCGATCACCGAATTCCACATCGTGGGCGGGCTGCATCCGGAACTGAACCTCGAGTGGTTCTGCAAGATGCTGGCGGGGCTGAAAGAGCGCTTCCCGCAGGTTCATCTGAAAGCGTTCACGATGGTCGAGATTGGCTACTTCTCGCGGCGCGAGAAGATGCCGATTCGCGATGTGCTGATCCGTCTGCGCGATGCGGGCATGGATTCGCTACCGGGCGGCGGCGCTGAAATCTTTTCGGACCGTGTACGCCGGATCATCTGCGACCACAAGCTTACGGGTGACGAATGGCTCGAAACGGCGCGCACTGCGCATGAGCTGGGGCTGCACTCGAACTGCACGATGCTCTACGGTCACATCGAAAACGAAGAAGATCGCGTGGATCATCTGGTTCGCTTGCGCGCGCTGCAGGACGACACGAAGGGATTCGTGACGTTCATCCCACTCGCGTTTCATCCCGATAACACCGCGCTTTCGCATATCCCGAAGACCACCGGCTTCGACGATCTCAAGAACATCGCCATCGCGCGCCTGATGCTGGATAACGTTCCGCACATCAAGGCGTATTGGGTGATGCTGACGCCCAAGATCGCCCAGATTGCTCTTCGTTTCGGCGCCAACGACATCGATGGAACCGTAGTCGAGGAGAAGATTTACCACGACGCGGGATCAACTGTTTCGCAGTCCCTTCGCCGCGGGGAGCTACTACGGCTGATTCGTCTGGCGGGACGAACACCGATCGAGCGCGATACGCTGTACCGGCCCGTACAGCGTACCGAAACAGCTTTTACAGTGCTCGTCTGAGCAGCATCGTCTCCAGCAGGCAGCCAAGAAGCAATCTGGATTGTTATTGTTTCGTTAAGGTCACAGCGCGGGACTACTTTGTCCGCGCCGCTTTTGTGAGCAGCGGATCGCGGTGACGCTAGAGCGCGCCGACCGACATGGTTTTTTCCTGCTCGCGCGTGTCCGGCGTAGGCAGACCATCGGCCAGCCGTTCCGCGAGGCGGTCCCGGGCTATGTTGTGCGCAACGCGCGCCTGCTCTACCGCCGCGCGCGCCGACTCGATCTGAGCCTGGTCGCCAATCTCAGTACAAGCCTGCAGCCGATCCGTCTCACGCGCGAACACTTTCCATGTGGCGCGGTATTCGTTCCACAGTGTTCGATTCGCCTTCATGTCGTATTAGACGCTGCAGAGGCCTAAATAGTTCGCATTTCCATCGAACGGCTTGGATGGAAGGTTGAACGGGTCAGTTCTCTTTTCTTACGGCCTTCCGGCAGCGGTCGAACAATTCGAGCAATGCGTCGGTCTGCTCTTCGGGCGAACGGTTGCCGGGCTTCCCTGAAAAACCGGCGCCCGTTTGTGCGGACTTTCCGTAACCGGTAGTGACTGCGATGAATTTCATCAGATCGAGTGCGATTTCGTCCGGGCTGCGACCGGGCGCTTGCGGACTCGCAGAAGCGACCTCAGGGGCGCTAACAGTAGGGGGTTCCACTACGGGCATATCTTTTTCTCTCCGTTGCTCCCACTTTAACAAGGACAGCGAGTCTAAGGACCAAAGCCAAGCGTCTCGAACACATTGCGCAGATAGACGGCCATGACATCTCCTTCGATCCGCATCATTACGCTTTGTTCACCGAGTCTCAATGGTCCTCGAATGGACGCCGGAATCCAGAGTTTTCCTTCATGGGAGAGACTCGAGTGCGGCAGCCTGTCCTGTAATGTGTCCGTAACAATCGGATCGGCAGCGCTGTCGCCAGGCAAGATCGGACGAAGTTCGAGACTGCTGTCATCCCGCATCGAAACCGCAAAGAGTGTCCATCCACTCGCCTCGCAGAAACGCTTCAACGGAGGCGGAAGCTGGATGACGCCCTCGCGCACTTTTGCGAGAAATGTTCCCGACGGCGGATTCACTGCCGCCAGGGTAGCACGCCTAACATGATGTTTATGCGGAACCCCGTTGCGCCGACACCACTGGTGCGGCTGGAATTCGATCCTGGTGAACCGGTCTGGTGCAAGCTCGAGCTGTTCAATCCGAGTGGCTCAACCAAAGACCGCGTTGCGCGCTATATCTTGAGCCGCGCGATCGACGACGGGCAGCTCAAACCCGGCGACCTGGTGATCGAGGCTTCGAGCGGCTCCACCAGCATCGCGATGGCGCTCGCGTGCGCGCAGCTCGGTCTGCGCTTCATGGCGGTGATGCCGGAGGGCGTAAGCGATGAACGCGCGATGATGATCCGCGCGTTCGGCGGCGAGATTCGCAAAACACCCAGGGAATCGGGAATCGCGGAAGCCATTGCGGAATGCGAGCGGTTGGGCAGGCAGTATGGCGCCTTCCTGCCGCGACAATTTTCGAACGAACTCAACGTCGAAGCCCATAAACTCGGCACGGCGGCTGAAATTCGCGCGGCGCTTCCTGATGTCACTGCGGTGGTCAGCGGAGTAGGTACGGGCGGAACGCTGGTAGGTCTCTTCGAAGGCTGCCCCGGGTCGATACCCGTCTACGCCAAGCCGATCGACTATCTCGATTCCGATCCCGAATGCTGCAGCTACAGTTCGAGGATCCCGGGCGTGGTTCAATCCGTATCGCAGTTGTTCCGCGAGGATCGGCTCCCCGGTCTCGAAACGCTCGAGATTCACGCCGCCGAGGCTATCTCCGCGGCGCGGCGCATCATGGCGGCAGGTTATCCCGTAGGGCCGAGTTCCGGATTGAATTACTGCGCGGCGGCGCGCATCTCACGCAGGCTCGGACACGGGGCTCATGTTGTCACGGTGTTTCCCGATCGCATGGAACGCTACTTCAGTACCGAACTGTTTCGCGAACTGTGAATAGAATGGAAACGATGTCTTCCGATCGAGCCGCGGTTTGCAAACAGCATCTTGATTTCATGGTGTGGGCCGACGACAGAATGCTCGGCGCCATCGCCAAAGACATGCCTGAGAACATCTCCGTGCTGCAACATATTTATCTCGGCGAAATGGTCTGGATTAAGCGCGTGCAAGGCGACGGTAACGTGGCGATTCAGGAACTCTCACCGCCCGCGTCCGTCATCGACCTGCAGAAGCTGTGGCCGGCTCTCCATCGCGAGTGGCAGAAGATCGGCGCAAATGACGACTGTAACCGCATCGTTGAATACCGAAGGCAGAATGTCGATATCGCGTCGCCGCTCTGGCAGATCGTGCTTCACCTGGTGAATCATGGCAGCTATCACCGGGGGCAGGTTGCGGCGTCGTTGAGGGCCGGAGGTTTTCCTCCTCCGCCGACGGATTTGATGGTCTATTACCGAACTCTTGGCTGACTGCAGGGCCGAACGAAAGGACGAGCAATGGCTGAGCCGCAACGTTTTTTCGACAGGGACGCAACAGGGTGGGTAACCATCGACTCTTTGCCGGGTGTGACGCTGCTGCCACTGGCGCAGCCGGTGAAAGATGGATCGATTCATCGCGCACGGCTCCCCCAGGGCGCCGTCATCCCGGCGCATATGCACCCCGCGGATGAGTACGTCATGGTTCTCAATGGAACGGTCGATACCGGCGGCCGACGCTGCGACGCTGGAACATTCTGGATCACGCCCGCCGGTACTCGTCAAGGGCCGCATGTCGCGGTAACGGATGTCGAACTTCTGACCGTGCGCCTGGGCCCCACGGGACCGTTCGGCGACGCCCGCTAAAATCAGCCGACGTTGGTGACGCGCATTGTGTGGCGCTGCACATACCAGCAGGGCCGCATACCATCGTGCGGAAAGAGCGAGTAAACGCAGCGCTCCATCACCGGATTCCCGCGGCTGTATTCGGTCTCGTTGTACTTGTTGGTGTCTGTATAGACCTGGTCCACCCGCACATCGGCGTATAGTTCCCGGTTCTTCGGGATGTGGAACTGAAAGGCCGCCCAATCGGCCGAATAGAGGATCGCAGCCGCCACGATCGTTGCAATCAAAAGGATGCGGAGGGTCCGCTTCAAGGCTACAGTCTAGCGCGCCGGAGTCCGCAAAATACCCCCTTGACTCCTATCGCATTTTGCAATACTGTAATCACAGATTGCAATATGAGGCTGGGCGAGAAAATTCGCTACCTCCGGGAAGTCGAGGGCGCCCTGCGCGGTCTGGACCGCGCCCTGACGCAACTGGAAGTGGCGCGGGCGATCAAGAAAGAGCTGAAAAAGCCGTTCTCGCAGTCTTACCTATCGCAAATCGAAAACGGAACGCGTCCGCATCTCACTAACACCACGCGGATGCTTCTCGCCAAATTCTTTAAAGTCCATCCGGGGTACCTCGTCGACGATCCGGAAGGCTATTCGACTGAGCTGATTTCGGACCTCGGAGCGCTCGAAGATCGCCTCGATCTGTGGCTGGTGAGCGGCGCGGAACGGTTTCGCGCCGACGCG